>JAJRZQ010000012.1 GCA_024275165.1 bacterium | reverse complement strand
TTACCGCTTTCTATTTTAATGGCCATCCCCAAGCCCGGTGTCAGGGTCATATAATTTGTGCGCAGCGTGGATTGGACTAAATTGACTAAATAGCGGGCAATTCCATCTTCACTGTGGGTTTTCATCTTGAAAGTCGCTTCTGTCAATTTAACAAACCAACTGTTGACTTCTCCTTCATTTAATCGCCTGCTCTGGCCAAATAGAGCCAAAAAATACTCTTTGAGGCATTTTGCGAACTCGGGATATTGCAGCAAAACCCGATTTACCGATGCCGTGATAAAGGGGCTTTTTAGTTGCATTAGATAATTGCGGTAGGTTATGATAAGATTGATTTCTTTTAAGGAAAACCCCGCCTTATAAATCAATCCGTTGAGCGGATCATTTTCCGCCTGCTCATTTAAAAGGGCACGCATCAATTCAGCGAGCCGCTGAACAAAGCCTTTTTCCTTGCTGTGGCTTGAACTTTCCTCTATCACTTCAAAGGAATAAAGATAGGCCATCCCTTGCTTTGTAGTAATTTCAAAGGTGTTTTCATCCTCTACGGTTAAGGTGAGGTTGATGAGATAGGGCATCAAATAGGCAAGTGGATACTTATTCAGCGAATAGAGCAATAGGGTGCAACGCTCCGGGGCACCCTGCTTGAAGCGCAGGTCCAATTGATGATCCTTTTGCGTAAAAAGCCGCTCTAAACAGCGAATATCCGCAATCGCCTGATCAGGACTAAAGATAGCGCGATAATGACCATTAAAGGCATTGGCATAACGATGATGAAAATGCGCCCCTTCATTTAAGGATAAAAAACTGAGTTGTTCTAAAAAATCCTCCCCCCAATTGGCCGTTTCACGCTGAACCTCTTGCTCAACCTCGTCCAACCGGTCTAAAATCATCGAGTTTTCATACCAGTACACAAAATAACAATATACATTTCGGCCAAACTGCAAGGTGTATTGGATCTCTCCTTCTTCATGGAAATAAGAGGTCAAGGTCTCTTGGATCGTCGCAAAAAGGCTGGGGCTAAAATGCTTTGCGCTCAAACAAAAGGTAAGGCGTAAATATTTCCGCTCTGGAAGATGATAAGCGTAAAGGCGCACCTGCTTAAATTCTCGATAAAATTGCAATTGCTCTGCCAGCCGCAACAACTCGGCTCGATCAAGACGAAACAATTCGTTTTTGGGGAGAAAACTGTAATAGTCTTTCAGCTCTTTATGCAAATGATTTGACCCCTGTCCCGTGAATTGTTGGATGACATGAGCGACCTTATTCCTCGCAATGGGAATGGATACCGCGTCGGTTCGTTGGCTTTGCGTAGTAAATTGCAATTGAAAAAAACGCACCCGCTCTTTTCCCTCAAAAACAAGAATCAATTGAATTTGATCCGACTTGTGAATGATCGAGGTCTCCAGCATTTCAAAGAGATTGAGCCTCAAACCACTGGCCAGATAAAAACGGGCATACTTCGCCAATAGGGCGGGGTAATGGGGCTCTTTTTTTTGTTGTTTTACCTGAATCCAACCTAAGGCTTCTTCAACATCCTCCCAAGCAGGGTTGGATATTTTTTTTACATTCATCACGCAGCTACCCAATAAAATAGCGTTATGATCTAAGAGCCATTTAAAAAACAAGCTTCGTTCATGGGCTTTTTCATTCCCCTCAGCGGCATTTTGTTTCGCTTGATTCTCAATTACCTGAACCATTGCGCTAAAGTCGTCTGTCACCTTATTAACCGCTTCAAACAAGAAACGAAGGTGCGCAAATAAATCTTGTCGCTGCTCTTCTTGAAAGTGATTTAAAATGACCGTAATGTAGCAGTAGGGCTGCCCTCCAGCAAAGCTCCGCAATTCACCCTGGGAAGAAAATTGTAGTTCTAAAATAGGGTGCGCCAATAAATAAAGATGAAACCCTTGCCGGTAGAGATATTCAAAGAGACTATCAATTAAAAAAGGCCGGTCTGGCAGGCAAATATCTAAAATCAACCCATTCATCACCCCAGAACCTTCATAAAGAGAATCTTGTATTCGGTATCCCTGCTTTTGTCGAGTGGAGGCAAAAAAATCAAACCGAGCTTGAATCAGTTTCGCCAATTCCGCTAAGGGAAGGCGCGCCAAGAGCTCTAAAGGAAGACGAGACAAAAAGGCTTGAGTATAAACCTGCTGGTTTTTATCGCTTTTAGGCGTAAAGGCAAGAAGCTCATCAAATCTCTTGGAAAGCCATTCCTCTCGAGATTGCAGGAAATATTTAGATTGCATGGGGGGAAACCTGGAATTTAGGTCAAATATCACTCAAATCAACTCTCTTCAACTCAAAAAGCGCCTCTTTTCAAGTGGCGCGTCACTTTGCGGGCTTGCGGGAAGCAAAAATAATCTTTTCAGAGCTTTTGAGGTGGACTATGTTGCTCAACCCAATTAAGTAAAATCGGGGTGAGTTCCTCTTTTTCCCGTTCTTGTATAATTTCATGAAAGGCATAAGTGAAGACCACCAAACTCTTATCAGGGGAACCGAGTTTTTGGTAAAAGGTTTGAATCGCTCTAGGAGAAACAACTTTATCCTTATCGGCCATAAAAACCAAGCTGGGGGTTTGAATATCCGGGGCAACCCTCTGAATCTCCGCCGACCAATCCAACATCTGCAAATAATGCGCTGGAGAAAGCACCAGGACCCGCAAGGGATCGGTCAAATAAACCTGCCGCATTGCCGGATCGCGAGATAAGGCATCAAACCCAGGGGGCTTCGGCACCGGCATACTGGGGTCTTTGCGCATCAAGTACTTGGCGACAAGCCGCGCGACCGCCCCATGCAAGCAGTCAAAACCGCACAAGGGGCTACAGAGGATCATTCCGAGAAAGTTCCCCGGGTTTTGCTGCATATAATGGCTGGCAATCAACCCCCCCATACTGTGACCAAAGACAAAAGAGGGGAGAGACTCAATAAAGTGAGGATTTTCGGTCCGAAGTTGCTCTAAGCAATCAATATAATCCTGCAGAGAGTAGATATGCCCCCGCACCCCTTCGGCAAGACCGTGACCGGGAAGGTCCAAGGAATGCACCGCTATCCCCAATGCGTTGAGTTGGCTAAACCACTTTAAATAACAACCACGATGTTCTGCCAATCCATGAACCAGGGTGAGTTGGAACCGAGGCTCTTTTGGAATCCAGCTTTGGATGGGTAAACGGCGATTGCGCTTGTCTTTGAGCCAAGTGACCGAACTGGCGTTCATCCCTCCTCCTTGGCCTTGAGTTTTCCCTCTTCCCCCTTAAGGAGGCGAAGGATGTTCGCGCGATGTAAAGCGATAATGTAGAGTGACAGCAAGGTAGCGGTCCAAAACAGCGTTGCGTACTGCCAAAACAAGTAGGCTAAAAGCGGCATGGCAAACAGGGAAGCGAGTGCCGAAAGGCTGGAGATTTTTTTAAATAAAAATACCACCAACCACAGCGCGGCGGAGCCGACAAAAATACGCCAATCCAGCCCGGCCCAGACCCCGAAATTGGTTGCCACCCCCTTGCCCCCCTGAAACCGTAAAAAAACAGAACGGGTATGCCCCAACACGACCACGACCCCGCAAATCGAGACCAAAACCAGGGGGAACCCCAAGATTACAGGAAGCGTGACCGCAACCAATCCCTTGAAAAAATCCAGCAAAAAGGTGGCGATTCCCGGCCATTTGCCCGCTGTCCGCATTACATTGGTCATGCCGATATTGCCGCTCCCCTGAGAGCGCACATCAAAACCCAGAAAAACCCTCGTGATCACCAAGCCAAAGGGGATGCTTCCTAAAAGATAAGAAAAAACCAAAACAAGCCAAAACATGGGTTGGGCCGCGATTTGCCCCTGAATTACTGCGAGTGGGTCCATACTTGTTTTTCAATGAATCCGCCGCCAAGCACCTCGTCACCTTGGTAGCATACCAAAGACTGACCCGGTGCCGGGTAGAAAACGGATTGGGTAAAGGTCACGGCGGCTCGTTGATTCTGAAGAGGGATCAAAATCGCGGGCCTGGAAGAAGAAGTATAGCGAATCTTTACCTGAACCTCAATGGGAGAAAGAGGGGAGGGATCCGCTATATAATGCATCCCCTGAACGAAAATTTCCTTTTGCCCACGATAGGGCTGCGGGCCTACAATCAATCGGTTTGGTTCCCCTTCCAAAGCCAATACATAATAGGGTTCGGGCAGCGAGAGCCCCAATCCCCGGCGCTGCCCCACCGTGTAATGATCCAAGCCTTGATGCCGCCCCACGATATTCCCCTGCGGGTCAACCATGTTCCCGGGCAGACTCCTCCCCCCTTGGCGCCTTAAAAAGTCGCGATAGTCTCCATCCCCCACAAAGCAGAGATCTTGACTATCGGGGCGATCAGCGCTGCTCAAGCCCCGCTCTGAAGCCATTTCACGGCATTGGACCTTGGTCATTTCCCCTAAGGGAAAAGCCACATGGCTCAATTGGTTTTGGTTCAGCCGATACAAAACATAGCTTTGGTCTTTGCCGGCATCCACCCCACGAAAAAGACGAAACCGCCCCCGCTCTTCCCTCACAATCGCGTAATGCCCCGTGATCAGCTTTTCCGCGCCGAGTTTCATCGCTTCTTCCAAAAGCCGGCCAAAGCGAATCTTTTGATTGCACAAAATACAGGGGTTGGGGGTTAAGGCTTCTGCGTAACCCTGAGCAAAGGGGTCCACCACCTGTTGTTTAAAGTTTTGTTTGTAATCGAGTACAAAAAAGGGAATGGAAAGCTGATCCGCGATGAGTTCCGCGTCTTCGACCGATTCGGGGGTACAGCAGCGATTGCTGCGGCAACCTTCTTCCGCCCAGAGCTTGAGCATAATTCCAATCACCTCATGACCCGCTTCTTTCATCAAGGCGGCCGCTAGACTGGAATCCACTCCGCCGCTCATGGCCACAACCACCTTAGCCATAAATCTCTCCCATCGCCCGCAAGGCCAAATCGACCTCGGCAAGACCGGTTTCCGGCCCAAAGGAAAAGCGTACCAGCCCCCGAGCTTGTTCAGGCTGAATCCCCATGGCCAGTAAAACCGGACTCGGCTCGGGGTTGCCGACTTGGCAGGCGCTCCCGCTGGAGGCGCTGACGCCCTTTAAGTCGAGTTGCATCAAGAGTTCATCGGCTGGGCTCGCAAATAAAGCGGCAAAAATATGAGGCGAATGGGCTGACTGAGTCCCTAAAATCTGTAAACAGGCCGGTTGAGCTTGGAGCCCCTTGGCAAAATGCTCCCACAGGGTTTGATCTTTTTGGGCCCGCTTAGGCCAAGTCGCTTGCGCCTCGATTAAGGCAACCAGCATTCCCGCCACCCCGGGGAGGGTTTCCGTGCCCGCCCGCCTACCTGCTTCTTGTTGGCCCCCCAGTAAATCGGGAATGAAATCCACCCCCTCATTTACCCCTAAAAGGCCGACCCCTTTTGGGCCGCCAAACTTATGGGAAGAAAGACTAAAGAGATCGCAAACCGATAAAAGCGCCGCTAAATCCAAGGTACAGCTTGCCTGCACCGCGTCACAAAAGAGCCGGCCCCCTTGAGCGTGTACCCATTTTGCCGTTTCTTCGAGGGGTTGAAGAATACCGGTTTCGTTGTTCACCGCTTGCAGTACCACCAAATCACCGGAGTGAAACTCCCTTTGTCGCAAATCGGCAAGATCGAAGACTCCATCGGGTTTCACCGCAATTGAAACAACCGGGTTTGGCCCTCTTTGGGCAATCCGCTCTAAAGTCGCGCTCACCGAGGGATGCTCCAGGGGACTGAAAAAAATCCGCGCGCTCGGCCTGGCCCCGGCATAACCCCGCAAAGCGGCGTTATTCGCTTCCGTACCGCCACTGGTAAAAATCAGCTCCCTTGCCTTGCGACCGAGGAGTTCTCCAGCCTGCTTGCGCAAACGGGTCAAGGCCGCTTTTGCCTTGCGCCCTTCTTGATGGGAAGCAGAAGGGTTGGCGTAGGCTTCACCGCTCAACTCAAGCCAAGCGGCCTGAGCTTTCTCCCTTAAAAGGCCGGAAGCGGCATGATCGAGATAAGCCCGAGTGGACATCTTAAAAAGAAAGCTGCTGGATGGAAAGCTGAACGCTCGGGGGAAGGGGCAGCCCTTCAAAGGTCTGCAATAACTTCGCGCTGGGATCGAGGTCTAAGGCGCGGTGAAAAACCCGCTCCCCCTCTTTGGTTTCAATCGCCCCTAAGGTTAGGGCAAAGGGATGAATCCCCTCTTGCAAAGACAAGTCAAGAAAGCGACCGGTGATGTTTTCTAAATGATTTTGATCTCTGGAAGAGAGATTCAAGCGATAAAATTCAATCGGCCCCAAGGCGAGATCCAGCAAATCCGAGGGAGGAAAAAGCAACTCCTTGGTTTCCAAACGGTACCTTTGTTGACCAATCCGTTGCGCTTTTTTTAAGGAAACCAAGTCTCCCGGTCGCAGTTCCGTTGCCTGAAAAAGAGTCTTCAACCCGATGATCTGGTTTTCTAAAGCCAGTACCCGCCACTCGTCACTGTTTTCTTGCTCTAAGATCAGGCCCCACTGGGGATCACGCAATTTGCGCTGTCCGGGCAGGGTTCGCGTCTGGAAAAAAATCGGTCCTTCATTCTCCACAAAAGGCGGCAGGCTTTCTTGAATCGGTTTTTTCTGGTGCAGTTTGCAGGGATGCTCGGCTAAACGGTCGTGCTTGAGGTCCAGCAACCCTTGCGGGTGTCGCAGGGTCAAGCGACCGCAATGAGGGCAATAAAGCGGGAAAAGGCGTATTTCGTTCATTGGATTAAGTTACCGAGTCTATTGCACCTTGGCAATGCTCAAGACACACAAAAGTCTTTTGACGAAAAGCCCTGGCTAAGGAAGAATAAACACTAAGGAGAATGAAATTCATGAACCAACCCACGATTGTTGTCGAAGAATATATTCAAGCGATCTACGCCCTAGCTGCCCACGGCAAAATGGTCAAGGCGGTGCATCTTTCCGATAAACTCGGGTCCAGCCCCTCTACCGTTCATTCTACGCTATCTAGAATGCAGCGGGATGACTTGATCCTTTTTGATGAAAAGAAAAATATCCTTTTAAGCGACAAGGGGAGCCGCCTCGCCAACCAGTTGGCAAGGCGGCATCGTTTGGTCGAGACTTTTTTATGCGATCACTTGGGCATCCCCTGGCAAGAGGTACACCAGCACGCGCATATTTTAGAGCACGGCCTCACCCCCTTGATTGAAGAAAAGCTTTACCTCTTTTTGGGCAGCCCGAAGTTCTGCCCCCACGGCACCCCCTTCCCCGGGGAAGACAGCGCCCTCCCCGAAAAGATGATCACGCTCGATCAAGTTCAAGCAGGCCAGCGTTTTAAGGTAATTTTAATTGACGAATCCTTAGAGGACAACAAAGAATTGATGCGCTATTTTTGGGAGCACCAGATCAAGCCGCAAGCGATCCACCAATTGAGCAATATCAATATCATAACCCAAAGCCTACAGCTTTCTTCCCCAGAGGGGGAAACCCATATTCCCTTTGAGGTGGCCCCTAAGATCGGGGTTTTACTCCTTTGACTTTTTTTCCCTGCCCAACCAAAATTGGCCCAAGGAAAAGAGCAAAAGCACCAAAAAAACATAATAGGCCGCCGCGGACCCATACCCCATTCGTTGCTTGTGAAACGCCGTTTCATAGAGAAAATAAACCGCCGTTTCCGAGGTGCGCATCGGCCCTCCCCTGGTGAGTAAAAGAATCTCTCCAAAAACCTGAAAAGCCAAAATTACATCCATCACCGCGGCGACAATCAAGGTGGGTTTCAATAGGGGAAGGGTAATGGTAAAAAATTGCCGGAGCTTTCCCGCCCCCTCTAAGGAACTGGCCTCGTAATATTCTTCCGGAATAGCCTGCAACCCCGCTAAAAGCATTAAGGCGTAAAAACCAAAACTCGCCCAAATATTCATCAACATCACACTGCTCAAGGCCCAGGCTGGGTCTTTCAACCAGGGTACGGGGCCGAGACCGATCATCCCTAAAAACCCGTTGAGTAAGCCTTGGGGGGCGTACAACTCGAAAAACAAGGTGGCGATCACCATCACCGAGGCCACCACAGGCATAAAATAACTGGCGCGGTAGAAGTTTCGCAAGGCAAGGTTTCCGTTTAAGACAACCGCTAAAAACAACGCGAGCATCAAGATCACCGGAACGGTACCGGCAACAAAGATCAAGCTGTTTTTCATGGCCTGGAGAAAATGCGGATCCCAAAGCAATTCCATGTAGTTGCTCCACCCTACCCAAAGCGGCACCTCATTGCTCGCGGCGGGGTACCAGGTGAGGCTCATGAAAAAACTATAGGCAATGGGATAAAGGCTAAAGGTCAAAAATACAAAGAGCCAAGGGGCGAGGAATAAAAAGGTATTCCATTGGTAACGCCATTGGCGCAGCAGATAACCCCGCCGTAGGGGAGAACGCGCCCAGTCTCGCCGCATCCTCAAGCCGGTGATTAAAACCCAAAGCCCTAAGGGAGTACCTAAAATCCAGCCCCAGGGCAGGGTCAAGGGGTCGATGGCGGAGGCGCTTGCAGGTTTGTTGGAATTCAAACCAAAAAGCATATCCCGCAGGGCCAAGTCCATGGCCTCTTTCGGGGTCGCCAAACCATAGAGCACTCGCTCCAACTGTAAAGAAAAGGCTTCTTGAATCGCGATCCAAAAGGGGTGCGCCTCGGGGCTGGTCGCCGTTTCCAAGGCGGTCAGGAAAACCAAAAGCTCCGGGTGCTTTTGTTGATAAAAGGGGTCTAAAGCGGCCCCTTTATAAGCCGGAAACAGGGTCGTAATCCGCTGCGTGATCTGTTGAACCACCTCAGGACGCACCAAAAAACGAATGAGCGCCTGGGCCGCCTCTTTGTTTTTCGCGTCCTTGGTGACCGCCAGCATTTGCCCCCCCGCAAAGGCGATTGATTTGCCCGTATAGGGGCTTTTCGGTTGAGGCATGACCAGAATTCTCAATTCCGGTCTTTCTTTTAAGAATTGGGCGATTTGCCCCGGCTCATCGAGCATCATGCCCAATTTCCCCTGAGCAAAGGCCTTGCGCACCATGAGGTTGTCATCCAGTAGACTGGAGGGGACTAAGGAGGCATAAAATTCCAAGGCTTGCAAAAAGGCGGGGTCAGTGGGTTTGGGTTGCCCTTGCTCCAATAGATTGGCTCCATTCGACCAAACAAAGGGAAGAAACTTCTGCCAGGTGGTGTAGGAACCGGTTTTCAACCCAAAGCCCTTGATTCCCGGGCCAAGGCCCTGCATCGCTTCACTAACCTCTTTCAACTGCTTCCAGTCGGTGGGAGGGGGCAGGCCGGTTTGTTCTAAAAGGTCTTGGTTAATGAACAGCGCCCCGGTCGAGAGCGTCCAGGGAACCGCGTAGGTGCGCCCCTGAAAACTCGTGGGGCGCCAAAGGTTAAGCTTTGGTTTCAGGTCCTCTACCTCCAAGGGTTGTATCCCCCCTTGCCCCGAAAACCCGGCAACCCAGGTGCTGCCCAGTTCGATTATGTCTGGGGCTTCCGCAGCCGCTAAGGCGGTTACGATTTTGTTAAAACCATCCCCCCAGGTGAGCCGCTCTAAGACAACCTTATGCCCCGTCTCCGCCTCAAACTGGGCTAGGGGTTCTTGGAGCCAATCTTCAGGCCAAAACTGCCAAAAACGAATCACTTCGCCCGCCTGCGCCGGCCCCCCCCATAAAAGGAGAAAAAAAAACCCACACAACCCAAGGAATGGCTTCACCTTAGCTCTGAATGTACTTGCCGATAATCAAATCCAGGCGTTGTTTGGTCTTAATGGGGATCACCCGAGGGTCGGTCATGATGGCAAAGGCAAGGGAAGACTGATCGGGACAAGGTGGGTTGGAGGGTTGATAGTTCATCACGACCTCTTTTAGGATCGCCTTGGAGTTGGCCACATTTTTCTTCATTACCGCAATCACCGCTTCCACGGTGACCTCTTCTTCATGCCAGCAGTCGTAATCTGTCGAAAGGGCGATGGTGCCGAAACACATTTCCGCTTCCCGGGCCAATTTGGCTTCTTGCAGGTTGGTCATTCCGATCACGCTAGCCCCGAAACTCCGATACATAAAGGATTCGGCGCGAGTGGAAAAAATCGGGCCTTCCATGCAAACATAAGCCCCGCCCAAGTGCGCCTTAATATCTAAAGCCTGTGCCGCCTGATAAATCGCCTGACTCATCTCAGCGCAGACGGGGTTGCCAAACTGAGGATGAGCGACCACGCCTTCCCCAAAAAAGGTAGAGGGGCGGTCTTTCGTGCGGTCAATAAATTGATCGGGAATCACAATATGCCCCGGTTCGATCTCTTCTTTTAAACTTCCCACGGCACTGACCGAAATCAAATGAGTTACCCCCAGGCTTTTGAGGGCCCAGATGTTCGCGCGATAATTGATTTCCGTGGGTAGCAAGCGATGCCCCTTGCCGTGGCGGGGAATAAAGACGATTTCTCGTTCCCCAAAGTGGCCCGTGATCACCGCGTCCGAAGGATCGCCAAAGGGAGTATGGATATATTGACTCTTGATTCCCTCCAATCCTTCCATTTCATAAATACCACTACCGCCTAGGACTCCGAATTTCATTGCTTTTGCCTTTCAAGATTAAAATAATGTTGTTTTTTAGCCTGATTCGCCCCCTCTGGCAAGGGGCAGGGTTTTAGCCCTATCCCCTTTTCTTTTAAAAAAGGATGGAGTAGTATAAGGGACAAACAAATTGTTGATCCCCTTTAACCCTCATCATCAAAGGATCTTATGGCGAGCCCCAATCTTGTTATGCTTTCGGACGCAGACTTCGAGGAGAAAGTCTTAAAATCAGACAACCCTGTTCTCGTTGACTTTTGGGCGGATTGGTGCGGCCCCTGCAAAGCCATTGCCCCTTTCTTAGATCAATTGGCCGACGAATTTGCCGGTAAGGTCACCATTGCCAAGCTCAATGTGGACGAAAACACCAAATTTGCCTCTCAGTACGGCGTGCGCAGCATCCCCACCTTGATCCTGTTCCAAAATGGAACTCAAAAAGACACCGTCATTGGCGCCGATGCCGGTAAGATCAAAAAACTTGTCGAGGCCGCTGCCTAAATTGCGTTGGAGTTAGAGGCAAACCCAAAGCAAAGCAAACGCATCCTCTGCCAAGTGGAATATCAAGGAACCGCCTACCTCGGTTGGCAGTTCCAAGATTGCGGGCCGAGTATTCAAGGCGACCTCGAAAAGGCTTTGGGTATTCTACTCCGCAAAAAAACGGTGATTACGGCTCCCAGCCGAACCGACGCGGGTGTACACGCCCGCGGTCAACTCTTTACCTTTCTCGCGCCCTTTGATTTTCCTCTTTCTCGCATCCTCCCCAGCCTCAACGCGCTGACTCCCAAGGCGGTCACCCTCCTCCGCGCGGTGGAGGTTCCCTTTGACTTTCACCCTCGCAAAGCCGCCAAGGGAAAGTTCTACCGCTATCAGGTGCAACAAAGTCCCTACCCGCCCGCGATCCATCGAGAATTTTTCTGGTGGAAACGCCATGAACTTCAGCCCGATTGGCTCCAGCAGGCCTTGCGGGACTTTTTGGGAGAGCATGACTTTACCCCCTTTCGCTCGAAAGACTGCCAGCAACCCTCCACGATTAAAAGGATCTTCCGCGCCGAATTACAAAGCACTCCCATCCTGGAGGGGCAACGCTACGACTTTATCTTTGGGGGGAGTGGTTTTTTGCGCCACCAAATCCGTTTAATGGTGGGCGCCTTGGTGCTCATCGGGGAGGGGAAACTCCCCCCCGACAGCGTCAAAAAGGCCTTGGCAGGGACTCCTTTACCCAGAGTGTTAAAGGCCCCGCCCCAGGGCTTGATTTTAGAGGCGATTCAGCTTGATCCCGACCCTTTTCAAGGCAAGGGATTCCTCAACCCAACTTAAAACCAAACCAGCCCCGGCTAATCAAGCTTGCTTTTCGCCTAGAGTCGAGCGGATGATCTGTTGGATATCCTCCACCCTCGCCTTTGCCTCCACACAACGAGTCGGCAAGCCCAGCAACTCCGAGATTTCTAAAGGCGGCTTTGGGGCCTGCCCAATCGCCTTTTTTACGGCTTCGTCAAACTTAGCCGGATGGGCGGTGGCCAGACAAATCGCCTTGGTATAGCCCAGGCTTTTTGCGGCCTCTACCCCTACCGCGGAATGAGGGTCCAGCAAATAGCCCTGCTGAAAGGCATTGCGAATGCAATCCAAGGTTCGGAGGTCGTCCACCTGAAAGGCGGCAAAATCCCTTTGAATTTGAGACAATTCTTTTCCCGCGAACCGGAGTTTTCCCGTTGTTTCCAGTTCCTTCATTTTTGCCCCTGTTTTTTCCCCGTCTCGCCCTTCCAATTCAAACAAATAGCGCTCAAAGTTGCTGGCCAGTTGAATATCCATACTGGGGCTATAGCTCGGGTGCAGGGTTTGGGGGCTGTAATCCCCCTTTTGCACGCAACGGCTTAAGATATCGTTTTCATTGGTCGCCACCACTAATTTTTCGATGGGTAGCCCCATGCGCTTTGCCATGTAACCGGCAAAAACATCCCCAAAATTACCCGTGGGCACACTAAAAACCAGGGGGCTGCCCGGTTCGATTTCCCAAAAGCGAAAGGCAGCGTAAAAATAATAAACGATTTGCGCCAGCACCCTGGCCCAATTGATGGAGTTCACGGCGCCCAGGTGATAGGTATCCCTAAATTCCAAATCATTAAAGCAAGCTTTAACAATGGCTTGGCAGTCGTCAAAAGTGCCCTCAACGGCAATATTGTGTACATTTTTATCCCTAACGGTGGTCATCTGCCGCTCTTGCACCGCGCTGACTCTGCCTTGTGGGTGCAGCATAAAAATCTCGATCCCCTTTTTCCCCCTTACCCCGTAGATTGCCGCTGAACCGGTGTCTCCACTAGTGGCGCCTAAGATATTCAAGCTTTGGCCTTTGCGCTCCAACAACAACTCAAACAGGTTTCCCAAAACCTGTAAGGCGACATCCTTAAAGGCAAAGGTAGGGCCGTGGAACAACTCCAAGATGTATTGTCCCGCTTTTTGCGCCAAGGGGGTAACTTCCGGGGCTCTAAAACCGCGGTAGCTTTGATCAATCAAGGCCTTCCATTCCGCTTTGGATATTTCACCTGCTGCAAAGGGATAAAAAACTTCCAAGGCCAAGTCTCGATAACTCAGCGTCGACAACTCGCGCAGCCGAGGAGTCAGGTTCGGAATCACCTCAGGAAGAAACAACCCCCCGTCGCGGGCCAAGCCCTGCAAAACAGCGCCGGAAAAATCAACGGGGTGAGCCTTGCCTCTCGTACTAATGTATCTCATGCTTTTTCTTTTTTTGCAGATGTTTCAGGCGCCATAGCTCGGTTAAAGACGCCAAATCGTAGTTGATTTTAAAGAAATTGGCCACCCCCACCCCCAAAGCGATAAAAAGGGGAAAATACAAAGCCCACACCCCGATCGAGCCCTGCACATATAAGCTTCGAGCCTGTGAAAAAAGACTAAAATAAAGCACCATAAAGAGCAACATGGAGACAAATTTAGCTGATTTGGGGTTTCTGGGGTCAAAAATCCCCAAGGGCAAGGCAAAAAGAGCAAAGGCAAAACAGCTCAACACCGTGACAATGCGACTGTGGAATTCATCGCTATATTCCCTGCGGGAGGAGGCTGTTGGCGCGGAGTTCATCTGCTCCATCAGCTCTAAGGGAAACATCTCCATATCCTTTTTCCCCCCTTTGCTTTCTAATTCTCGAAAGCGTTTTGGCAAGTTGGCCGCGTCTCGTTTTGGCGGGGACAAGGCATAGTCGAGTTGGCTAAACTCCATCACCCGAATTCGCCCCTTTTCCTTACGATGAATCTTCCCCTCATAGAGCAAAAAGGTGATTTTTCTCGAGTCTTCGTTAAAGGCGATCTTTCCTTTTTTCGCTTCGATTAGGGAAGCCGAATCAACCTTCTTCCAAGGAGCGATGACGATGCCTTCCAACCAATCCTTTTGCTTGTGATGGATGAAAATCATCTTTTGGCCAAAGAAATTATTAATCTTACCGGGGTTCAGCTTAATATTGGTTTCCGTTTTGAGAATTTGAAACTGCAAGGCCTCGAGATTCGTCACCCCCCAGGGGGCCAAAAAAAAACAATTGAGCCCCGACCAAATAGCCAGCCCCCCGGCAACCACCAAGACAGGGCGAAATAAAAAAGCCAACGATACCCCCGCGGCGCGCATGATCACAATTTCATGATCCATGCTCAAGCGATGCACCCCAAAATAGACCCCCACCATGATGCTCACCGGGGTGGCAATCATTAAGTTGGGGGGCAAGCCGTAAAGCAGCGCTTCGGCAAGGTAACCGAACTTGAGCCCCGTAAGCTGCATAAAAGGCATGAACTTATAAACCTGATCCATCACCAAAATCGCAGCGATGATCCCCAGGGTAAGCAAAAAGGGGTAGATCAACTCTTTGATAAAGTATCGAAACAAAATCACAAAGCCGCCTTAAAAAAATAGAGTTCCAAACGGCGCAAAACAAAGCCTTTCCCTCGGGTTTCCACCATGCCCAAGGGCTTTGGTTGGCGGCCCAGCTCGGCAACGGCGGCCCGGACCACGCTTTCGCATTCATAATCGGGGCAGACCAACAACCCACCAGCTCGTATAACCTGATCCCGGGGACTCCAAAGGTTGCGAATCGGTTTTTCCAAGCTGTGGGTCCAAGGTTGAAAACTCAAATAAAGAGCCAAACTGGAACTGAGATGATACTCTCTGCTGATCACATAGCGCGGCGGGGGAAGGTGGTATTCCCGCAAGCGGGCTTCAATTTGCGTTGCTGTTTCGCGCCAGTGGGTGACCTTGGCAAAGGGCAGGTTTTGCTTGGGCTTGAGTTGTAGCGGGTTCAAGAGTACCTGCCACAAGAGCAGGCCGACTAAAAGCCCATTCCAAGCCAAGGCAAAGGAAAACACCCCTTGGGCGCGCTGTTTGGAAAAGCTTTGGCTCCAATGATGCGCCAAGAAAAGAAAAAAGCTGTAATAGCTGATGTTGATCCAATGCGGGTCGGCCCCACGCCCCTGGGTCGCGGCGTAGCTGAAAAACAAAAAGGGAACCACCCCCGTCAGCTTGAGCAACAACAAGGCGGGCTCTTGGTTTCTCCAGCCTTGCAACGCTTTGAGTCGCCCCCTGCCCCATAAAAACCAAAAACTTGCCGCTAAGGGCAAAGAAAACAATAAGATTTGCGAGCTTTGAAAGGCGATGAAATGCCGCGACGGATTCGCGCCAGAGAGCCCTTTTTGAAAGTTATAACTAAAGGTAATCCACTCATGCTGAGCGTTCCAGTAAAGGTTTGGGCTGAGAATACCCAAGGCGATCAAGCCGCCTAGGTAGGTTTCGGGTCGTTTCAACAAGACACGAGCCGGCTTGGATAACACCAACCAAACCACCATACTCACAGGAAGCAATACCATGATATATTTACTCAAAGCCCCTAATCCCGCCAAAAACCCAAAGAGTAAAATCAGGCGATGGTCTTGGCTGCGGCTCCAAGCGACCAACACCATCAAACCGAGCAACCAACAGGCCATATAGGGTTGATCAATATGCCAAAAAACGCTTCCGAAAGAAAAATAAACCGTTGACTCTAAGATGAGCAGATAAAACCAAGCGGTTTTTTCCGCAAAAACCAACCTCGCCAACTGGTAAGCCAGGTAGAGGATGAAGACCGAAAACAAAACCGAGCCCACCTTTAAGGCCAAAATCGGCGGTGCCCCAAAAAGGTTCACCGGCCACATGGTGAGGGCCACCAAGGGGGGATGCTCATAATAGCCCCAACTGAGATACTTGGACCAAAGCCAATGATCGGCCATGTCGGGGTGGATGTCCAACCCGAGGCTCACTCCAAGCCAAACACAAAAATGCAGCCCTAAAAGCAGTGTGGGTAAAGGGGGAATTTTTATTGAAACACTTCCCATCTCATCTCGTTTCCAAAGGGGGTTCATCAAAAGGGGTTTGAATGTGGGGGAGCAGACCTGACAAAGAAGAGGCAAAAAGCAAAATTAAGGGATGGATATTCGGCTTTAGGGGCACAAAGCGGCCTTTTTTTTAAATAGGTCACTGCATAAAAAGGTCTGCGAGGGCGCCGTCCGACACCTATATGATTCCTATGCAAGCTAGCCTGACCTAGGCAAAGCCCACAGCCGCGGGGCGGCTCGCGCGAGCGCTCGCTGGGCATCAGCGCCCCCGCGATCTAAATATGCTCCGCGGGCTGGGGCTGAAAGCCCCAGACCCCAGTGATTTTTTAAATTGGAAGCTATACACACGCCGGATTAATATTATGAGAAGCGAGCAGCGAATCGTCAAGAAAAGAGGGTCAGCCGCCCCGTAAGGCCTTTTCGCCAAAATGCAGTTTTAAGAGTTGCTCGACCTTGATATGCATATCTGTGAGTTGACTGGATTCTTTAAGCTTTTCAAAATACCCCTGCAATAAATACCATTCCGCGTCCGTAACATTTTCCACCTCTTTGGGGTGATCTCGCAGTTCCATCATCACCGTACCCGGTTGCCGCGCCCCACGGATGTCAACCGCTTTTTTCAATTGGGGCTCCATCCCGGCTGGCCCGCCCTGTTTTTTTAGCTTCTCTACCTCTTTCAGTACTTTAGCCGCATAGGCCTTATCGGAAAAAACCTTATGCACAATGAACATACAGGTATTGACATCCACCGTTGTCGCCTTGCCATCCAATACAATATAACAAATTTTGGTCGCTCCCTTCGACTTCACCATCCCCGAAAGATTTGCCTGGGTCAGCTCAATGACTTTTGTCCCTTCGGGGAACTCTTTCCATTGGCTCGAAAAGTGCCAAACATCCCGATCTTCCCCTGATTTAAGCTGTTTTTGCCGAATTTTTTTCTTTAAGCCCTCAAAACTGGAGATCTTCAGTTTCAAAATCGTTTGCATCTCTTCGGGGAGAGATTTCCTCTTGCGCTCCAGCCCCAAACCATTTTTCAACAACTTGCCCCCTCGCTTTGTATTGGTGGCAATAGCGACATAATACCATTTTTTCAGCAGAAGGTAATGGATGGTATCTAGGGTATCATCCCAATTGCGGGTCATGGGCAAAGCGTGATTGAAAGCTTGTCCCTTTAAGGCTCCTTCAATATTCTCAAATTTGAACTTTTCTTTCATAAAGCGCAATTACGCGATCAGTTGTTTGGCTTCCCTAGGGATTATCCCTTACCTACTCTGACAGCACCCGTTGAGTAAACGCTTTTTTTTCAAAGCTTTTGTTAGTTTATATATTTTTTTATTTAAATTTACTCTTTTCAGTTGATCAAGAGGGTTCAAGCCATTATTCTAAACAAAATTCAGCGCCCTCCCCCAGTGGATTCGATCAGGCGCGACCCTATTTTACAACTCAACTTCTTAGGAGACTCCATGAGTGTATTGGTTACCAAGCAGGCACCGGATTTTAAAGCCCAAGCCGTCATGCCCGACAATAGCTTTAAAGAAATCAGCCTTTCTTCCTATAAAGGCAAGTATGTTGTTTTGTACTTTTATCCCCTTGACTTCACCTTTGTCTGCCCCTCGGAAATCATTGCCTTTGATCACCGCTTAGCGGACTTCAAAAGCCGCGATGTAGAGGTACTCGGGGTTTCTATTGATAGCCATTTCAGCCACTTGGCCTGGAAAAATACGGATATCAAAAATGGAGGAATCGGCAAGGTGCAATATCCTCTCATCGCCGACATCACCAAAAACATCAGCCGCGACTATGATGTATTGGTCGACGACTCCGTTGCCTTGCGCGGTAGTTTCTTGATTGATAAAGAGGGTGTGGTTCGCCATCAGGTAGTCAACGACCTCCCCCTAGGCCGAAACATTGATGAAATGCTGCGCATGATTGACGCCCTGCAATTTACCGAGCAGCACGGTGAGGTTTGCCCCGCAGGCTGGCAAAAAGGCGAAAAAGCCATGAAGCCCGACAGCAACGGAGTAGCACAATACCTTGCTGAAAACGCGGAAAAACTCTAAGCGTTTTTTTTTGTTTCTCGTCTCCTAAATGAAGCCGCTTCGCGCGGCTTTTTTTTCATTCTCTTTGCGCTTTACGCCCAATTTTGTTATAGATCACGAAAAACCTACCCACAGTAAAGATGGCTAAAGGACGAATCCTGATCATTGACGATGAAGCGGTTAATTTAAAACTCTTAGGGGAAATCCTTCGAGACAAATGGGAGTTGTCCTTTGCCAAGTCAGGAGAAGAAGCGCTAAAACGCATCGAAACCGCCCCCCCCGATCTGATTCTTCTCGACATCATGATGCCGGAGATGGACGGCTATCAACTCGCTCAAAAATTACAGGAAAACGCCTTTTATAAGCGCATCCCCCTTATTTTCGTCACCGCGATGCACGATGAAATGGATGAGCTTCGGGGGTTTGAGTTGGGCGCCGTTGATTTCATCGCCAAGCCCGTCAACCCGGTAATTGTCAAAGCTCGAGTCACCACCCACTACAACCTGGCCAAGGCCCAAAAACAATTGGCCAACACCAATATTGTTTTGGACCAAAAGGTAGAACAGCGTACCCAAGCTTTGCAAGAACTGCAAAAAGAGCTGATCCATCGCTTGGTTCGCGCCTCGGAATACCGTGATTCCGAAACGGCAAACCACATCAATCGGATCTCTGGTTATGTGGAGGTCATCGCCAGAAAATATGGCCTCCGCCCCCCAGAATGCGAACTCTTAAAAACAGCCAGCTTGATGCATGATATCGGCAAGGTCGGGGTCGCGGATTCGATTTTACTCAAACCCGGCCCCTTAAGCGATGAGGAATTCGCAGAAATGCGGGGCCATGTCAAAATTGGGGGCGAAATATTAACAGACAGCCGCTACGACTTGATCCAAATCGGGCAAAATATCGCGGTCTACCACCATGAAAGATGGGACGGTACAGGATACCCCGACAGGTTGAGGGAAACTAAAATCCCCTTAGAAGCTCGGATTACTTCCGTGGCCGATGTTTTTGACGCGCTCATTTCCAAACGACCCTATAAAAACAGCTGGGACTGGGACGAGGCGGTACAATATATCCAAGAGGGTTCCAATTCCCAATTTGACCCCACGGTTGTGCGGGCCTTTATGGCGGCCTTACCGGAAATACAAGAAATTTACAGTTCCTATCGAGACTAGCCCTTGAATCGCTACCTCTTACCTGCCCTGGCCGCGATGGTTTCCGCAGGGCTTTTCTTCCTGGCCTTCCCTGCGTGGAATCTCTCCTTCACCCTCTTTTTTGCCTTTGTTCCCCTCTTGTGGGTCACGGAAAAGCGTTCCTTATGGGGCAGCTTTTTTTGGGCTGCTTTTAGCGGGTGGCTCGCCACCTCCATTGGTTTTCATTGGGTGGGCAATTGGGCCAATTTCGTTTTAGGGCTCCCCTCCCCCTGGTATCATCTGGTTTCTATGGGGCATGGCTTGTTGCTCGCCCCCCTGTTTGGGCTGCAATTTATGCTGTTGAACTGGATGCGCCGCTTTCAGCGTATCCCGACCCTGTTTCTTTTTCCTCTGATTACCGCGGCGTTGTTTTCTTGGTATCCCATGATTTTTCCCTGGAGCCTAGCCGATGCCATGCTCCCTCTGCGCTTTTTGGTTCAACCCATCGACTTCACCGGCTCGTACGGTTTAGATTTCATCCTCGCCTTGAGCAATTATTGGATCTTTTTGGCGGGCAAATCACCTCGAAACTTTATCCAAAGCAAAAGCGCGCAACTCGGTTTATTGACGATCGGGCTTTGGATCACTTATGGCCTTTGGCAGCAACAGACCTGGGACGCAAAAGTCGAGTCTTGGCCTACCGTTCCCATCGGGATTGTGCAAACCAATCGCCCCGCGTCCCTCCAACTGCCTCAACCCGAACCGGGCTTTAGCCGGATCTCTCCCCTGGAGTTCAAGCTCAGCAAACAACTCTATCAACAGGGGGCTGAATTGGTCATCTGGCCAGAGGGGAGCTTTTTCGGATATAGCTATTGGCCTGAAGTGGCCGCAGCCTTTCATCGTTTTGTCGATAAACAGGGCAAAGCCTTATTGACGCACGATACCTATCGAGAAAATATTTTAGGCGAGGTTCATTATTACAACTCGGCTCTGCTGTTTACCCCCCATAAAAAATCCCCTGAAATCTATCATAAAATGACTTTAGTCCCCTTTGGGGAATATACCCCTTGGATCGGCGAATCTAAGTTTTTGAAGCGGATTTTAGGCGATTTTCTCAGTGGACTCACGGCAGGGAAGCGGAATCAGGTTTTTCAGGCAGGGGCGTTGCGTCTGGTTCCCAAATTATGTTATGAGAGCCAGTTCCCCCTAGAGATTGCCCAAGCCATTGGCAAAGACGCCAAAGGCAAGGTCTTGATCATCCAAAGCCAAGACGGCTGGTACGGGCAGAGCAACCAACCAGAGCAGCATTTGCAGAGTTCTATCCTGCTGGCCATAGCTAACCGCGTGCCCTTAATCCACGCCATCAACAACGGTTCCAGCGGGATTGCCGGGCCCAACGGCAAGCTTTATTTGCGCACCAAGGCGTTTCAAGCCGATAGCCGCGTTGGCCAACTCCCCTTTAACCCACAAAGCGGGGGGAGTTTCTTCGCGGAAAACCCCTATCTGTTTATAGGGACGCTCCGCTTTTTATTTCTCATCTATTTGCTGGTCGCCCTTAAAGACCAGTTACTCGGGGTAAGCCCCCCAGATGAGGACGAATGGGAGTAAACAAGAACTTAAAAAAATTCCCCTCCATCACCGCCATTGATCAAGCCTTAAAACACAAAGGCCTACCCTGGGGGAAAGAGGTTCGCTCCCAAGTCAATCAAGAACTCCAACAACTCAAAGAATCCGCCATCGCCTCCGACCCCGCTTGGACTCAAGAGTTGATTTTAGAAAAACTCCTCTCCCTACTCGAGTCTTCCCGGCCCCTGCAAAAGGTTTTAAACGCCACCGGCGTGGTACTGCATACCAATCTGGGGCGCTCTCCCCTCTCTGCCGAACTCTTTTCCAAACTCCAAGACCTCGCTTGTGGATACAGCAACCTAGAGTACGATTTGCAAAGCGGCACCCGGGGAAGCCGCACCCAACGCATCGAAGAACTGTGGATGAACCTCACGGGGGCAGAGGCGGCTTTGGTGGTCAACAACAACGCTGCCGCTGTTTTCTTGGTCTTAATGGCCTTTGGGCAGGGGAAGGAATGCCTGGTCAGCCGGGGGGAACTGGTAGAAATCGGGGGGAGCTTTCGCATCCCCGATATCTTAGCGGCAACAGGGGCCGTCATGGTGGAAGTCGGGGCAACCAACAAAACCAAACCGGAAGACTACAAAAAAGCCCTCACCCAACAAACCGCTTTGATTTTAAAGGTTCATACCTCAAACTTTGCCATCCAAGGCTTTACCGCCGCGGTACCCACCTCGCGTTTAGCCCCCCTGTGCAAGGAAAACAACCTGCTTTTAATCGAAGACCTCGGTAGCGGTTTGTTCCAATCGGTCAAGGAGCAGGCGGGTTTTAAGGAACCCAGTATTGAAGAGGCCTTGCGCCAGGGCAGCGACCTGCTGACCTTTAGCGGAGATAAACTCCTAGGGGGGCCTCAAGCAGGGGTGATTTTAGGGAAGCGCGCCTTAATCGCAAAGCTTAAATCCTTTCCCCTCTACCGGGCCTTTCGTTGCGACAAACTGACCCTATTCCTCTTAGAGCAAACCCTGCTCGCCTACTCCAGGGGGGAGGCAAATCAACTCCCCACCCTTCGCATGCTCCTTGAAGAGGCTGAAAGCATCAAAAAAAGGGGAGAAGACCTCTTATCCGATTTGCCCCAAGGCCCCTTTCAACTGGTCCAACACCGGGCCAAGCCAGGGGGGGGCAGCCTCCCCTTGGTCGAGCTGGATAGTTGGGCCATTGAAATTACCCATCCCTGGTCCGCTCAGCGACTCGGTACTTGGTTGAGGTCTTGTACCCCCCCCGTGATTGGGCTGATTCGCAAAGACCGTGTTTTACTCGACCTCCGCGCCCTCAGCCTGGAGGAAATCCCTAGCCTGAAGCGAATTTTAAAGGCCCTCCCCTCTCTTTGATTTTCTCCCTTAAAATTGTTGGGTTTTAGAGACTCCTAACCAAAACCTAACACAAATCTAATCGAATTCAAACAATCTCGCTTTATCTTTCCTTTAAAGAAACGATGCTCTGAGAAGGGGGAAAACCTCCTTCTTTCCCCCATCCGAGATCCATGAATGAACACAAAATGCAAAAAAAACAAGGTATTCACTCAAGAAGGGCTATTTTCAAACTGGGTCGAACGACTGACCGGATTAACCGAGCTTGAAAAACGATATCAAAACATGCCCGAACCAAAGGGATTGTTTTTCAACTCCGTATTGGAAGAGTTAAAGGTCTGCTGGAATGTAGACCCGGAAGATTTAAACCGCGTCCCCCAACAGGGAGCGGTGATGTTTGTCGCCAATCACCCCTTCGGCGCCATTGACGGCATGATCTTAGCGGCCATGATGCATGAAGTTCGGCCCGATATCAAGTTGCTGGCTAATTTGATGTTGGAAAAAATTCCCGAGGCAGCGGAGGTTTGTTTTTTTGTGGATCCCTTTGGGAAAAAAAATTCAGTCCGCAATAATCTAAAAACCATGCGGGAGGCCTTGACTTGGCTGAAGCAGGGGGGCTCACTGGGCTGTTTCCCCTCGGGAGAAGTCGCCCAGTGGAATTTTTTGCATCACCAATTGCAAGAAGCGGCGTGGGAGAAAAATTTAGCCCGCATGGCCCGTAAAACCGGGGCAACCGTAGTACCGGTGTATTTTGCGGGCCGAAATAGTATGGCATTTCAAATTTTAGGCAAACTCCATCCCTTTGTTCGGCTGGCCCTGATGCCCAAAGAAATGATCAACAAACAATATATTACCGTAAATATAAAAATCGGCTCCCCCATTAAAGCTTCTCGCTTTTCCCAGTACCCCGACGATAACAAACTAATTGCTTATTTACGCCACCGCACCCTGCTTCTGGCCCATCGCAACCTGGAGGATCCTAAACCTGCTGCTCAGCGATCTTTCCATCCCGCTCCGGTTATTGAACCCATTGACCCAAACTTATTGATCCGAGAGGTTCAAGGTTTAAAAAAATCGCAAAAGCTTACCGGTTCAGGGGATTTGGAGGTCCATATCGCCGAAGCCAGCGAGATTCCCAACCTACTCTTGGAAATCGGACGCCTCAGAGAATTGACATTTCGCGCCGTTGGTGAAGGAACAGGCACCTGCGTTGATTTGGATATATTTGATGAATACTACCTGCATCTTTTTTTATGGGATAAAAAAGAAAATCAACTCATCGGGGCCTATCGCCTTGGTGAGGCTTCCAACATTATTGCGAAATTTCGCAAAAAGGGTTTTTATAGTCACACCCTCTTTAAATTCAAGACCGCTTTTTTTACTGAAATCGGCGAAGCCCTGGAACTCGGTCGTTCTTTTATTCGCGGCGAATCCCAACGCAGCTTCACCCCCCTAATGTTGTTATGGAAGGGCATTGCCGTGTATATCTCACAAAATAAAGAGATTCGGGCCCTTTTCGGCCCCGTCAGTATCAGCACCTCTTATCAATCCCTTTCTCGAGAGATGATGATTGACTACTTTAACCGAAACAAGGAATTGAAAAAGCTACAGGAGTTAGTCAAACCCAGACTCCCCCTAAAGTTAAAGGATCTTAAAAAAACGGGGCTGAACTTGGACACCGCCGCGTTTTCCTTAGAGCAACTTGCCGACTCCATCAAAGAGTTGGAACAGGGAGAAAAAAGCATCCCTATTTTGATGAAGCAATATATCAAGTTAGGGGGGCGTTTTCTCGGGTTCAACCGAGACCCAAAATTTGGAGATTGTGTGGATGGCCTGGTACTGGTTGATCTTTTGCATACGGAGCGCCGTAACTTGGCTAAGTACCTGGGCACAGAAGAGGCCGCGGCATTTTTGCAATACCACAAAAGCAAGGATTCCCGCTTAATCGGCTCCAATTTGCGGCCTCAAGAGACTTAAAAATCAAATAATAAAAATTATCATGTCCGCAACTTAGCGATACAGGTACTGTTTATTAGGGAACGGCCTGGGTAATGACCTGCTTATTTTTATTGATTTCAAAGGCACTGACCACCTCCCCCCCTACTTTGAGATAATAATTCCCCTTGAGCAGCATCAATTCTCGCTTCTTTTTCAGTGTCGTACCATAGGTACGCCAGCCCTCCTGGCCTTTTTTTAATTGAAAAAACACTCTCCCCTCTGGTTGCCCCATCGACTGAAACTGAACCAAATCAAGCACTAAATAACCAAAAATCGCTTCCCCTACGGGAGGGGGTTGGTAGGGCTCAAGGGTTTGGAGGTTGACCCGCTTTAGCTTGCGCATGCTCCCTTGAACAAAAGCAAAAAACCGATTGATAAACACTTCGGGCTGTTTTTCCAAACCTGCGAAGAGGCTTAAATCCAATCGAATCTCACCATTTAAAACCCGCGCCCCAACCTCAAGGGGCAAACTGAGAACCGGTAAAGCTTTAGGAACTTCTACATCCGTGACCATCTGGTTGCAATCAACCAGCTCAAATTGAATTTGATTTTTTGTATCTTCCACTTCTAAAATATTATTATTCCAATCCTTAAAAATATCACGCACCCGTTGTTCGGATTTATAATCATAAACTTCCTTGTAGAATTTCCCCCTTTGGCCGATTTGCGCCACCATAAATAAAGCTTGCATATCCTTTTGCGCCAAATAATAACGCAAAAGAGCATAGTAAGCCGTTAAATCATCGGGGGTTTTTTTTAAAATTTCAAATGCGAGGTTGGCGATTTGAACCGAATTAACACAGTTCGCAGTATTTTTTAAGGCATTGTTTAAGCTAACCCTGGCCGCTTTGAGTTCTTGATTTTCTTGCACGACGAGGGGCTCAAACACATTGTCTTTGCGCTCTATCACTTCTTCTTCAATAATATCCTTTTCCTTCACCGCGGAGGATTTCTTTTTTTCCACGCTTGGCTTAGGGTTTGGGAGGGGCTCAAAAAAAGCGGTCGCATCGCTAGGCAAATCCTCCCCCAGCGGTAAGGCCTTGCGCTTTTGCTCTGCCGAGGAAGCCGTGGCGCGAAAGAGTTCTTTGGGTAATTTGAGCAAATTGATTTCCCCGTTCAAGGTTCCAGAAGCTAAAAATTTTCCATTTGAAGTCACTGAAATAGCGACGATTTGATCATCCTGACCCGATAAGGTACGGATAAACGCGCCCCTCTGGGCATCCCACATCCGAATGGTTTTATCTCGGCTCGAACTAACCAAGGTTTTCCCATCGGTCGCAAATCGCAAACCGCTAATGATAAAATCATGCCCTAAAAGCATATGGCTCATTTTGCCCGTGCTGGTATCCCAAATCCGAATGCTTTTATCGTCCGAACCGGTAGCGACCCTCTCCTTACCGGGAGCAAAGGCAATGGCCCGAACTCCTCTCTTGTGCCCCTTGAATTCGTAAAGCAGTTGGTGATCGTAGTAACGCCATAACTTCGCGGTTCGGTCTTGACTGGCGGTGAGATATTTTTCCCCATCTTCGCTGATTTTAATTTGAAAAATTTGCCCTTGATGCTCGGTCCGTTCAAACATTCTGCTGCCCGTCGACAAATCCCATTGGATCACTTTTTTATCTGCCCCGGCACTCAAAAGCGTATTCTCAAAAGGGTGGAACGCCAAGGCATTGACCTTCCCCGAATGCCCCTTCAAGGTATTGAGAACCTTACCGTTCGCCTTATTCCAGATTTTGATGGTGGCATCCCCCCCGGCAGTGGCAAACCTTAAGTTATCTGGAGAAAAACGAATGGCTTGCGGGTTGTGTCCCTCGGCATTGAAAGAGCGGATCATGGACTTTTTTGCTACATTCCAAAGAATAATTTGATTGTCCTGCCCCACGGAAACGAGTAAGGCCCCATTGGGGGAGATATCCAAATCAACAATTGCCTTTTTATGCCCCTTAAAGGAACCGATATGACTCGAATCCTCCAAATTCCAACTCCTGAGGTAACTGGTATCGAAAATAGCCACCACCTGCTTGGAGTCAGCGGAAAACTCGCAAAAGTGAACCGGTTTCCCCACCAATTTAAACTTTTGGATTTGTTTATTGCTCCTGAGCCTGCGCAGCTTAATGGTGCCGTCCAGCGAACAGGTCATCATCTCTTTTCCGGTGACATCAAAATCAACGGCGGAAACAGCCTTTTTATTTTCCTTAAAAACTCGCTGAACCGCTCGTTTTTCCAGGTTATATAAAACCACCTGACCCGAAAAATCAGCGCTGGCAATGAGCTTTCCCGAAGGGTGAAATTTCAGGTGAGTGATTTTTGTTTTGTGTTTCTTATAACGGGCGACCAGAGTATCGCTGGCGGTGTTCCAGACTTTGACCTCTTGATTGCCGTTCGACCAGGCAATCGTTTTCCCATCTGGATGATAATCTAAGGATAAGACATTCCGGCTCGGTTCAATAATTTTTTTATATATTTTATAACGGTCCAGACTCCAGATGATAATATTGCGTCCCTTCCCCCCTACGGCCAACTTTTTCCCATTGGGGCTAATGGCAATCGCGTGCAACTCTTGAATATGGGTCTGTAAAACCTGTATTTTAGCGCCCTTGGCAATATCCCAGATATAGACATTTCCATCTTTACCCACCGTGAAAAGAATCGGGCGCGTGGGATGAAAAACCCCGGCAATGGGCCGATGACGGCCGCCCTTGATGGATTTGATGATTCTTCCTGTAGTATACCTCCAAATCCTCAGGTTGTAATCTTTATCAATGGCAAAGATATACTTTCCATCGCGAGACATACTGCCCCCATAAAGAGTGCCTTTCGGCGCGTTATAGGTGCGGTTGACTACATATTCCTCCTTAGCGAGGCTAAGGTTCGGTAGGAATAAAAGCCAAATCATTCCCAGCAAAAGGGGTCGTAAGCATACGAATCGCTCAAGCATAGCTTTTTAACAGTTTAACCATTTCTTGTTGATCGGCAATCATCACCACCTTGTCTCCCGCTTCAAAGACATATTGGGCGCCGGGATTGGAGATGATTCTTCCCCCTGCTTTTTCCACCGCGATGATAATGACATTAAATTGTTCTCTCACCCCGCAGGTTTGTGGAGTTTGCCCGACAAAGGGATGGGTGGGGTGGATGTCGAATTCTTCAAAATTTAAATTTAAGCCTTCATGAGAGGAGGCAAAATCAATAATTTTACTCACCGTGGGCTGTAAAATAATCTGACTGATCTTGCTGCTGCCAATGCTATAAGGATTGATTACTCGGTTGGCGCCGGCGCGGATCAGCTTTTTTTTCGTTGGTTCTTCTTCGTAACGAGCGATAATAAAAAGTTTCGCGTTGATTCCCCGAGCCGTCATGGTGATAAAAACATTTTCCGCCTCGGAGCGCACCGCGCTGACCAATCCCTTCGCCCGCTCTATACCCGCTTTATATAAAACCTCTTCATGACTGGCATCCCCTTGAACAAACAACAAACCAGAATCTACCCCACCTAGTTTTTCCGGTTCGAGCCCATCAATGACCACCACGGATTTATCCGCCGCCAGCAACTGAGCGACCACATCCCTACCGATGCGGCCATAACCGCAAATTATATAATGGTTTTTAAGTTTTTCTAATGTCTGCTCCATGCGTAAATCCTTAAAATATCCTGAAAGCAGCGGGTTTAAGAAATCCAATGAAAGGGTTCGAACCACATAGGCAAAATTACCGATTCCCACCAAGAGCAAAATCAAGGTAAATCCTTTGCCGATTTGGCTCAAAGGGTGGGTTTCTTGATAACCTACCGTCGTCAAGGTAATGATGGTCATATACAGGCTGTCAAACCAAGGCCAACCCTCAATAAAATGATACCCTAAACTCCCGAGCAAAACGATGCTCAGCAGCGGCAGCAATGCCCTTCCCAAAACCAGGGCAATCCGTTTTTCATTTCCTTTTGCGCTCACCGTCACTATGTTAAAAAGGGTTGCTGAATCCAGACAAAAAGCTTAGCATCAGTCATTCCAGTTGGGAGTCGAAGATCGACCCAAAGAAAAAACGAGAATTTAAACCCAAGCAAAATACCCCTTGTTTTTTCACCTTGGTGCCTTGATGAGCCAAATGTTTTTTTTGCTTCATCCCAGGCAAGTCGCCAAAAAAAGCAAAAGGCCCTGACGGTTTTCCTCAGGAATTCAAGTTCAGCACCAAAACACGCTTTTAGGACCAAAAGAATAATAAAATAGGAACTTTTCAGTAAATTACCATGTCCGACTTAAAAAAAGTCGTCGACTTGATCATCATAGAGCAACCAAAAAGCCCTGAGCAGTTGATTATTGATATGCTGCAAAAGGTGCAATTTTGGCAAGACAACTTAAAGCTCTTGCAAGAGCAATATTTCGAATCCAAATTCGATTATGACTCTGAAGATGTTCGAGAAGCGATGGCAATGCGTAAATTCTTGGTGCAGTTCCTTCGCCACCGAATCGAATGGATTCGCGATCAGGTTTCTGATCCTATTTTAAAAAAGAAGTACCTGCAATTTCTTCCTCCCTTTTACCAAAAGGGGGGGATCAAGGTTCTTTTGCTGCATTTTTTTCAGGTAAAAGAGTCCGACGATAAAAAATTCTTGGTCTTTCGCGGTCTAAACGACCAAGAAAAAGAAATCCGTATTCTTTGGGATCTCTATAAGCTCAACAAAACCATTGAGTCGATTGATGTTTTGTATAATCGCATCACCTCTGGGGGGGCCTTCCCTTCGCACTTTCCCTCCAAAAAGCAGATTGAGATTTTACAAAACCTAAAAACCGTGTTTCGGCTCATGTTCCAGATGTGCATCCAGCCCAAATACCAAAAAGAGCTTTATCGCGGGATCACTCCCCAGCATATCTCTCCTGAAGCGATTTTAAAACGCAAGGAACAAGAGATCAGTTACATCTTCCCCCATGTGTTAAAAAAGTTCAATTATCGCAATCACTTCTTTTTTATTTACTTTTATTCAGGGATGAAGGCAAAAATCGCCGGAGAGGTCAAAAGCTTTCATTACAATTTTTTGGATTTTGAGATTTTAAAACAAGAGTTTCTGATCCACTGGATGCAAGATACCTTAGCGGGGAATCCTGCTAAAACCGAAATCTATAAAAAATACTCCTTTGAGGGGAAAACCGTATTTGAATGGGTCTCCATTGCGCCGGAACAAGAGATTGAAATCCTTCAACAACTCCCCTCCAATGTATTTAACGACCTCACCGCTCAGGTCAACGCTGAAGTAGCAGACGACCTTAAAACAGAAATCGAAGCCCTGAGCGAAAACTTCGGTGGATTCTCCGAGTTCGTGCAACACTTCGCCGTGGCAACCACCGCTGCCAAGGCAAGTATCGCCAAACTCAAGGAAATGGTCACGGGCGGCAAAGCCAAGCCAATGCCCAAAGCATCGGCTCGGCAGCCCCAGGCAAGCGAAAAGCCGGAACTGGTCAATGTGCCCGAGCCAGAACCCGAAGAGTTTGAAACCACCTACGAAGTCATCAAACTAAAGAAAAACGAAATTGATTTTCCCTACTTAACAAAAACCGTAGGGGACTTCCCCAAAACCTTGACCCTGCTGCGCAGTAAAATGGGGCTGGAAGGCTATAAAAATTTTGCCAAAGAGCTCACTCGCATCTTCAGCAGCGTGAGCGAGTCAACCTTGATCCAACGCAGAACCCCCAAGCACGAATGGATTTTGCCCTATCTCATCAAGGAAAAAACCGGCCCCGATGAGACCTGGCACTTTTGCTTTCTTGGGGCAGAAGTCAAGGCCAAGCAGTTGGGCATGGGCTACCAAAAAAGCGGAACCCAGTCCAACTACCAGTTTACGCCTTATTTTATCTACGGTTGCAACAAAAAACTCGCTCCCATGGGGGAGCCCGTTGACCAGCGCGTTATACGGGGGGAGTCGGTGTTCGAATACAGCTTCCAGTCTCCCGAAGTCTTGGAAGCCTTTGATAAATTCTTTACCATGATTCAGGAAAAATGAAGGGAAAACTCAGAAGCGCCACTTCCACCGAAGGGCGAACCATGGCCGGGGCCCGCTCTTTATGGCGCGCTACGGGAATGAAAGACCAAGATTTCGGCAAGCCCATCATCGCGATCGTCAACAGCTTTACCCAGTTTGTGCCGGGGCATGTCCACTTAAAAGATGTAGGGCAGCAGGTCAAAGAGGTCATCGACCAAGCCGGCGGTTTTGGGGTGGAGTTCAACACCATTGCCATTGACGACGGCATTGCCATGGGGCATGCCGGAATGCTGTACAGCCTACCGAGTCGCGACTTGATTGCCGATTCGGTGGAATACATGGTCAACGCTCATTGCGCCGATGCCATGATTTGTATCTCCAACTGCGATAAAATCACCCCCGGCATGATGATGGCCGCCATGCGCCTCAACATCCCGACCATTTTTGTCTCCGGGGGGCCGATGGAAGCCGGATTGAGCCAAGGAGTCAAACTGGATTTGATTGATCCCATGATCGCCGGGGGGGATCGAAGTGTCTCCGAAAGTCAATTGAACGAAATCGAGCGCAATGCCTGCCCTACCTGTGGTAGCTGCTCGGGCCTCTTTACGGCCAACTCGATGAATTGTCTCGCTGAGGCCTTAGGCCTCGCTCTACCGGGCAATGGAACTCTGGTGGCCACCCACCAACGGCGCTGGCTACTCTTTGAAGAAGCGGCAAAGCGCATTGTAGAGATGGCAAAGCAGTATTATTTTTCCGCTTCAGATCAAGTTCTGCCCCGCAACATCGCCAATCGCAAGGCCTTTGAAAACGCCATGGCTTTAGATATTGCCATGGGCGGCTCGACCAACACCGTATTGCACCTCTTAGCCATTGCCCATGAAGCCAAGATCAACTACAGCATGAAAGATATGGACGAACTGAGTCGGCAGGTGCCCACTCTTTGCAAGGTGGCCCCTTCGAGTTCCTACCATATCGAAGATGTACACCGCGCAGGCGGCATCATGGCGATTTTAGGCGAACTCTTCAAGGCAGGAAAGCTTGACGGCTCTTCCCCCACCGTATCGGGCCTGACTTTAGCCGAGCAGATTGCCGCCTTTAACCTAAAGCGCAGCGACAACCAAAAGGCCCTCGACCTTTTTTCCGCGGGGCCAGGTGGCTTTTTCAACATCAAGGCCTTTAGCCAAAACGCCAAGTGGGAGAGTCAAGACCTCGACCGCGAACAAGGCTGCATCCGCGACAGGGCTCACGCCTATGCGCAAGAGGGTGGGCTTTGCGTACTCTACGGCAATATCGCCCAAGAGGGCTGCGTGGTCAAGACCGCGGGCGTGGATCCAAGCAATTGGAAGTTTACCGGTCGCGCGAGGGTATTTCACTCCCAAGACGATGCCTGTCAAGCCATTTTAGCCGATCAAATTGTCAAGGGAGATGTCGTTTTTATTATCTACGAAGGGCCGAAGGGCGGGCCGGGGATGCAAGAAATGCTCTATCCCACCAGCTTTTTAAAATCCAAGGGATTGGGTTCGGATTGCGCCTTAATCACAGACGGGCGTTTTTCCGGCGGAACCAGCGGCCTCTCCATTGGTCATGTTTCGCCCGAAGCGGCCGAGGGGGGGGAAATCGGTTTGGTCGAAGAGGGGGATCTAGTGACTATCGATATTCCTCTACGCTCGATTCATCTTGTCGTTGCTCCCGAGACCCTGAAAAAGCGTCGGGAAATCATGCAAAGCAAGGGAGAAAAGGCCTTTCGACCCGAACGAGATCGACCTCTTTCCGTGGCCCTACAGGCCTACTCCTTGATGGTAACCTCCGCGGCTAAGGGCGCGGTGCGGGATTTGACCCAGTTGCGAAAAAAATAGGCCAACCCGGGGCTTAATTTCAGGAAGCTTACAGCATGCAAACCTACCATGGTCTTGGAGTATCTGAAGGGGTATCCATTGGCAAGGCCTTAAAAATCCATTCCGCCTTTGTCAATTACCCCCGCATTGAGCTTTCGGATGACCAAGACATCCCTCAAGAGTTAGAGCGGCTCGATCAGGCGTTACAACTCACCGAGGCTCAATTAAAAGAGCTGGAAACCCAATCCCATGACCTCTCCGAGGAGTTTCAGGGAATCTTTGCCGGCTATCGGCTCTTTTTAAAAGACAAGCAGTTTATCCCCGCGATTCAAGGCAAAATCACCCACAACAAGATCAATGCCGAATGGGCCTTGATTCGGGTGATTGCCAACCTGGAACAAAAATTTAAGGCCCTGCCCGACCCTTATATCCGCGCTCGCTTCGACGACATTCGTCAATTGGGCGAACGCTTGATGAAAAACCTACAGCAAAACAAGTTTTTAGACCTTTCCCGCTTGAAAGATCCGGTCATCTTAGTTTGCCATGACTTGAGCCCCGCGGACGCCTTTCATTTAAATAAAGAAAATATCTTAGGCATTGTCACCGAATTGGGAGGCACTACCAGCCATTCCTCCATTCTCGCGCGGGCGATGAATATCCCCGCGGTGGTGGGGGTGCAGGCGGCAACCCAGCGCATCTTAGATGATAACATCCTCATTTTAGACGGCAATGCCGGAGAAGTCATTGATCAACCTTCCGAAGAGATGATCGAAGAAAAACTAAACAAGCAAGAGCGGTTTAGTTTTTACCAAAACGAGTTGGATAAACTGATCAATGTGGATTGCCGTCTCGCTGATGATCCTTTAGTTGACTTGGCGGCGAATTTGGATTTTTTGGAAGAACTCTCCTTGATCCAAAAATTAAAGATTCCCTCCATCGGCTTAGTGCGTACCGAGTTTCTCTTTTTTTTAAAAGACCGCCTGCCCGATGAAGAAGAGCAAATGCGCCTTTTTTCTAAGATTTTACAAGAAACCGACTGTAGTCCCGTCACGATTCGCACCTGGGATATCGGCGCGGATAAAAGCTATGGCCTCTTTAAGGACCTGGAAAAAGAATCGAACCCCGCTTTGGGCTTAAGAGCAATCCGCATCTGCCTGCAAGAAGAAAAGTTCTTTCGGGTGCAACTCCGTGCCTTGATTCAGGTGGCTCAGCAAGGACGCATTCGCATCATGTTGCCCATGGTGACGAGAATCGAAGAAATCACCCGCACCAAAGAGTTGATCGAAGAAGAAAAAAGGGCCTTAGGTCTGACTCAGGTGGATATCCCCTTAGGTTGCATGGTCGAAACCCCGGCCATGGTATTTTTGATTGATGAATTGTTGGATGTCTGTGATTTTCTTTCCATTGGCACCAATGACTTGATTCAGTATGCTCTGGCGGTGGACCGTCTCAACGAGCATGTCACCGATCTCTTTAGTCCCTACCATCCCGCCGTGCTGAAGATGCTCATGCAGATCGTTACCCAAGCCAATCGCCGCAACAAGCCCTTATCCATCTGCGGGGAACTGGCTTCAGACCCGATTATGCAAATGTTTTTATTGGGAGTCGGTGAAATCACCTTCTCCATGAGTCCCAATATGATCTTAAAAACCAAAAAGATTCTGAGCAAGGTGAACTCCATTGATTGTAAAAAAATCGCCTTTCAATTCATCAATAAACACTCCTTAGACGAGGCAGAGTCATTTGCCTTACAGCTCAGAAATCGCTATACTGATACAGAACAGTGACAAAGGCCGTCAAGGCGTTGCCGTCCTTCCAGAAATCGTTGCCTAATCCAGAGCCTTAACCGACTCAAAGGCTCTTTCAACTCGCATGAGGTATTGTATGACGCTCTCAGGCAAAGAAGCCTTGTCTTTTATTCAGACCCATAAAAAAGTCGCTATTGTTGGCTTGAGCGCCAACCAAGATCGCCCCAGCTTTCAAATCGGGCGCTTTTTACAAGGACAAGGCTTTCAAATCACCCCCATCAACCCCACGGGGGGGGAGATTTTAGGAATCCGGGCCAAGGCTTCTTTAGCGGAACTCGCTCCAGGAGAAGTCGATTGGATCGACCTCTTTTTAAATCCCACCCGCCTGCCGGACCTCCTCCCCGAAATCTTGCGACTCCAACCCAAATTGCTTTGGTGCCAATTGGGTGTCGTGAACGAAGAATTCAATCAAGCAATTGAACAAGCGGGAATTCCCCTGATTTTTGATCACTGCCCTAAAATCGAGTGGAACCTGCATGGATGAAGGAAGCAAACTTTTAGAAAACCACCGGGCCTCCATTGATCGACTCGATGCCGCTCTTTTACCCCTCTTGAGCGAGCGCTTGCGGATCCTAAAACAAGCTCTCGCTTGGAAAACGGCCAAAAACCGCCCTCTAACCCCCAGCGTCCAGCGTATCGAAGAGATCAAGGGACTCGCGAATTTCGCTGAAATGCAAGGCCTGACCCTCGACTTTGTTCAGGTCCTGTTTCGTCTTTTATACGATACCCGGCCGCAACCAGACCCAACCCTGCTGACTCTCGACTTAGAAGGCCTCTCCGAGCAAGCCTTTCGCACGCCCTTAAAGCGGCTGGAGCAGGCATTAATCTTAATCTTGGCCCAGCGTTTTGCCGTGGTCAGCGAAATCGGCCAACTCAAAGCCCGGCAGGGGTTGCCCCCCCTAGACCCGGCGCGGTGGGAAGCGCTGATGCGCAAAAAACGCCAAGACGCCGATCAATGGGGCCTCCCCTGGTCCTTTGTCTTAAGCCTCTTTGAAGCGGTTCACACCGAGGCTTTAAAAATGGAATCCCTCCGACAAGGCTAGGCAAAGGATGCCCCACCAACTCATTATTTTTGCGAAAGAACCCCTTGCCGGTCAGGTTAAAACCCGTTTGATCCCCGCCTTGGGGCCGGAAGGAGCCTTAAAAATCTACCAACTCTTGGCCCAGAGGGTTTTTACGGCGGCCTCGCAACTCGCTCAGCAAGAGGCAATCGCTTTAGAAATCGCCTATGGGGGCCAACAACCGGGCCTGCTTGCCTTATGGGCAGGCGAGGGTTTTTGCTTTACGCCCCAAAGCGCGGGCGATTTAGGACAAAGAATGTCGAGTCAATTCCAACGAGCTTTTACCGCGGGGGCCAACAAAGTGGTGTTGGTGGGAACCGACATCCCAGACCTCTCTGCTGAAATTTTATCCCAAGCCTTTCAGGCCTTGGATCAATCCCCCTTCACCCTTGGCCCTTGCGTTGATGGCGGGTATTATCTCATCGGCCTCGCCCGCCCCGTGCCCTCTCTTTTTCACGATATTCCCTGGAGTACTCCAAAGGTCTGCCAACTCACCTTAGAGCGGGCTAAGGATCTTGACCTTCATCCGGTACTCCTCCCCACCTTGAGAGACATCGACGAACCCCCGGATTTAAGGTTTTACCCCCAACTGGTTTTATCATGATCTCGGTCATTCTTCCCCTGTTGCATGAAGGTTCCCGCCCCCTCCCCCTGCTCAAGGAGTTGGCGGCACAGCCCGATATCGAGTGCATCGTGGTAGAGGGCGAGGGTAGCGAGGAGGATTTTAGGATATTGCAAAGCTTACCGGGAATCCGGCTCTTTCGCGCCCCTCGCCCAAGAGCGAATCAGCTTAATTTTGGAGCCGCCCAGGCCCAAGGCGAACTGTTATTCTTTCTCCATGCGGACTCCAGCCTGCCCCAAGGATGGAAAGAAGAGATTGAACAAATCCTAAACCAACCGAGGCGCGCCGGCGCCTTTGCCTTTGCTTTAGATACACAGGGCTTTGCCGCTTGGCTCACCCAAAAAGGAGCCAACTTGCGGAGTCGCTACTTGGGGTTGTCCTATGGGGATCAGGGATTGTTTATCTCTCGGGAGTTTTTTAATCAACTAGGGGGCTTTGCCTCCATGGAAATCATGGAAGATTTTGAGTTTGTTCGTCGGATTCGCCAACAAGGGGCCTTAATCCATTCTAAGCTACCCCTATGCACTAGCTCCCGTAGATACCAACGAATTGGGTTTTGGCCTTCTTTTTGGCGAAATCAATGGATTGTACTGCGCTACCTTCTCCAGCAAGACTTAAGCGGTTCGCGCCGCCTCTACGGGCCCGCCGGTGAAGAGGGGAAAAATAAGGCCGATGCCTAGCTTTACCCGGTGTTTTTCTTAAAAACCCCATTCCTGAGCTTTTTTCATCTTTGGTGAGCCGGAAACGAATCCGGATCAGCAAACCAACAATTTACTTCATTCATTGATTTGGCGGCGTTAACCCGCTCCGTAAAGAAAACTTTGAGTTTTTCAGCGCTTTCTCAAAAGATTGTTTTCCGGTTGACAAAAAAAGAGTCAACCGTTATCTATTGGGCTTTATGTGGGGCCTTAGCTCAGCTGGTAGAGCGCAACACTGGCAGTGTTGAGGTCAGCGGTTCGACCCCGCTAGGCTCCACCACCCTTAAGGCGCTTCGCCGCCAAACCGGGCTCCAAGCCAATATTCAAAAGCCTTTAGCGCCGGGCTTCTAGATCGCTTGCCTGAACTTTCTTTTCTGTTTTTTTTCCTACCTTGGAACTTTAGCGATAACAGCCCCCTGTGGCCCTGTGAATAAATCAATGGGTCCACCAATCCAATTTATTACCTACAAATCTGAGGTGCTCATACTGAGGAGTAATGGTATAATTTTGGTTTTGAAAGTCAATGATCACATTACCCAAAGAACCATTGACATAAAAGGAAATTTTATTTTTCTTCACCCAATTTCTTGCCAAATCACTCCTTTTTGCACACCAAAGCGCCCAAGGTGAGGGGATCAAGGCTGCTTTCGGTTTCACTCTCTCAAAAAAACCTAAAGGCGCGACCCCTGCCGTACCATGATGGGGAACCTTCAAAAGATCAGATTCAAGGCCCTCACCTGCGGCAGCGAGCCAAGTCCCAAGACTTAAACTTAAAGCTCCCGACTTCCTCCCTCCCAGGCCGAAATCGGGTCTGGAAAAGCTTACCGACAGCCCGCTGTCCCCACCAAAATATTGCGCTCCGATTCATAACCATTGCTTGTGACTCTCTTGCTTCATCCTCCAGCAGCAAGGGTTTTGTCGATTTTTACCCTATTTTTACCCCTGATTTTTCTGGTTTTCACCTGCCGATATCATAGTCTGTAACTACCCTTTTTCAAACAAAATCGTTTTCAGCAACAACAAACAGGGAGATTCCAATGGGTTTCAAAGGATCAATGATTGGGGTGGAAATCGCTTTTTTTCTTGCCTTCCTCGGGGCTCTGTCGTCCTGCGGCAAAATCGACAAAAAACCTGCCGGCATTGAGATCACCACGACCGACACAGGCCCCCCCGCCAAATCCAGCGACAAGGCCATCACCGATTTCCGTTTCACTGCCGCTGCCAATCCAGCCCTCTCCACCGATGTGGTCGGAACCATCACAAAAAATCAAATTACCGCCACCGTTCCCCAGGGAACCGATAAAAGCGCTCTGGTAGCGGACTTCACCACTACCGGCGCGAGCGTTGCGGTCAGTGGGATCACCCAGAACAGCGGCACGACGGTCAATGATTTTTCCTCCTCGGTCACTTACCGGGTTTCTGCGGAGGATAAAAGCACACAAGATTATCAGGTTTTGATCGATTCGCTTGCGACAACGGCAAGCAACGATGTGACGGGGCCGACCAACCCCAGCCTCTCGATCAACTCCAACGGGACTTCCACCACCTCAACAAGCGTCACCTTGAGCCTAAGCGCGACCGACAACAGCGGGGTGAGTGCCTATTTTATCTCCGAATCCTCGCAAGCCCCCAGTTCCACCGACTCCGGATGGGTTAAGGTAACCTCGACCACGAGCTATTCGGGTTCGACTGTTTTTACCTTGAGCGCTACAGAAGGGAGCAAACCCCTCTATGCCTGGTACCAGGACGACGCGGGCAACCTTTCGGAAGCGACGACCGACTCGATCTTGTTGACCAGCTCCTGGACCAAGCAGAACTCCAGTTCCGGCACCGATTATACCAGAGAGCTGAGCGGCGACTCGGCGGGCAACATCTATTTTGCCGGTTCCGCTTCGGGCTCTATCGACGGGCAGACCGCGCTGGGGGGGCAAGATGTGATTATTTCCAAATACAACGCGGCGGGCACTTTACAATGGACCAAACAGGAAGGCACTACCGCGGGCGATGGAGTGGGGGATATTCAAATCGACGCTGCCGGCAATCTTTATGTCTTTGGCACCACGGCAGGGTCTTTTGGTACTGGTGGACTTTTAGGCAGCAACGACTATTTTTTGGCCAAATACGACGCTGCGGGAACGCTGCAATGGCGAAAGCAGTCAGGAACCAATAAGGATGATCGGGGGGTTGCCTTGGCCGTTGATTCGGCGGGCAACTCCTTTGTAGTCGGCTACAGCTACGGCGCGTTTCCCGCAAACAGCTACCTTGGAGGTTGGGATCTGTATCTCGCTAAATACGATAGTTCCGGGACTCGGCTTTGGGTTACCCAAACGGGAACCACGGCAAGCGACGCGATATACGATGTGGCAATCGACAGCAATTCCAATGTATACCTCACCGGGTTTTCCTATGGGAATTTGCACTCCAACAGCAACCAGGGTTCCAGCGATATCATTGTATTAAAATATGATTCCAATGGAAACCGGCTCTGGACCAAGCAAATCGGAACCGCCCAACCTGATGTCGGCTACGGAATCGATCTGGACAAGAAGGGCAATATCTATGTAACCGGAGTCACGGGGGCAAGTCTGAACAATCAAACCTATTTAGGGAGTAGCGATATATTTCTGCTCAAGCTGGATACCACGGGAACCTTACTTTGGACAAAGCAACTGGGAACCGCAAACGCGGATACGGCCAATGGAATGTATGTGGACGCCAAGGATGGCATCTACTTGACGGGATATGTTACCGGCGCCTTTGCGGGCAATGTGGATCATGGCGGAATAGATATGTTTATCGCCAAATTCGATGGATCCGGCACCCTGTTATGGACCAAGCAACCTGGAACCGCGGGTGACGACAAGGGATGGGGAATCTGGGTGGACGCAAACGGCAATGTCTGGCTCGGCGGCGATTCGACCGGAGCTTTTGAGGGCACCAACTTAGGCCTCACCGATATGGTTATGATGAAAAATCCTTCTGGTTTTCTGCCCTAAATAAGCCCTTTGTTTGGGTTTTCCCCCCTGTGGCCCGCTGTACGGCGCTGCCTGCGATTTGGCTCGCCGGCGGCACCAAGCTTTATACCTACTTGTATCGCGCGCAAGGGGGCATTGTCAGCCCCCCCCAAAAAAAACCGCTCGTAAAACCGGGCTATTTCCCCTGGGCCAAAAGAAAAATCCAGAGCACATTGAGCAAAAAAAGCAAAAGGGCAAAGCCCTTCCAAAAGGTTAGGGGGTCTCGCTCCATCAAGGGAGCCTGATGCTTAAAAAAAGCGGGGTTGGGATTATTCAGGTCGAAAAAAAACTCAGAAAAACTCTCATAGCGATATTGAGGTTGAGGGCAAACCGCTTTTTTAATCGTCTCATCCATCCAAATGGGCACCAAAGGGTTGCTCAAACGGGCTGGGCGGTATTCCCGCTTTCCCGGTAAACGCAGGTCGCCTTTGGGGGGATAGGGCATTTTCCCCGTCAACATTTCATAAACCGTCACCCCTAAAGCATACAAATCAGCTTGATAGGTGGGGGCAAAGCCCTCTTGCACCTCCGGGGCGATGTAATCCTCCGTACCTTGAATACGGCTGTCTTCCACCGGAGAATAGAGTTCTTGCAACCCCGCCACAAAGACGCAACCAAAATCAATCAGCTTGATCTGCCCTTGGGCATCGAGCAAAATATTTTCAGGCTTTAAATCTTGGTGAACCATCTCTCTGCGTTGAAAGGCGCGCAACCCCTCAATAATCTGGGCAGTAAACTCGCGCACCCTTTGCAGGGGGGGGAGGGGGTGGTCTAAAATCCACTGGGCCAGCGTTTCCCCTTCAACATAATCCGTTACATAATAGAGAAAATTTTTACGCTTTGAGGGTGCCAGCACCTTCAACACTCGAGGGCTGGATAGGGCCTTGCCCACCCATTCCTCATGGGTAAAACGCTGAATATAGGCCAAGTCGTCCTCATAGTTGATGGAAGGGGTTTTGATCACCACCTTTTTTTTTTGTTCTAAGTCTTGAGCCAAATAAACCTGAACCTTGGAACTGGCATGAAGCTCCTTAATAATCTCATACCCTTCAAAGCGGTCGCCGGCCTTGAGCGGGGGGGGGAAGGGCAAGGCGGTGAGTTTTTCATAAAACGCCTCATCCTGCTCATTGGGTAAACTTTCAATCTGCAAAATCTGGCAGGTGGTATTGTCCTGCGACCCCCGTTCCACCGCTTGGGCGACAATGCGGCGTGCCCGTTCTTCGAGGTTGTTCCCCTCATCCAAAGCCAATTCCTTGAGTTCTAAGGGGCTTAAGGATTCATGCACCCCGTCGGTGGTGAGAATAAAGATATCCAGCGGCTGTAAGTCCAACTGATAATAATCTACATTGACTTGGCTATCGGCCCCCATGGCCCGGGCCAAATACCGCTTTTTCGGACCTGCGATAATATGATGATCTCGGGTCAGAGGTTTTAAAACCCCTTGGCGAATCAATTGAATCCGAGTATCCCCCACATGAAACAAATAGGCGGTCGTGGATTTTAATACTAGAGCGCTCAAGGTCGAAGCCAAAGATAATTCTTCTTCATAAAGCTTTTGCCCTTGATTATAAAGCCAGGAATTGAGCGCCTTGGTGACTGTTTCCCCGGAACGGCGCGCCGCCCAGGAATCCGGTGAACTATAATAATCACTGATAAAGCTTTTCACGCAATGCTCGCTCGCTTCGCGCCCGGCGGCGGAACTCCCCACTCCATCGGCCACCACGGCGACAATGCCTTTGTATTCTAGAACCGAACCCTCAGGAATGCGAATCCCGCAGCAATCCTGATTGGAGGGTTTGATCCCGGCGTGGGAACATTGCCCCGCCTTGACGATTATATTTTGCCGCATCAATAATTTTCTTTGTTTGTCATCTAATGCACCGCGATCTTTTCGATGCTGCCATCGGGTTGTTCTTCATAGATAAAGCCTTTAGGCTCCTCTAAGAAAAAAAAGACCAAAATCACGGTGATAAAGGCTGCCACAGAAATAGTGTAAAAGAAAACCGTGGGTTCTACAAAAGAAAGGATGGTTAAAAAAAGCACCGCCCCTACATTCCCATAGGCCCCGGCCATCCCGGCAATCTGCCCGGTCAGGCGACGCTTGATCAGGGGGATAATTCCAAAGACCGCGCCTTCGCCAGCCTGCACAAAAAAAGAACAGGCCATAATGATCACCACCGCCAAAGCAACGGGCCAAGAGCCATCGATCATCCCCATGACGCCATACCCCACCGCGAGCCCCAACATTAAAATCAACACGGTTTTTTTCCGGCCAAACTTATCGGAGATCAATCCCCCCCCGGGGCGGGCAAAGAGATTCATAAAAGCGTAACCAGAGGCGAGCAGGCCGGCGGTGGACTGCGAAAGCCCAAAGGTATCTTTAAAAAACAGGGGCAACATCGAGATCACCGCCAATTCCGAGCCAAAGGTACCCAGATAGGCTAAATCCAAAATCGCCACCTGACGAAACTGATAGCGTTGAACTTCTGGAATAAGCTTAGCGTTCGGCCCAAACAGCCCTCGGTTCACCCGATAAATCTGTAAGATTTGATAGAGATAGATCACGGCGAGGGCAACATAAAGAATCAGCGATTCGATGTTCGTAAAAAATTGAAGATTGACCGGTGACATCTTCCAAACCAGCAGCCCTAAGGTTAAATATAAAGGGGCGCTCATCAAGCAGTAAAGAAAAAAGTCGCCCTTGCTGGTCACCTCCATGGCACCGAGCTGCTTCGGTTTGAAATAGGTCGTCCCCTTAGGGTTGTTGCTGACGATTGCGTAAAACACAAAAGAATAAATCAGCGAAATCACCCCAGTCAAGGCGATGGCGTGCCTCCACCCCTCTTCACCACCAAAGATCAATGCTAAAGCAGGCAGGGTCATTGCCGCCGCGGCGGAACCGAAATTCCCCCATCCGCCATAAATCCCCTCGGCCAAACCCACTTGTTTAGCCGGGAACCATTCGGCGACCAAGCGAATTCCAATCACGAATCCCGCCCCGACAAAGCCCAATAAAAAGCGGTACAGGGCCATTTTTTCAAAGCTATCCGCATAGGCAAAGAGCATGCACAGCACCCCGGAAATCGCCAAAAGCAAGGAATAGGTTATCCGAGGGCCGAATTTATCCACCAACATACCGATTAAGATACGCGCGGGAATCGTCAAGGCGACATTGAGGATCATCAAGAGCTTAACCTGCTGCCCCGTTAAACCTAAAGTCTCTTGAATCGAAGCCAACAGAGGGGCAAAATTAAACCAAACCACAAAGGTCAAAAAGAAGGCAAACCAACTCAAATGCAGGGTCTTGATCTTGCCGGTAAAGGAAAATAAATTGAGCTTTTCGCTCTCACCAATAAGGGTAGACATGAAAATAATTCCTCATAAAGCTGAGCCTTGGCTCAAAAATTAATCGACCATTAAAAAATTCAAAGGTTTCAAAATGGGGTCAGGGAAAATCCACCCCATCAAGCCGCATCGCGGCTTGATGGGGTTCAGGAAGGGAGCTTTACTCTCGATTCCTTAAAAGCGGAAAAAAAAAGACTAAAATAAGCTTAGGGCAAGCCAATGCAGACTTGCCCCTCTTCCAATTTAACTTGATAGGTTTTTAGACTGCTTAAGTCGGTGTTCAGGCACTTTCCTGTTTCTAAGGAAAATTGATTTTTGTGCAAAGCGCAGGCAACCTTTGGTTTTCCTGCGAGGTCGCCGATTAGACCTCTCGCGATCACCATCTGCTTTTTATGGGGGCAGCAGTTCGAAAGAGCGTAAAACTCCTCTGGGCCATAGCGGAAAACCGCGATCTGCTGCCCTTCCAGTTTGACGCAGCCGCCAAAACCAACCTCCAGCCGCTCAATCGCAATCGTGGGATACCATTTCATCAAAGTCTCCATTAGGGGGTTAAAAGGGGAACGACTTGGCTGCGTTTTTCTTGAAAGCGGATGCTCTCATCGCTGTCGTCGCTGTTTAAGAAGGGGCGGAAGAGGCTCAGCTTTGGCGGATCCGCTAAGAGCCGTTTCCATTCGCAATGCTGATTGGCCACGAGGCGTTCCATCTCCGCTTCGAGTTCCGCGGCAATGCCTAAAGAGTCTTGAACGATGATTTCTTTGAGGCGTTCAATCCCCCCTTCCAACAGGCTCAACCAAGTCGAGGTGCGGGTGAGCTTATCGGCGGTGCGGAAATAATAGATTAGGTAACGGTCAATATAGCGAATCGCCTCTTCCTTGGTGATGTCGGCGGCCAAAAGCTGGCCGTGCTGGGGCTTGATTCCGCCGTTCCCGCCGACAAAGAGGTTCCAACCCTTTTCCGTCGCGATCAGACCAAAATCCTTGCAATTCGCCTCAGCGCATTCCCGCATGCAGCCCGAAGCGGCCCCCTTCATCTTGTGGGGACCACGCAAGCTTTTGTAGCGGTTTTCTAGAGTCACCGCCATATCCAGTGAGTCCCCCACCCCTAAATGACACCAAGTCGAGCCCACACAAGATTTAACGGTACGGAGAGACTTCCCATAGGCATGACCGGATTCAAAACCCGCCGCAATGAGCCGACCCCAAATTTTTGGGAGATCTTCCAAAGAGGCGCCAAAAAGGGCAATCCGTTCGCCACCGGTGAGTTTGACATACAAATTAAATTCTTTGGCCACCTCGCCAATGGCGATTAAGCCCTCTGCCGTGGTTTCTCCCCCGGGCATCCTGGGGATCACCGAGTAACTGCCATTCACCTGAATATTAGCCAAAAAGGCGTCATTGGTATCTTGAATCTCCTTATTCGACATCACCGAATCATTCCACAAAGTGGCCAAAAGATTCGCCACCACCGGCTTGCAGACTTCACAGCCTTTGCCGCTGCCCAAATGAGACAAAACCTCGCTAAAAAGGTGGTATCCCCCTTTTTTGATCTCTGCGTACAATTCAGTTCGGGTATAAGCAAAGTGTTCGCAGAGGGACTTATTGACCACTACTCCTTGGCCTTCCAACTCTAAATTGAGCAAGTCGGTCAGAAGTTGCGAGCAACCTCCGCAACCGGTTCCCCCCCGGGTGGCCTTCTTTAAATCGGCCAGATTGGTGATCCCTTGGGCACGAATGGTTTCAATGATCTTGCCCTTGGTTAGATTCTCGCAGTTGCAAATCACCGTTCTTGAAGGCAGCAAAGCCAAACTGGTCGGGCTGGAGTCGCTTTTTGTCGGAAAAAGCAGCTCCTCGGGTTTAGGGGGAAGCGCGGCCTCGCGCTGCACCAGTTGGGAGAGCTTTCCAAATTCGGAGACATCCCCCACCAAGACCCCGCCTAAAAGGCGGTTTTCCTCCGGATGAAAAACCAGCTTTTTATACATCCCCGCCGCGGGGTTGGAAAGCCGTAAGGCATCGCAACCGGGGGTCTCTTCCAAGGCGTCCCCAAAACTGGCTACCTCGACACCCAACAATTTCAGCTTAGTGGATATATTAGGCAACTCAAAGGGTGATTTTTCCTGATTGAAAACCGCCACGGCGGCACGGGCCATCTGATAACCCGGCGCCACGAGCCCGAAGGTCTGGCCCGCGAAGGAGGCCACCTCACCCAAAGCAAACACATTGGGCTCACTGGTTTGCATGTTGTGGTCGATCTTGATTCCTCCCCGCTCCCCGAGAGCCAAGCCGGCTTGCCGTGCCAGCTCGTCCTGGGGGCGGATTCCCGCCGAAACGACAATCATATCGGTAGGCAAGACCTTGCCTCCCCTTAAATGGAGCCGCAAACCCGCCCCTTCCCGCTCGACTCGTTCGCTCAAGGCTTGGGTCATCACCTTCAGCCCCAGGTCTTCGATTTGAGATTGCAATTCTTGGGCGCCCTCATTATCGAGTTGCATGGGCATCAGGCGAGGTGCCGCTTCCAAGATGGTCACAGTGAGGCCGAAGTCGTTTAAGGCTTTTGCCGCTTCCAGCCCCAAAAGCCCTCCCCCGATCACCAGAGCGTTTTTTTGTTTTTTCCCGTAAGTCTGAATGGAATCCACATCCGCCAAATCGCGATAGGTAAAGACCCCTTCCCCGCTCAACCCCTCCACCGGAGGGATAAACGCCTTCGAGCCGCTGGCAATGACCAACTTGTCATAGGGGTGAAGGATACCCTCTTTGCTCTGGACGGTTTTGTGAATGAGATCCAACCGCTCAATAGGGCAGTTTAGATGGAGTTCAATGCCCTGCTCTTTATACCAAGCGGTGGGGTAGAGTTCTAAATCTTGCGGAGTCGCGTCGGCAAAGAGGCGCGAGAGGGCAACCCGGTCATAAGCGGGTTGGGGCTCAGCGCCAAAGACCTGAATTTCATAAAGCTCGCGGGCCGGGCTTTGGCAGAGGAGGTCTAAGAACTTAGCCCCTACCATACCGTTGCCGATAACGATCAATTTACTAAGACGAACCATGGAGTTCCTGATTTGTACACCGGACCAAAGGCCGGATTGGTGACGAAATCAGGAGTAATCGTGCGGATAATTCGGAGGAGATGGGCTCATTAAATCTCATTTCCCCCTAAATGTCAAATAAAAATATCTATTATTTGATACATATATATGCAAGCTATTGAATTAATTCTTGTCATTAGTGGTAAGAATGCCAAATAGATGAGAATTGTCAATTCTGTCATCCAGTTTGGATCATCAACTAATTGATAATAAAAGATAATTCAAAGGGTATCCAAATTGCAAATTAAAAGATTCCTCCCCCAAAGGGAGGCCACCCCAGGAGTAATCGTGAGGAGACGAAAATTTGCAGGGGTTCGTTTGGATCTGTTCGGGGCCTCAAGCCCAAAGCCATATAACCACAACTCAACTTAAAGCATGAACGCTCTCTCTTTAATCCCCCAGCGGCTGCCCCAAAAAGGGGAACAATACGCCTTCGAGGTTGATCTAAAACTTTGCACGGGCTGCAAAGGCTGCGTGACCGCCTGCCACAGCCTAAACGGTTTGGAACCCGAAGAAAGCTGGCGCTCGATTGGGATAGCCCAGGTACAAGGGGAAGCAACGAGTTTCAACCAAACCATTACCACTTCATGCCACCATTGCCTCGACCCCGCCTGCATGAGCGGGTGCCCCACCTTGGCCTATGAAAAAGACACCCTCACCGGTATCGTAAAACATCTCGACGACCAATGCATCGGCTGCCAATATTGCCTTTTGCGCTGCCCCTATGACGCGCCGAAATGGATACCCGCCTTGAGGATCGTCCGCAAGTGCGACCTCTGTCAACAGCGCTTAGCGGTGAATGAAGAACCCGCCTGCGTGCAAGCCTGCCCCAATGAGGCTCTAAAGGTGGTGATTCGTACAAAAAGCGAGATCCAAGACCACTCGAAGGGAACCCCTGGGTTCAGCCCCGAGGCCGAAATCACCTTTACCGAGCCCGCGACAAAATACCGAGAGAAATCAAAGACCCTGAAAACCTTTTCCTCCCTCGATAAAACCCGCGAGCCGGAGGCAACCCACTGGCCCTTAGTCGTAATGCTGCTGCTCACCCAGGCTTCCGTCGGCTTGTGGGGGGTCTCCTTCTTTTTGCGGGAAGCGCAAAAGTTCGAGCTTCTCAGCCTCGCTTTCGGCTTTGTCGGTCTCAATGCCAGTTTATTGCATCTCGGTCGCCCAACCTTTGCCTTTCGGGCTATTTTAGGCTGGAGAACCTCGTGGATCAGTCGAGAAGTCTTAAGCTTTGGTTTATACGCCCATTTAGCCCTGGCCACCATCCTTTTGCGTTGGTTGTTTCCCCTAGAGGCAATCACCGAGGCAGTCAAGGGGGCGACCCTCTGCGCCGGGGCGGCCGGGGTTTGGTGTTCCGCCAACCTCTACCTGCAAACCCCTCGGCCCCACTGGAACAGGGCCCGTACCCTGCTGGGGTTTTATCTCACCGCCTTCAGTTTAGGCTCGGTCTTAGCTCTACTATGGGCACAGGCCAATGAATTCACTTTGGTTTTGGGCCTGATCTCGCTTTCTGGCGGCGGCTTGCTCGGCATCGAGTTGGCGAGTTTCATGCAAGCCAAAAGCGGATTGGCCCAAAAGAGCGTTCAACTCATGCAGGGGCCTTTAGCCGCTTTATGGAAACAAAGGGTGCTGTGGGGGTGCCTCTTGCCTTGGGCCCTTTATTCCCCCCTATGGAATAGCTACTTCTTTTTATTCATTGCCCTGAGCGCTTGGGGAGCCGCTTTGAGCGAGCGGTTGCTCTTTTTTAAAGCCGGATTGGGCCCCAAAATGCCTATCGGATTAGCCGGATGAAAATAAAACTCAAACAACTGCTCTTTCATCAACAGGGGCCCCTCACCCAGAGTTTGCGGCAAACCAAGTCGGATCAAGGTTTGGGGAACTTGCCAGAAAAACTCCAACCCACGGCCTTGGTCAAACTGGTTTGCGGATTTTGCTCCACGGGCTGCAACCTGATCGCCCATCAAAAAGAGGGGAAGACCGTCAACCTAACCCCGGATAAAGCCTTCAATGTCAACCAGGGGAAGGCGTGCCCCAAGGGTTGGCAAGGCTTAGTCCCTTTAGACTCGCCAGATCGGGTAAGCCAACCCCAGATGAAGCGAGCAGACGGCTCCTTGCAACCGATTTCTTGGGAAAGGGCGGCAGAACTGTTCGTACAGGGATTTCAAAAGATTCAAAAGACCGCCAGCTCCAGCGCCAACGCCTTTTTGAGTACCGGACAAATCGTCACCGAGGAGATGGCCTTTTTGGGCAGTCTCGCCAAATTCGGTATGGGCATGCTCCACGGGGACGGCAACACCCGCCAATGTATGGCCACCGCGGCAACGGCCTATAAGCAATCCTTCGGGTTCGATGCCCCTCCCTTTAGTTATGAGGATTTAGAAGAATCCGATGTCTTGGTTTTTGTCGGGGCCAACCCCTGTATCAATCATCCCATATTATGGAAGCGGGTTTTAGCCAACCAACAAAACCCGAAAATCATCGTAATCGACCCGCGAAAGACTCAAACCGCTCAGGCAGCGACCGCGCATTACCCCTTGCGCCCTAAATCCGACCTCATTCTATTTTACGGGCTCGCCCATTGGCTGATTGGGCAGGGGGCCATTGATAAAGACTATATTGAAGCCCATACCCAGGGGTTTAACGAGTTTGCCGCTTTTGTCGAAGCCTTCCCCCTCAGCCAAGTAGCGGCAGCAACCGGTTTAAATGAGAGCCTGCTCTTAGAACTCGGTGAGAGCATCCAAGAGGGAAAACGCGTCTCCTTTTGGTGGACCATGGGGGTCAACCAAAGCCACCAAGGGGTATTGGTCGCCCAAGCTCTCATCAACCTCGCTTTGATGACCGGCAATCTAGGCCGCCCCGGCACGGGGGCCAACAGCATCACGGGCCAATGCAATGCCATGGGCTCAAGGCTCTTTTCCAACACCACCAACCTTTTAGGGGGGCATGAGTTTGCCAACTCCGCTCATCGCGGCAAGGTGGCGAGGATTTTAAAAATCGAAGAAAGCTCGATTCCCCAAGAAAACTCCTTGGACTACCAAGGCATCCTGGAGGAGGTTGAAGCGGGGAAGATCAAAGGGCTTTGGGTCATTGCCACCAACCCGGCCCATTCCTGGATTGATCCGGCTCGCTGGAAGCGTTTACGAGAAAAGCTGGACTTTTTGGTCGTACAAGACCTCTACCCGGATACGGCAACCGCGAAAATGGCCGATCTTTTTTTGCCTGCCGCGGCTTGGGGAGAAAAGGAGGGCACCTTGATCAATTCAGAACGCCGCTTCGCCCATGTAGCCCCGGCCCACCCCAAACCAGCGGGAGCCAAAACCGATTTTGAAATCTTTAGGCTGCTGGGTCAGGCATGGGGACTCCACGACTTGGTCGCCCGTTTTGGGAGCCCAAAACAAACTTTTGCTTTACTGCAAGAGCTTTCGCAAGGCCAGCCCTGTGATTTTTCCGGTATTGCCGGTTACGAGGAGTTAAAACAAAAAGGCGGGGTGCAATGGCCTCAACCGCGAGCAGAGGGAGTTGAAAAAAAACGCCTCTTTGCCGAGGGCGAATTTTTTCACCCCCAAGGCAAGGCTCATTTTTGCTTTGGAGAGCCCCTCCCCCCCGCGGGTCGAGCTAGCTTCTCTTTTCCACTGATTTTATTGACTGGTCGAGGCAGCTCCGTACAGTGGCATACCGGCACCCGCACGGAGAGAGCCCCGATTTTAAAAAAAATGTCTCCCCGCCAACTCTATGTGGAGGTCAACCCGCTCGACGCGGAAAATTTAGGATTTGTCAGCGGTCAAAGCATCTGGGTCGAAAGCAAACAAGGCAAGGCGCGGGCGCAATGCCTGATCAGCCCTCAGGTGGCCCTGGGGCAAGTCTTCATGCCCATGCATTATCCAGAGGTGAACTGGATCCTCTTGCCTGATTTTGACCCCCAATCCAAACAACCGAGTTATAAATATACCCCGGTGCGTTTGCTCAAGTCTTGAGGCGAGGGGTTGAACGCCTAAACCCCCTATTCGGCTAAGCCCTCTTCCAGGGCCGCGTCGTCCAATCCTCCTTCCCCTAAATCACCTTCTAAGTCATCCTCGTCCAATCCTCCTTCCCCTAAATCACCTTCTAAGTCATCCTCGTCCAATCCTCCTTCCCCTAAATCACCTTCTAAGTCATCGTCATCCAACCCCCCTTTACCTAAATCGTCTAGGCTCAATTCCAACTCTTCTTCTCCCTCGGTCGCGACCGATTCCGGGGTGTCAGCGGACGCTGCCTCAATATCTTGCCTTTCCTCACCTGAACTCAACTCGCTTTGCAGCCCTTTCGACAACAATTTATCTAATTTTTCCACCTGCTCTTGGATAAATTTCTTTTGCAGTTCTTTGGCTTTTTCCCCCTGCTGCCCAGAGGCGACGATCACAAACCGCTCTTCCAAGCGGCGCCGTTGCCTGCGCAATTTCAGAACTTCTTGCTCTAGATTCCCTTGGATCAACCGAAAAATCTTCTTCTTTTTTTCCAGGGTCTTTTGTGTGGCAAGAATCTCTTTTAAATCAATCTCCAAACTTGATCCATCGGTTTGCACCCATTGTTTTGCCTGCTCGATCTCCTCTTCTTCCAAAAGCCGCGCCAAGCGATGATGGAGAACCGTCGCCACAGGGCTATAGTCCACCTGATCGACCTTTTCTTCTTCGCTCTTATCTGGTTGATTTAAGAGCCGCACCATTTCACTTAAGAAAAAGCGAAAGCGAGTATAACAATGGTTTTGAATCTGGTCGTCGGAATGCTCCGGGTTTTCTGTTTTCGCCTGGATAACGAGATGCTCATAAAGGCGGCGGGTCACTTCTTTGGAACTCAGTCCCGGCTCTTCCCAAGTAAAGTCGGCAAGTTGCGTGAGCAATGCCTTAATCTGCTCCGCTTCGTTTTCGCCCAAGGGGTTTTCGTTTTCTTCCAGCCCCGCTACCTTTTCATCTAAGCTCAAGGCTTCTTCTAAGCTTAAGCAGCGCTCTAAAAGTTGGTCTCGGTTTTTGGTAAGGGTCAGCAGTTCACGAATCATGCGATCTTTCAGCCAAACCCACCAAGGCAAGGTCTCTGTGTCAAACTTTTCTTCGTTGATGTGGGTTTTGCTCAAATCCAAATTGGGAATCACCAAAAAAAGATGCCCTTGATCCACCAAACCGTCTTTTTTGCGTTCCGGTAGATTTAAATAGGGTTGATCCGCTCCCTCCTCAACCGGCAACCAGCCCTCCCCCCCATAAAAACCACCGGGCTGGGCGTTTTCAATAAACACATCATTGCATTTCAACTGAATCCCCTTGCCAAGGGGGATAAAATAATTTTTTGTCAACTCTGAGGCGGGGACGCGGTTCCCGGGCAAACCGCTCATAAGTTGAACTCTTTCAATGAGGGGCCCCAGTCCCAAGGGCTCCTGGACTAAGCCCAAATGTTCCAACAATTCTCGATAGGCGACCGAAATAGATTCCTGCACATGCTTGGTTGAGCCCGTGGCAGCCACTTCGGGCAATTTCCCGCTTAAGGCGGGAACATAATGAGTTTCTCCCAAAGGCACCTCCCCCACGCCGACCCGATTTTGCGCCAACTTGTTGAATCCGCGCAAAAGTTGATTCAAGTGGGCTTGTACCACCTTGGGCTCGAGTTCCTTGGTTGTTGCCTCTTGTACCGTGGATTTATAATGCTGGGTGCTTTCATCGTACTGGCGTATCTTAGCGAGGGCCTTGTTGAATCCGTTTTCGCACTCCGCGGCGATCCTGGCGCAGGATTGAGCCAGCATGGCGATCACCCGTTGGGGATATTTCAAGTAGTAATGCTTGCATAAATATGCCTGATAGGCATGGAGGTCAACCTCTCCGCTTTGCTCACCGGACTTCAAATAATCACTGATATCCCCTTTTTGAACCGCTTTGGCTCTAGGGGGAAAAAAGTTCTCGACCCGTTCCATGAGAGTTTTCATGGAAGCCTGGTAATTGAGGGGATTAAAAAGTTGAATATCCTTTAAGGAAAAACTGAGATTTTTTTGCGGCAGACTGCCCACTAAGTGGGTTGCCGCTTGGGCAATCCAGCTATTCCACAACATTTGTCTTTTAGCCACCTTCTCCGCTTCATTCCCCGGTAGAGAACCAAGCCGATAGCGGGTATTAAAGTGCGCCTGCAACAGGGGTTTAAAATTAGCGACGGTTAGTTTTTCCCCCTTCGGCGGGTAAAACTCAAATTTACTCTGCAAAAAATTTTGCAGGCTCACCCAGGCGTCTTCCGGCCAAAAAAGCTCTTCTCCCTTTTCTAAAAGTTGGGCGATAAATTTTCGGTTCAGCCCTAAAATCGTGCTGTTGATACTTTCAAAGAGATTTTTTTGCTCCGGCACATAGCTGAAAAGTCGAGCTTGAATCTCTTGAAAGAGACCTAAATAAATATCTTTTTCCCGCTTAAAACTGGTATCGGAAATTTCGGCATAGGTAAAATCTCTCAAAAACAACCCCATGGGAATTTTAATCACCAAGGCCCGCATTTTAGCAGGAACCCGGATCGTTGCCGCACGGGTAGAATCAGGCCAGATCAAGGCCTTATCCCCCAATAAAACAGGCGAATCCATCGTAACGACCACCCCCCCATCCACTAAAACCTGCACGGGGTTCAAGCAGACCAAGTAGAGGTCTTTACCCTTTTCCCCTTGGGTAATGATGTCTTTCCCCTCCCCAATGTAGGCGAAAGAGGATTGATCAATCAGGGATGAGCCTAATATTTCAAAGGCGACTTTCGTCAAGGGGTAACTTTGCAAAAGACTCTCGACGAGCTTTTTCGCTTCTTCTCCCCCCTGAGGAACCTGATAATATCGATTGACATCCCAACTCATGCTGACCCCTGTATCCTTATAGGATTTACCTGCAACGACTCTCTTTCCATTCTGGGTATTCTACCCTATTTGCTTTATTGATTCAAAGCAATATGGTAAAAACCGGATAGAACCAATAAAATGAGCAACCCATGGCCAAATCAACCTCCCCCACGAAGTGGACCCAAAAAGTCCTGATCGTTGAAGACAATGAACCAACCCGCAAGTTGATGGTTAAATATTTTGCAAAGGCCAAAGCCAACAAGCATCTGAATTGTCAAGTTTTGGAAGCGGCCAATGGAAAAGAAGCCGCTTTGCTGATGGATAAAACCCAGCCCGATATTATCTTAGCCGATATCAATATGCCCGTCATGGATGGATTTGGCCTCTTGGCCCTGTTTAGAAAACAGTACCTAAAAAAACACCCCTTCAGCTTTTTCTGCTTTCTTTCTTCCAGTGTGGATGAAAAAAAAGAGGCTTTTAGAAAGGGGGCCATGGGTTTTATCGCTAAAGATGAAATGAATTATTTCGCCTTTACCTTGCAACTCAAGGCGTGGCTGCGCATGGTCTTTTTAGAGCGCACCCTAGAAATCAAGCGCACCCTGAAAATTTTTTAAAGCCTCTATAGGGTATTAGTGCTCGTATTTGACTTCGGAAAACTGTACCCGCTTGATGGGGCCTGGGTCTTGAAGCATGCAGGTAAAGGGTTTCCCTTGATTTTTTTGGACCACGCCAATCATGCAATCTTGTTCATCCAAAAACAAATTCTTCGCATTGCGGCCCTGCACCCGAACCCCTAAATTCTTCAATTTGATTTTGCTTTCAATAACCCCGGTTACTTTACTCTCCTGGCCTTGCGGGACCACTTGAACCTGCTTGACTTGAAAATAAAGGCTTTGGCTTAGGTGTACGGGGCTTTTTTGGGGCAACTGAACCCAGCCATCCCAGTTTTTGTGCTTTCCGTGATTTTGTTGATAGGCCGCAACGACATCGTAAGCGAGTTGCTCTGTTTTTGGGTCTAAGTAGGCTTTCGGATCAAAGTTTGCGTCCAGTTGAGCCATTTCATCTAAAAAATTGAGATTTCTCAAAGGCGCGGCCTGGTACAACTTCACCAAGATCACCAAGGCGTCTTGAGTTCGTCCCAAGGTGAGCAAATCATCGGCTTGCAACCTGAGGGTTTCGCTATAGAGTTCATGGGTCGTTTTTTTTATATATTCCTCAATTTGATTTAAGCTTTCTTGGGGCTTGTCTTTTGCGGCCAAGGCTTTTGCGTGAAAATAACCCAATTGAGTTTCCCAATAGCGCTCCGGATAATGTTCGCGCACCTTATGCACCTCTTCCAACACCTTATCGTATTCTTGATCCGCAGAATCTGAAATAATTCGTTGTTCTAATTTGGGAAAGGGTTCTAAAACAGCGTTTTTCAGCAAGCTTACCGCGCCGAGCAGCAAAACAAAGGCAATAACAATGGGAAAACGAGCTTTTTTCTTCTCAGTACCAGTTGACATGGGAACCTTTTATTAAAGGGTTGTTCAAAAATAAGATGATTCGGATGCGAGTTTGATCGTTCCTTGATTCTCCCTAATACTCTTTAGCGCAAAACTTGACAAGAAATTGAACCCATTTCATCCCCCTGCCCGGTTTGATTTCCCTTTGCAACCCCTCTGGGCAAAAAGCTTCGGTTAAATCATCTTCATGCTTTTTATGGCACATCAATTGTATATTCTTTGCGCGATACGCATCCGTCTTTGCGCGATGACGCGGTATTCTTTGTCCAAAAAGCATACTAGCGCCCGCGCCCGCTTCGACAAACGGTCTTTGAAAAATCTCTGCTCATCCAGAGAGCCCTTTTATCGTATGAGGTTCCCTTGGTCCCTTTCTCGTACCCCATCTTAACCTCACGGCAAAACCGCTGGAAAAGAAGCTCTTTATTACTGCCTCTAATCTTGTTGGCAGCTTGCCAAGCCCATATCGCGCTTGGTTTAAGAAGTTCGGGAGTCCCCCAGGGCAACCTCCAAGAATACAATTTTTCCGATTGGCAACTGGTAGAACAAGATTTTAGCCATGCCTCCCTACAAGAAACCCAATTTCGTCGAGCCGATTTAAGAAAGGCAAAATTTGTCGAGGCCGACTTGCTGCAAACCGACTTTCGCGACGCTCAACTCGAAGGGGCGGACTTTACAAAAAGCAATGTGCGCTACGCCTGGTTGCATCAAGCGAAACTCAGAAAAACGATTTTTAACGACACCAACTTAGAAGGGGCAAACTTCTCTAAGCTTGATCTATCCCAAGCTCAGTTTAAACGGGCTAAGCTCAAGGGGGCGAATTTTTCAAACGGGAATTTAAGGGGGGCTGATTTTTCAAAAAGTCAACTGATTGCGGTTCATTTTTCCTTTGCCGATTTAAAGGGAGCCCAATTTATCCAAACCAACCTCTCGGGCCTCAAATTGGAATATTTAGACTTAAGTCAAGCCGATTTTACCAAAGCCGACCTCTCCAATGTTAGTTTTAAAGGATCTAAGCTTACGGGAGCTAAATTCGACCAAGCTAGGCTGGCGCATACGAGTTTTCAGCAGGCCGACCTCCGTCAGGCAAGCTTTATTGATTCACATTTGACCAAAGTCGATTTCACCCAAGCCAGTTTTGCTCAACCAAACTTTCAAGGCTCGATGATCGAGCAAGGGGTGTTTGCCAACCTGCAAATGCCCCAAGCGAATTTTAGCCATAGCCGCTTTAGTCAAAGTAGTTTCAAGCAAGTTAACCTAAAAGGCGCTGATTTTTCCCAAATCAAAGGGGAGGTTGCCTTTATGGAGTCCAATTTAAGGCAAACCTATTTTAATGACGCCGAACTCAGCTTGGGGCTCTTTCGGCGAAGCCAATTCGAACCGGCTGAGTTTGCGGGCATGACTTTTCCTAGAAGAACAGAACAATACCTAGGCCTCACCTTTATCGAGGTTCCCCAGGGTTGTTATCAAATGGGCGACCTCTTTAGGGAGACCCAAGGGTTCCCCTCCAAACCGCACCCTGTTTGCCTCAAGGATTACTGGCTCGCTGAAACCGAGCTCACGCAAGAACAATGGCTCACTTTGCGAAAGCAAAATCTAGGCTTTAACGCAAAAAATCTACAAAAGCCGGTTGATCATCTCACCCCTCAAGAGATCAATGCCTTTGTGCAAGAGGCAAAATCAAAAACGGGATGGGCCTTGCGCCTGCCTAGTGAAGCGGAGTGGGAGTATGCCTGTAGGCAGCTGGGCAGAAAAGTGCGCTTCGGCAATGGGAAAAATATTGCCCGACCCGACTGGATGGCCTTTAACGCGCAAGCCACGGGCATTGCCCAATATTCGATGATCAAAAAAGGTCGGCGCTTTCATCATTTTGGAGGGAAATGGAAAGGCCCTGTCCCTGTCAAGCTCTTTGCCCCCAACTTATTGGGATTTTATGACTTGAGCGGCAATGTTGAAGAACTGGTTGCCGATAGCTGGAACGAGCGCGCCTACGATCTCTTACCGCCCCAAAACCCCACCCTGCAAGGTGACCGCTTGTTTCAAGTCAAACGCGGCGGGAGTTGGTTCGACGGTTCCTCTGCCCTGCGCTGCTCGAAACGCAGTTTTGTCCAGCGAGGGGAGGAAAAAGCGACCCTGGGGTTCCGACTCGCTTGGGAAGGGCCATGAAACGATTTACCCCCCTCCTCTTGACCTTGATCTGGCTTGCCCTTTTCCCCACGCCGCTCTCCGCCTTCCAACTCACCCTGCAAGGGGAGGCAGAGAGCCAAAGCCAATACAGCCAAAAAGACGCGCTCAGCCCCTTGCAACTCGAGATCAAAGAAGAGGCGCAACGCACCCGCCGGAATGTTTCCATCCCCCTAGGTCGCTTCACCTGGGAGTTTGAAACAGAAGAGTTCCAGGAACAAATTTATGATTCCACTGCCGACCTCTTACACCGTCAAACCTTTTCCTTAAACAAGTCCTTTTTCCAAATCAAAACGGGAAAAATGGACCTGCAAATCAACAGCACCCAATGGATTGCCGGTAAAGAACGGGGCTCTTACCAGGCGAAAACCCAAGAAAAAACCCTCCCCAATACCTTCGGCGGCAGCTTACGGTTTGAGGAAAAGGGAAGTTTTATCGAGTTCTCCCGCAGGCTGGAAAGGCGAAGCGAATTACAAACAGGGCGCAATCTCGATTGGGTGCAATATACCAACCACCAAGTCGAAATCGGTTGGATTTCCAATGCTTATCGCTATCACTCCCTCTATTTCAACAATCGCTCCATCCTCACCCAAGGGGTCGAGACCCCCTTTGCGCTCCTCTCGGGGTACAAGTACGAAAACAGACGGCCCGAAATCCCCGGGTTCCTACCCTTTTGGAGAAATTTAACCTATTTTATCCAACGAGAAAAAAGAGGGACTCAGACCAGTTATCGCTTTGAGATTGAAAATCAGTTTGCCTGGCTCTACGGCGATGCGGAGTTGACCTTCCGACATCAATTCAAAGTAGCCAACCGCAAAGACCTCTACCAAAAAACACTCAATGATTGGGCTCTCAACTCGGTGAATCAGGTTGAACTGCTGCAAAGCTTCAGTCTGGCAATCAAACAAAGCCTGGGGAAAGGCCCCCTACACTGGATTGGCCGCGCCCAATGGCTGCAAGAACCCTTGCAAAAACGAGTCAACCAAGCGCAGGTACAGCTTGGGCTGCAAGCTTATTTTTAGCCTAGGGCGGTCATTAAAAAAACCATCACGAATAGGGCAACGGTTTCAATAATGCCCAAGATCATGATATAATTACCTAAGCCTTTGTCGGTATCCACTAAAGCCTCGCAGGCCGCTGCCCCCGCCTTGCCCTGAAGCCAAGCCGAAGCCCCAATCGCCATCCCCCCAAAAAGACCGCTCATCGCTTTCACCATGGGAGGAACCTCCAACCCCGCCGCCTTCAGGCTGTTCATCAAAATCATCCCGTAAATGGTTTGGGAAAGGGGTGCCGAGGCAAAGGCAATGAGAATAAAAGGCGCCGCCTGCCCTTTTAAAAAGGCCTTGCGCCAAGCGCCAATAGCCGCCTGGCCCGTGATCCCCGTGCCCAAGGCGCTGCCCATGGCGGCAAAGGTGAGAGCAAAGATATAACCGGCGGCGCCAAAAGAATCAAACCATTGCATAATCTCTCCTATTAAAAGCTCCGAGGAGCGCGTTGAAAGGGAACAAAGGGTTTCCCCGTCCATTGCATATTTAAGTGCTTGGCAAACTCTAAAAAATTCAAACGAATCCCATGCACCATCACCGCGACGCCCGCTAAGGTCAGGTTGATGCTGTGCCCCAAAAGCAAGATCACGACGGCCCCCAAAACCCCAAAAAACCCTTCATGGCCGCCGCTTAAGGCAAGGTCGTTGGCCGCTTGCGCCATTTGTTTGGTCGCCAGCCCCAAGGCAAACAAGCGGATGTAACTCACGAGATCGGAAAAAAAACCAATGGCCCCCAAAAGGTTCATGGGAAATTGCGCCACCCCCCAAGCAAGCCCCTTTAACCAACTTCGCTGCGGTCGCTGCTCCCCAAACAACAAGACCAAACCCAGCCCCACAACAAACAAAGATTTTGCCAAGGGGGGCATGGGGTCTTGCAAAAGAAAATATTTCGCCAAAAAGAAGGCCCCGATTAAAAACAAGCCCCAACCCACCTCGGTGAGCCTCTGCGCCAACCTCGGCTTACGGCTGAATTCCCAAAAGTGGGCCAACAGCAATTGCGTTAAGCCTAAGATAAAAACCAAACGGATCATCAAAGCGTCGGATTCTTTGGCGTAGGCGTAAAGCTCCGGGATCACCAGCGCGCGCAAAAAACCTTGACTCCCCAGGGGCTCATAACCAAACCACAAACCGGTTAGGGCTCCCCAAACCAGACTCGCCCCAGACAACAGAAAAAAAAGATGGAACACCTCAGGAGGCCAGTCCTTTTTTTTAAGCTTCAGCGCGCAAGTGAGCGCGAGCATCACCAATCCATACCCTCCATCCCCCACCAAGAGGGCAAAAAAGAGGGTAAAAAAGATTAAAAAGGCGGGGCCGGCATCTCGCTCATCATAACCGGGAACAACCCCAATAAAGGCCATCACGGGGGCAAAAAGCCGAGTCCAACGATTTTGTTTGATCCGCACCGGGGTCGCCGCGCTTTGGTCCGCGTCCCGAGCGAGCAACGCAAAGCCATGAGACTGCGCCATTGCTTCTAAAATAAACAAGCGATCCTTAGGGCAATAGCCCACCAGCCAGTTCACCTGCTCTTCTTGTTGAGTCGTCTTTTTTGCCCGCTCAAACTCAATGAGGTTGGAAACCTCCCAATGCAGGTGCTGAATTGGGGTAGGATCTTCTAATAAGATTTCCTCCTGCCTTAAAAGCGACTCTTTTTGCTCCCTTAGGGCTTTGAGTTCTCCTTTGAGCGCGGTTACGCTTTTTTCCGGCAAGCTCAATTTTTTAAAGGGCAGCTCTAGGTTGGGGTCTTTCGAGACCACCACCAGATACTCCTTCCCCTCTTTGGTAAAGATAGAAAACCAATCCAAGCCCTTTAAGCTGCGGAGTTCCCCTTGATCAACCCGGTAGTGAAGCAAATAAAGCCCCTGCTTTCGCAACTCTTCCAACAAGGCTTCGTTAAAATCTCCATAGGGGGCGGCTATCGGGATCTCAGAACAAATCAAGGTGATTTCCTTTTGCGTCTCCTGGATGGAACGATGCACGCGGGTCAACTCATCGACCACGGTTAAATCCAGCTCCAAGCTGACCTCTCTACGAATCTGGCTAAAATGACCGGGGGGATACAATTTCAGCAGGGCTTCGATTTTTTTCCGGTACTGCACCGGGGGCTCTAAAGCGGCCGCCGTAGGCGCGGCTAAGTCAAAGTGGATCAGGCCGTCTTGTTGCAAAGCGAGCAAAATAGCCTCTTGGCGTTGTTGGGTAAACAACAGGGTCACCTGCAACATTGGCTCGATCATCGCCCCTCTCCCTTGCTCCCCTCGGCCAGGGCGAGCTTCTTTTTGGCCCCTAAGGCCCAGCCAATGGCGATGGTTTGTTGGTCGTCCAAATAGGCGTTGATTTTACGAATCGCGGCTTGGGCCTGGGGAATCTTGACTTTTTCAAACAAGTTGATCCGTTGCGTTGTTTGTAAAAACTCTTCTTGCGCCCGTTCTTTGCGTTTTAAGGCGATTTGAAACCGAAAACGCAACTTTAACTCTTCTTGCAGCCAAACCAAGGCCCCATCCACCCAAACCGGGGTCTGGTACAGGTCGTATTCTCCTACGCTCATCTCTACACTCACCAAACGGGGAAGCTCAATCCCCGCTAAAGAATCTTGCTCTAAAACCAATTGGTTGACTTCCAGCAACTCAAAAGAAGGCCGCGCCTCGGCAAAGACGCCAAGCCAAGCCTTGGCCTGGCGGGCCCGCGCTTCGATTTGCCGCGCTAGGGCGGACTCTTCCTGGATTAAAAGCCGCAACTCCTTTTGTAAAAGCTTCTTTTTTTGGTTTAAGGTGGGCAAATAGCGACGAAAGGATTTTAATTGATCCTTTTGCCGTTTCAGCTCCTTTTGCGTCAATTGCAAGCGGCTCATCCTACCCCTGTTTTGCTGCTGGCATTGGCCAAAACCGCTGGACCAACTCGCTTTGCAACCCCGTTTCTTCCTGATTGAAAAAACGAGCGAGCAAGGCCCAGCTATGATCCAAGGCTTTTTCCAAGGTGAGGTCGAGTTTCAGGCTCATCAATTCCGCTTCAAAGGCCTCTCCATAGGCTAAGAGCCGTTGATCCCATTCCGACATCCGAAAGCCCATGGATCTTTTTTCCATTGTTTCCTGAGATTTAGCGTAAAGCTGGATCATCACATCCATAATGGCTCGGTGGTCTTGTCTCGTGTGTTTGTTCACCAACTGCTTGAGTCGGCTCAAGCTGCCGAAGGGCTCAATCCGGCCCTTGTTGAGGTAATATTGCCCTTCGGTGATATAGCCGGTGTTGTCGGGCACGGGATGGGTTACATCCCCCCCGGGCATGGTGGTTACGCTCAACAGGGTCACAGAGCCCGCGCCGTCAAAGGCGGCGGCTTTTTCATAGCGTTTGGCCAGTTGGCTGTATAAATCCCCGGGATAACCTCGATTCGCCGGGATTTGCTCCATGATGATCGACACCTCTTTCAAGGCATCGCAAAAGTTTGTCATATCGGTGAGCAGGCACAACACCCGTTTGCCCTGCAAGGCAAAGTTTTCCGCCACCGCAAGGCATAGGTCGGGCACCTTTAAGGCCTCGACGACCGGGTTTTGCGCCGTGTGAATAAACAAAATCGAGCGGCTCAAGGCACCGCTTTCTTCTAATTGTTCTTTGAAAAAGAGATAATCGTCATACCTCAACCCCATCCCGCCTAAGACGATTAAATCCACTTCCGCCTGCAAGGCGATCCGGGCCATGACCTCGTTATGCGGTTCCCCGGAAGAGGAAAAAATCGAGATTTTTTGCGCCTCCACCAAGCTGTTGAACAGGTCGATCATGGGGATATGGGTATGAATCATCTTTGAGGGCAGCAAGCGAGTCACCGGGTTTAGGCAGGGGCCGCCCACCTCGATCAACTGATCCGTCAAGGCGGGGCCGCCATCGCGCGGGGTTCCTTTCCCGTCGAAAATCCGCCCAACCAAATGAGCGGAAAAGGGAACCTTCATCCCGCTGCCTAAAAATTCCACCTCATCGTGGGTGCCAATCCCGGCGCTACCGGCAAAGACCTGCAAGGAAACCTCCTCCTTTTCAATCCGAATCACCTCAGAGAGGCTTTCCCCCTCTTTCGAGCGGATCAAGGCCAATTCGCCATAACTCACGCCCTCGGCGCGAACCATGACCACATTGCCTAAAATCTTTTGAATGCGATTAAATTTCGCCTTCATTCCCTACCCCCTCATCAATCAATCCGCCGATGCGTTCTACCAAAGGCTCAATCTTTTCTTTCTCCCAGGGGGTGGAATTGTAGTCCACAAAGGCTTGCCTCAAGCGATGAAAGAGGCTGCGGGCCGGGTCTTTTGTCTGAAAGGCAAACTTTGCCTGCAAGACCTCTTGCGCCAACTGGATACCGTAAATCTGCCGTTCTTGGCTGGTCGCGGCATCGACTAAGTCAAAGGCGTTTTGCTGTAAAAAGACCTGTTCAAAAAACTCCCCTTTCAAATAAAGAATAAAGTCTTCCAAGCTGGTCCCCTCTTCCCCTACGACCTTCATCATCTCTTCTACCACTTGAGCGCGACGCAGGAGTGAAAGAATTTCTTCTCGTTCAGAACCAGGTAAAATCCCCTGATAACGGGTCCAACTTTCTAAAGGGTGAATCGCCGGGAACTTGCGCGCGTCCGAGCGCTCTCGACTTAAGGCATGAAAGGCCCCCACGACCTTTAAGGTCGCTTTGGTGACCGGCTCTTCAAAGTTCCCCCCCGCGGGGCTGACCGTGCCCCCAATGGTGACCGAGCCGGTTTGGTCGTTTTCCAACTCCACCCGCCCGGCGCGCTCGTAAAAAGCGGCGATCACCGATTCAAGGTAAGCGGGGAAGGCTTCTTCCCCGGGGATCTCCTCCAAACGGCCGCTCCGCTCTCGCAAGGCTTGGGCCCAGCGGCTGGTGGAATCGGCCAAAAGCAGGACATCCAACCCCATTTGCCGATAATGCTCCGCCAAGGTGACCGCCGTATAGACGCTCGATTCTCGGGCCGCCACCGGCATGCTGGAGGTATTGCAGATGATGATGGTTCGTTCCATCAAGCTCGTGCCTCGTTTCGGGTCTTTGAGCAAGGGGAACTCTTTAATCGTTTCCACCACCTCATTGGCCCGCTCGCCGCAAGCAGCGATCAGCACCACATCCACTCCGGCGTAACGGCTGGTTAATTGCTGCAAAACCGTCTTCCCCGCCCCAAACGGCCCGGGGATGCAATAGGTTCCCCCCTTGGCGACAGGGAAAAAGCAATCAATCAAGCGAATTTGCGTAATCATGGGCTCTGTGGGCCGCAGCCTTTGCTTAAAGGCCTGAATCGGGCGTTTGACCGGCCAGGAAAAACTTAAAAAAGCTTCCCGCTCTTGCCCTTGGCTGTTTTTTAAGCGGGCAATCGGTTCTTTTAAGCTATAGGCCCCGGCCCGGGCCACCCAAACCAATTCCCAAGCCCCCTGCCAAGAATAGGGGACAAAAATCTGATGAACAAAGGCCATTTCGGGCACCGCCCCTAAGGCCTGACCTCCTTTCAACCTTTGCCCCATCTCAGCGACCGGGGTATAATCCCAGCGTTTTTTTTGGTCGAGTTTAGGCACCTCAAAGCCCTTGGGGGTAAAAAGCCCCTTTTTTGCCGCTAAGACCTCCAAGGGGTTTTGCAACCCGTCAAAAATCTGGCCCAAAAGCCCCGGCCCCAGCTCGACACTTAAAAGCTCTCCTGTAAAACTCGCCCTGTCCCCCACCTGAAGCCCTCGAGTGTCTTCAAAAACCTGCATTTCGGCTTGGTTTCCCTGAATGCGGATCACCTCACTCTTTAAGCGGTTTTTACCCTGATGAAGATAGGCGATTTCGTTTTGCCGCACTGCCCCCGCAAACTCCACCTTCACCAAATTGGCGTTGATGCCTGTCACCCGGCCCTGGGTTTGATTCATGGATGGCCCCTAAGCTGTTGGGTGATCTTTTCCTGCAACCAAAAATCCAGTTTTTCTCTGGCTTGGGGCTCATGATAAGCATCTAAGCGCAACAACAAACTCAGCTTCAAGGCGTAAAAAGCGAGCCGCTCCAGGCAATAACCCAAGGGGGCCTCTTGCCGTTCCGCCTCTTCCCAAAGCAGGGAAGAATGACTTTTTTGCGCCTCTAAAGGGTTTGGGGCTTGTAATATCTCTTCTAAATCCTTGCTGGGGCATTGGGGGAAGTATTCTAAAGAAAGGCTTTGATCGTTGCGACGAAGCCGTTTGCTACGGGCTTTTGCCAACTCATGGGCCAAGGATTGGGCATATTCCCGCCAGCGCTGGGTCGCCTCGCCCAAGGGGGGGTAGGGGGGCTGAGCAAAGGCCAAGCAGGCAGAGGCTTGGCCCGGCAGCAGAGCCTTGATCTGCTCGCAAAACTCATCCCACTTCAGCGGGGCGGGGTTGCCCCAAAGCAAGGGGGGTTGGGTGGTTAAAAGGTAGACGAGGCTCATGATTCGCTGGGGAGATTAAACCCCACCAAGGCTTCTTTAATGGGGCCGCTGAGCCGATTGAAAAAGATTTCTCCCAGATGTCGCACGGAAAAATCATAATATTTCTTCTCTTCGTCCAAATAGAGCCAAAAACCCTGTTCCAGGCCTTGATCCCTCGCTTGCTCTACCTCCTGCCCTAGGGCCTGGGCAAAGGCCTGGGTCAACTGATTCGCCAATTGCTCCTTCATTGCCTCGGGCCAAACCAAGGTCAACTTATCGCCTTGGTTAAAGCTCTTGGCCAACGCAAGCAGAGCCTTTTGCATCACCTCTTGCGTAAAATTTTTTTGAATGGATTGTTTTAAAAACTGGGCAAAGGCCTGTTCTAGGTTTTCTTTGGTGAGCAAAACCAAGTCTCTGGCAGCAAGCCGCAGCCGTTGCTCTAATGCCTCTTGATGGCGATGCAGTTCCGCTTTGGCCTCAGCGGCCCATTCTTTGGTTTCGCCAATCGCTTGCCGCTTAATCTCTTGCGCTTCCTTTTGGGCCTCTTCAATGATTCTTGCCGCCTCTTGCTGAGCTTGATCGACCCCTTCTTTTTGCAAACGACGGATCAACTGATCTAATAAAATAGCTTCTGACTGCATGAGAACCTCTTTCTATACCTTAACCTACTCTTATTTTCAAAAAAAAGGAAAGCCCGAATCCGCCTCTCCCCTTGCGGCTTTACAGGATAGTATCACTCGTAGTAGTCTGTTTTTTAGGAGGTCTTTATGCATCTGGAAGAGGCAATTTATTTTATCAATTTGCATCGGGGGTTTCAAACCATGCCCCAATGGCTGGTCAACCAGATTCCTTTGGAACTCGACCCGAACCTGCAACAAGCTTTAGATTTTTTAGCCCAAAGGGTGGCGAAACGATTCTTCCCCGATGACCTCAAACTCAACCCCTTAAACAGCCTCCCCTATTTTCTCCCTCCTGAAGAAGCGCAACTCACTGAAATCTATCTTTCTGGAATCTTTGGCCCCCTGCGAAACAAGGATTTTCAAAACCAGCTTTTGTTGCGCTTTTTATATCCCACGACCCAAACCCAGCTCTCCCTTTTTTTATCCCCCTACCTTGAGCGGGCCTACCAAGAAATGGCTTGGCAAATGGTGGCGCAGAACCCGGAGCAACAATACCAAACCACCTTGTTGGATAAAAACTTTATCTTACACAAGCTACAGGAGCAAAGCTCGTTAAATGGGCAAGAACTGCTTTCCTTATTATACAGCGCCACCGCCTTGAATGACCTCCCCTTAACCCAATCTCTTTGGGAGGACTACGACAAATACCTAAGCACCCAATACGGGCAAAACCTACAAGAGATCAGCGGCCCCATCGGCTTAGGTTATACCTTGCCTGAATTTCGCCGCTTAAAATCGGCCAACCCCTTATCCACCGCTATTTTAGGCCAGGGGGACCGAAAACTCATCGAATACCTGCTGCGCCATCATTGCCCCTTCAATATCAATGAGGACGAAGAAATCATTCAAGCCTTAGGCCTCCGGGGAGAGCCTCAACTCTTAGAAGCGGTTTACTCCTTCCAAAAACCCCGCCTCCCCCTCGATTTTGAGAGCCCTTATATCTTCCCCCTATGCCGCAACGATTTGCAATATATCCGGGCCTTAGCCCGATTGGGCTTCCCCCTGAACAGTCAAAACGACCCCTCCCAGCCCCTTTTTATCGCCATAGCGCGCAAACTCGATCCGGCGGCCAACCTGCTGCTCGAACTAGGGGCAAGCCTCTCCCATGCCTTTTACCAAGGGTTTTGCGGAGGGGATAACCTGCTCGACGATGCCAATTTTCAAGCTGACTTAGATATGAGCGTCCTGCGCTCTTTTTTAAGCGAATGCAGAGAAAAACTCTTAGTGCCAGGCAGCCCTTTGGCGCAACATTACGCCGCTTTAGATATCCCCTTTACGAGGGCCTTGGAGCGGGTTTACCAAAATGAGGGGGACTCCTTCTTTGGTACCGTGGAAACGGTAATCTGGGCCTTGGAATGTTTTGAGGATTTAAGCCGCCAAGGGCAACACTTGCAGCTTAAAAACCGCAAAGAACAATTTACTTTGGCTGAAAAACTGGTGATCGACCTCAATCATCTGATTCTCCTCGCTTTAGAAAACCACGGTTACCCCGAGTTAATCAAAAAAACCCTCATCGAATTAGGCCGTTTAAACGAGTTCGTCATCCTTCCCTGGCCTAAGCTTATCCCTCTTTGCCTCCAGTTTGAAACCCTAGAACCCTTTAAGGAAATCTTAAATAAATCCAACCATTTCTTTCGCTTTAAAGACGGCTTCTACCACCCTGAAGAACTGCAATCGAACTGGCTGCTCTACACCTTAGCCGAGCAATCCCCCGCGGTCTTCTTCATCGCCCACCAACGCTTAGACCTCTTAAGCCTGCTCTTAGACAAGCAACCCGATCTGCTTTATTGGCAAACCCTCTATGGCGATAGCCTGCTGAGTCTCGCCATGTTGGAAAACAACCTCGACTTAATAAAACTCTTAGCGGGAAAGGGTTTTTCTCTAACCCAAGCTTTAAAAACCGCCATTGGGGAAGACAACCTGTTGCTGACCGATTACCTCCTCCATTGGATTTTGCGCAAACTCAAAGACAACCATAAATCCTATTATCAAAGCCTGCTCAGCAACGGGCTGGATTTGGGCGAAACCTTAAACCTAGCCAAAGGTAGGGCCAATGGAACGATTTTCAACCTCTTTAAGAAATGGCTGGCTCTTTTCCCCGAAAACTTAAAGCTTTTTTCCCTCAGCCACCCCGAGGCGCTGGAATTAACCCTCAACCCCATCGAAGCCGAGGTGGCGATCTTACAAGAACTACGCAACCCCAACCACCAAAGAGACCGCCACGACCCAATTGAAGAACGGGAATACCTCACTCCCGACCTCACCTTACAGCGAGGAATCGAATTGGGCCTCATTGTGGGGGAAGACTTTTTCACCCCCCTGCACACCCTCCCCGAAAGCAGAAGCATCCCGAAACGAGAGCGAGAGCAAGAGGTCTTAGCCTTGATCAGCCGGATCAAAAAACGCGATCTCGCCTTGGCTCAACGCTGTAGCGTTGAGGGGCCCCAGGGGCAAAGTTTTTCCAAGGTACACAGCTACCTCCCCCACCCAGACGGGAGCCGAGCCTTGATCTTTCTTCAATCCAGATTGCTGCTCTTAGTGGACTTGGTGCATCAAACCACCGTTCCCCTCTTTCACCAAAGCGAGCAAGAAGCCCCCTACCCTTTTTATTTCCGCTGGGCTCAAGGCAACCGCAAAATTCTCTACGGCCCCACCCAAGGAAAAATGATCTTAGCCAATCTAAAAAAACCAAACGAGTTCCAGGGTTTTTCTTCCTAGATTACCCACCCCGAAGAGGTACGCCTCTTTGATCAAGGCAAACGGCTATGGTTAAAGGGAGAAGAAAAAAGCGAAATTTGGGATTTATCCGACCAGCCGACCTTGCTGCTCCGTCTCGAGGCCCAACAGGCCGACCAACTCGCTGCCTATGACGAGAATTATTACTTTCTCGACGCCGGAAGCCTCAACGCCCCAAAAGACAATGTATGGCACCACCTGCTTGGATTTTCCCCCCTAACGGGGGAACTGGTTTCCGAAAAGCCCTGCCCCCGCTTAGGCATCCTCCAACCACCAACCACCCCCAATGACCCTTTGGTCTTTCTGGGGGACAATCGGCAATTTGCCCCCACTGCCTTGGTCACCGACCTCTTGAGCGGAAAGGAGCGCAACTTCGGCCTCTATGGGGGGGATTCCAGGCTGTTGGCCTGTGCCAAAAACAAAAACAAACTGCTCATTCAGCAAGAACGGCAGGGGGTTCTACTCGACCTCGCTACGGGAGAGCAGGCCATCTTGCCCATTGATTTCCGCGCCCTCTCCGCGGCTTGTTTCGTGGCCAAGGATCAAACCCTGGCCCTCTTGTTTTCCCCCGACCCCTTCCGGCAAACTCAGGGTTATTTTCTCTTGTGGCACCTGCAACAACAAAAGGTAATCTATGAAGAAAAGCTCAACCTAAAACAACAAGCGAAACTCTACGGACCAGAAGAGTTTTTAGGGGTGCTTTCCAAGGAGTATCAAGTCTCTCTCTTTGACTTGGCTCAATGCGCTTGGGCCGGTAATTTTAAGGCCTTGGCCCCGGCTCGGCCCCTTTCGGAAAAAACCCGATGAGGGGGTTACTTTTTTCTCCTTCTTTTTACGGCTTTTTTTGGACTCAGTACCTCGGGGCCTTTAACGACAACCTCTTTAAGCAGAGCATTGTCTTTATGGTGAGCTTTCAATTGGCTCGCTCCCTCCCCAAAGACCAAGCTGATTTTTTTGTCAGTTTGGGGGCGGGCATCTTTATCTTGCCCTTTGTGCTTTTTTCCAACTGGGGGGCTTACTGGGCCGATGAAAAGGGCAAAAGCGCCGTGATTCGCGCCACCAAAGTGTTAGAAATCGCGATCATGGCTTGCGGCAGCCTCGCCTATGGGCTGCTCGACCTTGCCGATCCCGTGCCGGGGATCTGGCTTTTACTGGCGGTGTTGTTTTTGATGGGCACCCAGTCTGCTCTCTTTGGCCCCTCAAAATACGGCATCATCCCCGAAATTCTACCCCATAGCCAACTGACGATGGGCAATGGACTCTTAGAAATGGGTACCTTTGTGGCGATTTTGCTGGGCACCTATCTCGGCGGCTGGCTCGTTGACTGGTTTGGAAATGCTCCGGTTAAGATGGGGTTGTTTTTCCTCCTGATTGCCCTCTTGGGTTATTTTTTCAGTCGAAAAATCCCCCCTACTGCGAGACAAAACCCCAACCAGCCTTTTCCCTGGTGCTTTCCCTTACAAATACTGAGGGATTTAAGGCAGATGAAGGAGTCATCCAACCTCACCTTGACGATTTTAGGGATTTCCTTTTTCTGGTTTACCGGGGCTATCTTCTTGCAGCTCCTTCCAGGTTACGGGGTTTGGGTTGGAGCCAGCGCGAGGCAAACCAACTTCATGGTGATCTTGTTTTCCATCGGCATTGGTACGGGTAGCCTGCTCTGTGTGCCCCTCTCTCGTTTTCGCATCGACCTTTCCCTCCTCTTGATCGGCAGCCTGGGAATGGGTTTGTTTTGCCTTGATTTTGGCCTTTTCCCCCCTAAGCAGGCTCAATCTTGGTTTGATCTCACCCGTCCCTTTATCGACCTCCTCTTCATCGGTTTATTCGCCGGTTTTTATATCGTGCCGCTCAATGCCTTTTTACAATACAAAACCCAACCCAAAGACCGCGCGCGGATGATGGCCCTAAACAATATCTTAAATGCTTTGTTCATGGTATCGGCAACGGCTTTAACTCTCTTGTTGCGCAATCTGCTGCGCTACTCTGAAGTCGAGGTCCTCCATTGCTTAGGCTGGGTCATCCTTAGCGTGACCCTGCTCTTTGCTTGGCAACGCCCCTCTTTAATCTATCAATCCCTGTCCTGGTTGCTCTACCAAATCGGGCAAAAAAGGTTGACTCTAACCCTGCCGGGCCAATTGCGACTCCTCACGGGGCCCCGCCTTTCTTGGAGCCAGCGCCTTGATTTGCAGGCGGCAGAAGAAACGGAAATCTTCTTTACCTCTCCCCAGACCCCTTTCAGCAAGGCGCAAGCGCGCTCTGCCGATGGCGCGGTGATTTATATCGAAGAAAAAGAATGGATCCAGCAAAAAACGCAAAGGGATTGGGCCCAGTGGGCAAAGGCAATGCGCTCCGGCCAACTCCAGCTTAAGCAGGGCAAACTAGAATATCATGAAGAGGGACAAATCCCCACCAAAGCCATGCCCACAGGCAAGGCCCCCTCTTGATCAGCCTGTTGCAAGCTGGATTTAAGCTGCTCTGCGCCTGTTGTTAAATTCTCTAAGATACAGCTTTCCAGGCGTTGCTCCCAGCCGTGGGGGTCCTTATTGAGATTGACGATAAAAAGCCGTTGATTTTTCTTTAACCGCATCGACAAGCTCGAAGTTGCCCCCAACCCTGTGCCGAGACGCAAATTTTTTACCTTTCCTTGCTTTTCCAACCAAAGCCCCATGCCCTCCCCGGCTATCGCGCATTGCTTTGAATCCGGATTATATTCCAGCAAGGCAAAAGACAACCCCTTTGCCTCTCTCTCCCAATTTTGTTTTTTCACTTCAGCCCCGATTAAGGCGAAGAGTTCTTCCGGGGTCGCTTGATCTAGGGGGAGGCGACTAAAAAGCATGCCGAGACGCAAGGCAAATTCTTCTCCTACAGAATCCATCCCTTGGATGGTCAACATACACATCAGCCAACCACGGCCCTTGGGCTTCAACCAGATCGATGGCGTCGGGCCGGAAGTGGCCATAAAACAAACTTCCTTGCCTAAAAGAGCTTTGACATGTTCTGCCTTTTCTCCAGGTTCATTGGGCCGAAACCAAACCAAACCGTCTTCAACCTGGGCTAGCCTGTGCTGAAAAGATAACTTTCGGTTCACATCCCTTAGGCTCTCTTGCAGTTTCTCATGCCGCAAAACCCTCGCAAAATGATCGCTAATCTGTAACGATAGGGTTTTAACCAGATTGACTCGATCAGGAGAGCAGTCAATCGGCAATTGGGTAAATTCCAAATAGACCACAAAGCGGGTCTTCCCCTCCATTACAATGGGGAAAATCATCATCCCCAGAGGTTTGTGCTTGCGCATGCTTTCAGAAGGGCGCAACCGCACCAGGCTTTCTCCCTGTTTGGCTTGGTCGTTGACAACCTCCCAGGGGAGATCGGTCCGCCTGTGGAGCGGTTTCGGCTCCACTTCCATTTTGAGCAAACTCCCCGTGAGTTTCCCTAAGGAACTCAGCCCCTCTTCATTATAGGAAAAAACCTCCCCTTTTTGAGCCCCGGAATTTTCAACCATCACCTTTAAAACCACCTCGATAAAGGGGCGATAACAGATTTCTCGGCTCAAGGCATGACTGGCAAACAACAGGGCATAGGCATCGGTTTGATTGCTGGCAGGCAAGGCCAAGGAACCGGTCGCCAACTCGCTTATCTTGTAATTTTCCGCCTCTTCTTCTAATTGGCGTATCTTTCCCACCGCCCCATAGAGACGATAATAATGCCTCGCTTTTTCCAAAAAACCTTTGGCATGCTGCCTCAACCTGCCCGAAACGCAATTTTTTGCCGCCAACTCATAAGCCAAGGCAATATCGCTTAGATTTTCACTTCCCAAGGCCTCTTCAATGGCCCGATCATACAACTGAGAAGCGACCAATCGGTGATTGCGCCATTGCGCCTGCCCGGCGAGCAACAACAATTTTCGCCTCAAATAGACTTGAGGCCAGGGAGTCGCCCATTTCGCCAGTTGCTTGAGGCAATGGCGCAACTCCGCTTGCAAGCCCCATCCCTTCAACCAAGTGGAACTGTGCAGCAAAGCTTGACAATTCAGCCCGGAAAAGAAATAAAAATCAATTAATAAAGGATGATTTTGCTGCTGCTGAACCCTTTTTTTCGCCTGGGCGAAGCTTTGTCGGGCCAAATCATGGTAACCAAAAAAATACCAAAGCCGCCCCTGAGCGATATAGTGAGTCAAGGCTCCACCTTCACTGGTTAAGCGAATGGAATCCCCGTATTCGAGTTGCTCTTGTCGATGATGATTTAAAAACTGCACCAAGCTTTGTTTTAAGGCGTAAAATCCCTCCTGGGTAGAGGGGTCGGTAGGGCGAGAAATCAACTTTCGCCGCGTCTCATAATACCTTAAGGACTCAAATAAGGGTTTCCCCATCAAATGAGAAAAATAAAAGGTCAGAACCGCGGCCTGTTTCGCTTGTTCGCAATCCCCTTGGTCTAAAGCGGTTTGCCCCGCTTCTTTTAGGTAAGGCAAACTCAAGGCCGCGGGGCCACTCCATTGCAGAATATCTTGCACAAAAGAAATTTTTAAGCGGGGCAACAGGCCGCGCAACTCCCCTTGCTCGGCTAACCGAATGGCCTCCGAGGCCAACCTCACCCCCCAAGAGCGCAACGCGGCCCGCCGCACCCAAAGACAACCGAGTTGCATTAAGGCCTCTATGCTTTCTTCCACGACTCCATTTTGAACGGTTCGAGAGAGAATTTCCAAGGCAATGACCTCGCAAAAATCTTCATCGCCTAAGCTTTGGTTGACCTGCAACAAAACCCCCAATAACCGCATGGGGGCTTGGATCTCTAAGGGAGCCGCCCAGGCGGCAACCACGCTTTTTGCTTCGCTGATGCTCAAAAAGTCTTGAACCCGCTTGGCTCGCATTTTTTTCCAAAAGGGCCGATTTCGTCTTAAAGCGCGAGCCTCCCCCCATATAGGCCATTCCTCGACCCCCAATTGACTCGCCTCTTGCAGGCGAGCCCTTTCAACCAGCACTCGTAGGAGCAACAAAACCGTGTCAAAGCGCAGGGACTTAGAGAGGTTGGCGCTGAGCAACTCCTTCGCCTTTTGTTCTACAAAATTCAGCGCCCCCGTTTTATATCGCAGTTCCAGTTCCAGTCGCTCCAAATAGAGCGCCTCCACCTTAGAGGCCTTTAGCGCGTCCCCTAAATTCCTCGCCTGCCGTAAATAATAATCTCCCTCTGCGTAAGCCCCCAATCGTAAACAAACCTCAACCGCTTTTTGGTTCGCCTGCAAAAGCTTCCCCTTTTCAGCTCTATCTGCCACAAGCTCACCCTGATTGAGGTGATAAAGCGCTGTAAAAAAGGGTTCCGGAAAAGAAGCGGCAACCTCCTCCTTCAAGAGCATCTTCCCCAAACGAAGGTGCCACTGCGCTTTTTGCCTCGGGTCAATTGATTCTCGCAGGGCAAGGTAATTTTCATTGGAGAGAAAACAATACCCCTCTCGCTCCTCCCTTTGCGCCAACAAGGCGGCATTGGACCTCCGCTTGAAAATCGGCTCAAAAACAAGCCAGTCGGTCAGGGCAGGGATTTTCAATCCATCCCATACCTTTTTTTTATCTCCTTGATAAAAATCCAGCAAATCCCCAATACGGAAAGCTCGCCCTAAAGTGCTCGCCTCCGTCAACAGGTGATAGGCCTCTAAAGAAGCCGACTTTAATGCCTTTAGTCTCTGCTCCCCAAAAGGCAAAACAGCTTGATATTGCTCTGCCGACGACCAATGCCAACACCCCCTGGACCGCGAAAAATAAATCTTTCCCTCTTCATATTGCTTTTTTAAGACCTGCTTGAGCAAAAAGGGGCTCCCCTGGGTTTGCTCCAATAGAGACTCGGTCAAGCGAGAAAGTTTTTCTCCCGGCTGGTTCAGCAAATCCGCTATAAAAGCGTTCACCCCTTCATAGTTCAGCCCTTTCAGGGCAATTTCGGTCAAGTTCAACCCCCTTTTTTTCCCTCCTTCAACGCAAGTTAAAAGACTTTGGTTTGTCTCGATTAAAGAGGGTTGATAGGCACCTAAAATCAGCAGGTTATATTGTTGGGAATGGTTGAGCAGGGTCTGAATCCAAACCAGAGAGGATTCATCTAAGTAATGGAGGTCATCAATGCAAAAAACCAAAGGCCGCTCGGCACTGGCCAAGGCCTCGACCAGCCGGGTTAGGGCATGGTAGATTTGATTTTTTTGATCCGCCTCGCGCTGGAGTTGAAGCTTGCTCTGCCAGCGCAGCAAACAGCCCAATTCCGGTAAAAGCTCACATAAAACACCAAGGTCGGTGCCTAAATAAGATAAAATTCTTTCCTTCCACTCCTCTCGCTGAGGTAAATCCCCTTCTAAAAGCGGCTGCAAAAAAGACCTAAAAGCCTGTAAAACACCATAGTAGGGAATATAACGAGTTCTCTGGTCCGGTTCAAACTGTAAAAACAACCCTCCCCTTAAAGCTAAGGGACTGCGTATCTGTTGGATCAAACGAGTTTTGCCGATTCCCGCCTCACCCGAGATCAACACCACCTGCGCCTGCCCCTCCAGCGCGCAATCCAAGGCAAGCTGAATCACGGACAATTCTTGATCCCTCCCATAGAGGTCACTGGGGAAAAAAAAACGAGGACAGGGTTCTTTGATTGAAAGGGGAAATTTTGGCATATCCCCCTTTTTTAGGTCTAGGAGGGTGTGTTGTAAGTCCATCACTAAACCGGCGGCACTTAAATAGCGATCCGTCGGCCTGAGGGCCAAAAGTTGATGAACGATGCGCAAAAACTGGGAGGGAAAGCCTAAGGGCATGGAATGCATGGAAGGAATCGGTTCTTTCAGCTTCGCCAAAATCAATTCTTCTTGCCGCTTCTCGGCAAAGGGTGGCGCCCCCGTAATCATTTCATAAAAAATCACCCCCAGGCTATACAGGTCCGCTCGATGATCAACGGAGCAATGCAGCAGCCCGGTCTGCTCGGGCGCGATATAGGGTAAAAGGTGCTGTAAGCGACCCTCTGCAACATAAATTTGCTGGCCCGGGAGAATGTACTTGGTTTGCGAGAAGTCGAGCAGGGTGATTTCCGCGCTTAAGTCATGCACCAGGATGGATTGAGGCTCTAAGCAGAGGTGTAAAAACCCCTTTTCATGCATTTGTCGCAAGCCCTGAGCTAGGTTGAGCGCAACCTGCAAGACAAAAAGCACTTGGTGATTTCGTTCTGTAATATGACGAGAGAGGAGCTTTCCTGGAGGTCGGTTCAAAATCAGCCAACCATCCGAACTGTTTTCCAAGGTTTCGATCACCTCGGGCACAGAGTTTAAACGCGCTTGATGAACTTGATCAAATTCACTTTGCCAAGGGTACAACGGAATGGAGTCCAGGTCGCCACGAATCTGTTTGAGTAAGATTGGCCGCTGGTCCCCAAGGCGAACCCCACCATAATAACAAACCTTTTCAGAAAAGGAGAGTACTTCGTGAACTTCATAATCAGCGCGGTTTGCCATTCTTTATTTCAAATTGAATTTAAGGCAGCTCTGCATACTCCAAGGGTTTTTCATGTTCCGCGTTTCAACTCCATGGCGATCATTTTCAAAACCAACTATTTTCTAACTAAGCATTATTTTTAATTTTTTCAATATGCCCTAATAAGCCAACTAAATCATAGGGTTTAATCAATATTTCATCAGCCCCGGCAGCCTTCATTGCCGTGATTTCCTGGGGTTGATCCTTCCCGGTGGTCATGAAAACCTTAGGGGGGTTCGTTCCTTGTTTTTTCAAGGATTCCAACACCTCCAACCCGCTTTTATGGGGCATAACCCAGTCCAGCAGTAAAATTTCAGGCTGCTCTGTCAGGGCCATATCCAAGGCTTCCTCCCCATTCATCGCCTGCAGTACCTCATGCCCTCGCTTGCTTAAAAAGCCGGCCAACATCTGGCGGCTGCCCTCTTCATCATCCGCGATCAGTATTTTCATAACCTTTTTTTCTGAAGTCGTTGTATTTGCTCAGGATCCAAAAGTTCTTTCAGAGCGTTTTTACCAATCCATTGAGCCGATTTTTCAGCGCCTTGAGCCAACTCACGGGCCAGTTGAACCGCCAAGGGATGCAGCTTCATACTCCGCTTGCCGATTTGCCGCAAAGCCCAATTCACCGATTTTTTAACAAAATTCCTTTCATCTCCCGCTGCCTCTTTGATCCAATCTAAGTAAACAACAAACTCCCTATCCGGTATTTTTTTCCCATGCAGAGCCAGCATGGCCATCAAGCTAAAGGCCAAGCGTTTGCTGTATTCTTCTTCTTGTTGGCGCAAACGCTCCATTTGCTCCATCCCCCGGCCCTGTTTCGCCAATAAGGAGGCCGCCTGATCCACCACATCCCACGAATCCAGACCGGGCTCCCAAAAGCGAATGGCAGATGCCCCTAGGGCCTCCTTAGGCCAAATCAGCAGGGCTAAAATTTTGCTTTCGTTCTGGCCCTGTTTCCACAAAAGCTTAGCCAAGGCCTCGTCTTTCCCGATTTCCTTGGCCAGACTCCGCAAGGGAGCCATCCCCACGCCGAATACCTCCCCGGCAATTCCAAAACGCTTTTTCCCCGCGGCGTTTTCCTCATTCGCCAAGGCCCCTAGGCGGCTCATCGCCTGCTTTAAGATAAAGGGCATCTTTTTCTTTTAACCTCCGATAAGAGGAGAGCAAAAAAGGGTGGCGAAAAAAAAACCGTTCCAACTGCGTCTTAGAACAATCCAAAGCCTTTGCCAGCCCGGCAACTCCCGTGAATAATATAATTCCATCGAAGAGGCAACCGACCACCAAGGGAAAGAGCGGGTTTTTTTCACTCACTCGCAAACGCCCCCCCTGCAAGCAGGTGCGCAGCAGGGGCAAGGGGTCTTGTTCCACCTTTCTCAATTCCCTTCCCTGCCAAAGCTCGCAAGCCAAAGCAAGGCGCAGTTTCACCAAAGCGTGCCGCTGATTCGCCTCACGGCTGCGGCTCCCCTCTTCGGTAACTTGCAACTCCTGCAAACGCAAACGAACCCCGTTGCTGGTCTTGTTTCTTTTTTGTCCCCCCTTACCGCTCCCTTTATAGTCTTGACGCTCACAGTGGGCCAATAAAGCGGGATCTTGCAATTGCGCAAAATACCGCCAGGAAGCCCCGCTCATTGAGCTTCATCCAAAAAGACCCGTACCTCCTTAAGCAGGTCTGGGCCGCTTTCTTCAGGCCGAACCCAGCGCACTTGAGGCAAACGAGCGACCCAAGTAAGCTGCTTTTTAGCGTAGCGACGGGTGGCCTGCTGGATCTGAAGGATCATTTCTGCCTGATTGATCTCACCGGACAAAAAAGCTGTGGCCTGTTTATAGCCGATTGAGCGCAGACTTTGCAAGCCTGAGCCGTAACCTTTTTTTAAAAGTCGCTCCGTTTCTTGAACCAAGCCCTCTTTTACCATTTCCACCCCTCTTTGGTTGATGCGTTGGTACAGGGTTTCTCTGCTCCATTGGCGGGCAAGGTATAAAACAGGGTAGAGAGGTTTTTTAAAAGACTGTTTTTCTTGAATCTTCGTCAAACTTTCCCCTTGATCCAGCACGACTTCCAAAGCACGGGTCACTCGAGCGATATCATTAGGGTGCAGACGGCGCGCCGAAAGAGGGTCCAACTCGCTCAAGCGATGGTATAGCGCCATTTTTCCACCCTCTTTGTTGAAATCCGCAACCGTTTTTTTGGTTTTTAAAGAAACCTCGGGTAGAGAAATGATACCATAAATTAAAGCTTTATGATAGAGGTGACTCCCCCCCAGTAAAATGGGGACCTTTCCCCGCCCTTGAATTTCAAGCAGGAACTTTTTTGCGTCCAAGGCAAATTGCCCCGCGTTATAAGGCTGATCGGGATTTAAGATATCGAGAAGATGATGCTGAACCGCGCCCTGTTCAGTAAGGCTCGGCTTGGCGGTGCCGATATCCATGCCACGATAGACTTGCATGGAATCGACAGAGATGATCTCTCCCCCTAAGCCTTGGGCCAGTTCCAGCCCCAAGGCGGTCTTTCCGCTCGCGGTGGGGCCTACAATGGCAACCAGCCCGGCCAAAGGCTAGTTGGGCTTGATGTGATGCGACTCTGATGAAAACCCGGCTACCTGCGGCACCGCCAACTTTTCTTGATCTTCGTCACGCACCGCGGTGGGCTTGGTTTCTAAAATTCGCTCTAAGACATCCCCCACATACTTCAAGGGGCGAATGGTCAAACCCTTTTGAATCTCCGGTTCGATTTCTTCTAAGTCCTTTTCATTTTCAAAGGGAATTAAGACTTCATAAATCTCATTGCGTTTTGCCGCCAAAAGCTTTTCCTTCAAACCGCCGATTGCTAAAATCTTCCCCCGCAAGGTGACCTCACCGGTTAAAGCGATATCTTTACGAATGGGAATCCCGGTTAAGGCGCTAACCAAAGCGCTGGTAATGGCCACCCCAGCACTGGGGCCATCCTTCGGAGTCGCCCCTTCGGGCACATGGACATGAATATCCAACTCCCGAAAAACACTCGAATAAATTCCCCAGCGGTTGGCATTGGCCCTCACCCAACTATGCGCCGCCTGGGCGGATTCCTTCATCACATCGCCGAGCTTCCCCGTTAAGGTGATGTTTCCCTTTCCCTTCATGGTATTGACTTCAATGGTCAACACCTCGCCTCCTGCGCTGGTCCAGGCTAAGCCGTTGACAATCCCCACTTCGTTTTCCCGGTCAATCGACTCTCGCTGAAAGGGAGCAACCCCGAGGTATTTGCGTACCTGCGGCTCATCGAGTACGATCCGCATCGCTGCATCCCCCTGCTTCACCAAGTCGGTCACCGCCTTACGGCAAAGCTTGGCAATGCGCCGTTCTAAGCTTCGTACCCCCGCTTCTTTGGTGTAATGACGAATCACCGAGCTTAAACCCAAATCGGTAAATTCGAGCTGTTCGGGCTTCAGCCCGTTTTCTGATTTTTGCCGAGGAATCAAATAATTAAAGGCAATCTTTTCTTTTTCCAATTCCGTATACCCCGAAAGCTCGATCACTTCCAAGCGATCCATCAAGGGCAGGGGGATGTCTTGCTTACTGTTGGCGGTGCAGATGAACATGACTTGAGAAAGATCGTATTCAACTTCCAAATAGTGATCCATGAACTCTTTGTTTTGTTCCGGGTCTAAAATTTCCAACAAAGCGCTGGCCGGGTCGCCCAAATGGCTTTGGCCCATTTTATCAATTTCATCCAAGAGCAACACCGGGTTATTGGTCTTCGCCTTTTTCATGGACTGCAAAATCTTACCCGGCAGCGCCCCGATGTAGGTGCGGCGGTGCCCCCGAATCTCCGCTTCATCGCGCACCCCGCCAAGGCTCATGCGCACAAAGGTGCGCCCAATCGACCGAGCGATGGAGCGGGCCAGGCTTGTCTTCCCCACCCCGGGAGGCCCCACCAAACAAATAATCGGCCCTCTGAGGCTGCCAACCATCTTTGCCACGGCAATATACTCGATGATCCGCTCCTTCACCTTTTCTAAGGCGTAGTGGTCTTCATCCAAAATCTTTTGGGTATGGTCCAGGTCAATCAAGTCGGTTGTCGTTGCCTTCCAGGGCACCGTCACCATCCAGTCCAGGTAATTGCGGACAATGTTTGCCTCGCTCGACATCGGCGGCATCATCTTCAACTTTTTCAATTCTTTTAAGGCCGTATCCTTCGCGCCTTCAGAAAGCCCAACCGCCTCGATCTTTTCTTCCAGTTCGTCGAATTCCTCTTTGGTATCCTCAGCGCCCAATTCCTTTTGAATCGCCTTCATCTGCTCATTGAGGTAATACTCTTTTTGGGTGCGCCCAATCTGCCCCTGCACCCGTTCTTTTAGTTTCTGCTCCAGTTTTTTATGCTCTTCTTCTTCCAGCATCCGGGTGTAAACCAGTTCCAGCCGTTGATAGGCGTTGAGCTCACTTAAGAGTTCCTGCTGTTTTGCAATCTCTAAGGTCAAGAGGGGGGCAACGAGATCGGAGAGTTCACCGGCACTGGCCTCGCTGTTTAAGATCCGGTCATTGCTCTCGCTTGTTTTGGAACCCTTTTTAACAAAGGTTTTGAATTCATCCCGCACCGAGCGCAGCAAGGCAACGGTATCCGTATCCTGATCTTCCAGAGATTTTTTAATCTCCAATTCCACTTCGTAAGCGGCCCCCTCTAAATACACGGATTTACGCACAGCCCGATCCGTCGCCTCGAACAACGCCTTGATGGTGCCGTTGGGCAGGCGCATCACCTGCAAGATATGGCCTACTGTTCCCACCTCGTAGAGGTCTTCTTCATTGGGTTCTTCTACCAGAGGGTCTTTTTGCGCCACCACAAAAATCTGCCGATTCCCGGCGAGAGCTTTTTCCAAAGCCTCAATCGACTGCTTGCGCCCAATAAAAAAGGGCGTGGTCATATGAGGGAACACTACAATGTTGCGCATGGGCAACATGGGTAGGCGGACGATTTGTTGATCGTTATATTCTTGCATGCAGATTCCTAGAATAATACTTCATTGTCTTTTAATTTTAGTCGATTTACGCGACAGGGTCAAATGAGGGCTATACGCCCTCTTCCTTCAATCTCGGTTGTGTGCGTTTTTTTACCTCCAAACGATTGAGCGCGTTAATAAAAGCCTGAGCGGAAGCCAATACGATATCCGTATGACTTCCCCGCCCGGTTACGCTCACCCCGGCTTCTTCCACTGAAATGGAAACCACCCCTTGGGCATCGGTTCCCCCCGTAATGGCTTTCACAATATAAGCCGTGACCTTTGCCTCCAACCCCGTAATGGCGCGAATCGTATTCAAGGCCGCGTCAACGGGGCCATCGCCAAAGCTGGCTTGGGCCTCTTGTTCTTGAGCGTCAATTTCCAACTTTACCGTGGCTGTCGGCAAGCAGTCCGTGCCTGTACTTACATTTAAATGCAATAGGCTAAAGCGTTCCACCCCTTTGGACTTATCCCCCATGACCAGCATTTCAATATCTTCGTCATAGACCGTCTTTTTTTGATCCGCCAAGCGTTTAAAGCCCTTGAAAACCCGTTGCAACTCCTCGCTGGAGACCTCATAACCCAAGGCTTTGATCCGCTCTGCCAAAGCCGCGCGACCAGAGTGCTTGCCTAAAACGAGTTGATTCTTTGTTGCCCCCACCGATTCGGGGCTCATGATCTCGTAGGTCAAGGGATTCTTAATCACTCCGTCTTGATGAATCCCCGATTCATGGGCAAAGGCATTGGCCCCCACAATCGACTTATTGGCCTGGACCACATTGCCCGTAAGCTTAGTCAAAAGTCGGCTGGCGGGGAAAAGCTGCTCCGTTGCCACCCCGGTTTCAGCCTGATAATAATTAGACCGGGTTTTCAACCCCATGACGATCTCTTCCAAAGCCGCGTTGCCCGCCCGTTCTCCGATTCCGTTGAGGGTGCATTCCACCTGGGTCGCTCCGGCGCGAACAGCAGCTAAACTGTTGGCTACCGCAAGCCCTAAATCGTTATGGCAATGGGTGGAAAAGGTGACTTGATCCCCTTAGTAAACCTCGTTTTTTAAGCGGTCAAAGAGCGCGTAAATCTCTTGCGGCGTGGTGTAACCCACCGTATCGGGCACATTGATGACCGTTGCCCCGGCCTTCACCACCGCCGAAAGAATCTCGATTAAAAATTCGGGGTCGCTGCGGGTGGCGTCTTCTGCGGAAAACTCAACATGATCGGTATGCTTCGCCGCCCGTTCAACCGCCCGTACCGCCTTTTGAAGCGCCGTTTGGCGTTCCATCTTAAGCTTATACTTTAAATGAAGGTCCGAGGTCCCCACAAAGGTATGAATCCCCCAGTTAAAGCTTCCCTCCAAAGCCTGGACCCCGGCGTCGATATCTTTATCCAAGACTCGGCAAAGACTCAAGACCCGAGGCCCTTGCAAAGCGTGACCGATTTGCCGCACCGAATCAAAATCACCGGGACTGGATACGGCGAAACCCGCTTCGATCAGATCAACGCCTAAGCGCTCAAGTTGGCGCGCCAACGCGAGTTTTTCTTCTGCGTTCATGCTGCAACCTGGCGACTGTTCTCCGTCGCGCAAGGTGGTATCAAAAATTTGAATTTGCCGAGGGTTCATGTTGTTTCCCGTCAATAGGTTTAAAAACCTCAAGTCCGCAAAGGCTTCTCTGCCGGCAAAAAATAAATCGCCAACTCAATCAGGTTTAGAGTTTTTCAGAGGTTCCTCAAGGTGAAACGACTTTTTTTAAGAGAGGAAATAGAGCCCCTCTCCTCAAAGTCGGCAAAAGCCCAGTAATGGGCTTCGCTAAAAAACACCTCAAACATTTAATTTACAGCATCCAACAGAAGCTGAAAAGTCGATTTTTACTATTTCGGCCTTTCTCCTCCCCAGCAAAGTGGGGAAGAGTAAAACAAAACGCTCCATTGTCAAACCCTCCCCGTTCAATGAAAAAAAATCGACGCAAAAAAGCCACCGTAATTTGCGTGACCTGCTGCCTTATCCCTGCCTCCCCTAACCCCCTCAAACCACCTAAAAATGGATTCGCAACCCTTCCCCAGCAAAAGCCCCTTTTCTTTGCGGGTCCTTGCGTTTCCGGCTTGCCTTTCTTCTAAAAGAAAGAGCATATTTAGAAGAGATATTTTCTCTCAATTTTTTTGTTGCTTCTAGGTTATGGGTCTTTGGAAACAGGTTCGATTCAAGGTGCAAGAACACCTGATCAAGCCGATTATGGAAAGCCATGCCCCCATTCCGCAAGCGTCTCTCGGCGCCGCTGTTGGAATGTTTTGGGGTCTCACCCCCACGGTGGGCATACAGATGTGGCTAGTCTGGGTGACTTGGCTCTTTTTAAAATTTTCCTTTCATCGGCCTTTTGATCTCCTCATCGGCACGGCAATGGTCTGGATCAGCAATCCCTTAACCATGTTCTTTATGTACTACGGTTTTTTAATTACCGGGTATCATTTCTTTAATTTCTTAGGAATCGCCGTTGAGCCCATCAATTACGACACCTTTACCTTGCAGCTCTCCGCCATTACCGAAAACCCCGCCCTTTCCACCTTTGAAGTCGTTGAAAAGGGGTTTGAGTTTCTCTTGATCGACCTCGGTTTCCCCATGATTATTGGGAGTCTTTTTTACGCGATCCCCTGCGCTTTCTTGAGTTATTTTGTCGCCTCAAAGTACCTGCTCTCCGTCCGCATGCAAAAAGCGGCTAGAATGGGCATCGCTTATGAAGACTGGCGCACGCGTTTTGAACACAGCCCGGACCGAGCCGATTTAATGTTGCGTCAAAAACATCATAAAAAACATTCCTTAAGGAGGAAAAAGCATGTTAATTGAGCATGAATACATTGAGGTTCGTTCCAACATCGACGACCAATCCCCCGAGCAACTCGCCCCCCTCTTAGAAGACCTCATCACCTTGGGCGCCGCCGACGCTTGGCTGACCCACATCCTCATGAAAAAAGGCCGCCCAGGAGTACAGTTGTCGGTGCTTTGCACCCAAAATTCGCTCCATTTGGTAGAAGAATTCATCTTCACCAACACCACCGCCTTAGGCTTTCGCTATACTCCGGTGACCCGTCACGCCTTAGAACGCCGCTTTGAAGAGGTGCAAACCCCTTACGGCCCCATTAAAATCAAACTCGGCTTTTATCAGGGGGCAAATGTAGGCTACGCCCCAGAGTATGAAGATTGCGCCAAACTGGCGAAAGAAAAGGGGGTGCCCTTAAAGGATGTCTTTGCCGAAGCGAACCGCGCTTACCTCAACCAACTCAGCGGCAACAAAGATTAAAAAAGCTCTACATCTTGGTTTTGGACAAAAAGCAGGCTGACGCGGGTGCCCCGCCCCACCGTGGAATCCAGCAAAATCGCCCCGCCGTGGCTCGCCATGGTCTTATGAATAATCGACATCCCCAACCCCGTACCCTGTTCCCGGGTCGTGAAAAAGGGATCAAAAATCTTTTGTTTCACCTCTTCATTCATCCCCCGACCCGTATCTCGCAAATCAACCCTAAAAACAGGCATACTCGCTTCTCCGCTGCCCCGTCCATGAAACCGAGCCAAAACAAAGGAATCTTTTTCAATATAATTCGTCGTGGAGATGAAAAAATCACCTCCCTCTTCCATGGCTTGACAGGCATTCATAAAAATATTGAGGCAAACCTGTTTGATCAGCTCTTTATTTCCCTTGACCCGCTCTTTTTCAGCGTCCAGTTCCAAATGGATTTCAATCCCCTGACTGCCCGCGAAATGACGAGAGAAGTCGGCAAACTCGCTCAACAGATGATGCATATCCAGCACTTCTAGGGTAATGGGCCGGGGACGGGTATACTCCAACAAATTGGAAATAATATGATTCATCGAGCGCACGGCACCTAAAATATGCTCAATCAAATCCATATCCTCACTCCCCTCGACAGCGTCCTTTTTCATCATGGACACAAAAAGCTCAATACTCCCCAAGGGATTGCGCACCTCATGGGCAACCTGCATGGCGATTTCCCCCATGGCGACCAGCCGCCTTTTTCGTTCGGACTCTTCTTTTAAGCGATCTAAGAGGGTGATGTCCGAAAGGTTGATGATGATGCCCAGCTTTTCTTTTTCTTCCGACTCCATTAAGGTCGTTTCGCTTTCCAAGGTCGCGGTTTCTCCCTGCCGTTCCAGTTTGAACTTTTGGGCAAAGCCGTGAGCCAACAAATCCAAGGCCTCTTCATTCAAGTGCGGGGGGAGCAAATGATGCCCTAAAAGCTCATTGATCTTTTTCCCCTTTGCCTGTTCCGCCTCAATCCCCGTAATCCGTTGCGCGGAACGGTTAAAGGTATGAATCCGCCCCTCTAAGTCGGTCACGATCAAGCCGGAGGGGAGCGATTGCAAAATATTGGTCAACTCTTGATTTTTTACCTCCAACTCATGCCGCAACTCAATGATCTGCGATTCCAGTTTGAGTTGATACTTCCTGAGCTTTTCAATGGAGACATTAAAGGAGTCAAAAGCGCGGGCGAGCAGCTTTTGCTGCTCCATGGAAAATGAATTAAGGTCCATAGTCTGTTTTTTAAGGTTCAAACCCTCTTGCAAAAAAGCATAAGCCCAGAGGGCTCAAAGTCAAGCCTTTGGGCAAGCAAAGCTTGTACCTTAAATGGGATTCCCCGCTTGGAGTAAACTTTTTTATCGCTTTAACTCCCTAGGCCCCTACTCTTTGTTCGCTCGCTTCAATCCCGGGCTGATCTTTTTTCGAACCCAGGATTTCTGTTCCCATGGATTGCCCTATTTAAATATATCGAATATGCTAAAACAATAAAAACCAACAACTTTTGAGCGGATTATGAAAAAAATTGTGATCTATTCCACCGACAGCTGCCCTTACTGTGACCGGGCCAAATTTTTACTCGACGCCAAGGGCGTGGACTATGAGGAAATCCGGGTCGATTTAAACCCCCAACTCCGCCAGGAAATGAGCGAAAAATCGGGCGGTGGGCGTACGGTACCCCAAATTTTCATTGACGATCAACCTATCGGCGGCTGTGATGACCTTTACGCACTCGATTCACAAGGCAAGCTCGATGAACTGTTAGAACGGGTTAAAATGGAACAAAAACAAGAACATCGCAAAATCATCATCTTAGGCTCCGGCCCTGCCGGTTATACCGCCGCGATCTACGCGGCGCGGGCCAACCTATCCCCCATGGTACTTTCCGGCCCCCAAAAGGGCGGCCAATTGACCACCACCACCGAGGTCGACAACTTCCCCGGGTTCCCAGAAGGGGTGGACGGCAACCAACTGATCAACAATATGGAAGCCCAAGCGACCCGCTTCGACACTGAAATGGTCTTTGGCGAAGTCAAAAAAGCCGATCTTTCCAAACGACCCTTTACCTTAGAAACCGACGACACCACCTATACCTGCGACGCCTTGATCATCGCCACCGGGGCCAGCGCTCGCTACTTAGGTTTAGCCAGTGAGGATAAATACAAAAACAAAGGCGTCTCTGCCTGCGCCACCTGCGACGGCTTCTTTTTTAAGGGTCAAAAGGTTGCCGTGGTCGGTGGAGGCGATACGGCCTTGGAAGAGGCAACCTACTTAACCAACTTCTGCGAAAAGGTTTTTTTGGTGCATCGCCGCCAGGAATTTCGCGCTTCCATGGCCATGCAGGACCGTGCCAAAAAGAACCCTAAAATTGAATTGGTTTTAGACTCGGTGATTGAAGAGGTCTTAGGCGACGGCAATCAACTCACCGATGTCAGGGTAAAAAATGTCCACAGCAACCAAACCCATGAACTCGGGGTACAGGGGCTTTTTGTGGCCATTGGGCATACCCCCAACGCGGATATTTTTAAAGGTCAACTCAAAATGGACGAACAGGGTTACCTCCTGCCCACCCCGGGCACCGCAAAAATGAATATCCCCGGTGTTTTTGCCGCGGGGGATGTCATGGATTCCCATTACCGCCAAGCCATTACGGCCGCGGGCTCCGGTTGCATGGCCGCCATTGACGCCGAACGCTTCTTAGCCGAGGAAAATTAAAAAACCTCTGAGTTTCTTTTCTCTGCCGGCCCGGCATAGCCCGGGCCGGCCCCTTCCCGCTCGCGGCCCTTTTCTTGCATTTCCACCTTAAGAAAAACATACTTCAGCCCCAGGCCAACCCCCTAGGGCCACTTTTTTTGAAAAAAATTGCTTTTATGGCCTTTGCTTTGCATTTCTTTTCAATGAGTTTTATTTACCACGGGAGTTACTATGGCGGTCCGCTTATTCGACAAAAACATGCAGCTACTGACGCAAGCGATGAGCTTAACCCAAAGGCGGCAGGCTTTGATTTCGTCGAACATTGCCAACCGAGAAACCCCAGGGTACCGTGCCCAAGACTTGGTGTTTGAAAAACAATTGATGCGCGCCCTCCATTCTGACCAACCAGGCCCCCTAAAAACCAGCGACCCTAGGCATTTCGACGGGGTCACCCGCGAACCCTTAGAGTTGGTGCAGGGGGAACAAATCAACAGCTTTAACCCCGACCCCAGGATGGACGGCAACACGGTTATTCTAGATAAGGAAATGGCTAAACTGGCTGAAAATCAATTGCTCTTTACCTCCCAGGTTCGGGCCCTCAATTGGAAAATGAGAACGCTCAAAACCGCCATCACCGAAGGAGGTAAATAATGCCTTCCATGTTCGACAGCTTAGAAATCGCCTCTTCGGGCTTAAGCGCGCAGCGTTTGAGATTAAAGGTGATTTCTTCCAACATTGCCAATGTCAACACGACCCGAACCCCGGGCGGAGGGCCGTACCGGCGTAAGGATGTGATTTTTGGGGCTTTGCCCTCGCACAAGAGTTTTTTAGAAGAATTAAAAGACCGCACTCCAGATGACGGGGCGCGGCATGTCAAGGTCTTAGGGGTTACCGAAGACAGCAAGCCAGCTCGCATGGTTTATGAACCAGGGCACCCCGATGCCAATGAAGAGGGTTTTGTCGCCATGCCAAATATTGATATTGTTGAGGAAATGACTAATTTGATGGTTGCCAGGCGCTCCTTTGAGGCCAATATCGCGGCGATGAACGCGACCAAGCAAATGATTTCTAAAGCCTTAGAGATCGGAAGATAAAAGGTAAAACATGACACACATTGATCCAATCCGTTTAGGTGGCCTTCCAGAAACAACCAAGGCCAAAACCCCGCAAAACAAAGAGCCCGGCGAGGCCTTTGAAACCAGATTGCAAAAAACGGTCGAACGATTAGAAAGCATGGGCAGCGAGATCGACGCCATGATTGAGGTAAAAGAGGGCAGCAACCCCCAAACGGTCAAGAACGGAGTCGCTCAAATCGGCAACATGATCCAATCCATGAAGGGATTGGTGGAAAATATTTCCCCCTCCCAGCCCCAAGCAGGCAATGCCAAGCTGGCCGTCAGTAAATATGAACAAAATCAAGGCAAAGATTCTTAAGCCAAACTTTAGCCTCTCATGATTCCTGGAGAACACAATGATTCGCAGCATAGGACTACTCAACCAGCTCCAACAAACGCAAAAGCCTCAAGGCCCCGCAACCTCTACGGCGGAAAAAATCGCTGGAGGCTTTTCCGCCCTCTTCGACGAGGTCAACCAAGAACAGCTAAAAGCGGATCAAATGATCAGCGAGATGGTCGCGGGAACCAATAAAGACATCCCCGCTACCATGGTTGCCATGGAAAAAGCGGAAACCAGTTTAAGAATGTTGATGGCCGTGAGAAATAAAATGATCTCCGCCTACGAAGAAATCAGTCGGATGCCTGTCTAGGCCGTTTTTAATTGATTTTCCATTCCATTTAAGGGAAACTGTTCCAACTTAAACCTCATCGGTGGACCGCAGAATATAGCAACTTATGGCCGAGCAAACCGCCAATTTCTTTGAAGACTTTCAAAGTCAATTCCAGCACTTTTTCCAAAGCTTAAGCACGGGAAAGAAGATTTTTCTTTTCAGTGCCTTAGGCGCTATACTCATCGGCCTCATCTCCTTTGTCTTTTTTACCCAGCAACCAACCTGGGCCCCCTTAGCCAGCGGCTTAAAGCAAGACGACATGTCGAAAATCGCCGCCAAGCTAGACGAAATGAATGTCAAATACCTCCTCCAACCCGGTGGAACCAGCATCTTAGTCCCCTCCAACGAGGTGGATCGAGTTCGCTTAAAAATAGCCGGTTCCGGGCTGCAAATGGGCGGCATGGTCGGGCTGGAAATCTTTGACAAAAACAACTTCGGTGCCACCGAGTTCCAGCAAAAGGTGCAATACAAACGAGCCATCGAAGGTGAACTCTCCCGCTTGATCAGCCAAATCGACACCATTGACGCGGCTCGGGTCTCCGTAGCGATGCCGGAAAAATCCCTTTTCATTGACGACGAGCAACACCCCACAGCCAGCGTCGTACTCAATACCGCTGGAGGCTATCGCTTGAAGGAAAAGGCGATAATGACCATTTTAAACCTCGTTGCCGGGGCGATTCCGGGGATGAGTCCAGACGATGTACGGGTTTCCGACCAAAAAGGCAAACTGCTTTCTAAAGGGCTCACCAACCCGGACGGCTCTGACCTGCGAGATAAAAACTTCATCTACCAACAAGCGGTGGAAATGAAGCTGCAAGAAAAACTCCTCTCCCAATTAGAAAAGGTGACCGGCGCAGACCGGGTTGAGGTTCGGGTTTCCGCCAGCATCAACTTCGATACCGCTGAAATGGTAGAAGACCTAGTCGACCCTGATTTATCCGCCATCTTAAGCGAAGAGTCCGTCTCCGAAAAGTCCACGGGCAGCCGCAGCATCCCCATTGGGGTGCCGGGGGTGACCAGCAACAGCCCCGAAGTGCGCGCCGGTGCCTCAGAAGTGGCAAATGTATCGGATTCAAATCGGAAAACCAAACGCACCAACTTCGTCAATTCAAAGCGGCATGTGATTAAAAAAACCGCCAGCGGCAATTTGGAGCGTTTGAGTATCGCCGTCTTGCTCGATGGAAAATACGAATATGTACGCAACGACTCGGGGGAAATCATTGGAGAACCCGTTTACACCCCCTGGAGCCCTGAAGAACTCAAAACCATTGAAGAAATCGCCAAAAGAACCGTAGGCTTTAACGCGAAACGAGGTGACGGTATTACGGTGAGCAATCTGCGTTTTACCAAACCCTTAGTCGAGCAAGAAAAACTCAAACAAGAAAAAGCACGGGCAACCCGCAAGTTCATCATCGACTTGGTTCGCTATGTCATGGTGGGGATGATCATCATCCTCTTAGTCTTCATGGTCATCCGCCCTATGGTCATGAAGCTCTCTGCCAAGCCGGAAGACTTAGACCTCTTAATGGGTCTGCCCACCACGATTGGAGAACTCGAAGGCGAAGAACTGGAAATCCCCACGGAAAAAGAAACCGGGATTCCACCACGCGACAAGATCATCGAAATTGCCCGTCAGGATCCGCTCAAAACCGCGGCAATGGTGCGGACCTGGCTCAAGGAAAAGAAAGGCCCCAATTAGGGAGCCTTTTCGCCGCCTAAGCCATGAAAAACTCATCCTTCAAACCTCCGCTGTTCCAAGACCTCACCCCAGGCCAAGAACAAGACGCGGCCCCTACCCCCCAGGTCAAACTCCCGGGGGATGAGGTCAAACCCGAAACCTTCCGCTTAAAAAACTTAGAAGAAGAAAACCTCTTTGCCCACCGCGACCTCTCCAAAGAACGGCTGCAAAATATCAAGTTCGAGGCCGGCAAGTTCATGGAAGAGGGTACCCTGCTTACCAATGTCGAAGAATACTCCAAAAGCGTCCGTGAAGACGCGGACCTTTACGCCAAACGCACCAAAGAAGAAGCGGCTCTTTTAAAGTCCGAAATCGAACTGGAACTCGCCGAGGCCAAGCTCATTCAACAAAAAGCAAAGGAAGAGGCAGAAGCAATCTTAGAAGAGGCCAACGCAAGCCGCGACGAGGTACGCCGCCAAGCCACCGAAACAGGATACAGTGAGGGCTTTGACCAGGGAAAAACAGAACATGCTCAAGCCAATGAAGCCATGGCAACGCAAATCGAAAAGCTGCTCGCCGAGTTGCGCAACCTGCGGCAAAGCCTCTTTCACGAATACGAATCCCAGCTCGTACGACTGACCCTGCTCTTGGCAAAAAAAGTGGTTCACCATGACCTTTCCCACTACCAGCCCCTGGTGCTGGACATGTTGCAAGAGAGCATCAAACAACTCGAAAACATGGAAAAAGTCCGTATTCGGGTCCATCCCGAAGAATACGATTTTTTAATTCAGCATAAAGAAAGCCTCCAAGCCTTTGCAGAAGAAAATCAATCTTTAAGCTTCCGCGCCGACCCCACCGTTCCCGCCGCTTCGGTCATCTTAGAGTGCGATCAGGCCCAAATCAACCTCACCCTGCAAGAGCAGTTTCAACTCCTCGAAGAGCAACTCTCTCACAATATTGAAGAGCGCAAGGCCCTGTTCCGCCCCCCTGCCAAAGAAACCGCTCCCCCGGCAGACCCCTCCCCTCAACCCCAGGCGAGCTAATGGTCTCCTTCGAGACCTATATCCAACGCATTGAGGCAACCCGCACCAATCAGGTGGCGGGCAAGGTCGTTGAGGTCATCGGCTTTGTCTTAAAGGCCTTAACCCGGGAATGCAGATCGGGGATCAATGCAAAATCGTTCATCCCCAAACGGGGACCAGCGTTCTCGGTGAAGCGGTGGGATTTAAAGAGGGCAAAATCTTAGTCATGCCTTTAGGGGATATTCGCGGAATCGGCCCTGAAAGTTTAATCCTGCCTACCCACAAGGAAAACTCGGTTCCTGTGGGTCCGGCCTTGTTGGGCCGCAGTATTGATGGCCTAGGCGAACCGATTGACGGGTTGGGCCCCATTGATTTCGATACTCAGGCTCCCCTTTTTTCTCCTCCCCTCAACCCCCTACAGCGAAAACGCATCACCGAATCCTTAGATGTCGGCATCAAGGCGATCAACGGTCTCTTGACCTGCGGCAAGGGGCAACGGCTCGCCATTTTAGCGGGCTCTGGGGTGGGGAAATCGGTTTTATTGGGCATGATGGCAAAAAACACGACTGCCGATGTGAATGTCATCGCTTTAATTGGCGAAAGGGGCAGAGAGGTCAAAGAATTTATTGAGCGAGACCTCGGCCCAGAGGGCTTAAAACGCTCCGTCGTCATCGCCGCCACCAGCGACCAACCCCCTCTAGTGCGCATTCACGGGGCCTACTTAGCCACCTCGATTGCCGAATACTTCCGCTCTCAAGGCAAGGATGTTCTCTTTATGATGGATTCCGTCTCGCGCTGGGCGCAGTCTCAACGAGAAATCGGCCTTGCCGTGGGGGAACCCCCGACCACCAAGGGCTACCCCCCCAGCGTGTTCGGCCTGCTCCCGAAACTGCTCGAACGAGCGGGAAACGCGGCGGGAAAGGGCAGCATCACCGGATTTTATACCGTTTTATCCGAAGGAGACGACCCCAACGAACCCATTGGAGACGCGGTGCGCTCCATCGTGGATGGGCACATTCTCTTAGACCGAGAAATCGCCGCCCAGGGGCATTACCCCGCCATCGACATCCTCCGTTCCAAGAGCCGAGTCATGATTGATGTAGCCGGTTCCAGCATCTTGGAAAACTCCATCAAGCTCTTAATGACTTACGCCAATTACAAAGAGGCCGAAGATTTAGTCAACATCGGGGCTTATGTCAAGGGTTCCAATGCGAAAATCGACTACGCCTTAAAAAAAATCAACGCCATCAACGACTTTTTACGCCAAGGAGTCAACGAACGCTTTTTGATGTTGGAGACCGAAGCCATGTTAGAACAAATTTTCAAAGACTTCCCCAAAGATCGCATTGGCAGCGAAAAATGAAGTTAAAAATTTTCCTTGCCTTGCTCCCCTTGGGGTTTGCCATCTTTGTGTGGTCCTCCGCCAAAGAAAAGGTCTGCCTCTTCCCCAGCAGTGAAGAGCTTCAAACCCTGCACCAACGAAAACAGGCTTCCTTTATCGTCCTCGGGGATACGGGTACCGGCCTGCCCATGCAAAAAACAGTGGCCAAGGCAATCAAAAAAGTCTGCCAAAACAAGGCCTGTGACTTTGTATTGCTCTTAGGGGATAACTTCTACCCCAAGGGGTTGAAAAATCCTAATGATCCTCTTTTTGACCGGGTTTTTTCAAATATCTACTCTTCTCTCGGCCTCCCTTTCTATGCTATTTTAGGAAATCACGATGTCAAGGGAGAGGGTTCCGCCCAGGTCGCCTTGAACGGGAAAAAAAATTGGCGCATGCCCGCGGGGTCTTACCGTTTTGCCGCGGGGCCGGCGCTCTTTGTCGGGATCAATACCAATTGCCAATCCCTGGAACTGCCTTGGGCACGCGAGGCCTTAAAGGGGCCCCAACCCTGGAAGATTCTTTTTGGCCACCACCCTATTTATGCTTCTAAAAATCATGGAGACGCCCCCTTTTTGCGCCGCTGGGTCTGGCTTCAAGCCTTAGGGGAGCGAGCGGATTTATATCTGTCCGGGCACGATCATCACTTGGAACACTTGACGAGAAGGGGACTTTCAACCCAATATCTAATCTCAGGGGGGGGCGGAGGCGCCGCGACCAGCAGCGAACCCAAGCCAAGCCTTGCGGAAAGCCATTTTTCCCACTCCGGGCCTGGATTTATCAGAATAAGCTTAGATTCTGTGAACCTAGATATCGAATTTTACGACGCGCAAGCCAAGGCGATTTACCGCACCAGGATTCCCAAAACTCCATGACCCAGCCTTTATCTCGCAGAGATTTTCTGCTAAAGCTTTCCCAGGGGGCCATTGCCCTCCCATTTTTATTGGAAACCTTCCAGCAAAGCCTCTTTGCCCAAGGGGCAGAAAAACCCATCCTCTGGCTGCAAGAGCAGCACAGCGGGCTCCACTCCGCTGGGCGCTTTTTCCAGCAGCAGTTGGGGCATTTTTTAGAAGAGCACTTTCTCTTTTATAATCCCTACAGCTCTCTGCGGGCCATTAAGGCGGGCTTTATTCTCATCTTAGAGGGGGCCTTTGCCGTTGACCGAGATGAATCCTTTGCTCCCTTAAAAAATCTCTTCTCCAAGGCACGGGTCGTCATTCTTTTAGGCAACGAGGCCAGTTATTCCGCAAAAAACATGGAGGGTTATCTCAATGTGGAACAAGAATTCCTCTACCCCTTAGAAGTTCCCTTTATCCGCATCCCCGGCGAACCCGCCCAATCCTTTCACCTGCTCGGAGTTTTAAACCACCTGCTGTTGTACGGTTTTCCCCAACTTGATGAATACCGCCGTCCGAGTATGTTTTTTAAGCAAATCCTCTGTGATCATTGCGATAAACGAAAGGATTTGGAAAACGGTCACTTTGCCTCTTTTTTAGGGGATCCCTCAGGCTGCCTCTTCACCTTGGGCTGCAAGGGCTTGATCACCAAAAATACCTGTGCCAGCCATAAATGGGATTTAGGCGAAGACTGGTGCCTCTCTGTGGGGCATCCCTGCACAGGCTGCTCGAACCCGGAATACCCGGACAACTCCGGATTGGGCCTTTTCGGTCAAATTCAAGGCGACCGCTTGCAGGCCAACGCGAACTGGGTGCAAACCTTAGAAACCCTTGGGGCCGGGGCCTTAGGCGTCACCACCTTAGGAGTCATCACCCACGCGATCAGTCGGCAAAGCCAAGCCGCGAAAGAATTCACCCCGAAACTTGAAGACTCTGACTCAAAGGATCACCCTTCCCCATGAAGCAACACCTTTATAATATCGAGGGGATTTTACACTTCAACAACCAAAGGGGCGAATTCTCCTTGCGTAGTGGCCGCAGCCTGAACCTAGAAGGGCGCCTCTTCAACCGCTTTCCTTTAGAAGCGATAAGCTTAAGCCAACAGCTTTCCGGCAAATCGGCAATCCATCACGGGTTGGCAGCGGTTTTAGCCTTGGAGGACTATCTCCAACTCAAACCCACGCAAACCGCGGCGATCCTCCGCCGCGTGGTTTCGGAATTGGCCACGCTGCACGCTCACCTCTCTTATTTCTATTTAGAACTGCTGCCCGATTACCTGTCACCAAGCTACCTAAAACGCAACCCCCAATGGGGTTTTTACTTTACCCCTCCCAGCTACAACTCTAGAGGGGATCGGTTTCTCAGCCTAGATGAAACCCGCGATTTCATGGCCCATTACCCCTTGGTGAGAGAGACCCTCTCCCATTTAGAAAAAGCAATTTGTAGTTTCACGGGGAAATTTCCCGCCGGTCTTTGGCTGATTCCCGGCGGAATCACCGCTCCCCCCTTGGAGCGCGATCGAATCATGGCGGTATTGCGCCATTTGGAACAATGCAAAGACCTCATCGAGCGCGCCTGGCCCGAGGATGTCAAACAACTCATCAAGGCTTTCCCCGAATTGGGGCAGGTTTTTTCCAAAACCCTTGGATTATTAAGCTTTGGAAGTTTCCCCCCCCTCTTGGACAATGTGATTTCCTACTCCGCCGGGGTCTACCAAGGGCATCGCTTAGAGCCCGTCAATGAGTTAAAGATCACCGAATCCCTACAAGGCACCTTTTATAAAGATTCCTTTTATGGAGCCGATTCTTCTAAAATCGTTTACGACCTAGCCAAACGAGACGCCCAAACCTGGATCAAATCAGCTCGCTATGAAACCGAGCCCTTACTTTGCGGGGCCTTGGCCCGCATGCTGGTCACCCACTTCGGCGGCGGCAACGCAGAAATCAGCGATTTAGTGCAGACGCTAGACAAAAGCTTTCATTTTGAGGAACTGGGAAGCAATTCCGCGGCAGCGCGCTTGATCTCCCTCTTTTTAGAAGCCCGCGCCTTTTTGAAAAACAGCTTTCAATCCCTTTTGGATCTGGATTACAGCCTCCCCCTAAACCAAGGCGGCAATTTTGATTTTTCCAAACGGGGGATCGGGCTGGGCAAATGCGAAGCCCCGGCGGGGAGCCTCTTGCATCAGGTCTATATTGATAAGGGCAAGGTTCTCAATTATCGCGTTGTGACGGCGCAAAACTGGAATTTAGCCGGCAAGGACGAATTTGGTAAATTCGGCCCCGCCTTGCAAGAAATCCATCAACAAGATTTACCGCGAACCTCCCCCTTGCAACTCTCGCGCATCCTTCACAGTTACTACGCTCAAGGGTTAGACGCCAGCCAATGAACCTCGCAGATCAAATCCAAAAAAGCTATCGCTCGGGTATCCGGTTTCTTCGCCGCTATCTCCTACTTTTGTTTCTGCTCATTTGTTATTATACCGCCTACCGCTTACTTCATCCAGAACAGGCTAAATTCTTTACCCGAGCAGAGCTTTTGACCCTGCACCGCTTATGCGGGTTTATGCTGCTCTTTTTTTTATTTTTATTAGCCTACGATTGGGCTGATTTTTTTCTTTACCCCGTTTTAAGAAAAAAGCAAAAACACCGTTTAAACTTAGAGGCCTATCGAGATGTCCCCCTGCAACAATGGGTCAACCGAGTTTTTTATCTTCTCTTAGGGCTACTTGGCTTACTGGGTTTTATTTATTACATGGCCAACAAAGGCGCTTTTGTCTTTTTGCCGCGAGCCAGCTATTTCCTGATCCTGCATGAAGCCTTGGGCTGGCTTTTGGTCTCCGTCATTGTGGTCAAGGTCTACTTCAATATCACCCTTTGGGCCCAGCAAACCCTGAAATATTTAAAGGAATATTAAAATGAGGTTCGTTGGCCTCACGGGCAGCTTGGGCGCGGGTAAATCAACGGTGGCCCATATGTTTGCAAAACTGGGGGCGCAGGTCATCGACGCGGACGACCTCGCCCGCCAAGCCGTGGCCCCCGGCTCTGCCTGCTTAAATCAAATCCGCGCCACCTTTGGCCCTCAATTCATTGATGAATTCGGCTTTCTCAAACGCAAAGAACTCGGTCAGTTGATCTTTGGCGACTCCGACAAAGTCGCGCGACTCAATGCCATTATCCACCCTGAGGTTCGCCGTTTAAAAAAAAAAGCCCTCGCCAATTTGCAAAAAACCGACCCGCAGGGCCTGGTTATTTATTCGGTTCCCTTGCTCTTTGAAACGGGAATGGAAAAAGAATTTCAACGCATTATTTTAGTGAGTATCGAGCCGGAGATTCAACAAAAACGCCTCACAACCCAGCGAGGCTTTACCTTAGATGAGGTACAACAAAGGTTGCGCCACCAAATGAATCAAGCTGAAAAAAGGGCTCGTTCCCATTTTATCATCAATAATTCCGGTAGTCTGCAAGAAACGCAAGCTCAAATCGGCCCCATCTGGGCCAAACTAAAACAGCTCGCCCCGAATCCGTTCTGCTGATGAATCCCTTAACCCTCGAAGAGCTTACGGGTCAAACCCGCAGCCATGTCCAGCAAGTCGAGGGCTTTGCCCTACACCCCTTGGCTCTCCAAGCCCTGACCTCCCTGCAAGAGGCGGCGGCAAAACAAGGGTTTCAGCTCGCTGTTTTTTCCGCCTTTCGAGATTTTAACGCCCAATGCCGCATCTGGAACCTCAAATGGCGGGGAGATCGCCCTCTTTACGATGCCCATGCGCAACCCCTAGACCCCACCCAGCTCACCGACTTCGAGCGTATGCGGGCCATCTTAGCTTGGTCCGCCCTACCCGGTACCAGCCGCCACCATTGGGGCAGCGAAATCGACCTCTTTGACAACAGCGCCTTGGCCCCGGGCTGGCGGGTCGAACTCCTCCCCTGGGAGTACGCGACAGGCGGCCCCTTTTTCCCCTTAACCGAGTGGCTCGCGAAGGAAGCCGCAAACTATGGGTTTTTTCGTCCCTACCGAGTTTTTCAAGGCGGGGTTCAACCAGAACCCTGGCATTACAGCTATGCCCCCGTCTCGGAACCGGCCTTGAGGCAATTAAACAAAAAAGGGGTATGGCAAGCCTTGCAAACCGCTCCATTGGAAGCAAAAGAATTGATCTTTGAGCGCCTCGATTGGATTTTAAAGACCTACAGCCAGACCATTACCAAGCCTGAGCGCTCTACTCTTCCAAACCTTTAACCGAAAGCCTCGTTAACGCATTTCTCAATAGGCTTGCAAAGACTCTTGAAATGGGAGAAGCTTTGCGCAGAAAACCCAAAACCCATCCCAGCGATGATTCGACTTTTCACGGCCTGCTGCCTGCTTTTTTATGCCCCTAGTCTGCTTGCCTTTGACCCCCTAAGCCTGCAAGCTTTGCTGAAAAAACGGGCCTGCGTCGCTTGCGACCTCACCGAGGCTTCCTTGCGAAAAGCGAATATTCCCCAGGCCAAACTCGCCGGCGCCGACCTCACCGAGGCGGATTTGCGCTGGCTCACGGCCAAGGGCGGGCATTTTGAAGAAACTCTATTCACTAGAGCCAACCTAAACTGGGCCACCCTCACTTACGCTGTTTTATCTGGGGCTATTTTTTCCCAAGCGACCTTGAACTTTACCAAGTTTAACCACAGCGAGTTAACCGGGGCAAAGCTTGATGGGGCCGACCTCAGTTACGCCGAACTCCGAGACGCGAATTTAAAGGGGGCCAACCTCTATTTCGGCAAGCTCTTAAACGCTGATTTTAGAAGGGCCAACCTACAGCGGGCCAACCTGCAAAACGCCTATTTGGAGGGCGCCCTTTTCATGAACGCCAATCTACGAGGCGCCTATTTGCAAGGGGCGGGAATCATCCAAACCAATTTTCAAAACGCGGACTTAAGAGGGGCGAACCTGCTGGGGGCGGAGGTAAGAAAAGCCAACTTTAGCGGGGCAAAACTGGACGGGGCCACCTGGATGGATGGCAGCCTGTGCCCCAAGGCTTCTATCGGCAACTGCGGAGGGAAAAAGCCTTGAAACTGGAAGGCGATTTCATCTGCGTTGATGAAAAAGAAATCAAAAAAGAAAAGGCCAAGGCCCGTGAATTACGCCACAGTCAATGGTGGAAAAACCTACGGGGGCAAGGGGTCTGCCATTACTGCAAAAAACGCTTCAACGCCCGCGACTTGACCATGGATCACTTGATTCCGCTCAGCCGCGGCGGCAAGAGCGTCAAGGGGAATATTGTCCCCGCCTGCAAGGAGTGTAACAATAAAAAGAAGTACCTGCTGCTGGTGGAATGGGAAGATTACCTGCAAGAGAAGCTCTAACCTTTACAGATTGCCCCTCCTTCGGCAAAGTAAATTGATATGCCGAAAACCATGACCCAACCCCAACCAATCGCAGCTCTAGCCCCCATGGACGGGGTGACAGATCGAGCTTATCGCCAGATTGTGCGCCGGCTCAACCCCAAGGTGTGGCTTTATAGCGAGTTCACCAGCGTCAATGGGATTGAGCATTCCAGCAAAGTAAAAGACCGCGTTCGTTTTCAAGAACAAGAAAAACCCTTGATCGTGCAGCTCTTTGGTCGAGAACCCAAACTCTTTGCCAAGATCGCTCAAGAAATCGCCTTGCTCAATCCCAGCGGAATCGACATCAATTTCGGCTGCCCCGCCAAACGCATCGTGCGAGCGGGCAACGGAGCGGCGTTGCTGCAAGAGGCGGAATTGGCCTTTCGCATCGTAGAGGCAACCGTACAGGCTACTTCCATCCCCGTCAGCGTAAAGACCCGTTTGGGCTGGTTCAACAGTGAAAATCTGGTTTCCTTTGCCCAGGGGCTGGAATCAGCCGGGGCCGGCCGCCTCACCCTACATGGACGCACCGCTAAACAAGGCTACCGTGGGGTCGCGGATTGGGAGCCCATTTACGCCTTAAAAGAACGGGTTCGCCTGCCTATTTTCGGCAACGGCGACCTCGCGAGTTATGACCAGGGCCTAAAAAAACTCAAAAACCTAGACGGCTTTATGATTGGCCGCGCCGCCATTGGCGACCCTTGGGTATTCTGGCCCGAGGCAGAGAGAGAAAAAGTAACCTTAAAAGAAAAAATCGAGGTGATGATCCAGCATTTTCAACTCTTACGCCAGGATTTGAGCGAGGCCAGGGCACTGATTGAGTTTCGAAAACACCTCGGCGGTTACATTAAGGGCTTTCAAGACGCCAAAAGCATGCGGCAACAATTGATGCAGGCCCAAACGGAACAAGAATTCACCGAGCAAGCCACTTTATTAGCCTAAGCAAACAGCATGAGCGAAAACCAAATCTACGAAGGCCGCGGGGTATCCTCCTCCAAATCCGAGATTCACCAGGCGATCCAAGGGGTTGATCCGGGTCTTTTCCCCGGTGCCTTTTGCAAGATTTTACCCGATCATCTCACCCAAGATAAGGATTCCTGCCTGCTCATGCACGCTGACGGGGCGGGAACCAAATCCAGCTTAGCCTATCTTTACTGGAAGGAAACAGGGGACTTAAGCGTTTTTAAGGGCATCGCTCAAGACAGCCTGGTCATGAACCTCGACGACCTCGCCTGTGTCGGCGCGGTAACGGGTTTTGTGCTTTCCAACACCATTGGGCGCAACAAGTTTCATATCCCTGGGGAGGTGGTGCAAGCGATCATCTGGGGGTATGAGGAGTTGCTCACGGAGTTGGCCGACTTCGGGGTGATCATCCATTCCTGCGGCGGAGAAACCGCCGATGTAGGCGACTTGGTGCGCACCTTGATCGTGGATTCCACCTTGATGGTCAAGCTCCCCAAAAAACAAGTCATTGACCTAGGCGCAATGCGGCCCCAGGGGGTGATTGTCGGCTTTGCCAGCTATGGCCAAGCAAAATGGGAAAAAACTTATAATTCGGGTATCGGCGGCAACGGGTTGACCGCCGCGCGCCACGACAGCCTTACCCATGAGTACGCGGGCCAATACCCCGAAAGCTTTGCCCCCGAAATCCCCCCTGACTTAGTCTATTGCGGAAAACGAAACTTGACCGAGCCCCTCGCGGGCACTCCTTTAAATTGGGGGCAGGCGATCCTCTCCCCCACAAGAACCTATACCCCTTTAATCAAAGCGATTTTAGAAGAATTCCGCCCCGCAGTGCAGGGTTTTGTCCATTGCTCGGGGGGAGGGCAAACCAAGTGCCTGAAATTCGGTCAGAATATCCATTATGTCAAAAACGCCTTGCTGCCCATCCCTCCTCTTTTTACCGCCATTCGGAAAGATCGCGCTCTCCATTTGCAAGAGATGTTTCCCGTCTTTAATATGGGTCATCGACTCGAAGCCTTCATTGAGGAATCCGCGGCAGATGGGGTCATCGCGCTGGCCCGCTCCATGGGAATCGAGGCCCAGGTGATCGGCCATTTGGAACCCAACGCGACGGGCAATCAGGTGACGATTCAGCATCAAGGTGAACAATGGGTGTGGCGTTGAAAACTCGTTTAAGCCAATCCGAGGGGAAGCTGCTTTTGGCTCTTGCTCGCCAGACCCTGGAAAATAAACTTCTAGGTACTCGCCATTACTTAGAAAACTATGAACGACCGAGCTTTACCCCTGCCCAGGGTTGCTTTGTCAGCCTGCATCGCCTTGGGCAACTTCGAGGCTGCGTCGGCCAAATCGAGGGAGAGCTTCCCCTCTATAAAGCCGTACAGGAATACAGCCTCAAAGCGGCTTTGCGCGATCCTCGCTTTCCCCCATTATTGGCCGATGAGTTAAGGGAGGTCCGTTTGGAAATCTCGGTACTCACGCCTTTGATGGAGCTTTTAGGAGCCGATAACCGAGAAAAAATCACCCAAATCCGCCCCTTTGTAGAGGGACTTGTCATTGAACGGGGTCACCACCGCGCTACTTTTTTACCCCAAGTATGGGATCATCTCCAAGAAAGAGACCTTTTTTTAAGCGAACTCTGCAAAAAGGCAGGGCTCGCCGCGCAGGCCTGGGAAACAGAACCCTTGGCCTTTTACACCTATCAAGCACAGCTATTTAACGAAGAGGACTAATGGATTCAGATTACTTGATCATTCGTGCGGCCAAAAAACAACCCATTGAGCGTACCCCGGTCTGGGTCATGCGCCAAGCCGGGCGCTACCTCCCCGAGTATCGGGCGACTCGAGCCAAGGCAGGGGATTTTCTCGCCCTCTGTAAAAACCCCGACCTCGCGGCGGAAGTGACCCTGCAACCCATTGACCGTTTTGGGTTGGACGCGGCCATCTTGTTTTCCGATATTTTGACCCCCTTAGAAGGCATGGGCATCAAGCTTTCCTTCAATCCCGCGCCGGTCATCCACAACCCCCTTCGCGCTGCTGCCGACATCGCGGCTCTGCGCCTCCCCGACCCCGATGACAATGTGCCCTATGTGGGCCAAATCTTGGATATTTTAGTCCCAGAACTCCGCGAACGGGTACCGGTCATCGGCTTTGCCGGGGCCCCCTTTACCCTAGCCTGCTACGCCGTCGAAGGCGGCGGGAGCAAACTTTTTTCTAAAACCAAAGCCCTCTTTTTTGAGCAACCCGCCCTAGCCCATCAACTGATGGAAAAGCTCACGGCAATGACGACCCGTTACCTCAACTACCAAATCGCTCATGGGGTAAAGATGGTGCAACTCTTCGACACCTGGGCCGGCATCCTCTGCCCGGACGATTACCAAGAGTTTGTTTTTCCCTATGTGCGGCAAATCTTTGCGGGATTGGATCAACCAGGGAAGGTGCCAAAAATCTATTACATCAATGGAGGGCACCAGCACTTAAGCGCAATGGCCAATACAGGTTGTGAGGTCGTTGGCTTGGATTGGGTGGCCGACCTTGCCCAGGCAAAAGATTTGATTGGGCACAAGGTCGCTCTACAGGGTAATTTAGACCCCAATGTACTCTTTGCCAATCCAGAGGTCATTCGAGCCAAGGTCAAAACGATTTTAGACAAACAAGGCCCCGCCTCAGGCCATATCTTCAACCTCGGTCACGGCATTGATAAGGAAGTGAACCCGGAACACCTAAAGGTGATGGTGGAAGCGGTCAAGGAATTCTCGGCCCGATAGGAGCCTGCTCTTGTTGTACAACCTGCTCTATCTTGTTTTATTGGCTCTGCTCAGCCCCCTGTGGCTGTTCTTGGCTTGGTTTCGCCCCCAACTCTGGGCCAAGGCGCGCTTGAAACTCACCTCGCCCCTGCCTGCCCCTCTGCCTGCCGGCCCTTGCCGTATCTGGTTGCACGGGGCCAGTTTGGGAGAGGTCAACCTCGCTTTGAGAATCAAGGAAAACCTAAAAACGCGACAAGCCGACCTCGATTTTGTTTTTTCCACCAATACCCCCAGTGGGTTGGAAGCCTTGAAAAAAAACGCTGTCGAGCATTGCTTCCTCCTCCCCTTTGATTTTGCGGGCTCCATGCGCGACCTGACGCAAAGGCTGCAACCCCGATGCCTTATTTTAATCGAAACCGAGCTTTGGCCCAACCTCATCTCCGCCATGGCTCAGCAAGGGCAAATCTTCATCGCCAACGCTCGTTTGAGCCCCAAACACCTCCGCCTCTATACCGCCTTGCGCTGGCTCCTCACCCCGATTTTAGAGCGGATTCAATTGGTGCAGGCAGGCAACTTAGAAAGCTTAAACGCCTTTTGCGCCTTGGGGATGCAAAAAGAACGAGTGCGCTATTTGGGTAATTTCAAATTTCTGCTCCCGCCCCTGCCACAACCCCAAGCTTTAAAAAAGCTTCAACAAAACTACAACCTCCAACCCGATGAGCCCTTATTGGTCGCCGGCTCCATCCAACCCAGCGAAGTGGCCCCGCTGCTCCAGGCATTCAAGGCGCTCCAGCACCCTCAAGCCCGCTTGGTCTTAATCCCTCGACACCCTGAAAAGGGAGAGGAATGCCTTCAGATCATCCGGCAACAAGGCTTTGAACCGACCCACCCCCAGGTGATTTTGGTTTTAGAGTTCGGAGTATTGCCCCGGTGGTATGCCTTAGCCCGGGGGGTATTTGTGGGCGGCAGCTTTGGCGCCCGCGGCGGGCAGAATATGATTGAGCCCTGTGGGCTTGGCAAACCCGTAGCTCTAGGCCCCAACACCCCTAATTTTAGCGAAGAGGTGGCGATTTTAAAGGAGGCCCATGCCTTGCGCGTACTCCAAAATGAGGCTGAACTCACTGATTTTTTTAATTTTTGTCTCCATAAGCCCGATCAAGCCCAACAAATGGGAAAGCGGGCGCAAGCCTGCGTGGCCCAACACGCCGGGGCCATGGATCATTTTTGTCAATCCCTGCTCCAAGAACTAACCCCATGAAAACGACCGCTTTCCTCTTTTGCCTCCTTATGGTTCCCTTCTGGCTCCAGGGGGGGGAGATGGCTCTCATTCCCGCAGCAAAGGGCCACCCCGCCTTTTACATGAATACCACCGAGACGACCAAAGAAGAATTCATCGCCTATCAAAAAGCGACGACTTATAAAAACAACCCCAACTTTCCCCGCCATCTGCCCAAAAAACCCAAAACCCCGATGGTTGAGGTCTCTTGGTTTGACGCCGAGGGTTTTTGCCGGTTTTACGGCAAACGGCTCCCCACGCTGGAAGAATGGGAGCGAGCCGCCGGACTCAAACGCCTCTATCCCTGGGGAAATGACCCCCTCAACGCGACCAGGGCCAACTATTGCGATGTCAACTGCGTCACCCCCTGGCATGATATTTTAACCAATGACCACAACCAACGAGAAGCGACGGTAGGCAGCTATCCCCAAGGGGCCACCCCGGAGGGAGTGCTGGATTTAGCGGGAAATGTCTGGGAATGGACGGCAACCATTGAAAAAACGGGAAAACCCTTCCCCTGGAAGGCGCAAAAAGATTACAGCATGGATGAGCAATACGAAAAAGTCTTTATCAAGGGGGGCAGCTTTGGCAGTAAGCTCGACCACCTGAAAAACCAAGAGCGCTTTTCTGCCATTGTCAACTTCCGCAATGCCCATGTGGGCTTTCGCTGCGTCAAGGACACCCCATGAACTGCAATGAGTTGACCGGCCTGCTCGATCAATGGCTTCAACCCCATCGCTTTGACTATTACGGCCCTAACGGCTTGCAGGTGGAAAACTCGGGCCAGCCAATTCAAAAAATAGCCTTGGCCGTCTCGGCTACCTTAGAAGTCATTACAGAGGCGAAAAACCAACAGGCCCAAGCCCTTTTGGTGCATCACGGCCTGTTTTGGGATGGGGGTCAGGCTGCCCCCCTGCGAGGGACGCAGTATCAAAAGATCAAGGCCTTGATCCAACAGGATATCGCCCTAATCGCCTACCACCTGCCCCTGGATTTTCACCCCCAATGGGGCAACAATATCCAGCTCGGGCAAGCTTTAGGATTAACAGAGATTCAAGGAATCTTACCCCAGCAGGATTACCACCAAGGGGTAATGGGCCGCGCGCCGGGCTGGAGCTTTACCGAACTCTCCAACAAACTGACCGACCTTTTAGGCCGCAGCCCCTTGGGCTTAAACCTAGGCCCAGGTCAGATTGAGCAAATCGCCATCGTAACCGGCGGGGGGCAAAAATACTTCCGGCAAGCCCTGTCCTTTGGGGCCCAGGCCTTTATCACAGGGGAAGCAAGCGAATTCATCTACGGCCAGGCGCAAGAGGAAAAAGCGCACTTCTTCGCCGCGGGGCACTACGCCACAGAACGCTTTGGCATCTTGGCCTTGGGCAAAAAACTCCAAGCGGAGCAAGGGTTGGCCTGCTTTTTTATTCCAACTCAAAACCCAATTTAAGGGCTGCCATTTCTTCTTGCAATTGTCGAGTCAGGTTGCGGGCATGCACTAAAATCACCTCAATTTGATGCGGATCCAAGGCAGGATAATGAATCCCCCCGACCACCAAAACCCGTTGAGAGATCACCAAAGAAAGCGCATTGGCGACTTCTTGCACCAATTCCCCCTCTTTATGCCCGGCAATGGAAATCTCTTGAGCTTGCCCGGCAAGCCCGCAGGCCACCGCGCCAATATGCGCTTCCCCTCCGCTGACAAAAAGTACGAAATCACGCCCAAGGGCATAGAGATCAAAAAAAACCTGGGTCTTCGCCTCTTTATTCCCCTGGGAAAGATGAATCAAGGGCTTGAGTCGAGTTTGCGGCATAACGACCTTTTTGTGACTTGCATTTAAGAAGGGCTAACTTTATGCTTCTGATTATACATCATTTAGCCTTGCATGAACAGAGCCCCTGCCCAAAAAAACCTCTCTCTGACCGCCTACGCGACAAGATTGCGCCGAGCGTTACTCAAGGGCAATGACATTGACAAGCTTTTAAGCTTACACCAACAGCACCAACAGACTTTATCCGACCTCGCCCCGAGGGTCTCGCGCCTGCCCCTGACCTCGGCGGAGCGCTTTGCTTGGAAGTTCATGCGAGAGGTCAATATTCTCAGGCCCGACTTTAAGGGCAAGCAGCCCCCCTGCCCCAGCCGGGGGATCTTTCACAATTTAGAGGGCTTGGTTCAAACGGTGCGGGATATCTGGTTTCCGAAGATGGAAAGCCTGCCCCAAGCCATCTGGCTCAAGCATTTTTCCACCCGGAAGCTTGCCCATTTTCATAGCCAAAAAGACGAGGTTGCCTTTTCGTTAGTCTTTGACAGCCTGCAAACACCCAGAAAAATCTTGCATTACCTCGTCTTTCACGAGCTCTTGCACCGCCAGGTAGGGATTAAAAAACTAGGGGGGCGCAACTATGCCCACACCAGCGAATTTAAAAAACAAGAACAACAATACCCCGACTACGCGCAGATGGATCAATTTCTAACCCACTATCTTCATTCATGATTCTTGCTATTGAAAGCAGTTGCGACGACACCGCCGTTGCCCTGCTCACCCCGCAAGGCGAGGTACTCTACAGCGAAATTTCCAGCCAGATCAAGCTGCACCAAAGCTTTGGCGGCGTGGTACCGGAAATCGCCAGCAGGCAGCATTTAAAAGCCTTGCCCCTCTTAATCCAGCACCTCTTTACCCAAGTAGGCAAGACCCCCCTCGATTTAACCTCCATTGCCGTTACCCAGTCCCCGGGGCTGATCGGCTCTGTTTTGGTGGGGGTGAGTTATGCCAAGGCCTTGGCTTGGGCCTTAAAGCTTCCCTTAGTCCCCGTTGACCACCTTGAAGGCCATCTCTTGGCCCCTTTTTTAGATCACCCCCAATTGCGTTTTCCCTATCTCGCGCTCATCGCTTCTGGGGGACATACCCATTTGATCTTAGCTCAGGGCTTGGGCCAATATCAACTGCTCGGCAAGACCTTAGACGATGCCTGTGGGGAGGCCTACGACAAAACCGCAAAGATCATGGGCTTTCCCTACCCCGGCGGCCCAACCATTGAAAAGCTCGCCCGCCATTGCCCCTCCCCCAGCTACTCCTTTACCCTACCGCTCCGAGGGAAAAAAACCCTTAATTTCAGTTTTTCCGGCTTAAAGACCGCGGTCTTGAACCAGGCGAAGGCTTTAGAAATTCGAGTGGAAAAAAAAGAGCTAATCGATTATTCTCAATTTATGCAAGAAGCGGATGAACCCAGAAAAACCAAGGTTTGCGATCTGGCGGCGAGCTTTCAGCAAACCGTGGAAAAAATCATCGCCCAGCGCATGGATCAAGCCTTGAAGCTCTACCCCGCGCCCCAGGTCGTACTCACGGGCGGGGTTGCTGCCAATGAGGGATTACGCCGAGTCCTCACCAAGGTGGCGGCCAAAAACAGGGCAGCCTTTTTTGCCCCCTCCTTGCCCTACTGTAGCGACAACGCCGCCATGATCGGCTTTGTTGCCAGTCAATATTTAAAAGTGAAGGCTTTCCCCTTAGATTTAAGCCTCAATGCCAACTCAAAAAGCCCAATCGCCTTAATGGAATGCTCTCATGAAGGATAAGTTCGTTGATCGCCTCGATGACCTCAAGGAATTTTACCATACCCTCCGCTACAACCCGCGCTACTGGCTCTTTCCCCTACTCGCCGCAGGCCTGTTTTTTATTTTGCTCTTTCGGGAGATTTTTTGGGTCTCCAGCTATGTGCCCCCCTCGCCCCCAACCCCAAAAACACTGCAGGGGGAAGCCCAAGACAACGCAAGCGCGGCCAAAATCGAAATTCCCGAATACACCGCAGAGGTCGCCTCCCCTCAAACCGGCTTTGAAGCAAGCTTTGCCTTAGAGCAAAAGGAGGGGTTTCAGCTTCTCAACCGCCATGAAACCTTTAGCAATCCGGGGGAATGGCGCTTGATCTTAGTGCAGCGGGGGCAGTTGGTACTCCCCACCGTTTACGCCACCCAATTTAATAGCTGGGGGCCTTTGGTGGAAGAGGATAAAAAAATCAAGCTCCAGTTTTATGAAAAAGCAGGCAGCTTAAACAGCAAGGTAAGCTTTGATTTAGAACGCAAAAACCAGTTTGGTTTGCAGCTTTTCAGTTTGCCTTCTAAAGACTTTGCCTCTGCGGTCAAGTTGGCTCAAAAACTCACCCATCAAGGCAAACTGACCTACCTCTATCGCTCCCAACAACCAATCAATACACCGGGCACGGCCCGGGCGGATTTCTATTATCGCTTGCGGGTCGGTTTTTTCGAAAGCGAACTCGATGCCTTAGAAGCGGGAGCGGCGATTCGCGAGCTTTTTCCCGAAGAGCCGTTCATCTCAAAAAGCCTCTGGGCGGTCAAACCGGAATACAAAGAAGCCAATGGAGATTTGGTTGATTTTCGCCTGCTGCGCAATTATCCATGGATGTTGACCCTCCCTAGGGTCAACAGCTTGGACAAGGCCCTAGAGCAGCTACAGGTACTCAGCAGGCAAAATAAGGTCAGTCTGGTAATGCAACGACTCAACCGGGGGAAACTGCAATACCGCATCAAGGTCGGATTTTTTGAAACCCAAAAGCAGGCCCAGAAAGTTTTACAACAGGCCTTAAACCGGGCCCCCCAAGCCTTTAAAAACACCCAAACAACCCGACCTAAACTAAAGGTGATTGCCTCAAAGCCCGCCCTCGACACCAGTATAATTCAATATTTAGAATAAATGATCCGGCTGCTACACCTTTCCGACCTCCATTTTCAGGCAGCCCGGCATCCCCTTTCTAAGCTGTTGGGCCAGGGGAACAAAAGCCTCTTAGGCTATCTGAACCTCAAGTTCAACCGGGCAAGAGCCTTCCCCTCCCCGCTACGAGAGACGATTTTAGCCAAAGCGCAAAACTTGGATTGGGATTTTGCCTGCCTGAGTGGTGATTTAACCAATCTTTCTTTAGAAGAAGAATTTACCGTTGCCCAAAGCGCCCTTTCCCCTTTAGCGAAAAAAGGGCCTTTGCTGCTCTGCGCGGGGAACCATGACCGTTATACGCCCTCGGCAAGCGGCCGTATCGAGCGTTTCTTCAAACATGCCTGGCCCTATGACCAAACAACCCCCCTCCCCTTTACCCGTGAATTGGGCGAGGGGTGGTGGATGCTGCATCTCGACCAAGCCATTGCCCGGGGTTGGACCTCATCCCAAGGTCGGCTTTCCATCCCCTTAACGCTATTGCAAAACACCCTGGAAAAACAAAAGGGGAAAAAGTGGATCGTCCTAGGCCATTACCCTCTATTCCTTCCCCCCGGGGTCAAAGAGAGTTCCAAACACCGCATCGAGCAAATGGAAGCCATTGGAGAGATTTTATTAAAAGAAGGAGTGCGTTTGTATTTGCACGGACACCTCCACCAGAGTTGGTGCTTTAACCCGCGAGAGGGGGTTGCCCTGCAGGCGGTCAACAGCGGGGGCTGCTGCCGCTTTGAACGGGGTTCCAAGGCGGGGTTTCACCTCATTGAGTTGAGTCAAACAGCGCAAGTCAGACGAATCACCCTTGAGGGAGTTATCCCCTAAAATAGGCAAAAGTTCGTTAGGCTTTAGGGCGCAGCGTAAGCCTGAATCAACTCCACCAGTTTTTGGATGTCTTCTGCGCCGAGCTTTCCATCTTGACTAAACAACACCTTTAAATCGGCATCCAGCAAAAGCACATCGCTGTTATCATCCTCTAAGCCCCATTCCCTCACCAACTTTTTCTCCATATCCTGAACATAGATCGTGTTGGGGAATTCTTCTTGCTTCCCTTTTAAAATAGCGGAGATAATGGCATTGGGCTTCCAAGTCGCCGCCATGTTGATGATTGCGTAAGACTGAAATTTAGTTTTGTTGGTTTTGTACTTTTTAAGTTCCTGGGTCGCTTCGTCGTTGACATCCTTTTTATCCGGGTCCACATAGAAAATAAGGCTCATCTTCCCCTTGAGCGAGCTGCTGGCCCAAGCCCCTCCGCCGACAACAAGCCCCCCCTCGTCCCCCGAAAGGGCGACCTCTTTTGGGGTCGAGCCAAGCGGCAAGGCGGCAAAAAGGGCGACAGGAAACAAGATCAATAAAAGGCTTAAAATCACTTTCATAAGGGCTCTCCGTTATATTGCTCTAGGGCCTTGGCTAAAATACCCCGATTTTTACTGGTTACCGCCAAGGTCAGGTTGATGGTATCCTCCTCATAGGCGACCTCCTCCACCATAGCCAACTGATAGATTTGCGGCAGCAGCCCGCTTTTCGTGTAGGGCACCTTGAAGATTTCATGAATAAAACCCTCAAGAAAATAATGCTGTATCGCCAATTTTAAGGGCTCGATACTCTTAGGATTCAAGGTAGAGACAAAGACCGCCTTTGGAAAGGATTTTTTCAAGATGATTTCTTCTACCGGGTCGGGAATCAAATCCACCTTGCTCATCACGGTCATACGGGGAATTTGCCCTGCCCCGATCTCGTCTAAAACCGCTAGAGTGGTCTCTGTTTGTCGATTGAGCATGGGAGAACCGGCATCCACCACATGCAACAATAAATCCGCTTCCCGCACCACCGACAAAGTACTGCGAAAAGAAGCCACCAAGTGGTGGGGCAGGCGTTGGATAAAGCCCACCGTATCGGATAATAAAATCTCCGGTTTGGTGAGCCCGTAAAGCTTTCGGGTCGTCGATTCCAAGGTGGCAAAAAGTTGATCTTCTCCCCCCTCGCCCTTGCCCGTGAGCGCTTTTAACAAACTCGTTTTACCGGCGTTGGTATAACCCACCAAGCCAACGGTAAAGTGGTTCTTGCGCTGTTTCGCCTGCACCGCCCGCTGCCCCTCGATCCGCTTTAAATCCTTTTCCAGCTTACGCATACGGCTGCGCACCAGGGCGCGGTCGATATTGATCTGTTTTTCCCCCGTGCCTTTGCTGGCCCCAATCCCCCCTTTTTCACGATCTAAGTGGGCCCACATTCCCACCAATCGAGGCAGCATATAATGCAACCGAGCGAGTTCGACCTGCGCTTTGGATTCGGGGGAACGGGCATGATTGGAAAAAATTTCCAAAATGACTTGGCTCCGGTCCAAAACCATTCGCCCTAAGGTCTGCTCAATCACCTTGGCCTGATTGGGGCTCAATTCAGCGTCCAATAAAATCAAATCCGCCTCAAGGCGTTCGGTTTCTGCTTTGATCTCTTCCAACTTCCCCCTGCCTAAAAAACTTCGACTGTCAATCGCGTCTCGTTGTTGCAGATAAGACCCGACCAGGGTGAGGCCTAAGGTCTCTGCCAAGGCGCGCAGCTCTGCCATGGAGGCTTGGGTTTCTGCTAGGGATTGGCTTTTGAGGTGTACTCCGGCGACAAACGCCCTTTTATTCCCCTTTGTCTCACTCATGAATGAAAAATTTCTCCTACTTGGACCTGAAAGCCGTTGACCCAATCTTTTACGGACAAGCTTTTTTTGTTTTCCGGCTGCACCTGAGAGAGTAAAAGCTGCCCTTGGCCACAGGCTATTGCCACTCCCGCAGGGCTAATTCGAGTAATGGTTCCCGGCGGCAGGGCGCTTGTTTCCGCAAGCGCCTCCATCCCTTTGAGCAAGATTCTCTTGGTTCTAAACCAAGAAAAAACCTTGGGGGACAGAGCCCGAAATTGATTATAAATCGCCTGCGCGGAATTGCCCCAATCCACCTGAGCGTCGGCTTTGGTTAAAAGGCGGGTGTAGGTCGCCCGGGCCGCCTCTTGGAGCTGAGGCCGAATTTGGGTAAAATTGCGCAAGGTTTGCACCAACAGTTCCGCGCCCAAATCAGCCAAACGGGCAGAGAGACTCTCCATCCCTTCATGGGGCTCAATGGGGGTAGCTCGTTGCAGCAGCATGGCCCCCGTGTCCATGCCTTCATCCATCAGCATGGTGGTCACTCCGGTCTCTGTTTTCCCCTCCATCAAGGCAAAATGGATGGGCGCCGCGCCCCGATAGGCGGGGAGCAAGCTCGCATGCACATTCACACAAGCCTGAGCAGGCAGGGACAAGACCTCTTTAGGAAGGATTTTGCCGTAAGCGACAACCACAAAAAAATCAGCCCCTACCGCGGCAAGTTGCGCCTTAACCTCCGGCAGGCGCAGGCTGGAAGGCTGATAGACCTCCAACCCCTGTTGCCGCGCGTAAAGCTTAACCGGAGGCGCCGCCTTGTGCTGGCCCCGCCCTTGCTTTTGATCGGGTTGACAAACCACTAAAGGGAGGGCAAACCCCGCTTCTGCCAAGGCCCGCAAACAGGGCACGGCAAAATGAGGGGTACCCATAAAAAGAATTTTAGGCATGGACTAGGCGAGATTGATTCAAGCTGTCTTGCAGACTCGCTAAGAGTTCGGGAGGGGCGGAAAAAGAGTACTCTTCTTCCCAAGGGTTTTGATTCGCCGCTGCTTGTTTACGCATCTTTTGGATATAGTTCCTTTTTTCCATATAGTTTAAGGTTTGATCCAGCTTATGCAATAGATTTTTTTTCCCCTGCGGGGTCACCCGGATGGCACTGCCTTGTAAAAGATCTTCCCCCTTCATCCGCAATACCCCTCTTCGCTGAGGGTACTCAATCAACCAGGAGCCCGTTACAAAAGAGAGCAAAGGCAATAACAGGGCATGTTTTGTCGGGCTTTCGGCAAAGGCTTCGACCGGAACCCAAGCCAAGTGCCCCCCCAAACAAAGGCTGGCCCCCCGCCGGGGTTTGAACAAGGGGTCCAGGTTGAGCTCAAAGCGACTGCTGAGCGAACTCAAGCCGATTCGCTCTTGGGAGAGTAAGGATAAAAAGGGGCGAACCCGCTCTCTCATCTGCTCGGAAGCGTGATATTTTCGTTTCACCTTGACTTGCGAAAGCAGTTCAAAAAGGCGCAACAACTCTTCTTCCGCTTTTAATCGACGGGCTTCTGATTTGTTGTCCAAACCGAGCAGCTTAAAATGAACCGACATTTCAAAACTGGCCAAAAGCTCTTTTTGCTCGCTCAACTGCCGCAATAGGGCAAAAAAATGCCGCACCCCCTCTCTTGGAATCCGAGCCTGCACTAAAGTCTGCAAACGGAGCAAGGTCTCGGTCAGATTTTCCGGAATCAAGGGCTCACTCGTCCCTTCCGCTTCAGGCAACTGCATGCTCAAGTGATCCGCCTCGTGATCCGCCAAAAGGTGCTGTTGCTCAGCGGTTTCAGCGACTTCAAGCGATTGTTTGGGCCGCGCGAGATAGAGCAAAATTTGCTGGGCAAGAAACTCCCCACGGCAGAGCGGGTTTTGAGGCTGCCAAAAAGGATTCGCGTTGTGATAAAGCTTATCCCTCTGCCGCCACAGGCTTTGGGGATAATTCCCCCGAGCCAGTTCCAAGGTTAGGTTGGGCGGCGGCGGTTCTGGATCTTGTTCCAAAAAATGCAAGGCAATCCACTCCACCAAGAGACGAAACTCGCTTTGCGCATCCCCGAGTTGTTCCGCGGCCAAAGCCGGGTCCGCCCCTTCCAAAGCGGAAAGCAAACGAGGGAAAATCCGCCCCCATTTGGCTTGCAGCTCGCAAGGCTCATCTAAAATACGGGCGATCTGTAATTTCAAGGGCAAGCTGATCGGATCTTGAAAAAAGAAGTTTGCCAAGTCTCTGGTTCTCAGCCATTTGGCCGTGGTCGCGCGGAAAGTGGTTTTTGCCCGTTGCATGGGGTCGGCTTGCGAGAGATGCTCGGTCAAGGCGGCTTCAATGCTCTGAAACACTTTTAATTTCTGCCCTTGGCAGTGATCAAAGATCACCAAAAAGACATGCAGCATCCCTTTGAGATCGGGCTTGTATTGATAGCGTTTCGGCTCGCCCTGCCCCTGGGCGGCGATACCGTAAAAATTAAGCATGGATAAAAGGGGGAATCAAAATAAGGTGCAACGACAGATCAATTATAAAACAACAAGACAACTTGGTCAAAAAACAAAAAACCCTCTGAAACCCTTTTGTTCAAAGGCTTTACAGAGGGACTCCGTTATTTTTTATTATGGAGTGAAAAAATTTATAGCTGCGCCTGCCCTTTTTTTTCTTCCTTTAACGCCTGAATATTTTTTAAGCTTAGCTTTTTTACCCGCTCCAAGGCATCGATAAAATGGGGGATCAAGATTTGATCGCGCTGAGCAAAGGCATCGTTTCCATAGGCGATCAACTGCACCATGCATTGAGTCGCCTGGGTCAGGCGAGCGATCACCTCTTGATGGGTGCTGCTCATGTACAGGGGGTTTGGTAGATTCCGGTTCAATTTTTTGGGAAAAAGTTGATCCAGCCAGTGGCTTAAGCTCAATTCCAGGTTTTCTAATTGCTCAAACTCTAAAAAGCTGCGCAGGGCCTGCAAGCACCCTTCCAACAGGTGATGAGCGTTCCCCCACAACAGGTGATGGGCGCCCGCAAGCTGCCTCGCGTTGCGGTTGCAGCGCGCGCTTACCTCTTCCATAGTGCGTAAAATCGCGGCCAAAAGAGTATTGGAGCGCTCCACTTGAATTCGTTTCTCCGCAAAGCTGCTGATCCCCTCCCCCTGGGAGAGCAAACCGGCCTTAAAGCTCCAGAAGCGATCCAATTCAACCGTCAAGCTGTTGGGGCAGGTGGCCAATTTAGCCAAGGAACGCTCTACTTCTAAAATAGCGGTATAATTTTCCGTTGGGTCTTCATGGATGCGGTCGCAAGAAGCCTCCAAAGCAATACAGGTTTCCCCGTCGCTAAAAAAGTCGTCGGCGCTAAAGTGATCCTCTTTATAATCCACCCAAAGGTGATGAAAGTCTCTCGCCATATGGCGCAAAACCCCGGCCTGCCAAGAGAGTACCTCTTGTCGAATGGAAAATTCCTCTTTTTTGCTTAAGATGTTGACCACCTTGTTGCGCACCGCTTCATACCCCTCGGTATCGACTAAAGCCTTCGCCCCATCATCTTCATAGGGGAGTTCCGTATAGAGCCGATAAAAAAGGCTGCTGGCGAGGTAGGACTCTTGTCCGGCCGCGGCTTCGATTTCGAGCCGAACATTTTCCAAATATTGATGCATCGTTCCTCTAGGTAGTTGGTATTTCAATCCCTTGGCTTTTTTAACCCGCTGGGTTTACCAATTTTACAAAATCTGCCTACAATCGGGCTCATTCGTTTTCTTGTATACTTAGCTATTCAAAGCCCTTGCCAATTTAGAGCAACCCTCTCATTTTTTTTATTCCATGAGCCCTGTCCGCGTTCGTTTTGCCCCTAGCCCAACAGGCTACCTCCATGTCGGTGGCCTGCGCACCGCCCTGTTTAATTTTTTATTCGCCCGCGCCCAAAAGGGAAAATGCATCTTACGCTTTGAAGACACCGACCAAAGCAGAAAGGCGCAAGGAGCAGAAGAAAACCTTTTATCTTCCCTTGCCTGGGCAGGGATTGAGTTTGACGAAGGGCCCACCCAAGGCGGAGAAGTCGGCCCCTATGTCCAATCAAAACGCTTAGAGCTTTATCAATCCCATGTGGAGCAACTCCTCAGCCAAGAAAACGCCTACCCCTGTTTTTGCAGCGAAGAAGAACTCACCGCCATGCGCGAAGAGCAAATCGCCAAAAAACAGCCCACCCGCTACGATGGCCGCTGCCGCCGCTTGAGCAAAGAGGCGCGAGCAAAAAAGCTGGCCCAGGGCTTGCCCCATGTCATCCGCATGAAAATCATCCATTCCAAGGGGGATTATAAAGTCGAGGATCAAATTCGAGGGGCCGTGTTCTTCAAACCCGCCCAGATTGACGATCAGGTGATTTTAAAAAGCGACGGCTACCCCACCTATCACCTGGCCTCGGTGGTGGATGACCACTTGATGGGCATCACCCAGGTCATCCGGGGAGAGGAATGGCTGCCTTCAACCCCCAAACACATTCAGCTTTATGAATATTTCGGCTGGCAGGCGCCACAATGGCTGCACCTGCCCTTACTGCTCAACCCCGACCGCAGCAAACTCTCGAAACGCCAAGGAGATGTAGCCACCGCCGACTACAAAAATAAAGGCTACCTGCCCGAAGCCTTGATTAACTTTGTCGCGCTCTTAGGCTGGAACCCCGGTGACGGCAGAGAGATTTTCTCCTTGGAAGAATTGATTCAGGAATTCGGCGTTGAGCGAGTCGGTAAGGCCGGCGCTGTCTTTGATGTGCAAAAGCTTTTATGGATGAACCAAAAATACATTCAGCAAATGGAAGTGAGCGAACTCGCAAAGCGACTCGGCCCCTTCTTACCCCCTGCGGCCCAATCCATTGAAGAAAATCAACTCTTAAAAATGATTTCCCTTGTTCGTGAGGGGATGCAGCTTTTAAGCGAAATTGAAGAACGCTTAGACCTGTTTTTAAACCAAAGCCCCGACATTAAGGAAGCGGCCTTAAAAGAAAAACTCAAGGAAGAAAAACCCCAAGCGGTGTTGCAGGCCTTTTTGCAGGCCGCTCAAGATAAGGAAAATGTAGCGGGGGATCAGTTTAAAGCCTTAATGAAAGAGGTACAGCAAGCCAGCGGCTGCAAAGGCAAGGACTTATGGACCCCTCTGCGCATCGCCCTCACTCTGGTTGAACAGGGCCCCGACTTGGCCCAGGTGGTGGAAATTTTCGGTCATAAAAAATGCGTGGAAATGGTAAAAAAGCAAATTCTTTAACCTCAGGAGGAAAAATCTAGCCAAGAGCGAGCCTTTTTTTTAACCTGAGATTTTATAACGAGTCCCCATGAGTCGAACAACCAAAAAAACAGAGATCGTGACCAATATCGAGGTCATTTTCCCCGCGGACATCAACCACCACGGCACCCTCTTTGGAGGGCGGCTAATGGCTTGGATGGACAAGGCGGCCTATTACGCCGCCTTTCGTTATTCCACCCAGCCTTGCGTCACCGCCTCGGTGGAATCCTTGGATTTCGCCATTGCCCCTCAGGTCGGCGATCTTTTGGATTTCATCGGCAAGGTCATTTATACCGGTTCTTCCAGCATGGTGATTCGTGTTGATGTCTTCCGCACCAATGTGCATCATGAAAATGAACGGCGTCTTGCCAACACGGGCTATTTCACCTTTGTGGCAGTGGATCAAAAGGGCAAGCCCCAAGCGATTCCCCTTTTGTTGGTGGAAACCGAAGAAGAGCGCATGCTCTGGAAAAAGGGAGAAGAAATCAAAACACAGGCTGCCACTCGCCGGAGGAAGTAAGTATGCTTTCCATCAGCATGAAATGCAAATACGGCATCAAGGCGATCTTAGCCTTAGGAGAGCATCATGGCCGTGGACTCATGCAAATTAAAGACATTGCCCAAAGCCGACAAATCCCCCGCCAATACCTAGAACAAATCTTCAATCGGCTTGTCAACGCAGGCATTGTCGCCAGTGTGAGAGGGAAGAAGGGAGGCTACCGCCTCGCCAGAGAGCCAAGTCAAATCACTTTGTTAGAGTTGATTGATGTTTTGGAAGGAGGGATACAACTGACCGACGGAACAGATCGTGAAATTGACGCGGTGTTCAACCTCTTTAACGAAATCGAAAACAAGCTCAAGGCAGAGTTGGAGATCACCTTAGCCAATCTCATCACCGAGCAGCAACGCCTGCAAGCCAATGTGATGTATCATATTTAAAAAACCGAAAAAGCCCCTCCCCACCCCTTTTTCGCTCTTCTTCATCGAGAGTTCAATTCCCCTCTTTCAAGGGCTTGCCCCCTGCTGATTCCTGCTGAAGCCCCTAGTTTTTTTTCTCCTCTTCTTATAGTCTATCTTGGAGCAGAGCCTTTTTTCTGCTTGACAACTTCCTCGGAGTTGTTTTATAACTTGACTATCTTGATCAACTTAATAAAGTTAGGAGCGGTAAACATGCAAATTAAGGTTAACGGTGAAATTCAACAGGTCTCTGAGCAGATCAATCTAACTCAATTATTGAACGACAACCAAGTCGATAATCCCGACATGGTCTCCGTACAGGTCAACGGCGAATTTATAGCAAAAGAGGATTATGCTTCAACCATCTTAAGCAATGGCGTTGAGGTGGATTTTCTCTATTTCATGGGCGGCGGCCAATAAGGCCTTTACTAGGATAGTTTTATGAAAGGATTCAGTACCAAGGCAATTCACGGGGCTCGTACCAAAAAAGATGCGCATGGCTCGTTGCGCGCCCCCATTTACGAAAGCGTATCCTTTGCCGCGGAAACAGCGCGGGATTTGCAGCTTTCCTTTGAGGGAAAGCGCCCCGCCCACGCCTACTCTCGGATCTCCAATCCAACGGTGGAAGACTTTGAGCAAAAGGTGCGCCTCTTGAGTGATGGCCTTGCCGTTTTGGCCACCGCCAGTGGCATGGCCGCCATCAGCAACCTACTGCTGACCTTGGCTCAAACCGGCAGCAACATCGTCACCAGCAAACACCTCTTCGGCAATACCGTTTCCCTCTTTGAGCGCAGCCTGCAACCTTGGGGGTTGGAAGTACGCTATGTGGATATGACCCGGCCCTCCGAGTTGGCCCAGGCCATTGACGCCCAGACCGCTTTGGTTTTCTTGGAGATCATCACCAACCCTCAATTGGAGGTCGCCGATATCAGCGCCCTTTCCCAAATCACCGCTGAAAAAGGCGTGCCCCTGGTACTCGACGGCACCATGACCACCCCTTACGCTTTTAAGTCCAAAGACTTCGGGGTCAATGTCGAGATCATCAGCAGCACCAAGTACATCTCCGGCGGGGGAACGGGCATCGGCGGTTTGATCATCGACAATGGGAATTTCGACTGGAAAAAATCCCCCAAACTAGCCGAGGCGGCTAAAAAAATGGGTCCCATGGCCTTAATGGCCACTTTGCGCACCGGGGTCTTTCGCGATACCGGGGCCTGCTTAAGCCCGCAAAACGCGTACATGCAAGCCTTAGGGCTGGAAACCCTAGCTTTAAGGATTGAAGCCAGCTCCGCCAACAGTTTAGGAATCGCCCGCTTTTTGGAAGATCACCCCAAAGTCGAAGCGGTCAATTATCCGGGCCTGAAGTCTTCCCCCTTTCACCTTATCGCTCAGGCCCAGTTTCGCCACCTTTTCGGAGGGGTCTTGACCTTTGACCTGACCAGTCAAGAAGACTGCTACAAAGTTATCGACGCCCTAAAATTGATTAAACGAGCAACCAATATCAACGACAACAAAACCATGATCATCCACCCCTATTCCACCATCTTCACCGAATACGAGAGGGAGAAAAAGCTCGCCATGGGAGTCCGCCCGACCCTACTTCGGCTCAGTGTGGGAATTGAGGACAATGTAGACATCAAAGATGATCTAGAACAAGCCTTGGAGGCATTATGATTGATTTTACAGAAGAGCAACTCGAGCGCTATTCCAGACACATTATTTTAAAGGATGTGGGGATTCAAGGCCAAGCCAAACTGCTCCAGGCAAAGGTATTGATTATCGGCGCCGGGGGACTCGGCGCGCCCATCGCCTTTTACTTAGCCGCCGCCGGGGTGGGGGAAATCGGGATTGTCGATAACGATGTCGTGGACCTTTCCAACCTCCAACGACAGATCATCCACTTCACCGCTGATGTCGATAGCCCCAAGGTCGAAAGCGCCAAGGCCAAAATGCTCGCCATCAACCCCGACATCAAGGTCAACACCCATTCCCTTTTCATCAACCATGAAAATGTGCGCGAGTTGATCCGAGACTATGACTTCATCGTGGATGGCACCGACAACTTCGGCACCAAGTTCTTGATCAATGACGCTTGCATCTTGGAAAACAAACCCTACAGCCATGGGGGTATTTTGCGTTTTACGGGCCAAACCATGACCGTTGAGCCCAAAAAGAGCGCCTGTTACCGCTGCGTTTTCCGTGAGCCCCCCCCGGCCAACTCTGTCCCTACCTGTTCTCAGGCTGGGGTATTGGGCGCCATTGCGGGAATGCTCGGCACCATGCAGGCCACCGAAACCCTAAAATGGATCACCGGGGTCGGCAACCTCTTAACCGATCAACTTTTAAGCTTCGACGCTAAAACCATGGACTTTCGCAAAGTCACCCTCAAGAGGCAGCACGATTGCCCCGTCTGCGGCGACGACCCCTTGATTACCGAGGTCTCCGAAGCGGAAGTGCCCCTGTGCGACCTCAAAGCCAAGAAAGGATAGATGAAGATTGAAGCGACAATTTTAGAAAAGCTGATTGAACACGCGAAAGCGGCTCTGCCCGCTGAAGCCTGCGGGTATTTGGCCGCGAAAGACGGGGTGGTGGTGAAACATTATGAATTGACCAATACCGACAACGACCCGGAACATTACAGCATGGACCCCAAAGAACAATTCGACACCGTGCGCGCCATTCGCGCCGACGGCTTGAGCGTGGCGGCGGTGTACCACAGCCACCCGGTCACGCCCGCAAGGCCTTCGCAAGAAGACATCGCCTTGGCCTATGATCCCACGATCAGCTATGTGATCGTTTCCTTGGCTAAAGATATCCCCTATGCGAAAAGCTTTCGCATTCAAAAAGGAGAGGTGCGCCCCGAGGAGCTCACCCTCGTTTAACGAAGGAGAACCCATGAATTTCTACCAATTACCAGCACACCTGGGAAACGATATCCACAAATTCGCCCAGCAAGTTGAGGATTTCAAGCAAGAACGCTTAAACCCCGCCCAATTTAAAGGGGCCAGGGTCGCCTTTGGAATTTACGAACAACGCCAAGAATCCACCTTCATGATGCGGGTGCGCAGTCCCCAAGGGGCGATTACTCCAGAGCAATTGCGGCGAGTCGCGGAGGTTTCTCGCGCCTATGGCGATGAAAAGCTGCACGCCACCACTCGCCAAGAATTCCAAATCAGCTTTTTAGGGCTCGAGGACCTCTTGCCCGCCATGCGCCGTCTGGAAGAAGTCGGTTTATCCGGCCGCGCCGGAGGCGGCAACACGGTGCGCAATATCGTTGCCAGCTATGACGCCGGGATCAACCCCAAGGAAATCTTTGATGTAAGCCCCTACGCATACGCCTTAACCACTAGAATGATTGAGGAAGCCGATTCCTTAAGCCTACCGAGAAAACTAAAATTCAGTTTTTCCGGTGACGAGAGCGACAGCGCCAAGGCAACCTTGACCTGCGTGGGCTTTGTGGCCAAACTCAAGGAGGGCAAAAAGGGGTTTAAGGTCTTTGTCGGGGGCGGAACCGGCTCTTCCATCAAATACGGCAAGGTTCTATTGGATTGGGTTCCCGCCCATCGGGTCTATTATGTGGCCAAGGCGATCAAACGCCTCTTTGATTAGCATGGAAACCGCAAACAACGAAACCGCGCGAAAATCAAATGGCTCTATGAAAAACAAGGGCAAAGAGGTTTTGAAGAACTTTTCTTTCGCTATTACGCCTTATTGCAGCAAGATGTAAGCTTGGAATTAGAGGTTGAAGAAATCGTGAATGAGGCCCAGGTCAAACCCGGTTATGCCCCCGAGGGCCCCATTGATCCCTCCCTTTTTGCCCTATGGCAGAGCCGCTACACCACCCCCCAAAAGCAGGCCGGGCTCTTTTTAGTCCGCATTCCCTTACAATGCGGGGTGCTGTATAATGAAGACGCTTTGGCTTTGGCCGACTTAGCGGAAAACTTTGGCGACAACTCCATCCGCTTGAGCCCAGACCAAAATTTCAACTTGAAAAACATTCCCTTGGAATATTTAGGCAATGTCTTCAACAAGGTGCAAAATTTAAAAACCCAATCCCATATTCCCGCGCTTTTGGGGAATATGGTCGCCTGCACCGGAGCGGCGACCTGCGCCCTAGGGCTAACCCAGTCCAGACCCTTGTTGGATGAAATTCAAAAAGAATTACTCCGCCGCGACTTGGAATTAGACCGCTTTGCCCAGGTTAAATTCAACCTTTCAGGCTGCCCCAATGCCTGCGGGAACAATCATGTGGCCGATATCGGCCTCTTTGGCAAGGCCTTGAAAAAAAGTCAGGCCCTCTACCCGGCCTATACCCTGCAACTCGGTGGCTTCGTCCATGACGCGGGATCCCAGGCGGCCTCCCAGGTGGCCACGGTTCCAGCCAAATTTGTCCCCCAGGTTTTAGGCGATTTCTTTGCCTCCTATGAGGCGAGGGCAAGCGAACTAGGCGACTTTAGGGCCTGGATTCAAAGCGAAGCCGCCCAGTTGGAACTGAGAGAACTGGCCCAAAGCTATGAAGCCCAGCTACCCGAGCTTAGCGAAGACGAATCCTTCTACTTCGACTGGCACGATGAAGCCCGCTTCAGCCTGCTCAAGGGGAAAAAAGCGGAATGCTCCGCCGGGTTGTATGATTTGATCGACTACGACTTCGACAAAATCAAAAAGCTCAACAAGGCCTTTGCCCTTGACCCCGCCAACCCCGGGCAGGTGGCGCGCGACCTCACCCTGCATGCCACCCGTGCCTTGCTGGTCACTCGGGGGATAGAGCCCGGTAACGATACCGAGGTCTTTGATGCCTTCTTGCAGGATTTTTTAGAGGCGGGCTTGGTCCCCGCCCAATACAAGGAATTGGTTGCCTTGGCGCGGAAAAATGACCTAACGGCGCTCCAAAATCGGGTCGAAGAGGCGGAAGCTTTGGGCAAGTACATGAAACATCTCTACGAGAGCATGGACGACTCCCTACGCTTTCACCTGCCTCGGCAGGTCGCGGCTCCGCAAGACAAAAAGACCGAAAAAGAGGCCCCCAGCGCCAATGGCGACCTTGCGGTCTACACCAGTCAGGCGACCAAGTTTCGCGATTTTCGAGGCGTAAGCTGCCCCATGAACTTCGTCAAAACCAAAATCGCCTTAGACCCCATGGCCCCAGGTGAAACCCTAGAGATCTGGCTCGATGACGGGCAGCCCATCGCCAATGTGCCCAACTCAGTAGAACTAGAAGGCCATGAAATCTTGCAACAAGACCAACAGCCCGAGGGTTATTGGTCTGTATTGGTGAAAAAAGCGTAATGGGTCAACTACTCCAATACCAAGCTAACCTCAAGGGGATGACCCCGGCCCAGATACTTTCCTGGGCCGTTTCCGAATTTGGGGCGGAGGGCCTCTGCATGGCCAGCAGCATGGGTTATGAAGATCAACTCCTAACCCACCTCTCCGCGGAGTTGCCCCGGCCCATTGGAGTCTTTTTTTTAGATACCGGTCGCCACTTCCCAGAAACCTATGCCTGCTTAGAAGAGAGCAGGCATAGGTACAAGGTTCCCTACCGAGTTTACGCCCCCGCCGCTCAAGAAGTAGAGGAAATGGTTTCTACAGAGGGCCCCAACCTCTTTTATCGCTCCTTAGAGCTGCGCAAACGATGCTGCGAGGTGCGTAAGGTGAAACCGCTGCAACGGGCCTTGGCGGGAAAAAAGGCCTGGGTCACCGGGCAGCGGGCCGAGCAATCCTTAACTCGCTTGGGCTTGCGGGCAATCGAGTGGGACTCTGCCCATAATCTCTATAAGCTCAACCCGCTTTTTAATTGGTCGGAGCAACAACTGTTGGAGGAAATCAAAACGCGAGAGGTCTTAACCCACCCCCTACAGGGGGAGGGCTTTCCTTCCATCGGTTGTCAACCCTGCACCCGCGCCGTTCAACCGGGCGAATCGACCCGAGCGGGCCGTTGGTGGTGGGAAGAAGAGGAACACAAAGAATGCGGTCTACACCTTAAATAATTTTACTCTAATTTTGCTGCTCTTGCCCCACGCCAAAGCAGTACCCTACCCAACCCGTATACACGATCGTTCATGAATCAAATCGAACAGCTTGAAGCGAAAAGCATTTACATTTTACGAGAGGCCTACCGAGACTTCAAAAACCTCGTGATGCTTTGGTCTATCGGGAAAGACAGCACCGTTTTACTGTGGCTTGCCCGCAAGGCTTTTTTTGGCCATGTGCCCATTCCCCTTTTGCACATCGACACCCATTATAAAATGCCGGAAATGATCCGCTACCGGGATGAAATGGCGGCAAAATGGAAGTTGAACATGATTTACGGTGAAAATAAGGTCGCTTTGGAAAAAAAGCTTACCTTTCCCGACGGCAATGTAGATCGCCTTACCTGCTGCCGCAACTTAAAATCCGCCGCCTTAAAACATACCCTAAGCGGGGAATGGCCCCGCATGCGCTTTAATCACCAACTCGGAGACTATGAGCCGGATCAAAACAAGGAAGCCTATACGGGGGTGATTGTAGGGGTGCGCGCGGATGAAGAGGGAAGCCGCTCCAAAGAGCGGGTTTTTGCCCCTAGGGATGAAGAAAGCGATTGGAATGTAGGGGATCAACCGCCAGAACTGTGGAATCAATACAAAACCGATTTTGCCCCGGGCACCCACTTGCGCATCCATCCGCTCTTAGATTGGACAGAATTGAACATCTGGGAATACATCCAAAAAGAACAAATTCCCATCATCGACCTCTACTTCGACCAAGGGGAGGGCACGCGCTGCCGCAGCCTCGGCTGCTGGCCCTGCACGGGCAAGGTGGAATCCACTGCCCGCACTGTCGCAGAGGTCATTGAAGAATTAAAAACCGGCAAGTTCGCCAACATCGCCGAACGCTCCGGGCGAGCGCAGGACAAAGAAGACGGCGGAGGGCTCGAAAGCCTTCGCCGTGAAGGGTACATGTAATGAAAACGAATCAAAGCGAAAAAAAACGCATCTCCGTGGTTATCGTGGGCCATGTGGACCACGGAAAAAGCACCCTCTTAGGGCGGCTCCTCGCCGAAACAGGGAGCCTGCCCCAAGGCAAGCTCGAACAGGTCAAAGCCCTTTGCGCCAAAAACGCCAAACCCTTTGAATACGCCTTCTTGCTCGATGCCCTAAAAGACGAGCAGGAACAAGGTATTACCATTGACGCGGCACGAATTTTCTTCCAAACCCCCAAGCGCCATTACGCGATTATCGACGCGCCGGGGCACATCGAGTTTTTAAAAAACATGGTCACCGGGGCCGCTCACGCCCAAGCGGCCTTGATCGTCATCGACGCCAAGGAAGGAATCCAAGAAAACACCCGCCGTCACGGCTATCTGGTTTCCATGTTGGGGTTAAAACAGGTGATTGTGGTCATCAACAAAATGGACTTGATCCAGTACGATCAAGAGAGCTTTGAAAAAACCCAAGCAGAGTACCGAGAATTCCTCTCCCGCTTTAAGTTGGAGCCCTTGGCCTTCATCCCCATCAGCGCCTTTGAGGGGGAAAACATGATTCATAACAGCGAGCAAATGCCTTGGTATCAAGGCAATAGCCTGCTGACCCAGTTCGACAAGTTAGAGGCAAGCTCCACCGATGAGCTAGTCGCCGCTCCCTTGCGCTTCCCCCTACAGGGGGTTTATAAATTCACCGAAGAAGGGGATGAACGGCGAATTTTCGCGGGCACCCTCGAATCCGGCTCCGCGCAAGTGGGGGATAAGGTGATTTTTCTCCCCAGTGGGAAACAAAGCCAAATCAAAAGCATCGAAGAATTCAACCGCCCCGCCGCCACCAGAGCCCAGGCAGGGCAAGCCGTGGGCTTTACCCTAAGCCCGCAGGTCTATGTGCAACCTGGAGAGCTCATGGTCAAGGCCAAGGAGCCCCAACCTAAAGTCGGCAATCGCTTTCGGGCCAATATCTTTTGGATGGGCCGCACCCCCTTGATCCAGGGGAAACGCTACAAACTCAAAATTGCCGCGAAACGGGTTAGTGTGAAACTGGTAGAGGTGTTGAGCTTAATCGACGCTTCCGATACCGGAAGCATCCAAAAAAAGCAGCAACTCGACCGCCACGATGTAGCCGAGTGCCTCTTGGAAACCTTAAAACCCATTGCCTTTGACCTCTATGATGAAATCGACTCCTTAGGCCGTTTCGTCTTAGTCGATGATTACGAAATCGCCGGTGGAGGAATCATCATCGAAGACCGCACAGGGCAAGGCGACCTCTTTAGCGAGCAGATCCGCCACCGGGAAGAGGCACGGGTTTTAGGTTGGCTCCGTCAGCCCGACCGAGAAAAACGCCAAGGCCACAAGGCCCGCTTTATTTTATTTATCGGCGATTTCAGCCAAGGCAAACGCAAGATGGCCGCCGCTACCGAGAAGCTCTTATTTGAGCATCAGGCAAACACCTACTTCATGGCCTACACCAATTTAAATTTAGGCTTAGACAGCGATTTAGCCGCCATAGCAAGCGACTCCGATGAAGAAGTGCGCCGCTTGGGGGAATTGGCCCGCTTGATGACCGACGCGGGGATGATTTTCATCACCTGCCTCTCTTTGCAAGACCCTTACGATATCGAGCTTTTAAAGCAGATCACCCTGCCCAATGAGATCTTTGTCGTCTCTGTGGGGGAGAACCGCTGGAATATACCGGGAGTAAGCCTAGAGGTCGCAGCTCACGCGAACGAGGGGGCCGTGGCCCAACAAATCGTGGCGGCCTTAGAGTTCAAGACTCTCTGAGTTCCAAAGAGGATTCTTAAAAAAGCGCCCCCAGTTAAAGGAGCAAAAAAAAGATCCAACTCACCGAAGCCAGAGAGGAAAAGCTCCCCAATAAAATGGCGTTTGCCGTCATCTTCGCGTCCGAACCCAATTGTTGGGCTAAAATGTAAGCCGCCGCCGCTGTGGGGGCGGCAAGAAAGAGCATGAGCAGCGCCCGGCCTTCAGGGGCTAGCCCAAAGAGGGTCGCAAAACCAAACCCGGCCCAGGGGGTGAAAAAGGTCTTTAAAAAGGCGGCCCAGTAACTCGCCGCCCCTTGGGGCTCTTTGGAAGCAAACTCCACCGAGGCCCCGACCAGAATCAAGGAAAGGGGTACCACCATCTGGCCCAAAATCGTTAAAGCTTGCTCTAAAACCCCCGGCAAGCTCCATCCCTGCCAGCGAAAGCCGATTCCCAAAGCGCAGCTTAAAATCAAGGGATTGGTAAGAATCCGCGCCACCCCTTTTTTTATCTGCCCTGATGCCCTTTCCCCATGCAGCACCAATAGCGCGACCCCGAGAAGATTATAGGTAATGATCATCGGGGACAAAGCCAAAAAAATCATTCCTTCTAAAGCAGGCAAGTTTACCTCGCTCAGGTAATACAAAGCAATGGGCAAGCCCACAAAAGCTAAATTCCCTCGAAAGCTCGCCTGCACAAAGGCCCCTATCTTGACCCGCCCCAAACCCATTATACCGGCAAAGAGATAACCGAGAGCCACGGCGGAAAAGGTGGCCATTAAAAAAGATAAAAAATAATTAGATATATCAATCGTTAAGCTTTCTAAAGAGGCAAACTTAACAAACAGCAAGGCAGGCATTCCATACCAATAAAGCAACCCCGTCATTTGCCCGGTGGTCTCCGCGGAAAGTAATGATTTTCGCCGTAAAAACCAACCCAATAAAATAAGGGAAAAAACCGGAAAAAGAGCGTTCAGCGCCATCATGGCAAAACAATCACCAAATCACTCTTCGCTTCGCTTTGGCAGGCTAAGATAAACCCCTTTTCTTGTTCTAAGGGGCTACAGACAATTGAGTTCAGGTGCCCGTGAGACACCGTTCCCTGGATGACCCGACACTTGCAAGTGCCGCAGCCCCCCTTGCTGCACCCTAAGGGAATCAAAGATACCCCTTGCTCCTCTTGCGCTTGGGCCAAGGTTTGCCCCGGTGCGGCGTAAAACTCTCCCTTGCCCTTGATTTCAATTCGATATTTTTGCCGCATAGAACTCTCCAAAGTTTTTAGGTTAACTTCTCCCCCCAAACCTCGTAAAGCGCTTTTTCCAAAACAAAGCAACGCACCGTAATTCGATTCAACTTGCCACTTCCTCGGTTAATCTGAAATAATCAAGAAACCTCTGAAAAACTCCCTGCCTACCGCTTGTTCAAGCGGTAGGCTCGTGCCCTTCGGGCTGAGTATAGCCCTTGGGGCGCGTCGAGTTTTTCAGTCTTTTCGGTTGTGAATAAAACCAACAACCTCAATGAAAATCAATAAGTTACACTTTTTGATTTGGCAAGGCATCCCTGCCTTGCCAGGAAACTCCGCGTTTTTCAGAGTTTCCTAAAATCAAAATAGAGAAAATTTTTTTACCTAAGGAGTTCAAAATGAGTGAATCCGCCAAGCTGACCCTCTCCGGCAAAGAAGTCGAGTTACCCCTAGTCAAGGGAACGGAAAACGAGGTGGGAATTGATATTTCCAAATTACGCGGCCAAACCGGCGCCATCACTCTAGATAACGGCTTCGGCAATACCGGAAGTTGCAGCAGCGCCATCACCTATCTTGATGGAGAAAAGGGTATTTTACGCTACCGCGGTTACCCCATTGAACAGCTTTGCGAACATTCCAATTTTTTGGAAGCCTCTTATCTCTCCATCTACGGTGAATTGCCGACCCTCCCCCAATATAAAGATTGGGAGCGCAACATCACCCATCACACCATGATTCGCGAGGATATTAAAAAATATTGGGATGCCTGGCCCCACACGGCGCACCCCATGGCGACCCTCAGCTCCGTTGTCAGCGCCCTTTCCACCTTTTATGAAGACTCCGGCGACCCCTGGGACCCGAGAGAGGTCGAAATCGCGATCCATCGGCTCATTGCCAAAATGCCCACCATCGCGGCCTACGCCTATAAAAAAAGCGTAGGCCAGCCCAAGGTCTACCCGCAAAATAAACTCGGTTACGCCGCCAACTTTTTAAACATGATGTTTTCCATGCCCACTGAGGATTACGAGATTGATCCCATTGTGGAAAAGGCCCTAGACCAGCTTTTTATTCTCCACCTCGATCACGAGCAAAACTGCTCGACCTCAACGGTGCGCATCGTGGGCTCTTCCCATGCCAACCTCTTCGCTTCTGTTGCCGCTGGGGTATGCGCCCTGTGGGGGCCGCTCCACGGTGGAGCCAACCAGCAGGTCTTAGAAATGCTCGAAGCCATTCATGCTGCCGGGGGGAATGTAGATCAGTTCGTAGCGCGGGCCAAGGATAAAAAAGATAATTTTCGCCTCTATGGCTTTGGGCATCGGGTTTATAAAAACTTCGATCCCCGGGCCAGAATCATCAAAAAAACAGCCGATCAAGTCTTAGAAAGATTAGGGGTCAATGATCCTCTTTTGGAGATCGCCAAAAAGCTTGAGGAAGTAGCTCTGTCCGACCCTTACTTTATCGAACGAAAACTCTACCCCAATGTGGATTTTTATTCCGGCATTCTATACAAGGCCATGGGGTTTCCCACCAAGTTTTTTACCGTACTCTTTGCCATTGGCAGGCTCCCCGGTTGGATCGCCCACTGGAAAGAGATGATCGAAAGCCCTGCCACAAAAATCGGCCGCCCCAGGCAGATTTACACCGGCGCCACCGAGAGGCCCTTTGTCCCCATCAGTCAACGCTAAAAGCCCCCTTAAAAAGCCCTAAGGCTCACCTTAGGGCTTCTCTACAAGTTTTATCAACCCCTTTCCAAATCCCCTTTTAAAAACTCCAACAAGCTTTGAAAGGGTTCTGGTTGTAAAACCGGCTTATCGAGTCGGTAGAGCAAATCTTGAGGGTAGCTTTCCAGTTCTCTACTAGCCCCCTCCCTCAACAGCATGATTTTTGGTTTGGCCTCTTTTAGCTTCTCCAATTCCGCTAAGAGTTTCCCCTCCATTATTTTTTTCTCATCCAGGTTGAGGAGAATCAATTGGAAGGGTTGCTCTAAATTCAAGCTATTGTGCAAGTGATTCACCGCGTCTCCTAGTTCACCGATGTACTGGGCTTCGGCGCCTCGGTAGATAAGCTTTTTTAAAAGCATTTTCCCTTGAACCTCATTGCCGTCGAGAACCATGATTTTCACCCCCGAGAGGCTTTTTTCCACGGTGACGCGTTGTTTGTTGGCGAGAGCTTTTTCCAAGGTAAAATCCACTTGGAGCTGAGTCCATTGCCCGGGCTGGCTGGAGAGGGAGACTTTGCCGTTCAGCCGCTTGCTCAGCTCCTTGGCATAAGATAAGGTGAGGCCTAGGCGTTTTGCTTCCCGCTTGATCAAACTGTCTTCTTTACGCAACTGCAAGGCCAACTCTTGGGCTAGGCCTGCGTCAATACCGGTTCCTGAATCTCTTACAATCAACTGCAACTGCGCTTGGCGCATTTCCGCAAGGCTACAACGCAACTCCAAGGAGACCTCCCCTGTTTGGGTATAACGAATAGCATTGTCGCTCAGCAACAAAAACAAGGAAAAGAGCAGCGCCTCATCCCCTAACACCTCCAGGGGGACATCGGGCTGAAGATAGCCCACCAATTCCAGTCCTTTGGCATAAGCCCTAGGGGCGACCCGCCGCATCGCTCGATCTAAGAGTTGACCTAAGTTTATGGGTTGCTTTTGCGGTCTTAAGCTCCCATCTTGCAACCTTGAAAGAATATACAAAGATTCTAAGGTATCTTGTAGGGCTTCGGCTTGAACTTCAATCTTTCTTAAGGCGCTGGCCTCCTTTTTGGTTTTGGCCTTAGCCCCTAAAAGACGGCTTTCTTCTTGAATCAAGCGAATGGGCTCGGTAATGGCTAAGTTCTTGCCCCCAAAAGAACTCTTGGGTTCAATCAACATGGTCCCGGCCCCGTCATCGGGCTCTAAAGGCAACTCCGCCTTTTGGCTCAAGCTCAGTTGCTTTTCTTCTTTGTCTAAGTGAACCGCAATAGCCAGCAGGTTGGTTTCATTTCCTATCTTTAACTCCTTGAGCAACAGGCGCAACCGGATCGAACTTCCATCCTTTTTTCTCCCCTGTAATTCTTTGCTTCCGTCAAAGGTTTGGCCTTGCGGGTTTTTGGAATAAGAGGCAAAAAAATGCTTGAATTTGCTCTGATTAGGCTCTTGGAGGAGCATCTCAAACCCCATCCCCCGAATATCTTGAAAGCGATAACCAAAATGGGTTTCTGCCGCGTAATTCATCAAAATGATCTTGCCTTGTTCGTTCATCAAAAACACAGACTCCATAATATTGTCTAAAGCGCCCTTGGCCCGATTTTCCGTCTGCCCGATGCGCACTCTCGACCAATGCGCTTCCACAAAGCCGGCCAAAAGATCGACGACCGTCAAGACCTCGCTGATCAAGCCTTCATCGCATTCTTGAACCTGAGAACCGAAAAACTCCAAAACAATCACAATTTCACCTTGTAAAAACAAGGGAATACCCACCGCGGAATTGGCTCCTATGTTAAGCTTCGCTCGGCTTTTGGTAAATTGCCGGTCTTGGCTGATATCGGGTATCCAGACATAACTTTGATGGTTAATGACTCGATCCGTAAGGGTTAAGCTGCCGGAAAAATTTCTCGATTCAAAATGCTGCTTGAATAAAACGCTTTGCGCTTGCTTGGCAAAATACCAAACCTCGCTGGCATTGGCTTCGTTTTCCGCGTTCGGCAGATAGGCGTGGGCCACTTCCCAGCCCGCGTAAACCGCGATTTCCCCCAACACCGATTGCACCAAGCCTTCCATTTCTTTTGCCTTAGAACTAAGCGAAATCGCGCGGTTAAAAAACTGATGTAATTTCGCTGCCTTAAAAAGCTCTTGATTTCGATTGGCTTGGATTTGCGCGGCTTTAAAGGTAAAAAAAGCGGTCCCAAAACCAAAAAGCAGCAGCGCCAAAGCCCCCGCTAAGGGAACGGGCTCTAAGTTCAATGGTGATTTTTGGCCTCGCAACTCATAGCGCAGGCTAAGCTTTTGCCCCCACAAATCGGCTTGCGCGCGGTATAAGGTCAGAGCAGAGGCGGGCAAATCTTGGGCTATTCGCAAGGTTAAAGTGAGGCCTTGCGCGTCCAGCGATTTTTGGGTCTGTGGATGGAGCAATAACTCCTTCAGGTTGAAAATACCCAAAAGATAACTTGGACCGGAGGCCGCCGGAGTCAGATAAAGAAGCCTTTGTTTAAGCCACGAGGGGTTGCCTTCTCCCTCCAACCAAAGAGCAGCCTGGGCCTCGCCCTGATCCACCTGTTCTTTTAAGGGGCGCAAAAAAGCCAAGCTCAAGAGGTCCAACCCCAAAGCGCCTTGTATTCCCTCTGCCCAAACCACCACCCAAGCGGCCTCTGCCTCTTCGGCTACCACGGGATGGAGTTCGAAGCTTTCCTCTTTTTTCCTCGCCTTTTTACTCAACCAACGCAGTTGCTTCCGCTCCCAAACCTCGGCCTTCATCCATTGACCCAGGTGGGCCTGCCCCTCTTGAAACAACAAAGCTTGCGCGCTTTGCCCCTCGGCCCGCACCGCTTTTATCTGCCTTAAACGGAGTTCGGCATCCTTTTTTGCCCAAGCGGTCAGGGTTGTTTGCCTTTGTTTTTCAATTTCGAGTTGGGAAAAATAATAAAACCCACCGCTTAAAATCAAGGTGAGGAGCGTCAGGAGAATTGAGGGAAGTTTATTTATTTTCATGGTTGATTTATAAAGTGATCTTCAGCCTAACCAGGCGAAGAAAGTCAGTCGGCATAACCTAACCGCACCAGCGACGCCACCAATGCAACACCAATTCCGCCTCTTTTTTGCGAAATTCGTCAGACGGCACTCGGCCTTCCTTAAACCCTTTGCGCAAATAATGCAGTTTAACCAACCATTCCAGCTGATCATCGCAACGGCTCCAGCCCCGGTGTTTTTTTACCTTTAAATTTTCATAGGTCTCTTCGTCGATCTCCAGAGGAAATTCAGGGCTCAAAGTCAGCAAATTAATCATAACCCCTTTAAGAAACAAAGATGACAAAAGGCAAGAACGCCGTTATACTTCAAGAAAATAACCGAGCCCTCAATGTATAAAAAACTGATCGCCAAAAATCTCGATCTGCTTTTAAAAAGCTGGTTGCTGCTGGATGAAAACGATCTCATCGTGCATTGGAGTACGGCAGCGCAGCAAGCTTTAGGTTATGAGCCCCAAGAGATTTTAAACCAACCTTTCTTTCACCTGCTCCCCGATTACCGAATCGACCGGGAAACCTACCTACAGCGACTTTTCCAAGAAACTCCGGGAAACTCCATCATCCTCAATCGAGTGAAATTGCGCAACCAGAATGGAGTCATTTTAGAAGTTGAGCTCTCCATCTATTCCATACCCGAAGAAGGTAAAAATTTCAAATTGATTGCTTTTGAAAAGATTACTGAAATTGCAGAGCTTCAGCAATATACCAACAACAAGCAGCTTGAACTCTTAGACCGCTTTCATTTCTTTTACGATGTTCACAGCCACTCAGACCACCTGCGCGATATCTACGACGCCGTGCTGGTCTCGGCGACTTCAGGGCATGGGCTCAAATTCAACCGGGCCTACCTGCTGTTGATTGATCAGGCGGACAACGCCTTAAAGGGCATTCAGGCCATTGGCCCCGCCTCCAAAGAAGAGGCGGGAAACATCTACGACCAATTCGGTAAGGCCCCAAAAACCTTGACCGAGATGATCGCCCTCTACCGCGAGCAACGCCAGCATTCCGACCTTTGGATCAATGAGATGATTCGGGGTTTGCAGGTCGGCTTGAGCAATTTAGACAACATCTTTATCCAAACCCTATACCAGCAAAGATATTGCATTTTGCAACAGGCCTCAACCGATACCGCGGAAAATCACCAATGGTTTTTCCGGCTCTTTCAAACCGAAGCGGCCGTGCTGGTTCCCTTGGTATGGAATGGGCGCAGTATCGGGTTGTTGATCGTCGACAATGCCATTACGGGCAACCCCTTTTCCTATTGGGATATCAACAGCCTGATCAATTTTACCCACGCGGCTTGCGAGGTTTTGGTCTCCATGCGCCTGCTCACCGTGTTGGAAAAAAGCATCACGGCGATTAACGAGGCCAACCTAAAACTAAAAGAAAGCCAGCAAAGCCTGTTGCACCAAGAAAAAATGGCCGCCAAGGGGCAATTGCTCAACCAAATGGCTCATGAGGTGCGCGGCCCCTTAGCGGTAATCGGCGGCTATGCCAGGCGTGTGTCCAACAAAGTGGAGGCCGACTTCCCCTTAAAAAAAGACCTAGAGCGCATCGTGGAAACGGCAAAAACCCTCGAGTTGGTTCTCAATGATATTCTAGACAAGGAAATCATCAAATCATCTGAAATTTCGGATCATTGCGACGCAGCCAAGGTCATACACAAAGTCGTTCACCTCTTTGAAGAGGAGATTTTACAAAAAAAGGTATCGGTCAATCTCAACCTGCAAGGAAACCTCCCCCCCCTTCCCGTACCGGAGCATCACCTCTTTGAGATTTTAAACAACTTAATTCGCAATGCCTTAGAATCCATGACGGAAAACGGGTTACTGTTGATTATCGCCCAGTCCAGCGGCAACAAAGAAATTTTAACCATCCAAGATACGGGAATCGGGATTCCCGTCAAGGTGGCAAACAAACTCTTTTCCCCCTATTTTACGACCAAAGCGGAGGGGACCGGATTAGGATTGATCGTGGTAAAAAAACTCGTCAAATGCTACAATGGTGCCATTGAATACCACAGCATTGAGGGAAAAGGCACCACCTTTACCATCAGCTTCCCTCTAACGCAGTCAACCAGCCCCATCTAAAAGGAGGAACCATGCCAGGCAATATCCTGATTATTGAAGATGACGACAGCATGCGAGAACTGATTCAAATGGAATTAGAAGACGAAGGGTATCACACCGAAGCTCTGGATTCCGGATTCGCGGGCCTAAAGGCCTTGCAAAATCAAGCTTTCGACTTGGTTGTACTCGATATCCGCATGCCCGGCATGGATGGAATCGAAGCCTTGGAACGAATCATCAACAGCCAGAGAGGGCTCCCTGTGATCATTCATTCCGCCTACTCCCACTTTAAGGAAAACTACCGCACCTGGAGCGCGGCGGCCTATGTGGTAAAAAGCATGGATCTCGGCGAACTCAAAAACACCATTAAACAAAACCTCAAGACAACGACAACATGAACCTGCACGGCCAAAACCTGTTAACCTTTGTCCTTGCGGGTGGCAAGGGCAGCCGCCTCTACCCCTTGACCCGTGACCGCTCTAAACCGGCGGTCCCCTTCGCGGCAAGGTTTCGCATTGCCGACTTCGTACTGTCGAATTGCGTCAATTCAGGATTGAGGCATATCTATGTGCTGACCCAGTTTAAATCTCTCTCCTTAGAAAGCCACCTGCGCTTGGGATGGAACTTTTTGGCCCATGAATTGGGCGAATTCATTACCGCGGTTCCCGCCCAGCAACGAATCAGCGAGAACTGGTATTCGGGCACGGCAGACGCCATTTTCCAAAACATGCACCTTTTGGAGGATCACCGCCCCGAGCATGTCTTTATCTTAAGCGGCGACCACATTTACAACATGGATTTCAGCGAGATGTATGAACGGCATCTCTCCTCCGGGGCCGACCTCACCCTGCCGGTCATGGCCATTAAAAAAACAGAAGCCCATGAATTCGGCGTCTTAACGCTAGATCAAAATTATCAGGTCAACAGCTTCATCGAAAAACCCAAAAACCCGGACCTCATTCAGGGAGAGGGGGATGAATGTTTTATCAATATGGGAATCTACCTTTTCAAAACCGATTCCTTGGTTAAAGAACTCTCCAAAGACGCGCGCGCGGCGACCGAGCATGACTTCGGGAAAAATATTATCCCCTCGATGCTCCACTCCTACAAGATTCAAGGCTTTGACTTCCGCTCCACCCGCTTTGGGGAGTATTGGCGCGATGTGGGCACGCTGCGCAGCTATTATGAGGCCAACATGGATTACCTCAAACAAATCCAGCAAACCGGCACCACCGTCAAACCCTGGCCCCTGCGCACCTTGGGGGAACAACTCCCCAGCGCCTATTTAGGGGGGGAGAAGGGGGTTCAACTCGAAGGCTCCACCGTGGGCAGCGGGTCCTATATCGTTGACAGCGAAATCAAAAACAGCCTGATTGGGCGCAATGTCCAAATCAAGGGAGGCTGCAAAATCGAAAACTCCATCATCAGTTCCAATGCCTCTATCGGCAAAAATTGCGTCATCAAAAACGCGATTTTAGACCATGGCGCCAAGGTGAGTGACAATCGGGAAATCGGGGTCAACTTAGAAGAAGAGAAAAAACACCTCTTCATCGCCGATGGCTTGGTTGTTCTTCCCAAACGCTTTGAATACTAGCCCCAGCTTGGTGCATGGCAAAAAGATAACCCCTCAGTGAAGAAGAACACAAACGGCTGGTAAAAAACCGCTTGGGCTTGGTGGCCCTGATGGTTTTATTGATCATCGGCCTTTTGATGGTCAACCTCTACCAGCAAGAGGTCATGCATTGGAGTACCATCGACTCCAATTTAGGAATCTTTTTTCTCATCAACCTCAATGTCGTCTTACTGCTCTTGACCATTCTCTTGGTCTTGCGCAATCTCATCAAGCTCATCTACGAGGTACGGCACCGTAAACTCGGCTTTCGCCTGAAGTTCAAATTAACCCTTGCCTTTATCTTAGTCACCGCGCTGCCCATGGTGATGTTTTTTTTCATCGCCAATGTCTTTTTAAAATCAAGCATGAATTTTTGGTTTCAAGGGCAATTCAACAGCACCATCGTCAACGCGGAAAAAGTCATCCAACACTTTGAGCGCAAAGAAGAAGATCAACTCAAACACCACGCCATTCAGGCCGCGGCGGAATTTTTAAACCAAAAGTCTTCTCACTGGCCCCGGATATTGGAGCATTATCAGTTTGACGGGGTTGTGTTTTACGATCCCAATTTAAAGATCTTAAAAAAGCAAATCAACGCCCATCTCGAACCCCTTTGGTCTCCTTTTTCAGGTTTGCTCCCTCCCTCAAAACTGTTCAACGCTCCCTTGGTCTTTTATCAACTCGTTGATCACTCCCGCTTGGTTCGGGTGATCTATCACCTCCCCCATCAACCGCAGATCATGGAGGCTTTGATCCTCCAATCAAAGGAGTTTGCCCAAGAACTGACCACGGTCAAACAAAACCTCAAGGATCAGAAAAAGCTTATTCAATTAGAAGAGCCCATTCGCACCAATTTTACCACCTATCTCTTGTTGTTTACCCTATTGATCATTTTTGCGGGAATTTGGTTCAGCTATTACTTAGCGCGCAGTATCGTAGAACCATTAGAAATCCTGGCAGAAGGCACAAAACGCATTGCCCGTGGGGATTTGGATTTTCAAATCAAACTGGAAATCGGAGACGAGGTCGGCATGCTTTTGGAAAGCTTTAACAGCATGACCAGCCAGTTGCGGCAAAACCAGCAGAAACTCGCCGAGTCCAGAGGCAAGTTGGTGGATTCCAACAACGCTTTGGAAGAACGAAACATCTTTGTCGAATTGGTATTGCAGAACATCCAAAGTGGAATTTTATTTATTGATAATTCCGGTTATATCAAGGGGGTCAACCCCTACATGCTGGAACTCTCCAAAATCAAGCAAAAAACGGTGATTGGTAAGCATTACCGCTCTATTTTAAACAAAGAAGCGCTACACTACTTTGAAGAAATCAATGCAAAGCTAACCCAATCGAAACAAAAGCTAATCCGAGAAGAAACCCATATCTCCATCAGTAAAAAACCACTCCATGTCAACCTGGAGTTGTATCAACTCAAAACCCCCCAAGGGGAGGCCCTAGGCCGACTTTTGGTGGTCAGCGACTTAACCGAGTTTGATCGTTTGACCCGGGCGCGGGCCTGGCGAGAGGTGGCAAGGCGCATTGCCCACGAAATCAAAAACCCCCTCACCCCTATCCAACTCTCTGCCCAGCGCATTCGCCGCAACTACTTGAGCGAAAGCGAAGAAAGCGGAGTCTTGGACCACTGCACCGCCACCATCATTCAAGAAGTGGCTCACCTCAAAAATATGGTCAACGAATTTAGCAACTTCGCTCGTTTACCTGAGGTCAACCCCTCGCCGGGGCAGATCAATCAAATCCTCACTGAAATCGCGCATCTCTATGAGGCGAGCATCCCTAAGGGGATTGAGCTAAAGCTTGCGCTAGATCAAAATATACCCCAAGCCTTGCTCGATACCGAACAAATCAAACAGGTCTTTAAAAACCTGTTGGATAATTCCATTGCCGCCATGCAGGGCAAAGAAGGGCGTATTCTGCTGCGAACCCGCTACCTAAAGTCCGTCAAGCTCATCCAAATCGAGCTGCTTGACCAGGGGGCCGGAATTCCCAAAGCCATGCTGGGCAGCATCTTTGATCCCTATGTAACCACCAAGGAAGAAGGTACGGGTCTAGGGCTTGCCATCGTACAACAGATCGTTCAAGATCATGGAGGCTTCATCCGCTTGGAAAATCTAGATGGCCCCCAGCAAACCGGGGCTCGCTGTACCATTGAATTACCCGCCAACCCCATTCGCACATGAACGATCACATTCTCATCGTCGATGACGAGCCCAGCATCCGCAACAGCTTACAGAGCATTTTGGAAGAAGAGGGGTACGAGGTGAGCACCACCGATAGCGCCGAAAGCACCCAAGCGCTTATCAGCGAGAAACTCCCTTCCTTTGACGCGGCCTTGATTGATATCTGGATGCCCGGCATGGACGGCTTGACCCTGCTCGATTGGCTGAGGGAAAGGGAAGAAAACTTCCCCGTGATCATGATGAGCGGTCACGGAAACATCGAAACGGCAGTACGGGCAACCAAAAAAGGGGCTTATGACTTCATCGAAAAGCCTTTGGCCTTAGAAAAAATCCTGCTCACCCTCCAACATGCCTTAAAAGAGCGTGCCTTAGAGCGAGAAAATAAAGAACTCCGAAACCGAACCATGCTCGACGGGGTGGAAATCATCGGGAATTCAAAACGCATTCAAGAAGTCCTCGCTGAGTTGGAGCAAGCAGCCCCCACCGAGGGTTGGGTTTTAATTCACGGAGAAAACGGAACGGGGAAGGAACTGGCTGCCAAGCACATTCACCTGCATTCCAAACGCAATCAAATGCCCTTTGTGGCGGTCAATTGCGCCGCCATTCCCGAAGCCATGATTGAAAGCGAACTCTTTGGCTATGTCAAGGGGGCCTTTGTGGGGGCCAGCCGCACCAAACCAGGGAAGTTTTCCCAAGCCAATGGCGGCACCCTCTTTTTAGATGAGATCGGGGACATGAGTTTAAAAACCCAAGCGAAAATCTTAAGGGTTTTACAAGAACAGCAATTCGAGCAACTCGGCGGAACCGAAACCCACGACTTAGAACTGCGCATCATCGCCGCGACCAATAAGGATTTGGAAAAAGAGATTCAGGCAGGGCGCTTTCGAGAAGACCTCTATTACCGCTTAAATGTTATTCCCATAGAACTCCCCCCCTTAAGGGAAAGAAAAGAAGATATCGCTTTATTGGTCGATTATTTTCTGCATCAATTCAGCCAGTCTGGTGGCTTCCCGCTTAAAGAAGTCAGCAACGAAGCCATGGCCAGTTTGAACCAATATTATTGGCCGGGCAACATCCGCGAATTAAAAAATATTGTAGAACGAATGGTGATTATGGTGCGTGAACGAGAAATCAGTTTAAACCATGTCCCCCCCGTGATTCGACTTTCCAACGCTGAAGTGATGCAGGTGGGGAATTTACCCAACAACCTCCGCCAAGCCATGACCGTATTTGAGGGGCTCTTTCTCAGCGAATCCATGAAAAAAAATCAATGGAACCTCGACCAAGCGGCTATTTTTTTAGAAATTTCCAGAAAAGAGTTGGAAGAAAAAATACAACAATTTGAAATTACGGTGCCTTTAGATATATAATTCCCCACATTACCGGGTTTTAACCCTATGCGTAAGTATTTTTTACACTTTTTTTATAGGCTTTTTACGAATAGTTTGATACAAATAACCTCCAGAACGATCATATCATACCCAGATTGCATTCATGTTAAGAGGCCTTTTACGCAGTAAAGAAGACCAAGTCCGTGAAAAGGTGGAACAACACCTTAAAGACGGCATGCGAATGCTCGGCGACAAGTTTTACAATGGCGCCATGGTCGAATTCGACAAAGCCATGTCCATCAACCCTCAAGATGTCTACCCCCGGTTAAAAGAAGAACTCGCCCAATTCGCCGCCATGGGCAACCTCGAATCGGCAGTCTCCATTGGGCTCAACCTGATCAAAGACAACAACCGTGACTTTGAACTCGCCAATCGCCTCGGCAACTACGCCAGGGAACTAAAAAATTACCCCCAAGCCGAGCAGCTCTATAAAACGGCCCTCAAGGCAAAACAAAACTACGAACCCGCTTTTTACAACCTCGCCGCCTGCATGGCTCGGGTCGATAAATATGATGAAGCGGTGATCAGCAGTGTTTCCTCCTTCAATGATCTCACCGATTTTGTCTACCCCGACTTCATTGGCCCGGAAAAGATCTTAGAACTCATGCGCCAAGAAATCGAATCCGCGAAGGAAGAACGGGTTGCTGAGAAAATCCAAGAGCTTCAACTCTTAAAAGAACAAAAGCTTAACGAAGGGGCCACGGTCGAAGCGAGCCACTTTGACCTCGATATTAAAAGAATTCAGGAAAAGGCCCTCAACGCCACGGTGGAAGACTTTCTCGATGAGTTCCAACGCCTCATTGAGACCGATACCGAACAGGCCAACAACCATATCTACAATCTCGGGCTTTTTTCCCTCAGGAACAATCGTATTGATATCGCCGAAGACGCCTTTAAACGGCTCAATGAGGCCGATTATTTCTACAAGCCCATGCTGCTCAACCTTTGCTTGGCTAAAGCGGGAAAACTAGAAGAAGGGATCGCCGGCATGAGCCGCCTTTTGGGGGGAAATGAGTTCAATCGCTACAATAATGTCAACATCGGCTTGATGTATAAAAAAGCGAAGAAAAAATTCCTCGCTACCAAGTACCTCATTAAAACCGCGAGCCTCTTAGAAAAGTCCGGCGGCATCTACAGCATGCGCAAACTGGTGCGTCAGGCTCACCGTGCCTTTGAAGACGGGCACTTTGCCAAGGCTTTAAGCTTTTACAAAATCGCCTGCACAGAATATCCCGAGCCGCTCTTATGGCTGCGCATGGGCGAAATCTATCGGGAACAAAAAAAAATTGACGAGGCGACCCGCTGCTACAAAGAATTGCTCGCCGCCTACCCGGACAATGAAGAAGGAAAGGCCAAATTAAAAGAGATGCACGATTATTACTTTTCCAAAGCCGAGCAACTCATGCACAATATGAAGTTCAAACCCGCCACCGACTATGTGCATAAGGCATTGGGAATCTTGCGTCTACCAGAAACGGTCAAAAAAGCGGCGGCGATCTACAGCCAACTGAAAAATTCGGAAAAAGAAGAGCAATACCTGGAAGAATACCGCCAGATGATGGACGAGGTCAAACGGCAGGAACAAGAAAAGGAGAGGTTGGTTCTCCTTGCCGAGGCTCGTGCCTGTATGTCGAAAAAGAACTACATGAAGGCAATTCAGTTTTTAGAATCCGCCTTGAGAATGAAGGTCGACAAACAGGTCTTTATGCAGCTTGCGGGCCTTTACAAGGGCCTAAAAAAGATGAATGACCTACAAGACCTGATTCGCCGATGGGAAAAAATGGTGGAGCACCAAGAAAAAATGGCGAAGTTCGCTAAAGAACAAGAACGAGAAAAGACGGGGCAAGATTAATTCCCCCTCTTTTGCCCGCTCAGCTACCAACTCAACTAAATTCAGCGACGCAACCGATCCCCTCGACCCAGCGCAGGGGCAAGCCCTCTTTAGGAACCTCTGAAAAACTCCTTGCCTACCGCTTGTTCAAGCGGTAGGTTCGTACCCTTCGGGCTGATTATAGCCCTGGGGGCGCGTCAAGTTTTTCCGTCTTTTCGGCTGTGAATAAAATCCACAACCTCAACGCGAATCAATAAGTACCACTTTTTGATTTGGCAAGGCATTCCTGCCTTGCTGGGAAACTCCGCGTTTTTCAGAGTTTCCTTTATTTAAGTTTCACCGCCCGGTGAATTACCGACCCCCCAAAATGATAGCTTTGATATTCCACCTGACGAAACCCCGCCTTTTCCAACATCTTTTTTAGGCTTTCCGGCCCCGGATAATCGACACTCGATTGAGGGAAATAATCAAACATGTCTTCTTTCGGATATAAAATCTTGCCAATGCGCGGCACCACTTGAAAAAAATAAAACTGAAAAACCTGTTTGACCACCGGCAAGGTCACCTTGCCCAAATCTAGGCAAACAAAGCGCCCACCAGGCTTTAAAACACGGTAAACCTCCTCTAGACCCTGGGATAAATCAACCAAATTCCGCAAACCATATCCCACCGTCAAGGCGTCGAAAGTCTCTGAGGCGAAGGGGAGGTTCATCGCGTCCCCCTGCACCAAAGGGGTCTTGCTCAGTCCTTTTCTCGAACGAGCCACCTCCAACATGCCAAAGGAAAAATCCAGCCCAATCGCCTTGCCTTTGCTCCCCACCGCTTTGGCCAACCGTTCCGTAATATCCCCGGTGCCGCAACAAATATCCAAGGCCTGGTCTCCCGGGGCCAAACCTGTTTTTTGCACCACCAAGTTTTTCCAATGGCGGTGAAAGCCTTGGGTGATTAAATCATTAAAGAGGTCGTACTTTTGAGCAATCGCGGAAAATCGGCTCTGTACAAATTCATATTTTTCCGCCCCATCGGGCATTTGATAACTCATTTGCTTCCTACTGGGTCGGTTCGGGAACCTTTTCCCCATTAATGTCGCCACTTGCGTCTGCCAGGGGCTCTAAGTTAAACTCAAAATAGCGGCCATACATTTGCTTACGCTCGCCAAAACGCACCCCATAGACATTACTTTTAAGGTCTTGCCGCCACAGAGCGATCTCTACGGTTCCCTTCCAACCAAAGGTCAGGTGTTTTTCTAAAGCGATCTTAACCCGGTCCCCCACCTTAAATTTAGGGTCTTTGGGTTCCGGCATAGGGCAGGCGGGGCGAAACTGCCCGGTATCCCCGTAACAATTCCAAGTGGCCTTTAAAAGCACCGATAAACGGTTCCCGCCCCCATGGGTAGCAACATATTGTTGCGGATCAAAGCCGCTCGCCGCGTCCCATTTTTTCTGCAAAATATGGTCGTAGACCTCCACCAAATAAGCCCGATACTCTGCCTTTGCATTGGAGGCAAATAAGAAAAGCCCTACCCAAAGGAGGCTAAGATACTTTTTGCGCATGATCTGACTTGCTGAGTTTTCTTGATTCGGCTACCTCAAGGTCGGTCAAGCGACGGCTTTCCCCCGCTTTCAACTCCCCTAGGTTGAGCGGGCCCACGGCGAGCCGCTTGATTTTCAGTACCGGATGCCCGACAGCGATGAACATTTTTTTTAAATGGTGCTTGGTTCCTTCGGTCAAACTTACAGAAACCCAACTTTTATCCTCTTTATAATGTAAAAGCTTCAACCGCACCGGCTTTTTCTTTTTCCCGTCAATCACCGGCCCTTGCCTGAGCTTTACCATCACCTCTTGGGTGATATTCCCCTTCAACTTGACCAGGTACTCCTTCCAGACCTCCTTTGAGGGGTGAGCCAAGGCTTGAGCGAGTTGGCCGTCGTTGGTCAGCAGCAGCAACCCCTCGGCGTCGTAATCCAACCTGCCGATGGGGAAAAGCCTCGCCCTGCTTTGGGGCAAATAATTCGCCAAACAGGGCCTGCCCTCGGGGTCGCTCAAGGTACTGACCACGGATTTGGGTTTAAAAAACATCCAAACTTCTTTATGGGGGTGAATCTTAACCCGCTTTCCATCCACTCGAATCACATCGGTTTCCAAGTCGGCTTGGCTGCCCAACTCGGTCACCACCACCCCGTTGACCTCGACCAGACCTAAAGAGATCATTTCTTCTGCCTTGCGCCGACTGGCGATGCCCGCCTCGGCAAGAATTTTATGCAAACGCGTCTTCATCGTTTTTTTAATTGATGGAGCGCGTCGCTCGCGGCTTGCTGCTCCGCGCTCTTTTTATTTTTCCCTTCACCCTTGCCCATCAACTTCTCTCCGATATACACCCCGATCAGAAAGCTTTTATCGTGATCCGGTCCCTGCTCGTCTAGGGTTTGATAACAAATCTCTTCCTTGCCTCTTTTTTGCACCCATTCTTGCAGGTCCGTCTTCACATCTTCAAAGGCAAAGCTTTCTAGATGTTCCTCTATCAAGGGAGCAAATAAATTTAAAATAACCTGTTCTATCAGTTTGATTCCTTTTTCTTTGCTGTCTAGGTAAACCGCCGCCATGACCGCCTCAAAGGCATTGGCTAAAATACTCGATTTTTCGCGCCCACCAGTGGTTTCTTCCCCCTTCCCAATCCGCATGAAATGGCCCAATTTGAGTTCTCTGGCCACCCTAGACAACCCCGCCTCGCTCACTAAAACAGCGCGGAATTTAGAGAGTTCTCCTTCGGCCATTTCGGGGAAGCGGAGCATTAAATAATCGCTGATGATCAAATCTAAGACCGTATCCCCTAAAAACTCCAACCGCTCATTATTGGGGGCTCGAAACTCGTTTCCATAGGATTTATGGGTCACTGCCTGTAAAAGCAGGCCCTGATTTGAAAAACCATAACCGATAATCTGTTCCAACTCGCTCAGCATTAATCCTCTTTCTTCTCCAAGGCAGAGAGCCGTTTTTCCAACTCATTGAGCTTTTTTCGCATCTCATCGGCCTTGTAGAAGTTGACATTCGCCTTTTGCCATTCGTTGTAGGGCCGGGCCGGATAACCGAAATAGGTCCCCGGCTCCTCAATGTTGGAAGTCACCACCGCTTTGGCCCCAATCTGCACAAAATCGGTGAGCGTGATGTGATCCAAACAGCCCGACTGCCCGGCAAAGTAAACATTCTTCCCTGTTTTTACCGTTCCGGCGAGGCCCACTTGGCTCAAGAGCAAATTATTTTCACCCAACCGACAATTATGGGCCACATGAATTAGGTTGTCCAACTTGGTCCCCTTCCCGATCACCGTCGCCTTAATGCTGCCGCGATCAATAGCGCAATGGGTACCAATCTCCACATCGTCTTCCAAAACGACATAACCTGCCTGGGGCACCTTAAAGTGCCGCTCTCCATCCCTCTCGTAACCAAAACCCTCACTGCCGACCACACTGTTGGGGTTGATCACCACCCGGTCGCCGAGCTTGCAACCGGTGTTCACCGTTACATTGGCCATGATTAAGCAATCTTCTCCGATTTGCACCCCATCCCCCACAAAGACCCCGGGGTAGAGCGTCGAGTTTTTGCCGATCTTGACCTTTTCCCCCACAAAGGCCCCGGGGTAGAGGGTAACCCCTTCAGCCAGCACAGCGCTGGGGTCGACAAAGGCATCTTCAGAAACCCTTCCGCTTTCTTTTTTAGGGGGCAACATGGCCGCCACCAACTTGGCAAAGGCCAAGCGAGGGTTTTCCAACTGCACGAGGTTGATCCCCTCGACCTCGATATCAAGCCCCACAAACACCGCGGAGGCTTTGCACAAAGGGAGTTTATCCTTATATTTCGGGTTGGCCAAAAAGGTGATTTCCCCCTCTGTGGCCTCTAAAATACCGTTTACCCCTCGAATTTGCACCTTGGGGTCGCCCTTTAAGGTTCCCCCCAGCATTTGGGCGATTTCTCCTAGACGATAACTTTTCAACATAATCAGATCTGAAATAGAGGTTCTGCCAAGTCTTGGGGCAATTGGCGCCCTAAGAGGATATAATTGGTTGCCGCCACCTGGGCTAAGGTAAGGGGGGCCTCAGGGGTACGCTCTTTTAAGGCGTAATCACCAGCCTTAAAAAGCGGATCAAAAATGACGAGGGGCACGGGGTTGATGCTGTGCTTGGTACTGCGCTCCTCTTTACCCGCTTTTTGGTTATAGACCAGCATTTCGTCTGCGTTTCCATGATCCGCGGTGATCAAGGCCAGGCCTCCCGCCTTTTCCAAGGCCAAACAAACTCGTTGCAGGGCCTGATCCACCGCTTCCACTGCCTGAATCGCCGCCGATAAGTCCCCCGTATGGCCAACCATATCGGCATTGGCAAAATTAATCAGACCAAACCGGAAGCGTTGCTCTTGCAAAAAAGCTTCTGCCTGGGCAGCCACTTCCGCCGCTTTCATTTTCGGCGCGGCGGCAAAAGAATCGATTTTATCTGAATCAATGAGGCGGTATTCTTCTTTTTTAGGGTCAAGGGGATTGCGATAGCCGCCATTGTAAAAAAAGGTAACATGAGCGAATTTTTGTGTCTCTGCCAAGCGAAACTGACCCAAACCCATCTCCAAAACCCGTTTGCCAAAGGGGTTTTTTACTTCCGGGCTCCCCATCAAAACCTTTTTAGGGAGTTGGGTATCCTCATCATATACACTCATCCCGCAGAAAAAAACCCGAGGCCGATCCGTGATTTCAAAGGGGGTAAAGCTTGGGTCTTCCATCACCCGAGCAAACTGCGCCGCGCGGTCAGCGCGAAAGTTGAGCAACAGCAAGGCATCCCCCTCCTTCATTCGGGGGATGTCGCCTTTGGGCCCGACAATATTATAAGGAGGAATATCCTGATCCACCAAGTCGGGGTCTTGTTTTCGAAAGTGGTCGATCCCGGCCAAGGCGCTGGGGAAGCTTTGCCCCGCCTGCCCTAAGACGGCGGCGTTATATCCTTTTTGGATCTTGTTCCAATTTTGATCTCGGTCCATGGTCATCACCTCGCGCCCCCCCGCGCTGGCGAAACGGTAGTCTTTTGCCCGATCTTGACGCGAAATTTCGGCCAACAAAGCTTCGACCCGTTTTACATATTGGTCTGCCGACTGAATGGCCACATCACGACCATCGTATAAAACATGCAGGTACAATTTGGTGACCCCTCTCCGCTCCGCTTCTTGAATCACGGCCATGAAGTGGTCGATATGACTATGGACATTCCCATCGCTCAAAAGCCCTAAAAGGTGCAATGCCTGGGCCTTACCCCTCTCGAGCAGCTCCCCCAACAAAGGCAGCGCGAAAAAACGACCCGACGCGATGGCCTTCGCGATTAAAGTCGGCCCTTGATCTAAAATTTGCCCCGCCCCCAAGGTGAGATGCCCCACCTCGCTGCCGCCGAGGTCGTCTTTACCGGGCAGGCCGACATAAGGGCCGTGGGTGAGCAAACTGGTATGGGCAAAACGAGCGAGCAACGAATCCATAAAGGGGGTACGGGCAAGGTGAACCGCGTCCCCGGGGCCATTGGAACCGAGTCCGTACCCATCTAAAACAATATTTAAAAGAGGGCCGCGCCCCCGCATCCGCTCACAAATGGCTCGCAGTTGATTCATAGAGTCAAATAGGGTAAATTAAAGTAGAATAAAAAGCATATTCTCACAGGTAGCAAATCCCGGCAAGCAGAGAGGGCGCAATTTTCATGTTTCAAGAAACCGAGATCGACTTCCCCCAAGAGCGACCGGGGCTGGCCATCTTCCGCCTCACCCGCCGCTTGGGGGAGCGGGATGCCTTAAACATCCTCACCCGGATTCGCGAACTCAAAAAACAGGCCTACCAGACCTTTGTGCTTGATCTGCGCCATACAAAGGGGGTCACGGGCGCGGGCTTGGGGGCGATCAGTTTTCTGGCTCACGCGGGGCACAACCCCTTGCCTTTACTGGGACAACAAAAAGATTTCGGCAAACTTTTCAATCTAGCGAAATTAGAGCAAAAAGTGATTCTCGCCCCCAGCGAAGAGGCTTTATGGCCCCTACTCCAAAACAAGGCAAAATGAGCAACGACCTGCACAACATCCAAATCAACTTAGCCCTCATCCCTCGAGTGCATAAGATTTTAGAGCCTCAAGAGCACCTGGCCGCCAATGGGGCGCAAATTATCAATGTGCTCCAACAAGGAAAACGAGACATCAAAACAGAGCAGGTGCAAGAGTTTGCGGAAACGGAGAAATCCGCAGCGGAAGACCCGGATCAACGGCGCTTAAAACATAAAGAAGAAGACAAACAACGCAAACATAAAAAAAAGAAAAAAGGGAAACTGCTGGATCTCTACGGATAAGGCCGCGGATTTAAACTCTTTTTTTAAAAAAAGGCCTCCAAAGCTCTGCTTCAGAGCTTTGGAGGCCTTTTTCTTTGCGCAAAAGGGCGACCGCCCTGCCGTGAGTTGAGACAAATTGAACCTGGCTAACCAGGTGGGAACAGCGTAATGACATTAGGCTTCCTCCAACAAGAGGCATGCACACCGTCAACAGAGACCGGCCCCGTTCTAAATATATCGGCTCAATATAACCCAAAAACACGCACAGGGCAGAAGTCGCTTTTCTATCTTTCTTAGATGACGCTGTCAAGCTCATCTAAGAGCGGTTGAAACCGCTCTATCAGGTCTTGCTCCTGTACACCCCCATTTGACCGGGCCGCGGCGTCCGCTAAGGCAATCGCAACTTTAATCGCATAATCAGAGAGCTTGTGCCCCGGCCCACGACGGGTCAGGTCTTCAATCACCGCGTTGATCTGTTGCTCCATCCGCCTAATGTGCGCCTCCGAATCGGTTGAGGTGAAGCGGTAGACCTGTTGGTTCACTGCGATTTCGTAGCTGTTCTTTTCGGCCATGAGTTCCTGAGGGCTGTTTTATGTATATCACAATTCACAAAGACCGCAAACGCTTTTTTAACGGCCCTTTACAAGGGTTAAACTTTTTTAATCTTACTCCAAAAACAGGCTTGGGGGCAAGCGGAAAAGTAATCTGGAGGGGTTTGGGCTTCACGCCAAAAGCCTTGCCCTAACCCAATCCATGAATTAAGCTGAAAAAAAACAAATCGCATGAGACCACTAATGCCAAATAATTACGAATTCGTCCTTGCCGCTTATGGAATCTCTTTCGGCATGATTGCCTTTTATGTCATCGGGCTGGTGATCCGCCATAGCCGGATCACCCGTGAGACCCGTCAACTCGACAGCTCCCACAAGGCCTAAACCCTTTATGTAATTTTTTATGAACAAACGAAACAAGAAATTCGTCTTCGGCGGCCTTTTGCTGGTCGCCATCGCCTTAGGGCTCTTTGCTTCCATTAGTTCCGACAACATGACCTATTACCATACCCCTTCAGAAATCATCAATCAGCCCGATAAGTTTTTAAACAAAAAAATTCGCATCATGGGCCTGATCGAAGCGGGTTCGGTGACTTGGAAACCCCAAGAAACCCAACTCAGCTTTCGCATCAGCGAAGACAGTCCACATTTCTTAAAGATCAACTATACAGGCTCCAAACCCGACATGTTCAAAGAAGGGCAAGGCGTGGTGGTGGAAGGTCAATTAACCCAGCCCGGTCTCGTGGTTGCCAGCAAGCTTTTGGTCAAGCATTCCGAAGAATACAAAACCAAGGAACAGCAAAACAAAAACAGTTATTATCAATCTATGGCCCAGTAACTCATGATTATCGACATCGGCTATTACGCCATGCTGGCGGCCTTTTTGCTGACCGGCTACGCTATTTTTGCGGGCTTGAGCGGGATTTATAAAAATTCCGCCAACCTCATTGATTCCGCCTACCGCGCCCACTTGGCCACCTTTATCATGGTGCTGCTAAGCTACTTCAGCCTTTCCATCGGCTTTTTAACCAGCGATTTTACCGTAAAGTTCATCGCCAACAACTCCAGCACCGACCTCCCCATCTTTTACAAGCTCACCGCGGTTTGGGGTGGTTTAGAGGGCAGTTTGTTGTTATGGCAGTTATTGCTCTCGGGGTTTACCGCCGCTTTGGTATTGTTTTACAAAAAGCAGCACAAAGAAATCATGCCCTTTGTGGTTACCGTACTCTCTTTGACCAGCCTGTTTTTGCTTTTTATGCTCATCGGTTGGTCGAGCCCCTTTGCCAAGATGCTCCCCGCCCCGGGCGAGGGGAGAGGGCTCAACCCCCTTTTGCAAAATCCGGGAATGGTGTTTCACCCCCCCTCGCTCTATTTGGGGTATGTGGGGTTCAACATTCCCTTTGCCTTTGCCATGGGCTCGTTATGGGCGGGCAGGCAGAGTGACGAATGGATTTTGGCCACCCGCCGCTGGACCTTGGTAAGTTGGTTCTTTTTAACCCTCGGGATGATTTTAGGCGGCCATTGGGCCTATGTCGAACTCGGTTGGGGCGGCTATTGGGCCTGGGACCCGGTCGAAAACGCCAGTTTAATGCCCTGGCTGACCGGAACGGCCTACCTGCATTCTGTAATCGTGCAAGAAAAGCGCAATCGACTAAAATTATGGAATGTACTGTTGCTGATCACCACCTTTACCCTGTCGATCTTGGGCACCTTCATCACCCGCTCAGGGGTGCTGAATTCGGTCCATGCCTTTTCCAAGTCCAATATCGGCCCGGCCTTTTTGGTCTTTATCGCCCTGATCTTGGTCTTGAGTTTCTTACTGCTTTACCTTCGCCCCGGCTACTTTAAAGACCCAGAGGGCAAAGCCAGCATCATGAGCAAAGAAAGCAGCTTTTTGCTCAACAATGTTCTCTTTTTGGGCATGGCCTTTACGGTGCTTTACGGCACCGTGTTCCCCCTCTTGGCTGAAGGGTTGTTTGACAAAAAGCTTTCCATCCAGGCCCCCTTCTTTAACAGCATCATCTTACCCTTAGGGGTTTTATTGATCTTCATGATGGGCATCACGCAGGTTTTGGGCTGGAAGACCACCACCAACAAGATGCTGCAAAAAAACCTGGCGATCCCCAGCCTAACCACCTTAGCCCTCGTCGTGGGGAGCATGGTCGCCCTTGCTTGGGATTGGCAACTCTCCTTTTTGGCGGGCATGGCCTTTTTTGCCGGCTGGGTCGTTTTGAGCGAACTCATCAAGTCCATCCGGGCGCAACGACTCCACAACCCAAAACCAACGGGCTTTTGGGTCAAAGTATGGCAGGATAAGCGCAAACGAGGCGGTTTGATCATCCACCTCGGGGTGGTGGTGATGGTTTTGGGTTTTTGCGGAAACTTCTTCGGTTACGAAGACGCCTTTACCCTCTACCCTAATCAATCCAAGCAAATTCGAGACTACCAACTCACCTATAAAGGGTCGAGCGAGCGCCAGGTCTTAAACGCGAGGCATCTCGCGGTAGACCTCGAACTGAAAAAGAAGGGAGTCTACAAAGCGGAGTTGCGCCCCGCTAAAGCCTTTTACCCCACTCGGCCCGAGCCCATGACCGAAGTGGCGATCTACAGCACCTTAATCAGTGATTTTTATGTCAGCCTAGCCAGCTACAACGATGACGGTTCCGCGACCTTGAATGTCTATATCAACCCCATGGTCAACTTTGTCTGGGCGAGTTTAGCCTTTTATATCATCGGCACCTTCTACGCCCTCGCTTACCGCCCCACTCAACTTAAAAAACAGGAGAAGGCATGAACCGAAAAGTTATCGCCCTGCTCTTGGGCGGCTTTAGCCTTTTGCTTTTAGCGACCTTTTTTTACGGGCTTTTTTACGCCAGCGACCCTCAATCGATCCCCTCGGCCCTCATCGGGAAGGAAGCGAAAAACTTCACCCTCACCACCTTCGAGGGCCAGACCATTGAACTGAAACAGTTTCGCGGCAAGCCCGTGGTGTTGAATTTCTGGGCTTCTTGGTGCGTCGCCTGCAAAGCCGAAGCGCACATCATGGAAGCGGCTCACCAAAAATACACCCCCCGGGGGGCGGTTTTCATCGGCATCGCCTTTAACGATAAGCGAGAAGACAGCCTAGCTTTCATCCGCCGCTACGGCAAAACCTATCTCTTAGGCCCCGACAACGAAGTCGGGGATATCAGCTTAAATTACGGAATCACCGCCGCCCCCGAAACCTTTTTCATTGATGAGCAGGGGATCATCGTGCATAAAGTCTTAGGCGCCGTGACCCCAGAGGTCATCCGCGATTTTTTGGAGGAACGCTTACCATGAAAACGCCAGTTTTATTCGCTCTTCTCTTGATCCTCCCCGCCGCGCTTTTTGGGGAGGAAACCCTAGACCAAAGGGTGCGCGAAATCGCCCACCAACTCCGTTGCCCCACCTGCCAAGCCATGTCGGTTAAGGAATCCGAAGCCGGATTGGCCACCAACATGAAAATGAAGATCCGAGAGATGTTGCGGGAAGGAAAAAGCGAAAAAGAGATTCTCGCCTTTTTTGTGCAACGCTATGGAGAGTGGATCTTACGCAGCCCCAAAAAAGAAGGAATCAACCTGCTTTTATGGTTCTCCCCCGGCATTTTAATCGCCTTGGCCGCCTTGGGCCTCTTTTTTCGCCTCAAGGGCAAAAACGCCCATACCCATACCACTGATCTCCCCCCCCTCAGCGCCCAGGAAAAGGCGGAAATCAACCAGGCCTTAAAGGAGATCGAACCATGACCACCCTCGCGATTTGTAGTTTGATTTCCCTCTTGCTCGCCTTTGTCGTGGTTTATAAACCTTTGATGAAAGACAAGGAACAGGCCTATCATCAAGGCGATGAACAAGAAGCCCATCGTTTCAACCCCCAACTCGCTTTGTTGGAGGCCATCTCCGAACTCGAGCAGGACTATCAATTAGGCCATTTGAACAAAGAGGAATTTGAGCGGTTGCAACTCGAATACCAAAGAGACTACCTCAGCACCCAGCACCCCCCCAAACCAGCGAACTAACCCCTATGGCCCAGCTGCCTGCCTGCCCGGAGGCTTCGGCCCTCCCCCCCAAGGGCCCGATCTTTTTGCAGGGGGCGATTGCCCCTTTGTTGGCGCGCAAAACCCTGGCCATGTTGACGGGCATCTTAGGCATGTTGGTTTTCAACCTTACCGACACTTATTTTATCAGTCGCTTAGGCACCACCCAACTGGCGGCCATGGGCTTTTGCTTTCCCGTGGTCATGGCCATCAGCGCCATGGCATTGGGCCTGGCTACCGGCTCTTCGGCGGTGATCTCCAAGGCCGTGGGCAGAAACGATTCGCTTCAGGTCCAGCGCCTCACCACCGACTCATTGCTCTTGGCTTTTTTGATTGTGCTTTTTTTTGTCGCCTTGAGCTTTAGCCTCCATCCGATTTTGTTTTTTGCCCTTGGCGCCGACAAAGACCTCTTGCCCTTCATCGGTGATTACCTGTATATTTGGTATTGGAGCATGCCTTTTTTGGTGGTGCCCATGGTGGGCAATAGCGCCATCCGCGCCAAAGGCAACATGAAAAAGGCAAGTTTCATCATGCTTGCCGCCATGTTGGTCAACCTGATTTTAGACCCTCTTTTGATCTTCGGGCTCGGGCTCTTTCCCCGCATGGAAATGCAAGGGGCCGCCTTGGCCACTTTGATCTCGCGCGCCTTAACCTTTGTGTTGAGCCTCTGGGTGCTCTATGCTCAAGAAGAAATGATCACCTTAAACCGACCCAGCCAAACCAAACTATGGGAGAGCTTTCGCTCCATCTTGCGTATTGCCTTACCCACTGGGGCCACCAATTTGGTCTTACCCCTCGGAATCGGGATGGTGACCAAGCTGGTGGCCACCTTTGGCACCGCCGCCGTAGCGGCATACGGAGTGGCCTTTAAGGTTGAGATGCTCGCCCTGTACATGTTGATGGCTCTCTCTGCCGTGATAGCCCCCTTTTTTGGGCAGAATTGGGGCGCCAAACGCTTTGCCCGCATTGAAGAGGGGATGAGACGCGCCTACCAGTTTTCCCTGCTTTGGGGGCTGATCCTGGTGGGGCTGTTTTTTCTCGCCTCTCACTTTTTGGCCCGCCTGTTCAGCGACGACGCGACCGTGGTCTCCCTGATCGTCCAATATCTTTGGATCGTCCCCTTTGGTTACGGTTTCCAAGGGATCCTAAGCCTCTCGGCCAGCCCCTTGAATGTCTTGGAAAAGCCCTACCTCGCCGCTCTGCTCAGCCTGGTTTATGTTTTTGTTTTTTTTATTCCTCTCTCCTTTATCGGAGCAAAATTGGGCGCCATGCAGGGTATCTTTTCCGCTGCCCTGCTCTCTAAGGTTTTCAGCGGCCTTTTGGCCCTGTTGGTCTTAAAAAAAATCTATGCCCGAGAAAAACTAAAACTACAATAACACCATGGAAGAAATCCCCATATTGCAAGATTTAGCGGTGATGCTGGTGCTGTCCATGTTTGTATTGTGGGCCAGCCACCGCTTGAAGATTCCCCCCATTATCGGCCTCTTGTTTACGGGCCTGCTGGCGGGGCCTTACGGATTGCAAGCGATCACCGAAATCAAGGGGGTAGAGCACTTGGCCGAAATCGGGGTCATTTTGCTGCTTTTTGCCATTGGCCTGGAGTTTTCCTTTGCCGAATTAGCCCGGATCGGTCGGGCGGTCTTTATCGGAGGTAGCCTGCAGGCGGGCTTAACCATTGGCTTGGGGCTGGGCATCGCCAGCCTATTTGAAGTCTCCTGGCAGCAGGGGGTCTTTTGGGGGTTTCTCTTGGCGCTTTCCAGTACGGCGATTGTCTTGCGCCTGCAGCAGGAGCGGCACCTGCAAAACAGCCCCCAGGGCCAAACCCTGCTGGCTATCTTAATTTTTCAAGACCTTTTGATTGTCCCCCTCATCCTCCTAACCCCGCTCTTAGGAGGGATGGAGAACGCGGGAGGGGATGGATTATGGGTCTTGGGGGGCAAATCGCTGGTGATCATCCTTTTTGTGGTGGTCATGGCTCGCTGGGTCGCCCCCTGGATGCTCTACCGTTTAGCCGCCACCCGGAGCCGGGAACTCTTTTTGCTCTCCATTTGCTCCATGGTTCTAGGGGTAACTTGGCTGACCCACTGGGCCGGGTTGAGCGTGGGATTGGGGGCTTTTTTGGCCGGGTTGATCATCTCCGAATCCGAATACGCCCACTTTGCCTTGGCCAGCATTACCCCCTTTCGGGATGTCTTTTCCAGTTTCTTTTTTATCTCCATCGGCATGCTCTTGGATTTCCAGTTTTTCTTCTCCCACTTTCCCATCATTTTCGCCCTGGTCGTTGCCTTGGTGCTCATCAAGGCCTTGACCGCCGCTTTTGCCGTCTTGGCCCTGGGGTTGGGCTTGCGCATCGGGGTCTATGTGGGCTTTGGACTGGCTCAAATCGGGGAATTCAGCTTTGTGCTCAGTAAGGTGGGGATGCAGTACGATCTGCTCTCTGCTGAAACCTACCAATATTTTCTCGCAGCCAGCGTGGCGAGTCTCGCCTTGACTCCCGCCCTGCTGAGCCTGGGGCAGGTATTGAGCGACAGGGCGCAGCGTTCCAGCCTGCCCCCCCTCCTCTCTAAGGGGTGGAACGCCATTCCCTTGGCCGAGAAGGATCAATTCACGAAAATGGAAAACCACATCCTCATCGCCGGTTTCGGGCTGACGGGGCGTATCTTGGCCAAGGCCGCCCAGGCGGTCAAGGCGCCTTATCTGGTCTTGGAAATGAACCCGGACACGGTCAAAAAGGAACGGGCAAAAGGGGTCAATATCATCTACGGCGATGTGGGGCGAGAGGAATGCCTGCATCAAGCAGGGATCGCGGCCGCAAAGATCGTGGTCTTGGCGATCAACGATCCGAAAGCCAACGAACTCGCCGTTTCCTTGGTCAAACAACAAAACCCCGCGGTCTGGTTGATTGTCCGTACCCATTTTGTGACTCAGTTGGAACGGCTTTACGGGCTAGGCGCCGATGAAGTGATCCCCGCCGAATACGAAACCGCCTTGAGCATCTTCAGCCGTATTCTGCATAAATATCAGCTCCCTCAAGAAGAAATCGAAGAGGCCCTGCAAGAGGCCCGCAACGGCGGCTACGGCATGGTGCGGGGCTTTCGCCAATCCCGCCTGGACTTGCAGCCCTTTTTGGGAGATCATGATTTAATGAATGTCACCTTGACCGACAAGAGCCCCTTGGTCGGCCAAACCTTAGCCCAGTCCAACCTGCGCAAGCAATACAACCTGACGCTCTTAGCGATCCGCAGGAAGGGGCAAACCATCGCCCATCCCGGAGCGGACGACCTCTTACTCGCTCAAGACGGCCTGCTCCTCTTAGGTTCCAAAAAGGATCTCTGCCGAGCAGCAGACCTCTTTCACGCCACGGGACACGAAAAAGCATGCCGAATATGAAAATTCTCTTTGTCATGGACTCTTTATCCAGAATTCATATAGATCAAGACACCAGCTTTGCCTTGGCGATTGCGGCGCAAAACAGAGGGTTTGATATCTTTTACTCCCAAGCAGGCGACTTACTCCTGCGCGGAGCCGAGCCGAGAGTGCAAGCTCAAAAGATTCGCTTCTTGCGCAAAGACCCCTGTTTCACTTGGCTGGCAAATCGAACCGAAGCGGCCCTGGATGACTTCGATGTCATTTTAATGCGCAAAGACCCGCCTTTTGATGAAGAATACTTCTTAGCCACCCATTTCCTTTCTTTGGCCAAGAAAGCGAAGGTGATCAATCGAGCCTCGGCTCTGCGCGATGCCCCGGAAAAAATCTATGGGCTCAACTTCCCCCAGGTGTGCCCCCAAACCCTAATTACCCGTGACGCTGCTGAAATTCGAGCCTTTTTGCTAAAGCACAAAGAAATCATCATCAAGCCCACCAACAAAAGCGGGGGCTCCGGGGTGCTTTACCTCACACCAGAAGATAAAAACTTCAACAGTTTAATTGAAATCAGCACCCATGAATTCAGCGAACACATCATCGCCCAAGAATACCTCCCCCAAATCGCCAAGGGGGATAAACGGGTGATCCTGATCCAAGGGGAGCCCTTAGGCTGCCTGCTGCGCACCCCCAGCAAGGGGGAACACCGCGGGAACATCCATGTGGGCGGCCAGGTGAGCCTCGACCCCTTGAACGAACGGGAGACCTGGCTGATTCAGCAGGTCAAAGACAAAATCATCGCCGACGGGCTTTATTTTGTTGGTTTGGACATCATCGGGGATTACATCACCGAAATCAATGTAACCAGCCCCACAGGGGTGCAGGAAATCCGACAACTCGGGGGCCTGGACCTGGCGATCGAGTTCTGGGATCGCTTAGGGAGCTATCAAGGTTGAGATGAGTTTTTATCTCTTAGACGGTGAGCAGGTTCACTTCCCCAACCCCTTAGAGGCTGAACCGGAAGGACTTTTAGCCATGGGGGGCGACCTCTCTACCGAGCGTTTGCTCTTAGCCTATCGCATGGGTATCTTCCCCTGGTACTCTGCGGGTTATCCCCTCTTATGGTGGTCCCCCGACCCGAGGATGGTCTTAATCCCCGGTGAAATGCATATCAGCAAAAGCTTAAACCGCCTGCTCAAACAAGATAAAGTGCGGATTCTTTGGGATGGAGACTTTGCCGGGGTGATTGGGCATTGCGCCATGCTCCCCCGCCCGGGCCAAGACGGCACCTGGATCACCGAGGAGATGAAAACAGCCTACCTTGAGCTCTATCACCTCGGCTACGCCCATTGCCTTGAGGTGTTTTACGCTGATGAATTGGCCGGGGGGCTCTATGGGGTTAGCTTGGGGCAAAGCTTTTTTGGGGAATCCATGTTTAGCCTAAAACGAGACGGCTCCAAGGTGGCTTTTGCTTGGCTCAACCGTTTTTGCCAACAGCATGAATTTCAACTGATCGACTGCCAGAACCCGACCCAACACCTGGCCAACCTAGGGGCCAAACCCCTGGCCCGCGCAGAGTTTTTGGAACGGCTGGCCCGGGCCAACCAAGGAAAAAGCCTCAAGGGGTCATGGCAAAATTTGGGCCGCGAAGTTTTAGGTTTCTAAGGCTGTAACTCTGTTCTCCATCGGAAAAGCTCAATACCCAATGGGGCTTTTCTTGGGCTAAGAGCAGCACCATGCGTTGGCGATTTTTTGGCAACAAAGAAGCCATCAAAGAGTCAGCGGGCTTTAAAATAAGTTTTAAGGCCTTGATTTGAACCGTCCCCAAGTCAAAGGTCTCGTTCCCTACGAGTTCGCAGACTAAACCCAACTGCGACCAATTTTCGGGCAAACCCCTTTTTTTGAGTTCCAGCACCACTTGAGAAATGACTAAAGTCAGGTGGACCTGCTTGTTCTTTTTTAATTCCTCGACTCGATTTTGCAAATAGAGCCCTAAGAGAGGAAAGGGGACCAAAGCCAACTCTTTGGGCCAAGTTTGACGCACCCAGTCGCCTTCTTGACTCCTCTCCATTTCCAAGCCCCCCGCTAGATTGCGCCACTGGCTTTGCGCCTCCTGCCCTTTTTCCTCAAAATAAAACTCTAAGAAACGACCCCGCAAATCAAACAAACTGCGCCCCTGGGCCACAATCCGCCCCTGCTTGTCTTGGTGCTTCTCGCTGATCTTTTGGATCTCTTTATTTCTGCTGCTCTGGTAAACGCTCCTTCCGGTAATTTCTTTTCCCTGCCGATGCTCATAAGTCCACAGAGCGTCTACAGGCATGGCAGGAGGAAAATCCAGCGGTTCGGCTTCACAAACGCTAAAGGATGAGATAAGGAGGAGGATAAGCAAAAACTTTTTAGGCATAACCATGTTGGATAAAAAAAAGCTCCCCTTTTATAAAATGCAGGGAGCGGGCAATGATTATGTCTATCTTAATCTCTTCGACCCCGAGGTGTCAAAGAACTTAAACCCCTCTCGTCTTCCCGACTTGGCTCGTCAAATGAGCAACCGCAACTTCGGGGTCGGGGCGGACGGGTTGGTTACCCTGCAAAAAGGCACCAGTACAGCCTATCGCATGACCATGTTCAACGCGGATGGGAGCGAAGCCGAAATGTGCGGCAACGCCATCCGCTGTGTGGCCAGGCTGATTTTCGATCTCCAACTGAGCCCAAAGGAGAGCGTCACCATCGAAACCCGGGCAGGCAACAAAGAAGTTCAAAGGCTGCAAACCCCAAAAGGACTGGAGTATAAAGTCAATATGGGAATCCCCCAATTTGAGGCGGCTCTCATTCCCTCTACCCTCCAAGGGCCGAAAATATTGGATTACAGCTTTGAAATAGGTGCAATGGAATTCATCGGTTCTCTGGTCAATTTAGGCAACCCCCACTTTGTCACCTTCTTGCCTCATGTCGCCCAACTCGACCTGACTCGACTCGGCCCGGTCGTGGAAAGGGCCGATTTCTTCCCTCAGGGGATCAATGTGGAATTCGTAGAGATTCAAACCCCTCACCAAGCCTTGCAACGCACCTGGGAACGAGGTAGCGGGGAAACCTTAGCCTGCGGAACCGGGGCCAGTGCCGTTGCCGCTGTGGGCATCGCCACCGGCCGCCTGCAAAGCCCCGTGGAGTTGACCCTCTTAGGGGGGAACCTCACCCTGGATTGGCAAGGCCCGGGGGAGCCGCTTTACCTGACCGGTCCGGCTGAATACAGCTTTAACGGTCACTTTTACCTCTCCCCATAAGCGCCGCAGATGCTCAAATTCAGCAAGGTTTTAGAACTCAGTCACTTAAACCGGCTCCATTTTTGGGCCCCCCTAAAACGAATTCAGGTTTCCGAGACCAACATCGAACTCTTGTTGGCCTGTCTGGTCGGAATCGGCGCCGGCTTTGCCACGGTTTTTTTCCGCTGGCTCTTAAGCCAAATGCACCACCTTTTTTTTGGGATCCTCTGGCCCTTTTTGGAATCCATCAGCCCCTTTTTACTCCCTCTCATCCCCATGTTGGGGGCGGTGATCCTCATTCCCATCGCGCGGCGTTTCCCTGGGGAAATTTCCGGCTACGGCATGCCCAAGTTTTTAATCGCCGTGCATTTAAAGGGGGGGCTGATTCGCACCCGAGATATCTTTGTTAAGATCTTCACCGCTTCTTTAACCATCTCTTCAGGCGGTTCTGCCGGGGTGGAAGGCCCGATTGCCCAGATTGGCGGCGCGGTCGGGAGCAGCATCGGACGCTTTTTCTCCATGGGGAGCCACCGTTTAAAGGTTTTAATCGCTTGCGGCTCCGCCGCGGGAATCGCCGCTCAGTTTAACGCTCCCTTAGCGGGGGTGCTCTTTGCCCAAGAGATCATTATGATTGGGCAGTTTCAACTGCAAACCTTTGGGGTCATTGTTATTTCCAGTGGTTTGGCCACCGCGATCAGCCGGGCCTATTACAGTTCGGCCCCTACCTTTGGCAAACTTTCCTACAACCTCACCAGCGCGTGGGAGCTGCTGGCCTACATCCTCCTAGGTTTGGTCATCGGTTTTTTGGGGGCTCTGTTCATCCGCTTTTTTTTCTGGGTCAATGACCGCTTTAAAAACCTACCCCTCCACAAAAACCTAAAACCCATCCTAGGCGCCTTCATGGTCGGTTGCTTGGGGCTCATTTCCTTTGCCACCTTAGGCGACGGCTATGAAAGCATTAAGGAAGCCATCAATTGGCATGGTGACGAGGAACTCTTATTCTACTTCGCCCTACTTTTTATTCTAAAGGTCATTGCCACCTCGATTACCTTAGGCTCGGGCAATGTGGGCGGGCTCTTTGCCCCCAGCCTCTTTATCGGGGCCATGATCGGCGCGGTCTTCGGGGGGGGGTTGGCGATGATCTTTCCCGAAAGTGGAATTACCCCCGGCTCTTATTCCTTAGTGGGCATGGGGGCCTTCTTGGCCAGTACCACCCACGCCCCCATGACCGCGATTTTTTTGCTCTTTGAATTGACCAACAACTATCAGGTTATCCTGCCGATCATGTTCGCTTCGGTCATTGGAGTAATGCTCGCCAAGCGCATCTGTGAAGACAGCCTCGATTCGTTGGAGCTTTCCCGCCAGGGGATTATTCTCCACATGAACAAAGAAGAAAGCCTACTCAATCAAATTCGAGTCGAAGAGGTCATGCTCACCGAATTTGAGACCCTAACCGAAAACATGAGTTTTGCCGAGTTCATGCAAGTCTTTCCCAACTCCAAACCCAATATTATCCCGTTTTAAACGAACAGGGCCGCATGAGCGGGGTAGTGAGCTTTCAAGACATTCGAGAAATTTTATTGGAAGAGGGGTTGGAGCATCTAGTCGTCATGAAGGAATTAGCCCAAACCCAATTGATTAAACTCCTTCCTTCCGATAACCTCAACGAAGCGATTCGTAAATTCGGAATTAAAGACATCGAGGCGATTCCCGTGGTGGACCCGAAAGAACCCGACCTCCTTTTAGGTATCATTAAACGAAAAGATGTAATGGATGCTTACAACCGCGCCATTTTATTGCAGGTAGCGCATCAAACCAAAAAGTTGGAATGAAGATTCAAATTGAATATTGTGGGATGTGAAACTACTACCCCCAAGCTGCCGGTCTGGCAGAAAAGATAAAAAAAAGCCTCGGACAAGAGGTTGAACTGATCCGCTCCGAGGGCGGCGTTTTTGAGATTTTTGTCAATGGAACTAAGATTTACTCAAAAAAACAAACCGGTGAATTCCCTGACGAGGATTACGCCCTCACCTTGATTCAAGTATTCTTGGAGTAATCATGCCCAGCCATTGCTTCTTAGCCCTCATCGACCAAGCCTGCTGGATTGAGTTGCAAAGCGAGGCCGAGCAACTTCTCTTTGTAGGTTATGCGTGCGGCCCTGGAGAAACGCCCCCCCCCTCCCCCTTATTCCAAGAGGCGCAGCAGCAAATTTCAGCTTATTTACAGGGTAAATTAAAGGTCTTTGACCTCCCCTTGAGGCTCAAGGGCCCTCCCTTTTATCAAAGGGTATGGCAGGCCCTCTTAGAAATCCCCTACGGGCATAAAGTAAGCTATAAAGAGTTGGCCCAAAGGGTGGGCAACCCCAAGGCGGCACGCGCCGTCGGCGGGGCCAATCGAAGCAATCCGCTCCCCTTGCTGGTTCCCTGTCACCGGGTTGTGGCTCAAGGTAAAGCCTTGGGGCCCCATTACTCCTTTGGAGGGCAAGAAACCCAACGCCACTTACTGGCAATGGAGGCACGACATGCAACCCTATAACCTGGTCAGCCTCTTCGGCCTTGGAGGGCTGATCGGCTTAGCCTGGATTTTTTCCAACAACAAAAAAGCGGTCAACTGGCGTCTCGTTAGTGTGGGGGTGGCCATGCAAATGGCCATTGGTCTGGTTGTTTTTATCCTGCCCCAGGGGCGTGAGGCCTTTTGGCAGTTGAATCAATTCATTGTCAAGGTCTTAGAGGTCAGCACCCAAGGCACCGAGTTCGTCTTTGGCCCCTTGGCCCTGCCGCCGGGGGAAAAGGGGAGCCTCGGCTTCATCTTAGCCTTTCAAACCCTGCCGGCGATCATCTTTTTTTCCGCCTTAATGAGTATCTTGTATTTTATCCGCGTCATGCCCTGGATGATCCGCCAATTTGCCTTGGCTTTTTCCAAAAGCATGGGGATATCCGGCGCGGAATCAGTCTCCGCGGCAAGCAATATCTTTGTTGGCATCGAATCGGCCCTGACCATCTTGCCCCACCTGCCCAAGATGACCAAAAGCGAATTGACCACCGTACTCACCGCTGGCATGGCCACCGTAGCCAGCAATGTTTTGGTCTTTTATGTTTTTTCGCTCAAAGACAGTTTTCCCGCCATTGCCGGGCATTTAGTCAGCGCCTCTTTGCTTTCCGCCCCAGCAGCCATTGTGATGAGCAAAATTCTCTACCCCGAAACAGGCACCCCAGAAACCTTAGGTCAAGCGATTCACCCTCACTATGAAAAAGAAAACAATCTCTTTGAAGCAATCATCAATGGGTCTAAAGCCGGTTTAAGCTTAATCGCGGGCATCTTAGCCCTCTTGATCGCGGTGCTGGGACTGGTGGCTTTGGTTGATTTGGGGTTGACCGAGGTAGGGAGTTGGTTCGGGGCGGAGTCCTTCAGCCTTTCTTTGATTTTTGGGTATCTCTTTTACCCCTTGACCCTCTTGATCGGGGTGCCCTATGCTGATGCGGCGCTTATTTCTGAAATCATTGGCAAACGAATGGTTTTAACCGAGTTCGTCTCCTACCTCGAATTGGGCAAGGCGATGCGCCAAGGGCAAATTCACGACCCGAGGTCCCTGGTTATCGCCTCTTATGCCCTCTGCGGCTTTGCCCACTTTGCCAGCCTCTCCATTTTTATTGGAGGGATTGCCACCTTGGTGCCCAGCCAGACAAAAAACCTCAGCCAAATCGGCTTTCGGGCACTGGTCGCGGCAACCTTAGCCTGTTTAATGACCGGTGCCATCGCCGGAATTTTTTACAGCGAAGGGAGTATTCTCTTTGGTTAACTTTTCCCTTGGCCTCTCCGGCCTCTTCAGGCTATGATCAAGAAGTTTTCTTAGAAAAATCCGATTCATTTGATCAGGCTTTTTAAATCATCCAGTCCCTTTTCCAATAACCCTTTGGGCTCTTCACCAATCAGATGCAACAAAGGTACCGGCACGACTTCGCGAGCAAGACTCTTGACCGGAGGCACCAGCTTAATGAAAAGAACCAGCAAAATTACCAGGGCCGCAAAAGACAGTAAAACTTGTTTTAATTTCATCGAATAGATTGAATGAGGTTGATACAAAAAAGATAACAAAGGTTAAACTTATAAATCAAGAATAAGAATAGGAAATCCTTGAACGAAAAAGACCTGCAACAACGAATTGACGCCTTAGAAGCCCAAGCGAAAGCGGATCGGGAACAAATCACTCGGCTCGAGCAATCCTTGGACCGCTTTCAAACCGCTTTTGAGCTCAATCCCCTTGCCGTAGCCATCACTCGTTTTGGAGAATACCGTTTTATCGAAGTCAATCGAGGCTTTACCGTCTTGATGGGATACGAAAAAGAAGAAATCCTAGGCCGGACCACCTTAGAAGTCAACTTTTGGGCCAGCGAGGAGCGCAGAGAAGAATTTATCGCCGCGGTCAAGCAGGGCCAAGGCTTTGTTCCTCAATTTGAAGCCGAGTTCCGCAAAAAAGACGGGAGCATTATCACCGGAATCATTGCGGCAAAAATGGTCGAAATCGACGGGCATCCCCACCTGTTGAATGTGGCCCAAGACATCACCGCCTTAAAAAAAGCGCAAAAAGAGGTCGAGCATCGAAGAAGCCAAATCCAAGCCCTCTTAAACGCTCCCGATTATGTTTGCCTGCTCCTCGACAATCAAGGCAACTGCCTGGAGCTCAATGAAAAAGCGCGCTCCTTTATGAATATCCAGCAGCTCCAACAGGGCCAACCCCTTACCCTAGCCTCCCTTTTTCCAAAAAAAGTCGCCTCCCGTAGACTCGCGACCTTGCAAGAAGTGGTTGCCGGCAAAAAGGCCCTGAAACTAACCGACGAACTCGAAGGCCGACTCTTTCAAAATTACTTTTATCCCATCTGTAGTTCTTCTTCCCCTCAAGTTAATCAGGTTGCTCTTTTTTCTCAAGATATTACGGAACATCACCAGTATGAACGCAACCTCAAAGAGAGCGAAAAAAAATACCGCATGCTCTTTGAAACCATGTATGCCGGCTTTGTCTTGAGCGAGTGGGTATACGCGCAGGGGCAATTGGTTGACTTTAAGATCATTGAAGTCAACCAAGCCTTTGAAAAAAAGACCGGTTTAACCCCAGCCGCCCTCTCGGGGCAACTGCTCTCCCAATTCGATCAAGCTGCCGCCGCCCTGATTTTACCCACTTGCTTAGAAGTGGCCCAAACCGGGATCTCTCGCCGATTTGAGGTGCAATTGCATGACAAAAGCTACGAAATCTTTGCCTCTTGCCCCGAAAAAAATCGCCTCGCCACCCTCTTTGTCGATATTACCCAGATGAAAACGGCGCAAACCGAGTTGATCCAGGCCACCCGCATGGCAGAAGTCGCGGCGCAAGCCAAGTCGAATTTTTTAGCGACCATGAGCCATGAAATCCGCACTCCCCTCAACGGGATTATCGGCATGACCAACTTTTTAGAACACAGTGAGTTAAACGCGGAGCAAAAGGAATTCACCGAGATCATCTCCCTTTGTGGGGATAACCTGCTGAGTGTCATCAACAATATCCTTGATTTTTCCAAATTGGAGAGTCACGGCATACAGCTCGATGAGCAACCCATTGCCCTGCGTTCGCTCTTAGATGACTGCCTAGGGCTTTCTGCCCCCTTAGCTCAAGAAAAACGCATTGAGGTTTACTATAAACTCGACGCAAACCTGCCCGACTGGATTTTAGGGGATCCGGTTCGTTTAAAACAGGTCTTCATCAATCTCTTGAGCAACGCGTTTAAATTTAGCAATCAAGGCGATGTCTGGATTGAAGGTCATTGCAAAAGCGATCAGGGCGACCAATTGGAACTTGAATTTTCCGTCCATGACCAAGGGATTGGGATTCCCTTAAAAGACCAAGACCGACTCTTCACCGCCTTTAGCCAACTCGATGATTCCCCAACCAGAAAATACGGGGGAACCGGCTTGGGACTGGCGATCAACAAACAACTGGTTGAACTAATGGGGGGGGAAATTTATATTGACTCCTCCCCCAAACAAGGGTCCGCCTTTTATTTTACGATTCTCGTCAAAAAGTTACCTTCTCCCCCTCAACCGGTTATCGCCATCGACCCCGCCTTAAAGGGGAAAAAAATCCTCATCATCGACCCTTACGAGAACCATGCGAAATTTCTTGAAACACAATGTGAATACCTCACCATGCGGGTTCATCTCAGCCCCTTATCCAATGAGGGGCTGACCGCGATCCAACAAGAAAAGCCGGACCTGGTCTTGCTGCACCTGCCCAAGAGACGAGATTTAACCGATTGGTTGCCGAAGATAGCAGACCAGGTCGCGCTGCTTTCTTGCCCTGTCTTTCTTCTCTGCCGCTTGGATCAAAATATTCAGCAATTCAAAAGCGGCCTCATCCGACTCTTGCGCAAGCCCTTTCGCCTCAGCGAATTTGTGGAACATTGCCAAGCCGCCTTATCCTTACCCTCTAGCGCACCCGTAAACAACCCAACCATGCTCAACAGTGACCTAGCCAAGACCCATCCTCTACGGATTTTAGTCGCGGAAGACAATGAACTCAACCAAACCCTGATCTTGCGCATTTTAGCCAAGCTCGGATATGAAGCGGACTTAGCGGAGAATGGCATTATGGCGCTTAACTTTCTTAAAAAAAAGGAGTATGATCTTCTTCTACTCGATATCCAAATGCCGCAAATGGATGGATTAGAGGTGACCGCATTCGTGTTGGAGTATTTTAAGGAAAAAAGGCCCTGGCTGGCGGCCATGACCGCCAACGCCATGAAGGGAGACCGAGAGCGATACCTGAACGCGGGGATGGACTACTATCTCAGCAAACCCATCACTCCCAAAGATATAGAAAACCTACTGACAACAGTAGGGGCTCGACTTCAACCTTAGTTGAGAGGCACATTGAGCGAAAATTATATGATCGAAGGGGTTTCTCTTAGCAATATTCGCAATCGCTATGAGATTAAAGTCATTGATAAAATGAAGCAAATTTTACCTCAATACCCCGACTTCGATGGCTGCAGTTTGTGCATCGAGGATGTCTATTCCTTAAGCTTAAGTCGTATGCCCGCTGTCTACACCCACCGAGGATCGGTGATTTTACACCGCACCTTGACCGAAAAAGATATTGAAGAAGTGGTGCATTACGCCATTATGAAGGTCATGATGCAACCAAAGCACGGTTAGTCCAAACCCAGTCGCTCCTCTTGACCTAAAAGCAGGTTCAGGTTCTGCACGCAAGCGCCACTCGCCCCCTTGCCCAGGTTGTCCAACCGGGCTTGGAGTAAAATCTGTTCTTTGTGTCCCCACACAAACAACTGCGCCCCCTTCTGCCCCGCCAACTCCGCCGGGTCAAAAAACCCATCTTCCAAATCGGCTTGCTCATTTGCGGCGCGAACCTCCACCAAGGCCTCATGGGCATAGGCTTTTCGCCAAACCTCGATAACCGCCTCCAAAGGGGATGCCCCTTGAACCTGCGAGGCAAACAAAGGCACGCTCACCAGCATTCCTTGGGCGAAGTTCCCCACGAGGGGAGTAAAGATCGGAGCATGGTCCAAGCCCGCATAGCGCTGCATCTCCAAAAGGTGTTTGTGTCGCAGCCCTAGGGCATAAGGCCGAGCGTTAAAGCCCTCCCTCGCCAAGGGGCGGCTCTGGTAGCTCTCGATCAACCTCTTCCCCCCGCCCGAATAACCGGAGATTCCCTGGAGGGTCACCAACTCCGTGGACTGGACCAACCCCGCGCGCACCAAAGGGGCAAAAGCCAAAAGAAACCCGGTGGCATAACAACCTGGATTCGAGACCCATTGCGCCTGGCGAATCTTTTCTCTTTGTCCCCCGCCGAGTTCGGCCAAGCCGTAAACCCATTCAGAATGAACCCGAAAGGCACTGGAAGCGTCAATCACCTTACAGCCCGCTTCTTTAGCCAGTTCCCAGGCTTCTTGAGAAGCCGCGTCGGGAAGACAAAAAATCACCACCTCCGCTTGCCGGTAAAGCTTCAGCTTCTCGGTTTTATCTTTTTTTATTTCCTCGGGGAGGCTCAATAAATGAAGGTCCCTCCGTTGGATCAGCCGCTGCTTGATCTGCAAGCCCGTTGTGCCCGACTCGCCATCAATAAAAATTTTTGGTTTCATGATTCGTTTAGTTTTCGCCGTAGGGTGCGCACTCCAATACCCAGCTCCTTAGCCGCGTGGGTCCGGTTCCCTCCGTGACTTCGCAGCGCCTCTTGAATTAAAATTTTCTCCGCCTCTTCCAAGCAGGTGCCTTGGGGAATCCATATTCCGGGTTTCTTCTCTTCCCAGATCCCCCCCCCCTCTGGCAAGCTGTCTTGCGGAAAAGGCCGATTGAGAAAACGGATGGACTCAGGATAATAAAGCTTTAATATCTCAGGGCTGATCTCGCTCACCTCGGGGGGCAACATCGCGGCCAGCCGCGTGACCAAGTTGCGCAACTCGCGCACATTCCCCTTAAAGGGAAGCCGTTGCAACAACTCGGTCGTGGCCTCGCTCAAGAGGGGAAAGGGTTTTTTCCGCCCCATTTCCTCAAAGGCTCGCTCCAAAAAATGCCAGGCCAAAAGGGGGATGTCTTCACGCCGTTCGCGCAAAGGGGGCAGATGGAGCCGCAACACATTGAGTCGATAATATAAATCCTCGCGAAAGAGCCCCTTTTCCACGGCCTGCTCTAAATCGACCTGGGTCGCGGTCAGAATTCGCAAATGCACAAGGACCTCTTTCTCCCCCCCGATGCGGAAAAACCTCCGTTCTTCCAAAACCCGCAATAATCTTGCTTGCAGAGCCAAGGGCATTTCACCCATCTCGTCCAAAAAGAGGGTGCCATTTTGCGCCAGTTCAAACTTGCCCCTCCGCATGGCTTGCGCGCCCGTAAAGGCCCCCTTCTCATGCCCAAAAAGCTCCCCCTCGATCAAGCTCTCTGGAATAGCGCCACAGTTGACCGCTACAAAAGGGCCGCTTTTAAAGGGACTGAGAGCATGAATCGCCCGGGCCACCATCTCTTTACCCGTACCCGTCTCCCCGGTGAGCAATACGCTGTGCGGGTTCGCCGCCATTTGCGGCAAGAGCCCCAAAACCCGGTGCATCAGGGGGGAGCGAAACAGCAGATAGGGCCGCAAGGTATCGACCAAAGGCCCCACGGGCCTTAAGGCGTGATGTTGGGGCTCGGTATGCCCCGGCCCCTGCTGCAAGAGTTGCATCAGGCCTTTGGGGTCAATCGGCTTTTTTAGGCAAGCCTCAACCTGTAAGCCGGCCGCGTCAAGGTTATCCCGCTCGCTAAACAGAATAAAGCGAGCCCCTTCGGCCCGCTGCCGCAACTCGATAAATTGATTGAAGTCCTCTTCAGCGAGACTATCGACATCCAGCAAAAAAATCTGAATCGCCTGTTGATCCAACAGCAAATTCGCGGTGGCAAAATCCCCAGCGAGCAAGACCTGCGCCCCCGCAAGGCTCAAAAGCCCTTTCAGGTTGCGCACCGTGCTGCCGTGCTGGTCGATAATGACCAGATTTAGCCCTTGGATACTGTTGTTGTTTTCGCCCACCAGATTGCTTCTCTCTTGCCTCAGCCTTGGAGCCTTAAATGTCCTTGGGGATCCAACCCTAGAATTTTCTCCCCCTTGATTTCACCACTTTCTAACAAAATCTTCGCCAAGGGCTTGATCACCAAGCGATTAAAGGCTGTTTTAAGCGGCCTCGCCCCATATTTGGGGTCAAACCCCTGAACCTTCACCTTTTCCAACAGCTCGGGGCTGAAGGCCAATTTGAGTTCTCGGTCCGTCAGTTTATCATTGAGCAGGTCCAACTCCCGCAGGAGGATTTTCTCTCTTTGTTCCTCTTCCAAAGCCTGATAACGCAAAACTCCATCGAGCCGACCGATCAATTCGGGCTTAAAAAAACCTTCATAATCTTTTAGGTTGCTGGTTAAAAAGATCACACAGTTTTTAAAATTCACATGTCGGCCTTTGTTGTCGGTCAACAACCCATCATCTAAAATCTGTAAGAGGATGTCGGAAAAATCCGCATGGGCCTTTTCCACCTCATCAAAAAGTAAGATGGAATAGGGGTTGCGCCGCACCGCCTCGGTCAGCACCCCCCCCTCGTCATAACCGACATAACCGGGAGGGCTGCCGATCAGTTTCGCCACCGAATGAGCTTCGCTGTATTCACTTAAATCCAGGCGCACCAAATGCCGATCCGATTGAAACAAAAAGCGGCTTAAAGCCTTGGCTGTTTCGGTCTTGCCCACCCCGGAAGGGCCTAAAAGAAGAAAACTCCCAAGGGGGCGGGTCTGATCTGAAAGCCCGGCATGAGCGGCGATTAGGGTATCGGCGATTTCCTTCAAAGCCGCTTCTTGCCCAAAGACTTGCGCCTTTAAAAAATCTTCCAAGGTTAACAGGCTCTCTTGCTTGGTTTGCAAAACCCGTTCTAAAGGCACGCCCGTTGAACGGGCAATCACTTCGCCGACACTCTCTCGGGTCAACTTCCAACTGACTTCATATTGTTTTAATTCCGCGAGTACCTTGGGCAGTTCTCCGTATTTAAGCTTGCTTGCCCTTTCGTAGTCCCCTTCGGTTTCTGCCTTGTGGAGTTGGAAGGATATTTTATCATGCTCTTGTTTTAATTGGGATACTGTTTTTAAGGCAAGCACCTTTTCTTCCCATTTTGCCTTTTGCTCCTCAAAGGACGCTTCCAATTCAGCGATGTCTTGGCTGAGACTTTTATGCGGGCTCGCCTTGGCTAAGATTTTTTTCGAGCGAATCAAGTCTTCCAATTCAGAAAGCTCAGGGGGCATGGAGTCAGCGCTGAGTTTCATTCCTGCGGCAGCCTCATCAATAATATCAATTGCCTTATCCGGTAAAAACCGATCAGAAATAAATTGCTCCGAGAGGTACACCGCAGAGACAATCGCTTCTTCGGTGATCTCGATTCCATGATGGATTTCCAACTTTTCTTTTAAGCCCATCAAGATTTGAATGCAGTCTTCCTTACTGGGCTCATCCACCTTAATTTGGTGAAATCGGCGTTCCAAGGCGGAATCCGTTTCAATATATTTTTTATATTCTTCAAAGGTGGTCGCCCCGATGCAATTCAACTCCCCCCGCGCCAGAGCGGGTTTCAATAGGTTGGCGGCGTCCATGGCCCCCTCGGTTTTACCGGCTCCGATCAAAAGATGAATCTCGTCAATGAACAAAATCGCGTCTCTCGCTTTTGTCTTTAAAAAACGAATCAGGTCTTGAATTTTTTCCTCAAACTCTCCTCGGTACTTCGTTCCCGCCATTAGGGTTCCCATATTAAGCGCATAAATGGTTTTACCCTGAATAATATCGGGAACCTGATTGGCCACGATCAAACCCGCCAGCCCTTCTACAATCGCGGTCTTTCCCACACCTGGGTCCCCGACCAGCACGGGGTTGTTTTTCGTCCTGCGGCAGAGGATCTCTTGCACCTTCCGAATCTCACTCGCCCGACCAATCACGGGGTCGAGTTTCCCGCCCCCCGCCAGTTCGTTTAAATCGACCAAAAACTCAGGGACCTCGCTCTGCCCTGCCTCTTCGGGTACCGCCATTTCCAAGCTGGGGAAAAATTTCTTTAAATAGCGCAGCAAATCAGCCTCATTGACCTTTTCCCGACCCGCTTGAATGGCGTCGGAACTGGCTAGGGTAAACCATTCCGAGAGTTTGCTGGAGGTATGAATCTGGTCGAATTCGAGCTTTTCTAAAGTCGGGAGTTGATCCAAAAGACCTTTTAAGACTTTCAGCTCACCTTTGAGATGTTTGGCGCTAATGGTTTGGGGGTTTTTGATCAAGCCCCAGAGCAAGTGAAACTCGGTGAGTTCATTGTTTTTTCGTTTGATCGCTTCAGCCTGAGCCAGTTCGATACTGCCGGTGACAATGGCGTCAAAATTGTACATAGCTACTCCATTGAGGGGGATATATTAGCACTCTACCATATAGAGTGCCAATTCACAAGGCGGTTGAACCTCAAACCTCCATCAATTCGGCTTCCTTCGCGCTTGTTGCCTGATCAATTTTTTTTACAAAGGCATCGGTAGCCTCTTGCACCTTGGCTTCCATCCGCTTTTCATCGTCTTCGGAGATTTCCTTGGCTTTCAGCATCCGCTTCAAGCGGTCGTTGGCGTCACGGCGGAGGTTCCTCAAGGCGATTTTTGCCTCTTCTGCCATTTTCTTGGTCTGCTTGACCATCTCCTTACGGCGCTCCTCGGTTAAGGCGGGGATGGGCAAACGGATAATATTCCCATCGTTTTGCGGAGTCATCCCCAAATCGGCCCTCAAAATCGCTTTACTGATCTCTGCGAGCATATTTTTTTCCCAAGGGGCAATGACGATCATTTGCGGCTCCGGTACCGAAATATTCCCCACCTGACTGATTGCCGTGGGGGTGCCGTAATAATCCACCATCACCCCCTCCAATAAAGCCGGATTAGCCCGCCCCGTGCGCACCTTGGTAAAGTCTTTATAAAGAAAATCCAAGGCTTTCTCCATTTTTTGTCGGATCTCTGTGATCAATGTCTCCATGTTCTGACTCTCAGATAATTAGGAAGAGGAATCTGTTCAACCTCATTTTTAAAGTAGCTTGTCTCCCTTGGTCAAGGATTCAATTATTACTTGATCCCTAAAAGAGAATCCTCTATAGATAGACTAATTCGATCATTCTTTTTAAGAGGTTCTATGTCTCACGAAGTAACCGTACTTTTATCCTTCGCCACTTTTTGCGCTGTTTACCTTGGCATTTTTTACATCTACGGCAAGACCATCAAGTAATTTTTATTTCCTGGTTCTGCGGCCCTTTCGGGCCATTTGCTCTTTCAAAAAATGGACAAGCCCCTTTAGAAGATGAAAAAGCTTCTCTATGGTTTCGCCGCGAGTTTTGTTTGCGGCGCGATTGCTCAAAGCATTGCCGCCAAAAATCATAAAAAGCTGCTCGAACTCGCACAAAACCTGCCTACCCACCTTACTTTGGGCCCAAAGGCGAGTTTAGATGAATTAAAGGTTCATCAAGCGCGCTTAGCCGACTTAATCCAGGAAAAAACCCGGGAGTATGCCGAGTTAGGGCCAAAAAAAGATTAATCTCGACTGCTCCGCAGCTGGGCAAAGGCCGGCCCGATAAACTCAATCAAATCAGGCGCCGTCAAGCTCTCTTCGGCTGCTTGTTCCACATATAAATCCCCTGCTAAGCCGTGGAGCCACACCCCCAGCAAGCTCGCTGGCAAGGGATCATACCCCTGGGTCAATAAACCGGCGGTCAAACCGGCTAAGACATCCCCACTGCCCGCGGTTGCCATACCAGGGTTCCCGGTTTCATTGACATAAACCACCCCTTCCGCGCTAAAAACCAAAGTCGGTGCCCCTTTTAAAATCAAGGTGCAACCCCATTGTTTCACAAAACTCAACCCCTGCTCGATTCGTTCCCGGTTATTTTTTGGGGCTTGATTTTTAGAGAGGGCTAAAAATTCACCCTGATGGGGCGTTAACACCAATTTTTGGGGATCAAACCCCTTTAGGTCCTTTAAACCGTGAAAGGCATCCGCGTCGAGCAGCAAGGGGGCCTTGAGCTTTTTTAGCCAGGTCGAATATTTTTTCCAATCCTTTGCCTCCCTCCCCAAACCACAGCCGGCCAACACCGCCCCATAGGGTTTAAACCATTTTTGGGTAAGCTTTTCCCTCGGTTGAGTCATGACTTCAGGGGCCTCGTGAGTAAAGCTCGCCTGCTCGGTTTCCGGCACGGCTAAAGTCGCCAAGCCGGCCCCACTGCGCAGGGCCGAGCGAGCCGCCAGCGCGGCAGCCCCCATCATCCCCTTGGAGCCCGCCAAAAGAGCCAAGTGCCCTTGTTGATTCTTATAAGTCGTTTTAGGTAAGGGCTTCAACAACCCCAATATCTCTTCTTCATTGAGCAGCTTATATTTTTGTGCCTCCGGGGCGTAATATTCAGGAACCGAGATCGGCTTGATCACCAGCCCCCCCCGTAACTCGCGCCCTGGATACAGATAATGCCCCAACTTGGGGCAAGCCAAAGCCAAGGTCACCTCGGCGCGAAAAGCGACCCCCAACACATCCCCACTCGAAGCACGCACCCCACTGGGGAGATCTAAAGCGATCTTAACCCCATTGAGGGTGTTGATCCAAGTGAGTTGCTCGGCCAAGGCCCCCTCAAGGGGGCGATCCCCCCCCGTACCCAGCACCGCGTCAATGATAATATCTTGCTCCCCTATCTCCGGGGCTTCTGCCACAAAGGATTCATAATCTAAAATCTGCCCAAAGTGACAATAAATTTCCGCCATTTTTTGACAATCTACAGAGGTCGGTTCCACCAGCCGCACCGCCGCGACCTCCCAACCATGATTTTTGCAAATCCGCGCCAAGGCGTAGCCATCCCCACCATTATTCCCGCCGCCTAAAAAAACAACAATCTTTGAATCCAATTCCAAAAAGTGTTGAATCGCCTCAAAAGCAGAACGAGCCGCGTTCTCCATCAATACTAAACTAGGAATACCCAACTCCGAAATCGCCCGTTGATCCATTGCCCGCATTTGGGCGCTATCTGCCAATCTCATAAAATTAAAAGGATAGAGGTTGAAAATCCGCTAAATCAACCATTGAAAATATTATTCTTCTAGGTTGAAATTGTTAAAAATTATATTTTTTATTTTCTATTATAAGAAAAATATGTTAATCTGCGAAAGTAAATTTATCCTAACCCAGAAAAAGGTAAGCCTTCAAGGGAGCAAATCAATTCTGTGTTGAATAGCTTACAGAACCTTTTATAGGTTATGTTATGCTAAACTTACCAACCACCCAAACCCTTATCAGACAGGGCCCCCCATGCTAGATCAACTCTACTTGAAAACGCTGCAAATCGAAAGCCTTTCTCAACACAGCTTCGGAAAGTTTTACACTATCACGGAGTTGGAAAGCAGCAGCCGCGACCTGACTGAAATTGAAGTGCTGCAATTGATTCGCCAGGTGGTCAGCGAAGACATCAAAAAAGAAGTCCAAGGCCATGTAGTCAATAATCCCAATTTATTAGAAACAATCAACCTCTAAGAACTGGCTAAAAATTCTTACCTGGGGCAAACTCAATTGAAGAGGATGCTTCATGAAAAAACCAAAAATTTTAATCTTAGGTAGCGGGGCCATTGGCTGCTACTTTGGCGGGCGCCTCGCCCAGGCGGGGCTGGAGGTTTCCTTGGTGGCCAGAAGCGATTATGCGGCCCTGCGAAACAAGAAGGAAATCCAAATCAAAAGCTACGAGGGAGACTTTTCCTACCGCCCTTACCACCTCTTCGACCATAGCGATTCCCTCCCCACAGACTTCGACTTTGTTTTGGTCTGTCAAAAAGCACTCCCCCAAATCCCTTTAGTCGAGCAATTGCGCCCCTTGGCAAAAAACGGCGCTACCTTGGTTTTGATGCAAAATGGGGTAGAGGTCGAAGCCCCGATTGCCCAAGCTTTCCCCCACAATACCGTACTCGGGGGCATCGCCTTTATCGGAGTGAGCCGCCTCGCCCCTGGAAAAATCCACCACCAACTCGCAGGAGGCCTCACCTTAGGGGCCTACCCCCAACAGGTCAGCTCGGCAGCAAACAACTTGGCAAGCTGGTTTCAACAAGCAGGCGTGCCCGCCAAAGCAAGCGCGGAAATCCAAAAAGAGCGCTGGAAGAAACTGGTCTGGAACGCGAGCTTTAACCCGGTCGGGGTCTTGGCCCATGGGGCAAACACCGCTCAGATGTTAAACCATCCGGCGACCTTAAGACTCATTCAAGGAATCATGGACGAGGTCATCGCTTTAGCCGGACAACTAGGTTACGCTATTCATCCTGATTTTGCAAAAAAGCAAATCGAAACGACCCGCCAAATGCCCCCCTACCAGACAAGCATGCTCCTTGACTTCCAACAGGGTCGAGTCATGGAACTCGAGGCCATCTTGGGCAACGCCTTGAAAAAGGCGGAGGATATCTCCTTTTCCGCTCCCTATTTAACCGCTTTATATGGCCTTTTGGCTCACTATCAACCGAGCGATGAACCAAACCCTTAAAGCCCATCCGCCCCGCCCCTGGAAGGTGTCGGCCCCGCTTGCGGCAGCGCGGAAACAACAACGCTATGGCGGGGGATTGATTTTTGAACACGAATCCCCCTGGGGGAAAATTGAAATTATAGACCAAGGCAGCAAACGAGAATTGCACCTAGGGACTCCGGTGGTCCAAACAGCCATTCACTCTACCGCCCCCTGGCAGCCCGCCATGGAGTATGCGGGCTGCTTGGCGTTAGCCGCTCTCTTCCCCCCTCGGCCCCAAAAATCATTGCTTTTAGGGCTCGGTGGCGGCAGCCTGTTGACCACCTTAATCTATGCGCTCCCCGACTGTCGGTTTGAGGCCGTGGAGCTCCACCCCCAATTGGCCCCCTTAGCCGAACGATTCTTTGGCCTGCCCCAGGGCCCCGGTTTAACGCATTTTACCCAAGAAGCTCAAAAGTTTACCCAAAAAGCGGAAGCGGGCAGCTATGATTTAATTTACCTTGATCTCTTTGGCCCTCAAGGGGCAACCCCCCATTTGCGGGATTTTTCCTTTTTAAAAAACTTATACGAACTGTTAACCCCACAGGGGTTTATTTCCTTGAATCTATGGAATAAACCCAAAAAAGCCTTTCAGCAAAGCTTGGGCTACCTCCAACAGCTCTTTGGTTCGGTCGCGCTGGTCTCGATGCAGGAAACACAAAACCTCGTGGCCTTTGCCGCGAAACAGGGGCAATGGCCTCAGCTTTCCCACCTCGTCCAGGCCGCCGAACAACTTGACCAAAACCTACAAATCGGACTCAGCGAAAAGCTTGAGCGCCTGAGCCTGGAAAACCCCTGTTTATTTTCCCCATGAAACCGCAGCTTCAATCTTTTATCAACTTTTTAAGCCACAGCCCGACCCCCTTTCAAGCCCTGTCCAATATTACCGAGCGCTTATCCCAGGCCCAGTTTACCGCCTTGGAAGAAGCCGAACCCTGGGACTTAAAGAAAGGAGGCAAGTATTTTGTCACCCGTGGCGGGGGGAGTATCATCGCCTGGGTGCAGGGAGAAGAAAAAAAACTACGCCTCGTAGGCGCCCATACCGATAGCCCGGGGCTCAAACTCAAACCCCACCCGGACCAAAATAAAGAGGGCCTCCATGGCTTGAGGGTCGAGATTTACGGCAGCCCCCTCCTCTACACCTGGTTTGACCGAGAGCTGAGCTTAGCGGGTCGGGTCGACTTTCTCACCCCCCAAGGGCATGAACAGCTTCAACTTGATTTTGCCCAGCCCTTGGCCATGATTCCCAGTCTGGCGATCCATTTAAACCGTGAGGCCAACCAAGGTTGGGCGATTCAGGCTCAAAACGAAATGGTGCCCCTATTCCAGGGGTTAAAAGCCGGAGAAACCTCTGATTTCAGGGCCTTCATCCTTAAAGAAGTGCAAAAAACCGTCCCTTCAGCCAGTGAGATCTTTGATTTCGACCTCTTTTTTTATCCCTTCCAAGCCCCGGGCTTCGCCGGATTGAATCAAGAATTTCTGCTCGGCTACCGCCTCGATAATCTATTGAGTTGCTACGCGGGCTTGCAAGCCTTAGTAGAGAGCAAGCCCAAAGCAACCTCCATCTTGGTTTTAAACGACCACGAAGAAGTCGGCAGCAACAGCTACACCGGGGCTGGTGGGCTTTTTTTAAAGCAGGTCTTAGAACGCATCACCGGGGGCAGCGAAGCCTTGACCCAAGCTTTGCCGGGCAGTCTTTTGATCTCTTGCGACAACGCTCACGCCGTTCACCCCAACTACGCGGACAAACACGACCCCAACCACGGGCCCAAACTAAACCAAGGCCCCGTAATCAAATCCAATGCCAATCAACGCTACGCCACCCACGCGGGTAGTGCCGCCCAGGTGGCCTATATGGCAAAACAGGCCCAGGTGCCCCTGCAACGCTTTGTCATCCGCAGCGACCAAAGCTGCGGCAGCACCCTGGGCCCGATTACCTCGACCTTGATCGGATTATCCACCGTTGATCTCGGGGTAGCCAGCCTGGCCATGCACTCCAGCAGAGAAACGGTGGGAAGTGAGGATTTACACCACTTGATCCGCCTCTTGACTTATTTTTACAACCTTAAAAACTAAAAAAAACATGGATTTTTTAACCACCGCCGACATCGTTTTACCAAAGCTGTTTGTAATTTTTATCTTTTTCACCCTTATTTATGTTTCTTTCCGTGGCTTTGCCAATAAAAACAAAGAAGCGGACTGGACTCCAGCGCAAAAAGACGCCGCTAGAGCCAAGGAGCTTAAAAAAGAATTGGAAGCGCAAAAAGAAGATTAAAAAAAAAGCCCAGATCATCGGGCTTTTTTTTAACCAATTCAGACTCCAACAGGCTAGCTTTCCTCTTTCCAGCGCAAAATCGGCTTTCTCGCCGCTAAGGTCTCGTCCACTCGACGCACAAAAGCCCCTGTGGGGCTTGCCTGTAAAGTCTCTGCGTCCATGGCCTTTAATTCCAGCATGGCGTCGCAAAAGGCGTCCAGGGCCAGTTTGGATTCCGTTTCTGTCGGCTCGATCAACAAGGCGCCCGAAACCACCAAAGGAAAGTACACGGTAGGGGGATGAAACCCCCGATCAATCAGCCCCTTGGCAAAGTCCATGGTGCTCGCCTTTTGCCCCCTGTCGGTCAACAACACCTCGTGCATGCAATGCGCCTGACCAAAGGGGGCGTGAAAATCCTGTTCCAAACGCGCTTTGATGTAATTGGCGTTCAGCACCGCCTGCCCCGTCATCTGCACCAAACCATCGGGCCCCATGGAACGGATATAGGTCCAAGCGCGAATCAGCACCCCGATATTCCCATAAAAACTACGGACGCGGCCAATGGACTTGGGTCGGTTGTAATCTAAAATCAACTCCTCCCCCCTTTTTGCCAGCAAAGGCCGAGGAAGGTAGTCCGCCAAGAGGGACTTCAACCCAATCGGCCCCGCGCCGGGGCCCCCTCCGCCATGGGGGGTCGAAAAGGTCTTGTGTACATTAAAATGCAGCACATCGGCCCCCATATCCCCTGGGCGAGCCATCCCCACCAAAGCGTTCATGTTTGCTCCGTCAAAATAAACCAAGCCGCCGCGCTGGTGAACCAGGTCGATCACTTCTTGAATGCGGGTTTCAAAAAGACCGCAGGTGTTGGGGTTCGTCAGCATAATCGCGGCCACCTTCTCGGTCATCAATTGGTCCAACGCGGCCATGTCGATTAAACCGTCCGGCCCACTGGGCAGGGTAACCGCCGTCAAATCACAAATCGCCGCGCTGGAGGGGTTGGTGCCATGCGCGGAATCGGGAATCAGCACCTGGGTGCGCTTTGTATCCCCCCGCTCCTGGTGATAGGCGCGAATCAACAAGATTCCCAACAGCTCGCCATGGCTGCCCGCTGCCGGATGCAGGCAAACCTCATCCATGCCCGCAATCTCCTTTAAATCCTCTTTCAACTCCCATAAAAGCTCCAAAAGCCCCTGCTGGTGACGGTAGGGGGCATAAGGATGAGCCTCGGTAAAGTCTTCTAAGTTCGCGGCCCAATCGTTAAGCTTTGGGTTGTACTTCATGGTACAGCTCCCGAGGGGGTAAAAACCCGCATCGAGCGAATAATTATAGGTCGAAAGCCGGGTAAAATGGCGGACCACCTCGGGCTCGGATAATTCAGGGAGTTTTGCCTCTTCTTTACGCAATAAATGGGGTGGAATCTCTTCGGTGGGGTATGTTTCAACATCCCACTCCGGGAGTTCCATCCCCCCTTTACCCGATTTACTCCGTTCAAACAGCAGGGGTTCGGCTAAAACCAAGCCTTTTCTTCCGGGATTCACAACACCTCCTTTAAGGCCAGGGCCAAGGCTTCGATTTCTTCTTTCGGGTTCACCTCGGTGACATTGACCAACAAGGCTTGATCATCGGCAGGATCAAACCACACCAAGGGGATGCCCGCCAAATAACCTCGTCGGTCCAACTCTTCCCAAACCCGCAAGGCCTTTTGGGGAAGCTCGATCACAAATTCATTATAATGAGCCGCGCTGTGACGAATCTTCACCCCAGGCACCGCGGCGAGCAATTTTTTTGCCTCCCTCCCCTTGGAGTAGTTCATCTCCGCCAGTTCCTTCAGCCCCTTGCGCCCCAATAAGGAAAGATACATGCTCACCCACAAAGCGCAGAGTTGTTGGTTGCTGCAAATATTGCTGGTCGCTTTTTCCCTGCGAATATGCTGCTCTCGGGTCGATAGGGTCAGGCAAAAGGCTCGCCTTCCCTCTTGATCCACGGTTTGCCCGCTCAAGCGGCCGGGCATTTTGCGTACATAGGCTTTTTTACAGGCAAAAACACCCAAGTTGGGCCCCCCGAAGCTTAGGGGCAGGCCCAAGCTCTGGCCTTCCCCCACGAAGATATCCACCCCAAAGCTTCCTGGCGGTTCCAACATCCCCAAACTGGTCATTTCCAGCACCGAGGCAATATTGAGACAACCTGCCGCTTGGGTCAATTCAGCGTGGGCCGCTTGATCCTCAATAACCCCAAAAAAGTTGACCACCTGCAACAGGCTGCATAGGCTGTTTTCATCCAGAACTTGCCGCAAGGCGTGAAAGTCGGTCTGCCCGGCAGAATTTAAGGGGATGACCGCAATTTCTAAATTTTGATGATGGAGGTAGGTGCGCAAGGTCTCTAAGTATTCAGGGTGTACCCCTTGAGAGACCAAGACCCGATTGCGCTTGGGCTTGATTCGTTTGGCCATCAATACCGCTTCGGCCAAGGCCGTCGCCCCTTCGTACATGCTTCCGTTGGCGACATCCATGCCCGTGAGTTCCGCAAGCAAGGTCTGAAACTCAAACATGGCCTGGAGGGTGCCTTGACTGATTTCAGGCTGGTAGGGGGTGTAGCTCGTTAAAAATTCCGCGCGAGTCACCACGGGGGAAATCGCGCTGGGAATAAAACGACGGTAGACCCCGCCACCTAAAAAGCTAAAGGCTTCGGTCGGATAGGTGGCCGCTTTGGCTTTCAATTCCCGCCGTAAGCTGAATTCACTCTGGGCCGGGCGGATTTGCAAAGGGGCTTTAATTTTTAAGGGCTCGGGGATGGTCACAAAGAGGTCGTCGATCTCAGCCACCCCAACTCGTTGCAGCATTTCTCGCACGGCTCGACTACCGCTGGGGATGTATCTCATTCCTGCGCCTTGGCATAGGCTAAATATTCCTCTTCATCCATCAGATCCGCTTCTGTAATATCGGACTCTTCCGCTTTAAAGCGAATGATCCAACCTTCATCATAACAAGCGGTGTTGACTCGTTCCGGGGCATCTTCCAACTCTTTGTTGATGGCTAAAATTTCCCCCGCGAGAGGGCAAAAGACCTCACTCACCGCCTTGACCGATTCAATATTACCCACCGCTTCATGGGCATCCACTAAGGTGCCCACTTCCGGCAATTCCACAAATACAATATCGCCCAATTGGGACTGGGCAAAATCGGTGATGCCTAAGGTAAGCTGATTCCCTTCGATCAATACCCATTCATGTTCTTTCGTATATTTCAATTCGTGACGCGTTTCCATGCAGCCTCTATTTACTGGGGTGATAAAAGGGGGGTTGAATCCGGCGGGCCTTCAGCCCCTTGCCACGGATCTCAATTAAATATTCAGCCTGACTTGCCTCTTCTTCTCGCGCGTAGGCAATCGCGATTCCTTGCCCCAAACTAGGGGAATAGGTTCCGCTGGTCACCTCGCCCACTCTTTGCCCCGCGAGGTTTAAAAGGGGGTAATGGGGACGGGGAATACCTTTTTCTTCCAACACAAGGTAGATCAAGCGCTCGGGGTTATTTCCCGCTTGCAGGGCCTGCTTACCGATAAAGTCTTGGGGCTTGTCAAGCTTTAAAAAACGAGTCACATTCGCCCCCAGCACATGGCGCCGGTCGTCGAGCTCTTGACCGTAAAGCGGGTAGGCCACCTCCATTCTCAAGGTATCCCGGGCACCGAGCCCCACGGGAACCAACCCGCAAGGTTCTCCCGCCGCTAAAATCGCTTCCCAGAGTTTGCGGGTCACCCCGGAGGGGCAAAAAATCTCACAACCCTTTTCCCCCGTATAGCCCATGCGGGCAATCAGCAGTTCTGCTCCCTCCCAGGTAAAAGAGGTGAACCACCAATATTTCAAGCTCATTAAGTCAAAACCCAAGGCCTTTTGCAGGATTTCTACCGCCTCCGGCCCTTGCAGGGCGATTTGCCCATATTGATCGGATACATCTTGGGCCAGGCAATCCCCCTGTAGATTTTGCCGGACCCAAGCAAAATCCTTATCTTTATTCGAGCAATTTACGCAAAGAAGGTATTTTTCTTCCGCTAGTTTATATACACTCAAATCATCGACTACCGTCGCATTGTCATAAAGCAAGGGAGAATATTGCGCCTGCCCGAGCGCTAACTTCGAGGGGTCGTTGGGGAGCAGGCGCTGCAGGTTGGATAAGGCGTCTTTGCCGGTGAGTAAAATCTCACCCATGTGACTGACATCAAAAAGGCCCGCCCGGGCGCGGGTTGCTTTGTGTTCGGCGATAATACCTTGGTATTGTACGGGCATCTCCCAGCCGGAGAAGTCCACCATGCGGGCACCGGCTTGGTGGTGCCAAGAGTTAAGGGGGGTTTTTTTCAAGATATGCTTTGTATTTACGGTTGATTCATTACAATAAAAAATTTTATGCTTTTTTAAAAGCAGAATTGTAAAAGAAAGACAAGTTTTTACGATTCCTTTTTAATCCATCAGGTCATTTATGCATCTCGCCATTCAACATTTTAACGAAGAACAAAAATTCTGGTATGCCCAGCTTTTGGTTTCGGTGATTAAGGCCGATGGAATCATCCATGAAGCCGAATTGGATTACTTGATCCTCGCTTTGCATTTTCTTAACTTAAAAGATCAGGCGCGGATCAAACAAATCTTAAAACTACCAACCGACTTGCCGGGGCTGCAACGAATTCCCGAAGGCCTAACCCAAGAAGACCTAATAAAAATCTATACCCAGCTGGTTTTAGTCGCCATTGCGGACACGAACTTTTCGGTTAAGGAGCAATCCAAACTCACCCATATTCGCATTTGGTTCCGGTTCAACCACCAAACAGAAGAAAACCTCCAAACCTGGACCGAGGATATCTTTACCCTCATGCAACAACGCAATCAACTCTTAGCCAACTCCAACCAAGCTTGAAAATCCTCTATCTCGATCTCTTTTCCGGCATTGCCGGAGATATGACCTTCTCCGCCCTCGTCAGCCTCGGGGTAGACCCGAGGCCCATCCTCGAAGGGCTCAACAGCTTAGGAGTGGGCGAGTTCGCCCTGACATTTCGCCCCCAGATGAAACAAGGGGTGCGGGGGTTGCGCTTAAACCTTGCCCAGCCCTGGCCCCAGGTACGGCATGGGAGCTACAGAAGCTTAAAATCCCTCATCGAAAAGGGTGATTTTTCTAAAGAAGCAAAAGACAACGCCATTCAAGTTTTTTATCTTCTGGCTCTAGCCGAGGGAAAGATTCACGGAATTGACCCCGAAGAGGTACATTTTCACGAAGTTGGCGCCGCTGATTCCCTGTTGGATATTGTCGGAGTATGCCTTGCCTTGGCAGCGCTCCAGCCGAGCCGCATCCTCGCCAGCCCAATCACGGTGGGCCAGGGGCAACTCAATTGCCAGCATGGAATTTACCCCGTGCCGGCGCCTGCGAGTTTAGAACTCCTAAAGGGCATCCCCCTGCAAGGGGGTGACCTCCCTTTTGAACTGGCCACCCCCACAGGGGCAGCCCTAGCCAAACATTTCGTGGATGAGTTTTTGCCCGGACTCCCCTTGATGCGAGTCGAACAAATCGGCTATGGGGCCGGCACCTTTGATCTACCGGGCCGCCCCAACATCTTGAGAGCGATTTGGGGTGAAGTAAGCTAGCCCCTAGCCCTGTTTCAGCCATTGGGCGTATTCTTTAGCGTGGTAGGTCAAAATCAAGTCAGCCCCAGCGCGTTTAAAGGCCAATAGACTTTCGGTCACCACCTTGGGATAGTCGAGCCATCCCCGCCGCGCCGCCGCGTTGAGCATGGCGTATTCTCCAGAAACATTATACACCGCCACGGGCACGGAACTCACCTCGGCAACGGCGCGGACGACATCGAGATAAGCCAAACCAGGCTTGACCATCACCATATCGGCCCCTTCCTCAATATCCAAAGCCACCTCAATCGCCGCTTCGCGCACATTGGCCGAATCCATTTGATAGGTCTTTTTATCCCCCGCTTTCGGCGCCGAATCCAAGGCGTCGCGAAAGGGGCCGTAATAGGCGGAGGCGTATTTGACCGAATAGGATAAAATACCCACCTGGGTAAACCCCGCCTCGTCCAAGGCCTGGCGAATCGCCTTGACCCTGCCGTCCATCATGTCGGAGGGGGCGATAATATCCGCGCCCGCTCGTGCCTGAGAGACCGCCATCTGAGCGAGGATTTCTACGGTCACATCGTTTAAAATCTCTCCTTGTTCCACCACCCCGTCATGGCCGTCCGAAGAATAGGGGTCCAAGGCCACATCGGTGATCACCAGCATTTCGGGCACGGCCTGCTTTACCGCCCGCAAAGCCCTTTGATACAGACCCTGCTGGTTTAAGGATTCCTTGCCGTATTTATCTTTTAAGGCATCCTCCAAGGCGGGAAACAGCACCACCGCCTTGATGCCTAAAGCCCAAAGCTCTTTGCATTCGGCGATTAAACGATCTAAAGAATAGCGAAAAATACGGGGCATGGAGGCCACTTCTTGGGCAATATCTTCCCCTTCCACCACAAAAAGCGGCATCACCAAATCGTTTAGACTTAAATGATGTTCTTGAAGCAAAGCCCGAAGGGTCGCGCTTCGACGGTTGCGGCGGGGCCGCTTGGTAAGTTGTAGGGTCATGTTTAACTCAAATGACTGTGACCTTTAATCGCCGTATCCACGGCTTTTGCCATGCTGCGACCCGAATAGATCGCCCGCACCACCAAAGATTGCCCCGTGGCCATATCCCCAGCGGCAAAAACCCTTTCATGGCTTGTTTGGTGGTTATGGGTCTGCACATTGCCGCGAGAATCGAACTCCAAACCCAAATCGGCAATCAGCCCTTCTTGGATCGGGCCGGCAAAACCAATGGCCAGTAAAACCAAATCCGCCTGGAGTTCAAACTCCGTACCGGGCTTATCGCTCACTTGCCATTTCCCCTCGCTGTCTTTTTCCCAGTTCACCTCGATACAGCTCACCTTTTCGACTTTTTCCAAACCGATAAACTCGGCTGTTTTGGTCGAAAACAAACGGCTACAGCCTTCTTCATGACTGGAAGCGACCTTAAAGGTTCTAGGGTATTCGGGCCAGGGGTTGTCTTCGGTTCGATTGAGCGGGGGTTTGGGTAAAATCTCGATTTGGGTAACCGACTTGGCCCCTTGGCGAATACTGGTACCCACGCAGTCCGCGCCGGTATCCCCTCCACCGAGTACGATTACATGTTTGCCCTTGGCTAAAATCTCCGCCTCCCCCACGGCCCGACCCCCAACACGGCGGTTTTGCTGGGATAAGAAATCCATTGCCTGGTGAATCCCCGCTAGGTTTGGAGGGCGATTGGGCAGGTCGTTGGGTCGCTCGGCCCCCCCACAGAGGCACAGATAAGCAAAAGAGTCCAAGACCTCTTGGGTCGGCAGGTTCCTCCCAACCTGGGCCTGGGTCTTAAACTCAATCCCGCTTTGGCGCATGATTTCGATCCGGCGCTCGATAATGTGTTTTTCCAATTTGAAATCAGGAATACCCAAGGCCAGCAGCCCCCCTAAAACCTCGTTTTTCTCAAAAACCGTTACCTCATGGCCCGCTAGGTTCAATTGCACGGCAGCGGCCAGCCCCGACGGCCCCGAACCGATTACCGCGATCTTCACCCCGCTTTTTTGGCCCCCTAGGTTGGATTTGACCCAGCCCTCTTCAAAGGCGCGCTCAATGATGGTTTTTTCCACCAGTTTAATGGCTACCGGGTCCACGACCAAGCCGGCGCAACAGGCCGACTCACAGGGGGCGGGGCAAACCCTGCCGGTAAATTCAGGAAAGTTGTTGGTACTTTGCAAGGTGCCGTAGGCCGCGCGCCATTGATCCGCATAGATGTATTCGTTAAACTCGGGGATCAAATTTTGCACCGGGCAACCGAAGTTGCAAAAAGGAACCCCGCAATCCATGCAGCGCGCCGCTTGCGTGTGCAATCTGCGTGGCGTAATCCCCTCTTCAAACTCCCCCCAATGCTGGGTCCGATCTTCAACGGCCTGCTTTTTGAGGTTTTCTCTGCCATACTCTAAAAAACCCGTTGGTTTTCCCATCTTTATCCCTTAGGCCAATTTATTTTTTAAGTACTCTCTTGCCATGATCTTCCGATACTCCAAGGGAATCACCATCACAAAATCGCTTAAATTCTTTTTCCAATTTTCCAGTAAAAAAGCCGCTCGTTTCGAGCCCGTGTATTTCAAATGGTTTTCGATCAATTCTTTGAGCAGGTTGCAATGCTGTTCTTCTGTCACCACCTCGAAATCGACCATGGATTGATTGCAGCGCTTCTTAAATTGTTTATGCCGATCATAAACAAAGGCAAAACCGCCCGACATGCCTGCGGCGAAGTTTTTCCCCGTTTCGCCTAGAATCACCACCACGCCCCCGGTCATGTATTCACAACCATGGTCGCCGCAGCCCTCAGCTACCGCGATGGCGCCGGAGTTGCGCACGGCAAAGCGCTCCCCTACGAGCCCAGAGAAGTAGGCCTCACCGCTGGTAGCGCCGTAAAGCAGGGTATTGCCGGCAATCATGTTGGCGCTCGCCTTCCACCTGCTCTGTTCCGGGCTGGCGATGATAATTTTGCCCCCGCTTAAACCCTTGCCCACATAGTCGTTTGCGTCCCCCCGCAAGTTTAAGCTGACCCCTTGGGGAATAAAAGCCCCGAAGCTTTGCCCCGCGGTGCCAAAGAAATTCACCTTAATCGTGTCATCGGGCAAGCCCGCGCCGCCAAAGCGGCGCGTCACCTCGCTCCCAAGCATGGTGCCGGTGGTTCGGTTGCGGTTGCGAATCTCTTGCTTGAATTCTACATTCTTCCCCTCTTCTAAAGCCGGGGTCGCCCTTAAAATCAATTCCTGGTCTAAAATTCCATCCAGATTATGCTTTGGTCGAGCGATATTATTATAAACCCCGTCTTGGGCCTCGGGCTTGTAAAAAAGTTTGGAAAAGTTCAGATTTTTCGCTTTCCAGATTTCCTCATCAATCTGCTCAATCGGCTTTAAAAGCTGGGTTTGCCCTATTAATTCATCGAATTTTCGCACCCCGAGCTGGGCCATGATCTCTCGCACTTGCCTAGCAATGAAGGTAAAGAAATGAATGACCGCTTCGGGGGTTCCCTTAAAATGGGCTCGCAGTTCCTTATCCTGAGTGGCTACCCCAACAGGGCAGGTGTTCAGGTGACACTTGCGCATCATGATGCAGCCCAAAACGATTAAGGCGCTGGTGGCAAAACCAAACTCTTCCCCGCCCAGCAAGGCGGCAATCACCACCTCGCGGCCCGTTTTAATCTGACCGTCCACCTGCACCCGAATTTGACTGCGGAGGTTGTTGAGCACCAAGGTTTGCTGGGTTTCTGCCAGCCCGATCTCCCAGGGAAGGCCCGCATGCTTGATGCTGGTCGCCGGGCTGGCTCCGGTCCCCCCGTCGTGCCCCGCGATGGTGACAATATCCGCCCTCGCCTTGGCGACTCCAGCGGCAACGGTGCCGACCCCGGTTTCAGCCACCAGTTTGACATTGATCCTTGCCTTGTGATTGGCGTTTTTCAAATCAAAAATCAACTGCGCCAGATCTTCAATCGAATAGATGTCGTGATGCGGAGGGGGCGAAATTAAGGTCACCCCGGGAATGGTGTGGCGAATGCGCCCAATGTACTCATCGACCTTAAACCCGGGCAACTGCCCCCCTTCGCCCGGTTTGGCCCCTTGGGCCACCTTAATCTGCAATTCATCGGCATTGACCAGGTATTCGCTGGTCACCCCAAAACGCCCACTGGCCACCTGCTTGATGGCACTGCGACGCGAGTCTCCATTGGGCTCTAATATATAGCGAGAGGGGTCTTCCCCCCCCTCGCCACTGTTGGACTTCCCGCCCAGGCGATTCATGGCGATCGCTAAGGTTTCATGGGCTTCTCGGCTGATGCTGCCAATGGACATGGCCCCCGTCACAAAGCGTTTAAATAAAGCCTCTTCGCTTTCCACCTCCTCTAAGGGAACGGCTTCGCAGGAGGAGGTATCAATGCGGATTAGATGCCGCAAGGCCTGGTACGGCCCCTTGTCGATAAGCTCGCTAAATTGGTTGAATATCTCATAGTTCCCCTCCCCAGCGGTTGCCCGTTGCAACAGGGTGATGGTTTCGGGGTTATACCCGTGAAACTCCCCCTGGCTACGCCAGGCGTAATCCCCCGCGGTCAACAGCTTTAAGAAGTTGCGTGCTTCTGAGGCGTGGGCCCGATGGTGGCGTCGTTTGATCTCTTCTTCAAGTTCCTTCAGCCCGACCCCCCCCACCACGGAGTGCGTGCCGACAAAACACTCCTCAATCAGTTCTTGGCTTAAGCCAATCGCTTCAAAAATCTGCGCCCCTTGATAACTCAAGAGAGTCGAAATCCCCATTTTAGAGAAAATCTTTTTCAACCCCTTGTGTACCGCCTTGATATAATTTTGCTGCGCTCTTTGGCTGTCCAGCCCCCCGGGCAGTTCACCGGAGACTTCCATTTGCGTGATGGATTCCAAGGCGAGGTAGGGGTTGATCGCTCCGGCGCCATAACCGAGCAATAAAGCAAAGTGATGCACCTCACGCACTTCACCGGATTCCACAATCAAACCGATCTTTCCCCGTTTGCCCTTGTGGATCAAATAATGATGCACCGCCGCCACCGCCATTAAGGAGGGAAGAGGGGCATGGTCCCGGTCTCCCTTGCGATCACTGAGGATCAGCAGCCGACAACCCGAATCCACCGCCGCTTCGGCGCGACGGCGTAGGTCGTCCAAGGCTTCTTTTAAGGTCCACTCCTCTATATTAAACAGAGTGCTCACCACTTGGGAGCGAAACCCGGAGTGATCGATATAACGAAATTGCTCCAGTTCGCTGTTGGTTAAAATAGGGTGGTCCACCTCCAACATGCGGCAAAGCACAGGGCTTTCATCCAATATATTATACCCGCCGCCGATCTGACACTTCAGCGACATCACCAACTCTTCGCGAATCGGATCGATTGCCGGGTTGGTGACCTGAGCGAAAACCTGTTTGAAGTAATTGAATAAAAGTTTATTCCCCTTGCTTAAAACCGCTAAGGGGACATCGTTCCCCATCGAATAGGTTGCCTCTTCCCCTTTTTCCGCCATGGGTTTGATCAGGCGAATCAATTCTTCATAGGTGTATTGGAACACCCGCTGTTGCAAGCGCAGCTTGCCATAATTCGGCTGGCTCACATTCGGCGGCGTGGGCAGCTTTTCTAGGCTGATTTTTTGTTCTTCCACCCAGCGTTTGTAAGGCTGTTGCAGGGAGATCTCTTTTTTCAGCGCCTCGTTGTAAGTCACCTTGCCCTCATCGGTATCGATCAAAAGCATCATCCCCGGGCCGAGGCGGCCTTTTTGTTTGATGTTGTCGATTTCGACAGGCAACACCCCGACCTCAGAGGCCATGATCAAATAACCGTCTAAGGTTTCCACATAACGAATGGGCCGCAGGCCGTTTCGATCCAAACCGCCCCCAATCCGGGTGCCGTCGGTAAAGATTATCGCCGCCGGGCCGTCCCAGGGTTCCATCAAGGCAGAGTGGTATTCGTAAAAACCGCGTACATCCTCATCTTCGATCCCCTTTTCCCAAGCTTCGGGAACCATCATGGCAAAGGAATGAGGGAGGTTGCGCCCGGCGGAAACCAAAATCTCGAAAAAATTGTCAAAACTCGCCGAGTCCGAGCCGCCCTCTACAATAATGGGCAATAACTTTTTCATGTCGTCCCCAAAGTAATCGGCGGCAAAAATCGTCTCTCGGCTTCTCGACCAATTGATATTGCCCCTTAGGGTATTGATCTCGCCGTTATGGGCAATGAAACGAAAGGGTTGGGCCAAACCCCAGGTGGGAAAGGTATTGGTCGAGTAGCGTTGGTGTACCAAGGCAATCGCGCTGACAAAGTTTTCCGCTTGCAGGTCGAGGTAGTATTGTTCCAGCTGATAGGCTAAAAACATCCCTTTATACACAATCGTATTGACCGATAAGGAACAAATATAAAAAAAGGATTTATCGACCAAGTCGGAATTGGCCACCGCTTTTTCCACTAAACGGCGGATCACATATAGCTTGCGTTCAAAGTCTTCCACCTTGTCGATTTTCCGTTGAATGAAGACCTGAAACACGGCGGGCTCACGATAGAGCATGCGCTCCGAAAGACAGGTGTTGTCGGTGGGGACTCGTCTCCAACCTAAAATCTCTTGTCCCTCTTCGGCGGTGTAGCGCTCAAAGAGCCGCTGGATGGTGGTTATCTCTTCTTCATCCTTGGGCATAAAGACCTGCCCCACGCCATATTCACCGACTTCGGGCAGGTCAAAGCCCGCCTCTTTTTTTACCACCTCTTGAAAGTAGCGGGTGGGGAGTTGGGTCAAAATACCCGCGCCGTCGCCCGCTTTCGGGTCTGAGCCGGCAGCACCGCGATGCTCTAGGTTTTTTAGGATTTCCATGCCCTTGGCAACGATCTCGTGAGAGCGTTCCCCACTGATATTGGTGATCATGCCGACCCCGCAGGCATCCTTTTCATAGGCGGGGTTATAAAGCCCTTGCGCGGCGGGAAGGCCGAATTTCGATTGGTTCATGTGCGCTCTAAGTCCTGAGAAAGGGGCGTTTAGGCTTAAAATAGCGGAGCCTCCCAGAAGTTGAGAGGCAAGCAAAGGTCAATTTTTGTACTCTTGAATACAATTGAAAACCTTACCCGAATCAGAGGCAAAAGTAAATGGGCCTTTCTTCAATTTTTGCTTTGCCATTCGCCTCAGCAAGGCTATAGTTTAGAACCTTAGACCCTTTTAATACTTCCTCATGCCCCAGACAAACCCCCAGCAACTCAACTTTATGGACCTGTTGGAGGTTCATCAAAAGGCTTTTGACGGCCCCCTAGCCCTGCTGTTGGAACTGATTCGCAAGCAAAAGCTGGAGATTCACAATATTCAGCTTTCTGAAATCTGCGCCCCCTACCTTGATTACCTACAGCAAATCGAAGTCTTTGACTTTGAGGTGGCGGTGGAGTTTTTAGACCTGGCCAGCACCCTGATCTGGATCAAATCCCGCCGGCTCCTCCCCCGCTTAGCCGAGCCCGAAGAAGAAGGAGAACTCCTCGACCCTGAAGAAGCGCTGCGCAGAAAGCTCATTCTTTATGAGGTATTTCAAGGTCTGGCCGAGCAACTACGGCAAAGGCCCCTCCTCGGCAGAGACCTCTTCACCAGGCCCGTTTACACCGCCACCGCTGCCCAGGACCAAGCAGAACTTCAATTCGACCTCTCTGTATACGCCCTCTTGCAAGCCTTCCAAGGGGTTACCTCCCGCGAGGGTTTCAAAAAACCCCATGAGATCACCCACGAGACAAAAAGCATTGAAGAAAAAATCTTAGAACTCCTCGATCAATTCATTCCCGGCGAAGGGGGCACCTTTTGGGATTTAGTCTCCCAGCAAACCAACAAATCCGAAGTGATCTTAACCTTTATGGCGATTTTGGAACTGGCGAGGCTCAAAGCCCTCTCCATTCAGCAAATCGAGCAATTCAGCGGCATTCACCTGCAAGCGGCCCCGAACATACAAGACTATAAAGCGATTTTCACCCACCGAGGCGAGGCCTTGGGCCTTTTTTTGAACGAGGAATTTTCTTCAAGCTCCCCCTTGACGAGGTGAAATATCTTCTATATCTTGATTGTTTAAAAGTGAATGTCCATAAGACCCGCGACCTTTTGCCGCGACCCTCAGTCGGTACTCATGCGTTTTAAACCGCTCGAAATCCCCCCAGAGGGCAAAGAGTTCGCCTTTGATTTAAGCCCGGAAGAGTTGCCCCGCCTCTCCGCAGAAGTCAAGCCCTTGCGAGTCACTTGCCGGGTTTTTGTTCAGGGCATGCAAGAGCGGATGCGGTTGAAAAGCGAGTATAACGCTCAATTGCAAAAACCTTGCGATCAATGCTTAAAACAAACAAGCTTATCGCTTCAAGGTGAGTTCAACCTCACTCTGCTCCCCAGTTATATGGACAACGCGCCGCCTGGGGGAGACGGCGAAATCAGCCCGGAAATGGCGGATATAGACTATTACGATGGCAACAAGATCAATTTGGCCCCTTATATTGAAGACCAATTGATCTTGGAGCTTCCCCTACGCACCCTTTGCAACCCGGATTGCAAAGGGCTCTGCCCTCTTTGCGGGCAGGATTTGAACGAAAAAAGCTGTGACTGCGAAGAGCCGAGTACCTCTCGGCCCTTTGCCCAATTAAAAAACCTCATCTCAAACCCAAAGCAGGAATAAGATGGCCGTACCTAAGAAAAAGACCTCTCGCTCGAAACGGGACATGCGTCGCTCACACCACGCCTTGCCCACCCCCAACCTGACCCCTTGCCCTCATTGCGACGAACTGACCCCTTCGCATCAGGTTTGCCCCAAGTGCGGCCAATACGACGGCAAACAAATTTTAGAAATCGCTGATTAAAGGTCTTATGCCCATAGCCGTTGATGTCATGGGAGGGGATTACTTCCCCCGCAACCCGGTCTTAGGCGCTTTGAAGGCGATCAATGAGTGGGGGATCTCCGTTGTTTTGGTCGGCAATGAAAGCTTGATCAAAAAAGAGTTGGAAGGCAAACGCTTTGACGCCGGCAAACTAGAGATCCAGCAGGCCAGCCAAGTCATCGAAATGGGAGAAAATCCCGTCACGGCGATGAAATCGAAAAAAGACAGCAGCATGCGGGTCTGCTACAACCTGCATAAAGAAAACCGAGTGCAGGGCGTTGTCAGCGCCGGTTCTTCGGGGGCCATGCTCGCTCTAGGTCGCTTTGTCCTAAAAACCCTACCGGGGATTGATCGCCCCGCCATCAGCGCCTTATTGCCTTCGGTTCAAGACAAGGTTCTTTTGGTCGACGCCGGCGCCAACATGAACTGCACGGCCACCAATTTAGTCCAGTTTGCCGTCATGGGCAGCTTGTATATGGAATTCATCCATCACCGCAACAGCCCAAAAGTCGGCTTACTCAATATTGGGAGCGAAGAAGGCAAAGGCGATGAACTCTCCAAGGCGACCTTCAACCTCTTAAAGCAAACCCCCCTTAACTTTATCGGCAATGTCGAGGGCAAACAATTCTTCGAGGGCAATTTCGATGTCGTGGTTTGCGATGGATTTTCCGGCAATGTGTTGCTGAAATCGGTACAGGGCGCGGCAAGCTATGTTGGCTCGGTCTTAAAAGAAGAAATCAAAAAATCCCCGCTCTCGACCTTCGGGGCTCTCTTGATGAGCAAAGCCTTTAAGGGGCTAAAAAAACGCAGCGACTACGCCGAGTTCGGCGGGGCACCGCTTTTAGGGCTGAGAGGGAATGGAATCGTCTGTCACGGCAGCTCGAACCCCGATGCCTTAGCCTTTGGAATCCACTTCGCTCAATGGGCTATGGAAGCCCGCTTAGTCGAACGAATGGAAGAAAAAATCTTAGAATTTCAAGACATTCTAAAAAGCGCCTCCTAAACCCCGCTCGCTAGAGCCACATCGCCAACCCAAAGGCCGACAACCCAACGATGGACCATGAGTAAAACCGCCTTTCTATTTCCCGGTCAGGGTTCCCAGGCAGTGGGAATGGGCCGAGGCTTCGCGAAACACCCCCAGTTTCAAGAACTCTTCGACCAGGCCAATCAAGTCTTGGGCTTTGACTTGCAAAAGCTCTGCTTAGAAGGCCCCGCCGACCAATTGACCCTAACCCAAAACGCTCAGCCCGCGATTTTAACGGTTTCGACCATTGCCCAGCAAATCTTTCAAGAGCGTTTTCACCTTAAACCCGCTTACGCCGCGGGCCACAGCTTAGGAGAATATTCCGCTCTGGTGGCCGCCCAAGCCATTCCCTTTGCCAAGGCGGTGCAAATCGTGCATTCGCGAGGAAAGTTGATGCAAGAGGCCGTGCCCCTCGGGGTTGGCGGCATGGCCGCGATTTTGGGGATGGAGGCGGCCGCCTTGGAAAACCTTTGCAGAGAGGCCTCCAGCACCACCCAACGGGTGCAGTGCGCCAACTATAACACCTCGGCTCAAATCGTGATTTCCGGCCATATCGACGCGGTAAAACGGGTCTTAGAACAGGCAAAGGGAAAGCTTTTAGAGGTTTCCGCCCCCTTCCACAGCCCCTTGATGCACCCCGCGGCCTTAAAGTTGAAAACCGAACTCGAACAGGTTCCCTTTGCCAACGCGCAATTTCCCATCATCAACAATATTGCCAATCAAGAGTTGGTAAAAGCCGGCGATATTCTCCCCAGTTTGGTCGCTCAGGTAACCGGCGCGGTGCGCTGGGAGACGGGGATTCAAAAAATGATCGCCCAAGGGGTAACCCATTTCATTGAATTCGGTCAGGGCCGAGTGCTGGCGGGGATGATGAAACGCATTGACAAGTCGGTTCGGGTGATCAACCTCCAATGCCTTGACGATTTAGAAAGCAACCAAGAAGCCCTTCAGGCCCTAATTTAAGGAGCGCAGATGATCGACTTGAAAGGAAAAACCGCCTTAGTCACCGGCGGGAGCCGAGGCATCGGCAAAGCCATTGCCTTCAAACTTGCCCGGGCCGGCGCGGAGGTGATCATCACCAGCCGCAGCGACGCCTCTTCAACCCCCGTGGTGACTGAAGCCCAAAAAGAAAACTTAAAGATATCCGCTCTCAGCGGGGATGTCACCAGCGCAGCCGATTGCCGGCGCATCGTCCAGCAAGCCCTAGAGGCCTTTGGGGGCAAGCTGGATATTTTAGTCAACAACGCGGGCATCACCCAAGACAATCTATTCATGAAAATGAAGGAAGAGGAATGGGATCAAGTCCTTGCCACCAATTTAACCAGTCTTTTTCACTTTTGCAAGGCGGTCATCCGCCCCATGATGAAGCAAAGGGCAGGGCGAATCATCAATATCGGCAGCGTAGTGGGCCACACGGGCAACCCCGGTCAAGTCAACTACGCGACCACCAAGGCCGGAATGCTTGGTTTTTCTCAATCCTTAGCCAAGGAAGTGGCAAGCCGCAACATTTTAGTAAATGTAGTGAGCCCCGGTTTTATCGCCACCGACATGACCGCTCAACTCAACGAGGAGCAAAAAACCACCATTTTAGAAAAAATCCCCTTAAACCGTTTAGGTCAAGCAGAAGACATCGCCGGGGCTGTTTTGTTCTTGGCCGGCGACCTCTCGTCCTACATTACCGGTACCACCCTGCATGTCAATGGGGGCATGTACTAGACCCCTTTTTGGGTCGCCCTTGCCTGAAAAAGGGCAAGGAATCGTTGACAGCTTGAGGAATTGTATGAAAACTTTCCCCAGCAAGCTTAAACGAGCTTATCAACATCAAATTATCTGGAGAATCCGATGAGCGCATCCATTCAAGATCGTGTTATCAAAATTATTTGTGACCAGCTCGGCGTAGACGCCGCCGAGGTAAAACTAGAATCCAACTTCGTCGATGATTTAGGCGCCGATTCCTTAGATACCGTTGAATTGGTGATGGCCTTTGAAGAAGAATTCGAACTCGACATCCCCGATGAAGAAGCAGAAAAAATCACTACCGTTCAAGTCGCCATCGACCACATCAGCAAAGCCTTGGAAGGCTAAACCCCTCAAGCAAGCAAAATCGGATGAGCAAGCGAATCGTTGTTACTGGTTTAGGATGCATCAGCCCCCTGGGGCTGACTGTCCCCACCTCTTGGGAGGGAATTTCTCAAGGAAAAAGTGGAATCTGCGCCATCACTAAGTTCGACGCGAAAACCTACAGCACTCAAATCGCCGGCGAAGTCAAAGGCTTTGACGCGGGGAACTTTATCCCCAAAAAAGAAATCAAAAAAATGGATGTCTTCATCCATTACGCCTTGGCCGCGGTCAAAGAAGCGATTGACGACGCCCAACTCGTCATCACCGAAGAGGTAAGCTTAGAAACAGGCGTCTCCATCGGGGTGGGGATCGGCGGGTTACCCAACATTGAGCATTACGCTCAGGTCTTGCGGGAAAAAGGCCCGGGGCGGGTCACGCCCTTTTTCATCCCCATGACCATCTCCAACATGGCTTCGGGCTTTGTCTCCATCGAATACAACTGTAAAGGCTACAGCGCAACCACCACCAGCGCTTGCTCCAGCGCCAATCACAGCATTGGCGAGGCCTTGCGCATGATGCAGCACGGCGACGCGAAAGTAATGATCGCCGGGGGCACCGAAGCGGCGATTTGCGGCTTGGCAATCAGCGGATTCGGTTCGATGAAGGCCCTGAGCCGCCGCAATGACGAACCGGAAAAAGCGAGTCGCCCCTACGATCAAAACCGAGACGGCTTTGTTTTAGGTGAAGGCGCGGGCATCTTGATTTTAGAAGAATACGAATTCGCCAAGGCCAGAGGGGCAAAAATCTATTGTGAATTGGTCGGGTACGGGTACAGCAGCGATGCCTACCACATGACCACCCCCAGTTCCGAAGGCCCCACCCGAGCCATGCAAATGGCGCTGAAGGATGCCGGGTTAGAGGGCCACGAGATTGATTACATCAATGCTCACGGAACCAGCACTCCCGCAGGAGACATCAACGAACTCGTCGCGATCCAGGCCGCCCTGGGGGAGCATGCCAAAAAAACCTCCATCAGTTCGACTAAATCCATGACGGGCCACCTCTTGGGGGCAGCGGGTGGAATCGAAGCCGTATTCACCATCAAAGCGATGCAGCAAAGCCTCATCCCCCCAACGATCAATGTCGAAAACCTAGACGAAGGTTGTGAATTGGATATCACCCCCAACCAAGCGAAGAAAAAAAACATTGAGGTCGCCATGAGCAACAGCTTTGGTTTTGGCGGCACCAACGCGACCTTGATCTTTCGCAAGCTTTAAACCTCAATGTTGGGGCTGCAAAAACACCTGGAGGCGGTGCGACACCGCGTTCAGGCAGCCAGCCAAGGCAGAGAGGGCATTACCCTCATCGCGGTCAGCAAACGCCACCCCCTCCAAGCCCTTTTAGATGCCTATGGCTTAGGGGTGCGGACCTTTGGAGAAAATCGCGTTCAAGAAGCCCGAGACAAAAGGCCCAGCTTGCCTCCCGACGCTGAGATTCATTTAATCGGCCCCTTACAGGCCAACAAGGCGAAGTATTGCCCCGAACTCTTTACTTGGGTTCACAGCCTGCACCGCATCGACATCGCCCAAGAACTCAATCGCCGGTGCGGCCAAAAGGGGTCAAGCTGCAAGTGCTGGTACAGATGAACCTCACCTTGGAACAAAGCAAATCCGGTTTGCGCCGTTTTGATGAACTCTCCTCCTTTTTAGACCAACTCCTTCTTCTTTCCAACCTCATCCCCCGAGGCCTGATGACCATGGGCGACCCGGCCTTAAGCGCCGAGGCGAACCGAGTCTACTTCGCCCAATTACGCGGCTTTTTGGAACAACAACAACAGAGAATCGGAGATAACAACTTCAACCAATTGAGCATGGGGATGTCCAATGATTTTGAAGCGGCCTTAAAGGAAGGGGCCACGATGATTCGCGTGGGGAGCGCCATCTTCGGCAAAAGGCCCCCTCTTTAAACGGATGCCAATTGCTTTGAGGTTTGACTTCTTCACTGATTCATAAGATTATAGAGGTAAACTTTCACCGTCCCTACATTACTTCTTATGAAAATCCATCCAAGTTTCACGCTTTTGCTCATCGGCCTTATTCTGGTAACGGGATGCAAAAAGAAAGAAGACCCCGCAACAACGACGACCACCACCGATCCCACCACCGATACCACGGGCCCCCGTTCCTTTACCGGCACCGGCAGCTATACCCTGATTCCGCCAAACAGCGGGGGAGAGGTCACCTTCACCCAAGAACTGGGCACTACAACCAAAGATATTTATTTCATCTACACCAACAGTTCAAGCGCCACGGCAACCGCCCCCACGGCAACCCTCAACCAGTCAACCTGGAGCCCAGCCCAGCAGAGCCTGCAAACCCCTTCCGCCCCCCTTGCCCTACCCCTGGGGCAGCGAGGAACCCCAACCATTTCCGCCCAAAACAACGGCCCCCAGAAGCTCATTCCAGGTATCGCCAAAAACCAATCCTGGCTCAAGAGCCCGCAAGCGGCCGCGGTGGGCGATACTTACTCCTTTAAAAACACCTCGGCAACCGACCTCATCCCGGCCACCCTGCGCAAGGTGCTGACTGACGGCAGCATCACAGTCAATATGTGGGTCGCGAACGACGCCTGGACAGGCTGCGCCCTACCGGCCTGCGTAACCCAAAGCATGCTGGACGCCGTAGCGGGGAAGTTTCTGCTCACCGGGGCCGACAACGATATTTACGACTGGGTCACCAATGCCTTGGGCGCCCCCTGGGGAACTCATAGCTTCAAAAACATCATCGCCCCCAGCGCGGCCAACCAGATTGATATTCTTTACTTCGACATTAGCGCGGATCGCTCGCAAAACGGAGGGATCGTCGGCTTTTTTTGGTCTAAGGATAACTTCATCGCCGATGCCTCCACTCCTCATTCCAACGAGCGACTCATGTTCTATATGGATTCGGTGCTGCTGGCCACCCCCGAGGGTTCCAGTTGGGAGATCACCGACACTTGGCCTGCCGATAATATCTCGACTCTAGCCCATGAGTTTCAGCACATGATTCACTATTATCAAAAGAACATTCTGCTCAATGGAGGCGCTGCCACCGAAACCTGGCTCAATGAGCTTTGCTCCATGCAAATCGAAGATTTATTAGCCGATAAACTGGGCAACAAAGGCCCGAGAGGGGTGGCCTCCACCGACCCAACCGCGGGCGCGGCGGGCAACAAAGAGGGCCGCATGCCCCTATTTGTCACCAACAATTTTTATTCCATTACAGAATGGAACAGCGACAATACGGTTTTGCGAAATTACGCGATCAACTACGCCTTCGGCGCCTACCTGACGAGAAACTTCGGCGGGGCCGCCTTACTCAAATCCATTGTGCAAGACGCCAGTACCGATTCCAACGCGGTGGCCAACGCGGTGGCCGCCCAGAGCAAAACCCAAAGCGACGGCAGTGCCCATACTCTAGCCAGTATCTTAGCGGGCTGGGGCATCGCCAATCTGTTGAGCGATACCACCACCGCCCCAACAGGCTTCACCATCAATTCCGGGGCCAATTTTACCTCCACCGTCGGGACTACAACCTACAACCAAGGCAGTATCAACTTTTATAATTACGGCACCCCAAAGATTTTCACTCTCACCGAAGTGGCGGCCTTAAAGACCTTACCCGGACTTTCAAATACCTACATCAAAGCCTCTAGCGCCGCCACGGGGTCTTATGTCGCTAAGGTTACCCTACCCGCTCAGGTCGGCCTTGCGGTGGTCGTCAAATGAAATTGCTTCCCCTCGGGTTGCTGCTGATGATTTCAACCATACTCCAAGGGGCGGAGTTGCAAGGCCGGATCGTTTATAAAGGCAGTGCCCCCCATGAAATTTTGACCCTGGTTACGCCTCAGGCCGACTACGAACTCTCCGGCCCTCTTTTACCGCAACTCATCAGGCTGCAAGGAGAACAACTCCAGATAACAGGAAAAATCACGCAAAAACCGATCGGCCCAGGCCGCCCCGCCATCTTACGGGTGGAAAGCGCTACCTTAACCGCGCCCCCGAGACAGCGGTAGACTTGCAGAATAAAAATCCGCCGCTTGTTTTTTTTACCCCAATAAAAGATAATAAAACCAATGCGTGCCACTTTTCAAAAGGCTTCATGCGAATTTTATTACCCCTGGCCCTCGCCGTACTGCTGATCGGCTGCAAAAAAACCTCCGACACCGTTTCCACCCTGTCCACACCGGTTGACTCAACCGTGGACATCCTCACCATCACCAACCGGGACGGACTCGGAACCTTTACCTTTACAAAGTCGCTGGGGACTCAAGTCAAAGATATTTACTTTATCCTAACCAATCCGACCTCAGGGGCAATCACCGACCCCGCCGCACTAGGCCAACAGGCCCCCTCCATCCGCGAATCCTTTGCCGTTGAGCATAAAATTGGGCTTTCGGGGACAGATCAGGCGACCCGATTCAACAATGCCCCGATCCTCAAAGTAACCCAGCCCCAACCCCTGGCCCAGGTCATGCCCCCGCAACAGGCTCTGGCCGTGGGGGCAACCAACTCCTTTAAAAATACCAACAGCCTGGACTTAATCCCCGCCACCTTGCGCAGCGTTACGACCGACGGCGGCATCTCGTTGAATATCTGGGTCGCCGACGCGGCCTGGGGGACTTGCAGCTTACCGGCCTGCATGGATCAAACCATGGTAGATAGCGTTGCGGCTAAGTTTCTCCAAGTCGGGGCAGACAATGACATCTATGATTGGGTCACCAATATCTATGGGGTGCCTTGGGGGCCCCAGACCCGTTACCCGGGGCTCATACCCGCTTCAGCGGCAACAGAGATCAACATTCTCTATTTTGACATCTCCAACGACAGCTCCCAAACCGGAGGGATTTTAGGGTTCTTCTGGGCAAAAGACAATTACTTGGCCAGCAGCGATACTTCCGTCGCCCATTCCAATGAGAGGCTGTTGTTTTACATGGACTCGGTTTTAATGGCCACCAAGGACTCAACAACCTGGGCCCTTACCGACACTTGGCCGAGCCAAATGATTTCTACCTTGGCCCATGAGTTTCAGCACATGATTCATTTTTATCAAAAAACCGTGCTGCTGGCCCCGCTTTATACCAGTACCGAGGTTTGGCTCAATGAGATGTGCAGCCAGATTACAGAAGACCTCCTGGCAGATAAAATCCAGATCAACGGCCCCCGCGGCATCGCCTACAACGACCCCACCGCCGGATCCGCAACCCCCAACCAAAGCCGTTTCTTTTTATACAACCAATACAATGACATTGCCTTAAACGAATGGCGAACCGGGCTCGACAGCCTGCGCAATTACTCCATGTCTTATGCTTTTGGGGCCTATTTAACCCGCAACTTCGGGGGGGCGACCCTGATGCGCAATATCGTTCAATCCTCCAAAACCGGCATCACCGCCATCACCCAAGCCGTGGCGGCCGGAGGCTTCACCCAAGCCGATCAAAGCGCCCACAGCATCGAAAGCCTCTTGATCGGCTTTGGCATAGCGGGGCTGTTGAGCGACCGCGCCACCGCTCCGGTGGGCTACCAATACAATACAGGTTCTTATTTCACCTCCACCTTAGGGGGAATCACTTACAACCTCGGCAGCGTGAACCTATTTTTGTATGGAACCCCAAAAATAAACGACTTGGCTCAGTTTAACGCAAATCTCTTTTTACCCGCCTATTCCAATAGCTATACCCAGGTGGCCAGCGGGGCAACCGGCGATTTCTCCATCAAGGTGGCTATTCCCGCGGGGTCAACCTTATCGGTGCTGGCCAAATGAACCGCAAATCCGCCTGCCCCCCTGTCGTTTTCCTGCTGATCGCGCTCTGCTTCGCTTGGACGGCCTACGGGCAAGACAGCCTCATAGGGGTGGATGTCCCTCTGGGTTACAACTTTAAAACCGCGGGCGACGGGAGCCGTTTAAAACTCGATGGCCGCCCCCAAGGGCAACGGATCTATTACGCCAACGCCGAACTCGGTGAGTTTGGCTTTGCGGATTTCAAACTCCCCCTCCAGTACGCTCAAAACTCGGTTATGCATGTGCGCTGGCTCGACTATGCCTTATCCTTTACCCTTCCCTTTGACCTCCTTTTTGGGATTGGTGGCGGGTTGGGCAAAGCGCAGGTAGAAGGGGGGTCTGCCGCCTTTTTTTCTTCTTCCACCGCAGGGGAGTATCACCTTAGTCTCGGCTATACTTTTTTCGAAAACTTACACCTCAGGTATAGTCAGCATCAGGTTATCGCCTCCATCCAACGAAGCGACAACAAATATTTAGCCGCCAGCGGCCTGCTAACCTCCTTCGGTGCCGCTTTGGTATTTTAATCATGCGTTGGAATCAAAGAGTATTCGCTGGCGATTTAGCCGGCCAATTGGGTAAAGAGGTCCAGCTTCAAGGCTGGGTGCAATATACCCGCAAATCTAAAAAAGTGAGATTTCTAGGGCTGCGAGACGGCTCGGGCATCCTCCAAGTGGTCTTAGTCCAAGAAGAATGCCCCGCAGCGGCCTGGGAGACCTTTAGCCAGTTAACCCAAGAAACGGCCCTCGAAGTGACCGGCAGGGTGCAAGCATCCAATCAGGGGCAATTTCCCTTTGAGTTGCTTTGCCTGGACTTAAAAATTCTATCGGACTCGCAAGCTTACCCCATCACCCCCAAAGAGCATGGCCCCGATTTTTTGTTGAGCCACCGCCATCTGTGGCTACGCTCGAAAAAACAGGTGAGCCTCTTTAAGGTGCGCTCCACGGTAATCCATGCCATTCACGAGTTTTTGACCCTCCATCGCTTTATCAAGATGGATAGCCCCATCTTAACCCAAACCGTGGGGGAAGACCCCGCCGGGCTGTTTAGCTTAAGCTATCACGACTTAGGGAAAGCCTACCTGGCCCAAACCGGACAGCTTTACCTCGAGGCCTCGATTTTTGCCCATGAGCGGGTTTTTTGTTTTGGGCCGACCTTTCGAGCGGAAAAATCCAAAACCCGCAGGCATTTGAGCGAGTTTTGGATGCTGGAAGCGGAAATGGCCTTTTTCACCCACCAAGACAACCTCGACCTGCAAGAAGACCTCATTCAATATATTGTCCAGCAGGTGTTGGAGAAATGCTCATGGCACCTAAAGCAGTTCAACCGAGATCAGGAAAAATTAAAAAAGGCCTTAAACCCCTTTATCCGCTTAGATTACAGCGACGCGGTGAAACTCTTGCGAGAAAAGGGGCAACCCATTCAATGGGGGGACGATCTCGGCGCGCTCGATGAAACCCTTTTAGGCGAGCATTTTGATCAACCTTTATTTGTCTTCAACTACCCCAAAGTGGTCAAGGCCTTTTACATGAAAAGCCACCCCAGCGACCCCAACCGAGTCCTCTGCGCCGACCTCATCGCCCCTGAGGGGCATGGAGAGATCATCGGCGGATCGGAACGGGAAACCGATTACGAAGAATTAAAACAACGCATCTTAGCGCAGGGCCTCCCCCTCCAACCCTACGAGTGGTATCTGGATTTAAGAAAATACGGCTCCGTAACCCATTCGGGCTTCGGCATCGGCTTAGAGCGTTTGGTCGGCTGGTTGGTGGGCCTGCACCATATCCGCGAAGCCATCCCCTTCCCCCGGATGTTGGAACGGATTCATCCTTAAGACCCAAGCCGATTTTATGCGCATTTTCGCCATTAGCGACACCCACTTTTCCCTAGACCCCACCCGCAATATGGAGGGCTTCGGCCCCATCTGGAAAAATCACCAAGAAAAAATCTTAAGCAACGCGAAAAAAGTGATTGCCCCAGGGGATATCTTGCTCATCGGAGGGGATATCTCCTGGGAGCATAAGCTAGACCAAGCCTTGGTGCATCTACGGCAACTCAACGACCTCCCCGGGTTCAACAAACTCTTTGTCAAAGGCAACCACGACCATTGGTGTAAAAACCTTACCAAACTCAAAAACAGCCTGCCCCAGGGGCTGCAAGCCTTGATGGGCAATGCGGTCAAGCTGCGGGGGCAGGTCTTTGCGGGAACAAGAGGTTGGCTCGCCCCCAACGACCCCTGCGCCGACGACCTGGATCAAAAAACCTTTGAAAAAGAGATGGCTCTACTGCGCCAGGCCCTGGATCAGGCGATAGAACTCAAACCCGCAGAGGGGATCCACCTGCTGTTGCATTTCCCCCCCTTTACCACCCAAGGAGAAACCACCCCTTTTTGGGATTTACTCCAATCATACCCGGTCGCGACCTGTACCTACGGCCATTTCCACATGGCCGCGGAATGGGAGGCGATCCCCACGGGCAAGGTGGATGGCATCGCCTGCCAGCTCACCGCGGCCGACTACCTCAACATGACCCCCTATTGCATCTGGGATGCACCTGGGACACCAAAATAGACTGCGCCCGCAATACCGGCAACGCGAACCCACTCAACCCTAAAGGCTCAATTGAACTTTTTTCCTTTTCCTATTGACGAATCCCGATTAAAAATTTATTTTTTTTAGAATTTGTGCAAAGGTTCTGAGCAGAGCCCTTAAGAACGCACCTTGGGCGGGATTGAACCCCGACCCAGCAGACCTTGTCCTTCATCCAAGCCCGACTTGAGAAGTCGGAATAATTGGGATTAACCATCAGGAGAGATCAATGACTCAAGAACCCTCAAAGATTATTTATACTGAAATCGACGAAGCGCCCGCCTTAGCGACCTATTCCCTCCTGCCGATTCTTCAGTCCTTTACCAAAGGTTCTGGCATCGTCTTTGAGACTCGGGACATTTCCCTTGCAAGCCGAATTCTTGCCACCTTTCCTGAACGACTCAAAGCGGACCAGCAGGTAGCCGACAACTTGAGTCAGCTCGGTGAACTGGCAAAAACCCCTGAAGCCAACATCATCAAGCTTCCCAATATCAGCGCCTCGATCCCCCAATTAAAAGAAGCGCTCAAAGAATTGCAAGCCCAAGGGTTTGACCTTCCCAATTACCCTGAATCCCCCCAAAACGAGGCGGAAAAAAAATTGCAGGCCCGCTTTGCTAAAGTCTTGGGCAGCGCGGTCAACCCCGTATTGCGCGAAGGCAACTCCGATCGGCGCGCGGCGGCGGCGGTCAAAGCCAATGGGCAAAAAAACCCCCATAAGATGATGAAGCCTTGGCCCAAGGACTCCAAAACCCGTGTCGCCCATATGACGGGTGGGGACTTCTTTGGGAGCGAGAAATCCATCGCTTTACCTGCCGCGAGTGAGATCAAGATTGAATTTGTCGCCCCTGACGGCAGTACCCAAGTCTTAAAAGACAAGGTGCCCCTGCAAACCGGTGAGGTTTTGGATTCTTCGGTAATGAAGGTGGCCGCCTTACGCAAGTTTTACGCAGATAGCATTGAGACGGCGCAAAAAGACGGGGTATTGCTCTCTTTGCACTTAAAAGCGACGATGATGAAGATTTCCGACCCCGTGCTATTTGGCCACGCCGTCACCGTATTTTTTGAAGATGTGTTTAGCAAACACGCGGCCACCTTTAAGGAGTTGGGGGTCAATGTAAAAAACGGCCTCAGCGATGTGTACAACAAAATCGCCAAGCTGCCGACGGAGCAAAAAGCGGAGATTGAGGCGGATATCCAAGCGGTTTACAAAAAGCGTCCTGATTTGGCCATGGTCGATTCCTCCAAGGGAATCACCAACCTCCATGTGCCCAACGATGTGATCATCGATGCCTCCATGCCCGTGGTGGTTCGAGACGGCGGGCGGATGTGGGGGCCGGACGACAAATTACACGATACCCTGGCCATGATCCCCGACCGCTCTTACGCCACCATGTATCAAGAAATCATTGAAGATTGCCAAAAACACGGCGCCTTCGACCCCGCTACCATGGGCAGCGTGGCCAATGTGGGTTTAATGGCGCAAAAAGCCGAAGAATACGGCTCCCACGACAAAACCTTTATTGCCGCAGCCAAGGGCGTTATGCGAGCGGTCGACGCCTCGGGCAAGGTGATCATGGAACAAGAGGTCGAAGAGAATGATATTTTCCGCATGTGCCAAACCAAAGACGCGCCCATTCAAGACTGGGTTAAACTGGCGGTCACTCGCGCCCGGGCAACCGGGAACCCGGCCATCTTTTGGTTGGATCCGGCCCGCGCCCATGACGCTCAAATCATCGAAAAGGTCAACCAGTACCTACCCCAGCACGACACCAGCGGCTTGGATATCCGTATCCTGCCTCCCGTTGAAGCGCAAAAGTTCTCTTTAGAGCGCATCCGCAAGGGTTTGGATACCATCTCCGTTACGGGCAATGTCTTGCGCGACTACCTAACCGACCTGTTTCCCATCTTAGAATTGGGAACCAGCGCCAAAATGCTCTCCATTGTTCCTTTAATGAACGGCGGCGGCTTGTTTGAAACCGGGGCAGGAGGCTCTGCCCCCAAACATGTGCAGCAGTTCGTGCAAGAGGGGCACCTCCGTTGGGATTCCTTGGGCGAATTTTGCGCCATTGGGGCCTCTTTCGAGCATGTTGCCCAAAACACCAAAAACAACAAGGCGCAAATCTTAGCCGGTACCTTGGATCAAGCGGTGGGTAAAATGTTGGAAAACGGTCGCTCTCCGGGCCGCAAACCCGGCCAATTGGATAACCGAGGAACGCATTTTTACTTGGCGCGATATTGGGCCGAGGCGCTCGCCGCCCAAAGCGAAGACCTTGAAATGAAAAATCGTTTTACTCCCGTAGCCCAAGCCTTAAGCGAAAAGGAAAGCCAGATTTTAACCGAGCTGGCCGCCTCGACCGGCAAACCGGTGGATATCGAGGGGTATTATCATCCCAACAAGGCAAAAGTCCGCCAGGCCATGCGCCCCAGCGCGAGCTTCAATCAGATCATCGACTCGATGTAAGACAGAGCGAAGGGCTTGTAGCCCAAGCACAGATCAGCTAGGATGAGTTGATCCAAAAGGGCCCCCTTTGGGGCCTTTTTTTTTGCATACCACACAAGGGCGAACATGCGATTGGAAACCCAAGGCCTGGTCAAGGTCTATGGTAAGAGAAAGGTGGTCAAGGGGGTCTCCTTTGATATTCGTCAAGGCGAAATCGTTGGGCTTTTAGGGGCCAATGGCGCGGGCAAGACCACCAGTTTTTATATGGTCGTTGGCGTGGTGCGCCCCACAGAGGGTGAAATTTTGTTGGAAGGGGAAAAGCTCACCCATTTACCCATGTACAAACGAGCGCGCCGAGGGATTGGTTACCTCCCCCAAGAAGCGAGTGTCTTTCGCAAGCTCACCGTAGAAGACAACCTCTTCGCGATTTTGGAAACCCTCAAGCTAACCCGGGGGGAACAAGCAAAAGAATGCGACCGCTTGCTCGATGAATTAAACATCCAGCATATCCGCGAGTCCTTAGGTTATAGCTTATCTGGGGGGGAGCGCCGACGGGTGGAAATCGCTCGCGCCTTGGTCACCAAGCCTCATTTTATCTTACTCGACGAGCCCTTTGCCGGGGTGGACCCGCTGGCGGTTTTGGATATTCAAGAGGTGATTCGCCAGCTCACCCAAAAAAATATCGGCATCTTAATCACCGATCACAATGTACGAGAGACCCTAGGCATTACCGACCGAGCCTATATCATGAACGACGGCTTGATTTTAACCGAGGGCGCGCCCAAGGAGATCATCCATGATGAAAAGGCGAAAAAAGTCTACCTGGGGGAAAATTTTCGCTTGTGATGGGGTGAAGGGGGGATAACCCCTTTCTAACTATTTTTTTCATTTTAACAATGAACAGGTTGGTTTTTTGGGCAGACCTCATCAGCAAACGCCAATCAGCCTCCCCTCAACCCCGGGCAAAGCTTCTCTGTAAAAATCCCCTCCCTCCTCTTGCCACCCTCCCCCCTCTCAGGCAAGATAAAGCCCAAACCCAACCTGCAAATTTTTCCATGCGCCTGCTTCGCCTCGAACTCCAAGGTTTCAAATCCTTCCCCGACCGCATGGCCGTCGATTTCATCCAAGACGGGGTCAGCATCATCGTCGGCCCCAACGGCTGCGGAAAATCCAACCTCGTTGACGCCATTCGCTGGGTTTTAGGCGAGCAAAGCGCCAAAAACCTCCGCGGCGGCAGCATGGAAGATGTCATCTTCAACGGCTCGGCCAGCCGCCCCCCCGTGGGCTTATCTCAAGTAAGCCTGCATTTTTCCAACCCCCAACACGACACCCTCAACCGCTACGCTGAATTCAGCGAGATCAGCGTTTCCAGAAAGCTCTACCGCAGCGGAGAAAGCCAATACCTGATCAACAAAACCCCCTGCCGCCTAACCGATATCCGCAACCTTTTTATGGATACGGGCATCGGGGGCAAGGGCTACTCCATCATCGAACAAGGCCGCATCGACCGCATCGTCACCTCCAATGCCAGCGACCGCCGGAGCATCATCGACGAGGCAGCGGGAATCGTCAAATTCAAAACCAAACGCATCGAGGCAGAGCGCAAGTTCCAGCAATCCAGACAAAACCTCGACCGGGTACAGGATGTACTCGCTGAATTAGAGATTCAAGAAGAAAGCCTAGCCAAGCAGGTCCAGCAAGCGGAAAAATTTCTCGAGGCCAAAAGCCGGTTTGAACGCCTCACCCAATGCCTGAGCGCGGTGCAGTGGAAAAAGCTCCAAGACCAAGGCCTCGCCCTCGTCCAACAACGAGAAGACCAACGAAGCGAGCAAAACAACTTAGAAGTCCAAACCCAAGCCTTGGAAGCGAAAAAAGCGGCCCTCGACGCGAGTACCGCCACCCAGCGCGGTCAACTCGATCAAATGAAAGAAGAAATCGCCGAGAAAAACCGCAACGCCATCCAACTAGAGGGGAAAATCGCCTCGGACCAGCGAGAACTGGCCAACCTAGATGCCTGGGAAGAGCGAGGACTGCAAGAAAAAGAAGACCTCACCACTAGGGAAGAAAAATGCAAACACCAACTCGAGACCCTTGAATTCGACTTAGATGAAATCGTTGATCACTCCCGGACAATCGACCAGGCAAAAGAAGAAATCCAAACCAAACTGCACGCTCAAACCCAGGTCTTAGAAGGAATCAAGGCGGATATTCAAGCCCTAAAGCAAGAAGAGATCGAGCTCCGCAGCCATCAAAGCGGCCATGGCGAAGAGCTGGCGCAACTAAAAGAGCGCTCCCTTGAATTGGCTAAAAAGGAAGCCTTGACCCAGCAACGCCTCACAGAGACGGCTTCTGCTCTAAGCCAAAACAAAGCCTGGGCCAGCAGCCTCTTACAAAAAATCGAGGTCTTGGAAGAGCAAAAAGAAACCCTCGTAGAACAAGCGGTAACTTATAAAGCCCGGATTGAGGAAGAAGAGGCCAGCTTTGGAAAATTGGATGACGCCATTGAGGAAAAAACCAAAAAACTCCACCAATCCGACAGCCGCCTGCAATCTATTGAAGAATTCCTCTCGGGCCATGAAGACTTCTCTGGGGGAGCCAAGGCCTTGTTGGATTACCTTTCTTTAAACCCCCATGAGGCCGACCGCATCGGTTTTATCGGCAGTTTAACCGATTTGGTGCGGCCCGGAGCCAGTACTCCAAAACAGGTACAGGCCTTTTTGGATCGACATTTCGATCTCTTGATCTTTCGCTATTTACACAAATATCCGCAAATCGAAACGCTGTTAGAAAACCTAAAAATCGACCAATTAGAACTCTGCTTTTTGGATTTGCGGCCCCCGGGCCCGGCTTTGCAAAACTCCATTGAGCAATGGATTCAATGGGAAAAAGACCCTCTCCACCTCGCCGAGCAGTTCGTTTATTTAGGGGAGGCTCTCTCGGGGGCGGAAAAAGGAATTTTAAGCCAAAACCACGGACTGGTCGATCATAAAGGCCACCTTTTGAGCAAAGAAAAAATCCTCCACCTGGGCAAACGAAGAGAGGGCTCCAAAGCGGACCTGCTCTTAAGCCGCCGCAGAGAATTAGAAAGCCTGACCCAAACCGTGGAAGGCCTGCAAAAAGAGGTGCAAAACCTAGAAGCCCAAGAGATCCAACAAAAAGAAACTCTAGAACGCCTAGACGATCAATATGAAGCGGTACAAAAACAACGGGTCGAACTGGATTTGAAACTCTTGGATTTAAACAAGGAGCAAGAAGCGCAAAGCCAAGAACAAAACCGCTTAGAGCAGCGGCGCGATGAACTGGAGATTGAACTGGCAGAAGCCCTCGCCGGGCAAAAACGCTTTGCCGAGCGCATGCTTGCCTTAGAAGAAGGCTTATCGAGCAAAGAAGACCGTTTTACCACCCTCTCAGAGGAGTTGAAGGTCTTCCAAGCCCGTTTGGAAACGGAAGAAACGAAAAAAGCCTTTATTCAAGGGGAGGGGCAGCATTTAGAAGTCCGCCTTGCCGCTTTAAAAGAAAAAAAAGAGAGCGCGATCCGCCTAAAAGCCCGCATTTCAGAAGACTTAGCCCAAGCCCAGGAGCGGGCTAGGGAATTAATCCAAAACCAAGTCGAGCAGCGACAAAAACGCCTGGACTTGACCCAAGAGGTCCATCAGGCTCAAGCAGCCCTCCCCGCTTTATTAGAAGCCTTAAAAGCCAAAGAAAAACAAGCGAGGGACTACCGCGGCGCCATTGAAGAAACCTTACAAGAGATTACAGAGACGGGGAAACTGCTCAAGATCAAACTGAAAGAGATCGACCATTTAAAAGAAGCAAGGCACGAAATCGACATCCAACTCGCGCAAGCGGCCCAGGAAGCGAAAAACTTAGAAGGCAATCTCTTGGATGAGCATGGAATTAAACCAGAAGAAGTCTTAGAGACCCTGCACCTAGATAGCTTTGAGGTGACCCAAGCCGAGGCGGAGAGCAAAAAACTCAAAAAAGTCATCGAGCAAATCGAAGGGGTCAACTTAGCGGCCAAGAAGGAATACGATGCCTTGATGGAACGACTCACCTTTTTGCGCGAGCAATCTCAAGACCTCCTTTCTTCCATTGAGGCCTTGGAAGAAAGCATCAGCGAAATGGACGCCGAATCGGGCAAACGGTTTAAATCCACCTTTAAAACCGTCAATGAGAATTTCAAAGCTCTTTTTCCCAAGCTCTTCGGCGGTGGCGAGGCCAGCTTACGGCTCACCGATGAAAAAGACCTCTTAACCTCTGGGGTAGAAATCATCGCCCAACCCCCAGGGAAGAAGCTGCAAAACATGACCCTGCTCTCTGGCGGGGAAAAGGCCATGACCGCCATTGCCTTAATCTTCGCGATTTTTCGAATGAAACCCAGCCCCTTTTGCCTCTTAGACGAGGTGGACGCGCCTTTAGACGACGCGAACAACGGAAGGTTTAACGAAGAGGTCAAGGCCATGACGGCGAACAGCCAGTTTATCATCATCACCCACAACAAAAAAACCATGGAGATTGGCGACGCCCTCTTTGGGGTCACCATGGAAGAGCCCGGAGCCAGCAAGATCGTCTCCGTGGATTTTCGCGAGGCGCAACGCCAGTTAGATACGCCCCTCCCCCAAACCCAGCGAAGCAAACCCCCGGCCAAGTCCAAAAAAGCGGTTTAGCCTCTGCGGAAAAATCCCAATCCCTTTTTGCTTTTTTTATCTTTCCCTGTTCCAAAGCGGGCTAAAATAAAGTCGATCACTTCAGGGTTGACCCCCGACTTTTTCAAGGCCCTCAGCTTGGTTTTAATGCATTCCTCATGACTCCATTGCCCTTCATCCCCAAAGAGTTTCTCCCTCCGCAAAATGGGCTGGTGACAAAGGCTACAGGTCTTTTGAGGGTTCATAGGGCAATATCAGGCTTTTGGGTAAAGCCGCTTTGATCCAAGCGGTGCGATAAATCCCCGGAAGGACCGGATTGGCAACGGCCTCCCCCTGCAAACCGGTCAGGGTTTCTAAGGTAAATATCGTCTCTCTGCCTTCAGGATTACATTGCTTGAGCCGCATGGGAAGGGTGATTTTTTCTTTTATTTCTAAAAGGGTGTATTGCTTTGCCTTGCCTTCGAGCACCTGCGCGACTTCTAAACCTCTAAGCCCTTGTAACCTGCTGTTGACCAAGCGGGCTAGGGGTTTGTCGGTGCGATTTTTCAAAAAAAAGCCTTTGGTGGTCTTGTTGGGCCAAGCCTGTTTTAAAGCGGGGTCAAACCCTTTTCCTTGCCAGTGGGCCGCGGCGAGATCGAATTGCTCTGCCCCGACCAAAGACACCCTAAAATCGGTGATCCCCGCTTCTTCAGCTTGATCCAACCGGTCGAGCAGGTATAAATCTTTGTCATGATAAACCAAGGTACCCGCTTCGCTTTCGTAGAGGGGGAAATGTTGCTTTGGTCGATCTTCGGCAGTCCCCAGCCCCTGCCTGGCCTCCCCCTGCAAGAGAGGGCTCAAGAGCTTTCTGGGGCTGTAAAAGGTTTCAACGGGCCCTAAAACCAGTAATTCACAGGCTAGGTTGAGTTTTGGAGTCAAGTTGGCAATTTCCGCGACCGGGATTTGATTTGAAAGAATCAATTTGCGCAAATTTACTCCCATGGCCCTTGCCCAAGCCAATACCGCCAACCCGTTGGGAATGCCCTGTTCTAAACTCAGCTCAATGGCGACTTGGGAAAAAGTCCGAACCAAGGCGGCCCCCAAACCGGGGTCCATTACCCGTACCGCTTGAAAATAAGGCAAAAACGGCCCAATCTGAGCCAAGAGGCCCCCAATCTCCTGATCGGACACCAAACGGTCTAAGTTCAGCACCAAAGGCCGCCCCGCAACTTGTTGCCGCCTTAAAAAGGCGGTCAACACTCCTAGAGGCACCCCGCTACGCTTCCCCCAGCCGCCCGCCCGCACAATCAGGCCCATGCCGGGGAAAAAAGAGAGTTTGGGCTCGAAGACCAAATCTTCAAAATTCAACCAATAGGTCATAAAAATAACACTTGCCAATTTTTTTGAAGTCCATAGAATAGTAAATCGTGCCTTGCCAACTCACTTGCAAGTCTTTAACATGCATTAAGGTTTTCGTACAGCTTAATGCCTTGTATTCAGCCTTCGCAACTAGCGAACCCTCTTTTGAGATCAACCTTGAAATTAACGAGACGATGAACGACACCATCAAAATACAAGAACTTGACCAGGTAGTCATCCGCTTTTCCGGTGACTCCGGCGATGGAATGCAGTTGACCGGCCTTCAATTTACCGGAGCCTCTGCCGTACATGGGAACGATGTGGTTACCCTCCCCGACTTCCCCGCAGAGATTCGCGCCCCTGCCGGAACGATTTCTGGAATCAGCGGATTTCAGGTGCAATTCGGCAGCAAAAAAGTCAACACCCCTGGTGATTTCCCCGATGTTCTTGTCGCCATGAACCCCGCAGGGTTACTGGCCAATATCAAAGACCTCAAACGGGATGGGTTCGCCATCATTGACCGCGATACCTTTACCGCAGCAAATATCAAAAAGGCAGGCTACGCAGAAGAGGTTGACCCCCTCAGCCCTGAAGCGAGCCTTCACAAAAAAATCATCGCCGCGCCGATTACCAGCCAAACCATGGCCGCTCTAAGCGACTTCGAGATGGATAAAAAATCGAAGGAACGCTGCAAAAACTTCTTTACCCTCGGAATTTTGTTTTGGCTCTACGACCTTTCTCCCCAGTACACCACAGATTGGTTGAAGGTTAAATTCGGCAAAAAGCCGATCCTTGCCGAGGCCAACATTAAAACCATGACCGAAGGCATGCTCTATGCCCAAAACTCGGGTTTTTTTCAATCTCAATATCGGGTCAACAGCGCCCCCACCGTACCCGGTACCTATCGCAGCCTAACGGGAAACGAGGCCGCGGGCATCGGCTTGGTCGCGGCGGCTCACTTGGCCGGCTTGAAGCTCTTTTTGGGCAGCTACCCCATTACCCCCGCGACCACCATCTTAGAAGAAGTGGCCAAACATAAAAATCACGATGTCAAGGCCATCCAGATGGAAGACGAGATCGCGGGAATTTGCTCCTCCATCGGCGCTGCCTGGGCAGGCGATTTGGCGGTCACCACGACTTCCGGCCCCGGCGTTGCCTTAAAAGGCGAGGCCATGGGTTTAGCCGTCATTACCGAAATCCCCTTGGTAATCGTCAATGTTCAGCGCGGCGGCCCCTCTACGGGTTTGCCGACCAAAACCGAACAATCCGATTTACTGCAGGCGATGTATGGCCGAAACGGAGAAAGCCCCATGCCCGTCATCGCGGCAAAGTCGCCGGCAGATTGCTTCTGGCAAGCCATTGAAGCCTGCCGACTCGCCCTAAAATACATGACTCCGGTCATGCTTTTGACCGACGGCTACTTAGGCAACGGCTCGGAATCCTTCCGCATCCCCGACGAAAGCGAACTGCCCAAGTTGACCCACACGATGGTGAGCGACCCGGAAGGCTACTTCCCCTACAACAGGGACCCCGAAACCTTAGCCCGCGGGTGGGTCAAGCCCGGCACCCCCGGCATGCGCAACCGCATCGGCGGATTGGAAAAAGACGCTTTAACCGGCGCGGTCAGCCATGACCCCGACAACCACGACACCATGGTGCGCACCCGCCAGAAAAAAATCGACAACATCGCCAACGACATCCCTGACTTAGAGGTCCTGCAAAGCAAGGACGGGAACGAGGTCTTGGTGATCGGTTGGGGCTCGACCTATGGCAGTATCCGCAACCGAGTGGCAAAATACCAAAAGCAAGGGAAGCCCGTATCCCATGCTCATTTCACCCATATCAGCCCCTTTCCCAAAAACACCTTGGAGGTGTTGAGGAAGTATAAAAAATTGGTGGTGGCAGAAATGAACCTAGGCCAGCTTTCTAAGCTTTTGGCCGCCGAGTTTCCCGTTGAGGTCATCCCCTTGACTAAAATCCAAGGCCGCCCCTTTACCGAAGAAGAGATTGAACTCGTTGTCGACACCCTTTTGTAGACCATCAGGAGCAAAAATATGAACGCAGAAAGTAAATATAAAAAACAGGACTTCGTACCCGATGGCGCAGTCAAATGGTGCGCCGGTTGTGGTGATTTTTCCATCTTGGCCCAGACCCAAAAAGTTTTGGCCGCCACGGGCCGCAGCCCCGATGAGTTCGCCTTTATCAGCGGCATCGGTTGTTCTAGCCGTTTCCCCTATTATGTCAACAGCTACGGCTACCATACGATTCATGGGCGCGCCTTAGCCATTGCCACGGGCACGAAAATCGCCAACCCTGAATTATCGGTTTGGGTTGCCATGGGTGACGGTGACGGCTTAGCCATTGGGGGAAACCACTTCCTGCACGCCGTGCGCCGCAACCTGGATATGGTTGTTATCTTAATGGACAACCAAATCTACGGCTTGACCAAAGGGCAATTTAGCCCAACCAGCATTCGGGGGCAAAAAACCAAAACCGCCCCCACGGGCACCATGGAAGACCCCATTGATCCCGTTGCCTTAACCCTCGGGTTAAACGGGACCTTTGTAGCCCGAACCACAGACCGCAGCATGAAGCAAATGTCTGAAATCTTGATGCGCGCCTATGAGCATAAGGGTTTTTCCATGGTGCAGATTCTGCAAAATTGCCCCATTTTCAATGACGGCGCCCACGATCTGGCAACAGCGAAGGCCACCCGCGATGACCACACCCTCGTTTTAGAGCATGGCCAAAAAATGATCTTTGGCAAGGACAAAGACAAGGCGATTGTTCGCGATGGGTTCAAACCCAAGGTGGTGAATGTCGCCGATGTCAACGAAGCCGAGATTTTAGTCCATGACGAGAAAGATAGCGGTTTAGGCCACTTTTTGGCCCAGATGCAGGGATCTGACTACCCTATCCCCTTAGGTGTCTTTATCGAGCGTACAGCCCCTACCATTGACCAAGAATATCGCACCTCCAACGACGCGGAAATCGAACGCCTGGGTAAGGGAACCTTAAACAACCTGCTCCATCAAGGCGAAACCTGGAAGGTTTAATTCCAAAGATAAAAGGGGGGCCTTCATGCCCCCTTTTTTTATAGATAGCCCATGCCCCCCAGCAAGGAGCCTTTACCATTGTCTTCCGACTCCCGATTTTTACTGAGCTTAAGTTTTGCCATCGCTTTCTTTGCCTTTTTACTGGGCTTTTGGTGGTATTCCTACTCGGTGGCAGAGACCTTCCGCAAGATCCAATCTCAGCAGTCCAACAACACCATTTTTTACGATATCGACCGCCAACCCTTTCATATCATTAAAGGGATTGAAGACCGAAAATATACCCCCCTAAAAAAAATCAGCCGCAACCTGCAAATGGCGGTGGTGGCGATTGAAGACACCCGTTTTTTTCGGCATCTAGGCTTTGACCCGATTCGTTTAGTCGGGGCCGGCCTGAGGCTGTTTCAACCCAACAGCGTCATGCATGGGGCCAGCACCATTACCCAACAACTCGTCAAACTGAGCCTCTTAAGCCCGGAACGAACCTTCAGCCGCAAACTCAAAGAACTCTTTTATGCCGTTAGCCTAGAATTACAATTTTCCAAAGAAGAAATTTTAGAGTTTTACTTAAACAAGGTTTACTTGGGCCACCGAAACTACGGGGTGGAAAACGCGGCCCTCAATTACTTTCATAAATCCGCCCAGCAACTCACTCTAGCCGAATCCGCCTTGATCGCGGGTTTGATCAAAAAGCCCGAAGGCTATTCCCCCTTTTCAAACCTAAAAGGGGCAAGGACTCGGCAACTCTTGGTTTTGCGCCGTCTGCGACAGCTCGATTGGGTCACCCAAGAGCAATACATTCAAGCGATCAACGAGCGAATTTTAATCCGCAAAAAAAAGCAATCGGACTTGCGCCAAGCCCCCTATTACACCAACCATGTCTTGAGCATCCTCAAATCCCGCTATTCCTCCGACCAAATCTTCGGGGGCGGGTTGAAGGTCTATACCACCTTAAATCGCAATTTCCAGCAGGCCATGGAAAAAGCCATTGCCACCCGCTTAGCCAAACCAAAAAGCTTTGCGCAAATCGGGGCCGTCAGCCTCGACCCGGCAACCGGATTAGTCTACGCCTTGGTCGGGGGAGCGGATTTTGAGCTGAGCGAGTTCAACCGGGTAACCCAAGCAAAACGGCAACCGGGCAGCGCGATCAAACCCATTTTGTACTCGGCGGCTTTGGCCCGGGGGGTCAAAATCACCGATGTCTTTGTGGACGAGCCGACCCAGTACCCTCTTTCCTTAACCGAAGAACACCAATACTACGAACCGCAAAACTACAATCACGAGTTCCAGGGCCCCATGACCGTGGCCCATGCCTTAAAGATCTCCAACAATGTTGTGAGTGTTAAGATCCTCAACCGGATTGGGGTATCCGCGTTTGTGCGCACCGCCGAACGCTTTGGCTTGCGCCTCCCCCAAGACCGAGGTCTTTGCCTGGCCTTGGGTTGCGGCGAGGTAACTCTTTTGAATCTCGTCAAGGCCTACACGGCCTTTGCCAATAACGGGCAAATCAACGAACCGGTTTTTATCTTAAAGGTAACCGATTCCAAGGGGCGTGTTTATGAAGAGTATCAGCCTCAAAAGCCAAAAACGGCGATTAGCGCCGCCCAGGCCTTTCAAATGAATGCCTTGCTGCAAAAAGTAGTGGAAGAGGGCACGGGCCGCGCCGCTAAAATAGGCCAGCCCATGGGGGGGAAAACCGGCACCACGGACGAGCATCGAGACGCTTGGTTCATCGGTTTCACTCCCGATTTAGTCACCGGTTTTTGGATCGGCAATGACGACAATCAACCCATGGAGCACGAGTTCGGGGGGAAGACTCCCGCGCGGCTCTGGAAAGCCTATATGACTTCCATCGAGCGCAATCAACAAAAAACCTTCCCCCTCAATACGGAGTTTCAAGAGTTTCAAATCTGCGAAGCTTCCGGCAAGCTGGCCAACTCCTGGTGTGACGAGAGTGGTTGGTTCCCCTTGCGCCCTTCCTCGGCGCCCCAAGAATATTGCGACCTACATGACCAAAGCGTTGAAGAAGTCTACATCTGCATGGATTCCAAAAAACTTGCCGGGGACTACTGCCCACCAGAGCGAATCGCCAAACAACGCTATTACAATGGCACTCAGCCCGTTGAATATTGCGACTTCCACGGCCCCGACAGCTTAGAGCCGCAAGCAGAGATCAGCGAAGAACCCTCGACAACAAACAACCCAGACTCCGCCTTAGTCGCCCCGGGCCAGGCCCCGGCAACCGTAGAGAACCCAGACCTCCCCGAATTGGTGCCCAACTTTGAGGGAGAGCGATATCAACCCTAAGGAGAGGACTTGAACTGAGCCCAAAGCTCCTCTCGGCCCAACTTAGCCAAGGTGGAATGGAGTAAGATCGGTTGTTGGGCGCCCAGGACTTTTTTTAAACGAGCCACCTGCTTTTGCCGGCGACTTTTGTTCAACTTATCCGCCTTATTGGCGACCAAAACAAAGGGGAGGTTCCGCTCACAAAGATAGGCATGAAACGCTTGATCCTCTTTACTCGGCTCATGACGCAGATCGAGCAGCAAAAAGATGAGTTTTAATTCTTTGGAGGTCCGCAAGTAAAAGTCGATCATGTATTTCCATTTTTCCCTCTCCCCCTGGGGGGCCTTGGCAAAACCATAACCGGGCAAATCGACGATGTAAAAAGACCGATTGATTAAAAAAAAATTCAAGGCTTGGGTTTTGCCCGGGGTCGAACTGGTTTTAACCAGCTTTTTACGCAGCAATAAATGGTTGATCAAACTGGACTTGCCTACATTGGAACGGCCAATGAAAGCAAATTGCGGCAGCAGGGGCAAATCATAGCCCTCATAGCTCACAAAGCTTTTTACATATTCGGCGGTGAGGATTTTCACGAGCTGCCATTGATCGAGTTGAATAAATCTGAAAACCTGTACTTAAACCTTAGCTCGACTCTAAAATTGAACTGAAACTAAAAACCACAAAGAAGAGGAAGAATATTTCGACTCTGCCTTAAAATCAATCTTTTTTAATTTTTGCCCCCGGCACCCCTGCCTAGGGCGCCTAAAAACCACTGAATTTCAGAGGTTTTTTACATCTAGAATCATGGCCCTGCGGTTAAAGGCGGGGCGGAGAAATCAATGCAGCCAACGACAACCCAACGCTTTCCCCTTGAGTTCCCCTCCTTGCTTGCCAGCAGTGTTGCTTGCTACAAGAGCTTTTTCTTTCCCTTTCTCGCTTTGGCGGTCATTACCTACCTGCCCTTTTGGGTCCTAAGCTTCTTTGTGGGAATGGAGCTGCACGAACTCTTGGACATCATCCACGGCGCCTTGTTGGATATGGTCATTTTCTTAGCCTTTCCCACCATTTTCATGGAAAGAAGGGTCTACCCCTTAGCCACGGCCAACCTGTTTCAACGCTTCTTTACCTCGGGGGTCTTGCTGGCTTTATTTCAAGTCGGGGTCTTGTTGGTTGGGCTGATGTTTTTCTTTGCCCTTTCCCCTGGTTTGATTTTTCTTGGGGTGGCCCCCTTTCTCTTTTTGCTCTTTTCCGGGCATTATTTGATTTTACACAATGAAGACCGACTGATTGACCTCCGCCAAAACATTAAAGCGAGCGCCGCCTTGGTCAAGCAGAACTTCTTCCCTATTTTTTGGAATTATCTCAATATCTCTTTGTTTTTGCTCTTCCCAATCTTTGCCTTTTCCATCTATTATGTTTTAAGTCATGAAGAGGTTCTTGCTTTTTTAAAGCGGATCGAGGCGGCGCAAACCCCTGTATTGGGTTTAAATGAAGAAATGGTCACACTCATCCAAAAAGTCAGCGCGGAACCCGCTTACCTCTATACAAGAGCTGGTCTTTACCTCTTGCTGCGCCCGCTCAAGGCTATTTTTCTCAGCTTTTTGTTTCTCGCGATGTTATCCAAACTCAATCCAAGTTGGGCCTATTCCTTTTTAGGGATTTTAGAAAAAACACCCCCCCAAGATGAAACACAGCAACAGGGTCCGTCCAACCCTCCAACCGAGAATTAAGCCTTGCCTAGCTTGACAAAAAATGATCGCCCTCAGATTTTAACCGAGTCCGACCAAATCCTAAGCGAACTTGCCGATGAGCTGGCCGGCCTAAAGCAACGCATGGGTCAGCTTGAAGAAGAGCAAAACCAAAGCCGGGATTTACTCAAAGAGTTCGGTTTTTTTAAGGAATTTGCCCAGAACTCCCAAGAACGCTTGATCGCCGAAAAAACCCATCACCAGGAAAATTATCAGGTCATCGCCAATGTAATGCAAAACCTAAAATCTCCGGTCAACAGCGTGATGGATAATCTAGCGAACCTGATTGATGAGATCGGAGATGTCGAGACCCAAGAAAGCCTCAGGGAATGCATGAACACGGCAGGCCATGTATTGCGGTCCTTCACCGAAGTCGAAGAATTCTGCCTCGAAGAGGCCAAAGAGGTGGAAACCACCTCTGAAACCCTCCCCCTGCGAGATTTTTTCAAAACTTCCTCCTCCAACTGCGAAACGGCACCACCGACCCCTTACCCAACCCGATCCAACTCGAAATGGATGCCAGCCTACCCCTGGAAGGCCCTCTCTACCCTTTAAGTCTCAAAAGCCTCTTGGCCAGCCTTTTAAAGGAATTGGCCCAACAGGTGCCCAAGGGAAAGCTGACAATTCGCGTTGCCTTAAAAGAGGGGCAGGGGAAATACGGATTAGAACTCAAAGACTTAGAAATTACGGTTACCTGCGATCAGGTTACCCCTATCCCTTGGACAGGCAATTGGGTGCAAAACATCCAAAGCAATGCCAAGCAATTAAAATGCGGCGGACTGGAACTCTTACAAAACCGGAATTACCTCCGCAGTTTAGGCGGAAGTCTGGAGGTTTCCGCCACTCAGGGCCAAATCCAGGGGTTTATCTGCCTCTTACCCTTTACCTATTGAGTCCCTATTGCCCAGGGCGACATCTCTTGGGCTAAGGCAATATACCAAGCCCCGTCGCGCAACTGGGGAAACCGCTTTTGGTATAGCCGCCCCACCTGTTTTAAGGCCGCTCCATTTTTTTGCTTTCGATAATACTCCGCCCAAACCTCAAAATCTTTAGGCCCTGCCGCGCCTGCCGCCAGCCAGGGCAAGGGGTTCCTTTGCGAAAACAAGGGGCCTTGCCTAATACCGCTTGCCCCTTTTATATCCTTTTGCCGCAACAAGGCGGTCAACTCCGCGCCCTTATCTTGCTCTACATATTGCTGAAGCAGGCTATCTAAAAGAAACAAATCTTGAGGATTGAGCAAAACCGCTCTCTCCAACTCCCGCAAAGGCAAGGATAGTGTGGATAAATCCAAAATAGCCGGATCCGGATAAAGCAAGTCCTCTTGCATGCGCTGCCAGCGATCCAGGGCCGCTTTGTTTTTACCTTCTAAAAGATTCAGCCAAATCGCCAGTCGATACGCCCCTTCGGACTGTTCCAAGGTGGTCGCGCGGATACTCTCCAACACCCAACGCGCCTCAAAATATCGCCCCTTCAAAAGGTGAAAACGCGCTTCTAAAAGGCGCAGATTGATATCTTCGGGATAGGGCGCATTAAAAAATTGCTCCAAGGCGGCATAATCCCCTTGCCAAAACAGGTATTCCGCTTGCAGTTGATGTTGGAATTTGCTTTCCGCCTTGGGACTTTGCCCCTGCCATAGGGCCACGGCAAAGCGGTGGTCCCTCACGGTCGCGCTCGGCTCAAGCCGTTGCCACAACTGAGCGGCATGCTCTAGGTTGCCTTGCTCCTCTTCGCTAAGGGCTTGCAAAATCAGGGTTAGCTTTTTCCAACCGGGCAATAGGGGGGGGCGAGTGCCGGCGGCGGCGGCCGCCAGCGGAATAGACAAAAGAATCAAAACAACGAGCCAGAGGCGCATAAGCCAGACTTAATAGCGCACTAAAAAAGCCCCGGTAAACTCTCTGGACCGGCGAAACTTTTTCAGGGCGCGGAGGGCCTTTGACCTAGAGGCATAAGGCCCTGCATAAATTTTGATGGTCTCAAAATTCTTTCTGACATGCTCCAAGTTAAGCTTTAAGCCCTCTTGCAAAAAGAGTTCTTCCAAGTACACCTTTAAATCCTTTGCCGTATCCAAGGCCGTAAAGGTACCCAAGGTGACCCGGTATCCGTTGGATTGAGGTACCAAGACCGCAACACCGGCCCGTTCATTATTGTTGTTGACCTTTTTCACCCAAGCTTGCGCCTCGCGCAGGGCAAAAACTTGTTTGGTCACCAGTTCAATGAAATCGTACTTTTCTCCCGTACTTCGATAATACACCGGGATTCCCCTTGCCCTAAGCTTTGCCATGAAATCTCGTTTGCACTTCTCAAAACTGCAACTCCCCACCTGGATTAAAAACCGAGGGGTCGGCGCAACCACCACCGGCTCTGGGGGAGGTGGCGGAGGGGGTAGGGGTGCCGGTTGCACAGGCCTACGCGGTGGCGGAACCGGCGCGGCCGATTCCACCATAACGGGCATGGGAACAGGTTCCTCCGCGGGAGTGGGTACGGTTTCCAAAGTCAACTCCTCGGGCTGAACCTGCTCTGGAGGGGGTTGACTGAGAAACCAATAGCCCCCGCCCCCGAGCCCCAATAAAAGGGCTAAAATCATCCATTTCATGCGCCCTTTTTTTTCTCCCGACGCAGCCGGAGCCGCGGGAGCCGCTGCCGGAGCAACGGGAGCCGCTGCCGGAGCAGCTGCCGGGGCGGGTTTTGCCGGTTCAGATTCGCCTCCATCCATATCGTCGATGGAGCTGAGATCTTCAAAAAAGGAATCCAATTCCGTTTCCCCGCCTGAGCCTCCGCCCAAACCGGCATCGTCGTCATCCATGACATTATCCAACGAACCGGCGAAATCGCCGTCATCCCCCCCGTCCCCGCTATCGAGACCCAGGTCATCATCTAAATCAAAATCATCATCACCCATGTTGCCTCCTAGGGTTATCTAGCCTGTTGGGCCAGCCATATCTCGACCAAAGCCTTGAGAGTTAAATCCTCCTCCCAGCGTTCAATCGCTGGGGATTGTGGAGCGACCAACCTGCCCAATCCGCCAGTGGCGATCAGGCGAAAAGGTCGGCCCATTTGCTGGGCAATTTTTTCCGCAAAGCGGTCTGCCATCATTGCATTTCCAAGAATAATGCCAGACTGAATCGCTTGCTCGGTATTTTTTCCGATCCACTGGGAAGGAACCTCCAAAGGAACCTGCCGCAAGCCCTCTGTAGCTTGTTCTAAAGACTCCATCGCTAATTTCAACCCCGGCAAAATCAAGCCCCCTAAAAAATGTCCTTTCAGAGTGATGACCTCATAGGTCGTCGCGGTACCGAAGTCCAACAGCACCCAATCCGCCTTCTCCCTTAACCAGCAACCAAATGCCGTAACCAAGCGATCCCCTCCCACCTGCTCGGCTTCTACAACCAGGCCTAAAGCAGTGAGGTCCGTTTCATCCACCCAAGTGGGAGCCATACCATAAAACCGCTCCACCCCTTTAGAAAGCGGAACTTGCACCCCCCGCACCACGCTTACCCCCAGGCAATTCAAGGGGCTCTTTACAACCAACCCCGCTTCTTGAAAGGCCTTGGCCCAATCGGCTCCCTGCCAGTTCTTTTGACTCGGCCAGCTTGCCTTGCGCAACCAGTTTCCCCCTTGCCACAGCCCCGCCTTCACCCGGCTATTGCCGACATCCAGCAACAAGAGACTAAGAGCCAAAACCGTGCTCCCGCAAAAAGGAGAGGGTCAAGCCCCCGCTTTGTTGTTTTTGATTTTTCAACAAGGCCTCGACATAGCGAGCGAGGATATCGGATTCAAGGTGAACCCGGTCGCCCGCTTGCAGGCTCTGCAAATTGGTATGTTGATAGGTATGCGGAATCACCGCCACCTCTAGGGTTTGCTCTTGCAAACTCGCTAAGGTCAAGCTAATCCCGTTGAGGGTCAGGCTTCCCTTCGGCGCCATATAAGCGGCCACCTCAGGAGGAAAAGAAAAAGACAAGCGATAAAAATCCCCCTCTCGCCGAACCCGCAACAGAGTCGCGATGGCATCCACATGGCCTTGAACCAGGTGCCCGCCCAAGCGATCACCGACTCTCAAAGCCCGTTCCAAATTCACTTTCCGCCCCCGGGCCCCGACCTGAAACAGGGTCTGGGCTAAGGTCTCGGGAGAAACTTCCACAACCACAGATTGAGGATCAAAGGCGACCACGGTCAGGCAAACCCCATCTATGGCAAGGCTATCCCCGATCCGCATCCCCTCTTGCACATGAACGCAACTCACCGTAAGCCGTTGCTGGTTCGGTCCGAGAGGGCTCATTTGGCGAATTTCGCCCAGTTCTTCGATTAAGCCGGTAAACATCTTAGGTTCGTCTCAAGCGGAGGAGCAAATCCTTGCCCACTCGTTCCGTTGTGGAAAATTCAAACCAGGGGGTATCGCTCAAAACCAGCGAGTTCAATTACCCGCAAAAGCCAGGGGCATCCGCTTGACCAATCAAGCGAGGGGCCATGAACAAAATCAATTCATCCACCAAGCCCAAGCGCAACAGACTCGAGGCCAAACGCGCGCCCCCCTCCACCAGTAAACTAGCGATCCCTTGTTGGTACAGGGCTTTCAGCCCGGCCTCGGCCCCGGCTTGGCAATCAATCGCCTCGATATTAAACTTTAGCAGTTCCTCTTTAAAGTCGCCATAGGCACTGGAGGCGAGCCAATATTTTTTCCGTTGGTCTTGAAAAAAGTTAAGCCCCGCCTGGATCAAGGGCTGACCGATCACAATGGGAATGGGCTGGCGCGGGGCAGGATCAATACGGTTATCCAACCTGGGGTTATCTGCCAGCAAGGTTTTTTTACCGATCATAATCGCCTGAAACTGGCTACGAAGTTGATGGGCTTTGGCTCGGGCCTCGGTTGAGGTCACCCATTGAGATTCGCCGCTGGCCATGGCTATTTTTCCATCCAGGCTGACCCCCGCCTTGAGGGCGATAAAGGGCATTCCCTTTCGGATATAGCGGTTATACCTTTCATTGAGCCGGCGGCATTCGTCTTCCAGTACCCCCTGGGTCACCTCCATCCCCGCCTCTCGCAGGCGAGCAACCCCCTTACCCGAAACCCTCGGATTGGGGTCTAAGCAGCCAATCACCAAATGCCGCAGCTTTTTTTGGATCAGGAATTCCGTGCAGGGGGGGGTTTTCCCCTGATGATTGCAGGGTTCTAAGGTAACAAAAAGGGTCGCCTCTGGGGGGAGGGAAGCAAAATCCTTTAAGGCTTCCACTTCCGCATGGGGCCCGCCGGCAAGGGCGTGAAAACCCTGGGCCAAAACCTCGCCTTGAGCGTCAACCAAAATCGCGCCCACCCTAGGGTTGGGCTCGGCCAAATAGCCCGCGGACTCAGCCAAGGCAAGGGCCTGGCGCATCACAGCTTGTTGCCGAACCTGCTCCACCGGTAAGCTTTATTCCGCGCTGCCTAAGCGCAACACCCGCTCTTCAGGGGTGAGCACCTTGGTCAATTTCGCCCCGAACTTTTCATTGACCACCACGACCTCTCCGGTCGCCAGAAGGTGCCCATTGACAAAGATTTCCAAATCCTCGCCGACCAGGCGGTGCAATTCAATGACCGAGCCTTGCCCCAAGCTGAGCAAATCGGAGATAAACATCTTCGCCCGCCCGACCTCAAAGGTCACATTGAGCTTGATATCCATCAATAAACCAATATCAACCTTAGCCTCCGCAACCCGAGAGACAGAAGCTTCCGGTTGCAAGGTGGCGTCGGCAACGGCCAAGGCCTTTTCTACCGGATCTTCGCTCCCACCGTCGTCGATACTTTGCATCGCCGCTTCAAAAGGGTCAACGGCACCGTCAGCGGACGGCTCCTTTTCTTTTTCTTTTTCTCCTTCAGGTTCATCCCCTTGAAGCTCCGCCATCGCGGCCTCAAAAGGGTCTTTTTCTTCAGCCATTCGATTTTGCCCCCGGTTTAGGTTCTTTCAGAATCGCGGGATAACGCTGAATACAGCGCATTTCCAACACTCTACGAGGTTGACGCTTGGCGTCTCGAAGGCGCTGCTCTGTCGCCTTTAAGCAAAAAAAAGCCTTACCCGCTTCATATTTTAAAACACAGGCATAATTCGCCTGATAACATTTTTCCGGTTTTTTATAGGGGCCGGCTCCCCCGCCGCTGACTCGAGCCTGCAAATTGAACCCAAAAAGCAACAAAAAAAGGGGAATACAAGTCCAAAAAAGGTTTTTCATTCTTCACTCATAAAAATCTAGGTTCGACCTCTTTAAATGCAAAGCAATTTATTGACCAAACTACCCGTAAGAGGAAGAAAGCCCGAAAAGCCGGTGTATAGTTTAACCTAAGGAGCGGAAAAAGTCATTTCCCTTATCGTCTACAACAATAAAGGCGGGGAAGTCCTTCACCCGAATCTTCCAAATCGCTTCCATTCCCAATTCAGGAAACTCGACCACGCTCACCTCGGTGATGCATTCCTTGCCTAAAATCGCCGCCGCCCCGCCGATACTCCCTAAATAAAAGCCCCCGTATTTTTTACAAGCGGCGGTAACCTCGGCGCTGCGGTTGCCCTTAGCCAACATAACCAAGCTGCCTCCGGCAGCTTGAAACTGCTCGACATAAGAATCCATTCGACCTGCCGTGGTAGGGCCAAAGGCCCCTGAGGCAAAGCCCTCTGGGGTTTTAGCCGGGCCAGCGTAGTAAATGGCATGGTTTTTAAAGTATTCGGGTAAACCTTCCCCACGGTCTAGCCTTTCTTTTAATTTAGCATGGGCAATGTCCCGAGCGACAATGATCTCCCCCTTGAGCATGACCCGAGTTTTAATCGGGTAGCCGGAAAGGGTTTTGCGCAATTGCTCCATCCCCATGGAGAGATCCAATTCCACTACTTCTTCTTTGGGGGCAGCCGTCTTTACGGGCAGGTAGCGGGCCGGATTTTTTTCCAGTACCTCTAAAAAAATCCCCTCCTGCGTGATTTTTGCCTTGATATTTCGATCCGCCGAGCAACTCACCCCCAAACCAACCGGGCAAGAAGCCCCATGACGGGGCAAGCGGATTACGCGTATGTCGTGGCAGAAATACTTCCCCCCAAACTGAGCCCCGAGGCCCAACCCCTGGGTTAGCTTTAAAATCTCTTGCTCAAAATCAAGATCGCGAAAAGCACGGCCCTGGGCATTACCTTGGGTGGGGAGCATATCCAATTCCTTCGCGCTGGCGAGCTTCACCGTTTTTAGGTTCATCTCCGCGCTGGTTCCCCCAATGACAATCGCCAAGTGGTAAGGCGGACAAGCCGCCGTGCCTAAACCGGCGATCTTCTCTTTAAAAAAGGCAAGCAGCCGTTCTGGGTTCAGTAAGGCTTTGGTTTCTTGATAGAGATAAGTCTTGTTGGCCGAGCCTCCCCCCTTGGCCATGAACAAAAATTTGTATTCCATGCCCTGGGTGGCGTAAAGGTCGATCTGAGCAGGCAGGTTGTCACCCGTATTTTTTTCTTCATAGAGGCTCAAGGGGGCTACTTGAGAATAGCGGAGGTTATCTTCTTGGTAGGTTTTCCAAATCCCTTGGCTCAGAGCCTCTTCATCATTGCCATCCACCCAAACCTGAGCGCCTCGCTTCCCCATGACAATGGCGGTACCCGTATCTTGACAGGAGGGGAATTGCCCTTCAGCGGCAATAATGGCGTTTTCCAATAAACTGGTTGCCACAAAAATATCGTTGGGGCTTGCTTGGGGGTCTTCCAAAATCGCCTTTAAGGATGCCAAATGGCTGGGCCGCAGCAAATGAGCAATCTCGCGCATGGCGACCTGAGCCAAAAGGGTCAGACCCGCAGGAGCAACTTGAAGAATCTCCCGCTCACCCAATTGCGCCTTTTGAACATGATCCCCCGTGAGTTTGCGATAAAGGGTTGAGTCCGCGCCGAGTTCAAACAAGGGTTGATATTGAAAGCTAGCCATTTTTTCTTTACGCTAAGGGTTTTCGAAGGCGATTATCAGGTATTCCCTAAATGCCATAGTTTGTAAAAGCTGTCACCCTAGTCTTAAATTAGGAGTCGAGTTTCCCTGCCTGCAAAAAATTTTTGATTATGATTTTGGCTCTATGGCGGGTTGAGGGGCAGTTGAACAAATTTAATATGTTTTTTATACTATTTTATTGATTTACCCCCCCCTAAAAGGTTAAAATTTTACTGACAAGAAAAAATCAAACAACTCAAATTGAGGAGCTCCAAATGGGCGTATCTGGTTTACATGAAGAAAAATCAACCTTGCTAACCCCTCAAGAGATTACCCAATTCTTCATGGAACAGGGGAAAATCATGACCTTTCACAAGGGTCAGCCTATTTTTTCCTGCGGCTCGAAGGGAAACCGCATCTACTTGATCAACCACGGCGAAGTCAAGATTGGCCGCAGCACTCCCGACGGGAAAGAAATCATTTTAGACCTGCTCGGCCCCGGTGACCTTTTCGGCGAAGCCGAAGCCATTACCAACCAAAACTGGAAAAATACCGCCTTAGCCAAAAAAGACACGATTCTCCACTGGGTTCCCCGAGAAATCCTATTGCGGCAGATGGCCAAAGACCCTCGAATCTCCTTGTGGCTCCTGCAACGGATTGGGGCCAAGCAATTGGAAACGGAAAACCTTTTAGAGACCCTGCTCTTTAAAAGCGCCCATTCCAAAGTGGCCAAGGTATTGCTGGAACTGGCCAAGCACCACGGGCAAAAAAAACAAAACGGAACCATGATCGACTACCTGATCACCCATCAAGAGATCGGCAACACCATTGCCACCACCCGCGAAACCGTTTCTTACGCCTTCATGGAGTTTCGCCAAATGGGCCTCATCGACACGGTAAAACGCCGCACCCTGATCAAGGATATGGACCGCTTGGAAGAAATGGCCCTTTCTTAAAAAAACAAAAAATTAGAGCGGCCCCCTCTAATTCTCCTCATTGCTCTTTTTTATTAAATCTGACATAGTCGTGCTTTTCAAAACGGCTATCCATCGTTGATCCATGATTGAGACCAGTGAATTTCGCAAAGGCCTGCGCATTGAAGTCGAAGGCACTCCCTTTAAGATTATCGACTTTCAATTTGTAAAGCCCGGCAAAGGCAACGCGTTTACCCGTTGCAAACTCAGAAACCTGCTCAACGGCAATGTGATCGACCGGACCTTTAAAAGCGGCGAGAAGTTTGAAAAAGCCGCGGTGGAAGATAAAACCATGCAGTTTTTGTATGAAACCGAAGGCATCTATCACTTTATGGACAACACGAACTACGAACAAATCGAGTTGACCAAAAAACAAGTCGGTGACGGTTGGAAATGGCTGGTCGAAAGCATGGAAGTCGGGGTTTGTTTGTATAATGAAGCGCCCATTGACATTACCCTACCCAACTTCACGATTTTGGAAATCACCTACTGCGAGCCGGGGATTCGCGGCGACACGGCAACCAATGTGACCAAGCCCGCTACCCTTTCTTCCGGGGCTGAGGTAGGCGTCCCTCTTTTTGTCAACCAGGGCGAAAAGATCAAGATTGACACCCGCACCGGGGACTATGTCGAACGGGTGCGGAACTAACCTCAACTGGCGCCCGAGCGGCGACTGGGCTCGCCTGCGCCAACGGGCCCAGGCCTTGGCTCAAATCCGTGCCTTCTTTGCGGAACGCGCGATTTTAGAAGTCGAAACCCCCTCTTTGGTTTCTTGTTCCGCTTTAGAAGCGGAGATCGAACAATTTACCGTACCGCTTTCCCCAACACGCTCTTACTGGCTGATTCCCTCACCGGAATTTCACATGAAGCGGCTTTTAGCCGCCGGCTCCGGCCCCATTTACCAAGTTTGCAAAGCCTTTCGCAAAGGGGAGCAGGGTGAAAAACACAACCCCGAATTTACCCTTTTGGAATACTACCGACCTGGGTTTACCGACCTGAATTTAATGACAGAGATCGAAGAACTGCTCACCCACCTGACCGGCTCCCCCTGCAACCCGAGGAGCATTCGTTATGGAGAACTCTTTCAAGAGAGGTTGCAAGTCGATGCTTGGAGCTTAGAGCGCGACCATTTTGTCGCCCTCTGCGGGCAATATGCCCTCTCCCCCCCAATGAGTTTATTGCAAGAATCTGCGAGGATTCAAGAATGGAGGGATTTTCTTTTCTCTTTTATCATTGAGCCTCAATTGGGCAACGACCGGCCCCTTTGGGTCACCCATTACCCTCAAGAAACAGCGAGCCTAGCCCGCCTCGACCCCGAAAGCCCCCAACTTGCCCGTAGGTTTGAATTGTACATCAACGGCCTGGAACTCTGCAACGGTTTTTGGGAACTCACCGACTTAAAAGAACAAAAAGAGCGATTTCAGCGAATTAAAGAAGAAAAAGGACGAAATGAAGAGATGGACCCCGCCTTTTTAGCCGCCTTGGCAGCGGGGTTGCCCCCCTCTGCCGGGGTGGCCGTCGGGTTAGAGCGGCTCTTTTGCGCTCTCTGGGGCGGTCAACTCAAAGACTGGATCAGCTTTCATTGGCTCAGAGCTTAACCAGGCCTTTTCCCCCCAAGCCGATCTTTAGAGGCAATCACCTTCAAGGGCGCGGGCTGCGCCTGCTTCGCCTTTTGCATCTCTAAGGCTTGATCCAATAAGCCATTGGCCGCTCGCACCAAATCCATGGGCTGAAACCCTTTTTCCACCAAACACTTGGCAAAGGATTTGGCTAACAGTTCAATCTCATCTAAAGGGGAACAATGTTCATTGGGTAACATAGCGGGAACCTCAAAAAAGAGTCTGGGTCAAATTATAGCCGATCCCTCAAAGGGCTGCAAGTTTCATGTCTTTCGCGGAAAACGAATCTCTCGCATGGGCCTCTCTAAGGCTAACTGGTCTAAGGTTGGCGCGCCTTCATCGCCAACGGTAAAATAGCAAATCAAAGCCGTAGAATGAGCGTGTAGGGTTTGGAACAGCTTCCATTCCGGCTCGCTGAATTCTTCTAAAAGCAAGCGGTGAACCAAAATCATCCCTTTTTCCTGAAAGAGCAGAGATAAAAGCGCAAATTTGCGTCGTTCTTCCCCCCGAAGCCGGTAGGCGGTTAAATGACGGAGGTGATAGGCTCGCAGACTGTCGATAAAAAAAAGCTTCTCTCGCCTCCGCCCCTCAAGATGAAATTTAGGGGTACCTAATGCCCAATATTGTTCGACCGGTTGGTCGATGACCTTCCCTCCAAAAAGTTGCTCATCACTTTGCAGAAAACTCAAGGAATCCGATTTGCGAATTCGCCCTAAATGCGGGGCATATCGCCCCTCCAGCAGACCTAGAAGAGAGGTTAATTCATCGCGGTGGCCCAAGCGGAACCATATCCTTTAATGGTCTTCTAAAAGAAAGCTTACCCCTCTTAAACCAAATTCCTCCTGAGGAAAAAGCCCCACTTCCATAAACTCAAGCACGCACCCTCTCCAAAGCCAGGCGGCTCATCTCTTGTTGATAGGCTTTCGCCGCAGGAGCCCCCTCTAAAGGGGCCCAAGAGGCAAAATCCTTATCCGCGACCGGGACATAAGGCCCCTCTTTCACTTCATAAAATACCGTACCAGACTGAAAAGACACTAGACTATGAATCACCCCCGGTAAAAATTCCACCCCAAAAAGCCCTTTTTGGGGGTTCAATTCAACGACCTCGACCATTTCGCCTTGATCATTGAACAACATCGCGGCCCCCCAACCTTGCAAAATCAAAAAAACCTCCAACTTGAGCGGGGTCACATGCCGGTGAGGGCGCACATAAGAGCCCGGCTCGACCGCCTGCAACATACGCTGAATCGGGTCTGCAAAGTGATGAAAATTGTAATTTTTCCGCTTTCGAGGGCTGAGCTTCGCTTGCTCCTGCACCTCCGCCAGCAAAAGGGGATTAATGTTGGTAATGGACATAGCGATGAATCAGTTCTTCTTGCGCTCGCTTCTTTTTTACCGCGAAACGGATAATAAACAACAGCTTTCTTAAATTCAGCACGCTGAAGAGAGCGCAACAACACAACAAGAGAATCAGCACCAATACAGGCTGCTCTTGAACCCAAAACAAATAGGTTTCAGTAAGGGTTTCCATCATGGGGGTCATCTCCTGAAGAATCCACCGATTGAATTCGTTTTACGCATCCATTTCTTGCATCAACTAATGCAAATCTAGGATGCAAACTTATAGACAACTTATAATGCAAAAAACACTCCACCCACCACTACCACAGCGGGAGAAATGTTTACTTGCTCTGCCAATCAGCATGCGCTAAAGTAGCAGTAGCAAAACAAACGAATTTTTATGAGCGCAAAAACCCCAGCAACAAAACCCCCAGCCTCTGAGAATCCAGAAGCCTCTGAAACCAAAACTCCCCCCGCCCCTAGCCCGAAAGATTTAAACTACGCCAAGCCCAAACTGGGTTTGCTGACAAAAATATTTTCCAGGGGGTTCAGCGGTTCCAACCCTTTTGTCAATGATGGGGAAATTCTTTTAAAAAACGGCAACCCGCAACATGCCCTCAAGGCGTTCCAGGTCGCCATAGAGAACGACCCCGCCTGCGTTGCCGCTTATATCGGTTTAGCCAAATGCTACAGCGAACTCGGCGGCATTCAGAACACGAAAAAAGCGGTTCAAGCCTATTATAAAGCCTTAGAGTTTGATTTCTTGCGCATTGAAATTTACGAAGCGGTGGTGATGCTGTACCTCAAATTGGGGGACAACAAAAACGCCCATGCGGAGAAAAAAAAGCTGCAAACCGTCCGCACCTTAAAAAACAACCCCAACAACCCTGTGGCCAACAACAACTTAGGGATCATTCAACTTCACCAAAAGCAGTATGACGCAGCGATCCAGAGCTTTCAAAAAGCCGCCAAAAGTGAGGGAGTCCACTCGGTCGCCCAGTTGAACCTAGCCAAGACCTGGCTGCAAAAAGGACTGGGTGAAAAAGATGAAGAGATGCACAAAAAACTACTCATCAAGGCGGCGAATGAGTTGGAAAGCTATCTCAACAACAACCTTCAGGCAGATGGGCTCTTGGTGAAGGCAAAAATCTTCATGGCCTATGGGGATTATAAAAGCGCGCTGAGCTTTTGCAATGAAGCCTATAAATTAAACAACACCATAAAGGAAATTTATAATACCAAGCGCGCGATTGAAGAAAAACTAGGCAACATTCGCGAAGCCAGCGAAGCCTTTGACGCCTATCAATCGCTTGCCAAAGAAGAACGAAAGATGAAGCCCTAAACCGCTTTATGGCTTCCTTGCCATTCATCCGGTGATTCCCCTTCAACCACAAAGGTCTAAACAGCCCGCCTAGGGCTGGCTCCAACTCCGGGCAAAAAAAAACCGCCAGGAAACCCTGTCGGTTTTTCTGACCTTGCCCCCCCAATCAAAGAAAAAGCAAGGTTTTTAAAGGCAAATTGAAAACCTGCCTCAGCTATTTTTTCAAATCGACAAACTAAAATGCCATGAGGTAAGAAGCCAGACCGAAACCAAAAACAGCGATGCAAAAACTGATAAAAACATTGCGCGCAACTACATTAGGATTGGCATTTTCCATTATTTTTCTCCAAGATTGAGCCGAACACTTGTGTTCGGAGTAATGACACCTTTCGTTGGGCGATGAATGCCCAGGCTTGGATACTGTTTACCACAATTGTTTCTAAAGTAAAGGCCTTTATGCAAATCAACCCCATTTTCACCCGCTCCAGCAGGTTTTTCAGCCTAGAGCCATAAAAAGTCCTTTGCCTCGTATCCTGATCTTGCCTGTTCCCAACCCCTCTGTTAAACTTAAAAGGCCGTACAATGGAGGTTTCATGAAATCCGATGCTCCCCAAGGGAGGCCCTTGGGCCGGGCTTACTTCGCCCGTCTCGCAGGCGGTCTAGCTTTAATGATAAGCTTTTGCCTTTTTTTTCTACTTCACAGCCCCTTTCTTTTTCATACAATCGTTGAGCTTTGTTCAACCATGTTGATCACTTCGGCTTTTTTGTTTTTCTTCAACCAAGAATCTCCCCCCCAGGGTTTTATTCTGTTGTTGACTACAGGTCTATTTTTTTCCTCCCTCTTTGATTTAGCTCATCTATTCACCTCCACCGACTTCGACCTCATCAAGCTACCCGACCTAGCCAACAAATCGGTACAAACCTGGCTCACCGCGCGCTTTATCTTAATCACGACTTTGTTTATCGCCCTTTTCGCTCATCCTCGGCCCATTCGACCCTTTCCCGTTTTTGTAAGCTTTGCTTGCCTGAGCCTGATCTTATTTACCTCCATCTTTATTTTCGACTTCCTGCCTCAAGTCTATACTTCCCAAAAAGGCCTGACAGTGATCGCCTTCGCTGCTTCTTGGAGCCTATTCGCCCTTTTATTGATCTACCTCTGGTTGTTGGTGACCGAACACCCGAGCCTTTCCCCCCAACTGCTCCGCTTTATTACCAGTGCCTTGGTCTTGACCCTGGTCGCGAGTTTTCTCCAAACCATCCACTGGGAGCAAAACACAGGAATAAACAGCTTAGGTCACCTCTTTAAGCTTTCGGCCTCCTACCTTTTTTACGGGGCACTGGTCATTTTGCCGCGCGAGCGCGCCATCCCTTTGTTTTTAGACTCTGATAAAAATCCAGACTTTTCCTTGGAACCCTTGCCCCCTCCCCTGAGTACCGAGGCCAACTCCAAAGGCTCTGGTCCGGCACAACAGGGGGACTGGATGCCTAAAAAATACCTGCACAGCCTCAACCACTCCTTTCGCTCCGCCCTTTCTGGGGTATTGATCTGGTCTGAGATCTTAGCGGAAAAAACAAAGGACCCAGAAACCCAAGAGGGGGCTAAAGCGATTCGCGCGGCAACCCATAAAATGGTGCATTCTTTAGAACTGGTCAATGAACTCTCACAACTCAATGATCCGGAACAAGATGAAGTCTCCATCAACTTTAAACTCGTCGATCTGTTGCAACGCTGCAAAAAAAACTACGCTTCAGCCGCCCAAGCCAAAGGAATCCAGTTAAAATTTCAGCTGGACGCGCTGGAGCCGCTTGTTTTTTTCGGCCCCTTTAAACCCTTATCCAAGCTGGTCAATCACCTAATCAGCAACGCCATTCAACTCAACCATGGAGGCGAAGTCTGCCTTCGCGCCCTGGTTGAAGAAAAAACCGAACCCAATTCAAGCCAATTCATCCGCATTGAGATTACCAATCAAGGCTCTCAAGTAATACAAGACCCCCTCAACAAAGCCTCCACCCCTTATGAGACGAACTTGGATCAAGAAGAAATGGCCTTGCCCCTCATCAAAAAGTGGGTGGCCCGCCTCAGCGGAAACTACGGGATGCAGCCCCAAAAAAGGGGGGGCCGCCTGGTTTGGTTTGAATTTTCCCTATTACCCGAACAAGCGGATTATCAATCCTTGCAAACATCAACCTCCATTCAAGAAGCCTTCCCCAGCCCTCGGCTGATCCTGCTGGTCGATGATGAAGAAACCAGCCGCAACCTCTTAGCCCGCATGCTCAAAAAAATCGGTCACAAGGTACAACTCGCCTCCAATGGGGAAGAGGCCTTACGCCGTTGCAAGGCCTTAGCCTTTGACTTGATCATTATGGATTGTGTCATGCCCCGCATGAATGGATTAGAGACCGTGCGCCTCTTAAGAAAGCAAGAAGACGATGCCGGGCAAGCCAGAGTGCCGGTCATCGCGTTGACCTCCTTAATCAAGGAAGAAGACAGCAATTTATGCATTGAAGCGGGAATGAACGGATACATGGCCAAGCCCATCGAATTTTTAGCCTTGAAAGAGGTGGTTGCTTCTTACTTAGCCGCCACCTAAGGCGCAAACTTCAAATGATGTTATAGGCCTTCATCTGCTGAAAAAAGGTCACAAAAATCACCTTGCAGACCACGATGGCGGGAATCGCAAACAACATCCCCGAAAAACCCAATAAAATACTCCCCCCCATAACCCCGATAATCACCACCAAGGGATGCAAGGAAACGGCACTGCCCAAAACAATCGGCTGAAACACGGCGTTATCCAATCCTTGGGCAATGGCTACGGTAATCAAAACCCATAAAACCATATTGTCTAAGTTCACCCAAGGGATCAACGGTGTCGCCTCTTCCGCGATCAAAGCGTAGCCCAAGCCCACAACCAGGCCAATGGCAGGGCCTAAAAAGGGAATCGCGTTCGCCAGCCCCGCAATAATGCCGATAATCAAGGCAAAGTTCCACTGCACCCCAATCAGGTACAGACAAACCACAAAGGTAACCCCAACCAGACTACATTCGACTAAGGTGCCCCGGAGATAATTCCCAATGGCTTCATCCACATTGTCGATCATGGTTAACAGCATTTCAAAATACTGATTCGGCACCAAATAAACCAGATTTTTTTTAATCTGCCCCTCATCAAACAGTAAAAAGAGAAACACAAACGGGGCGGCGATCCACAGCGAGATGATATCGCCAATGGCAGAAAGAATCTTGCCCCCTCCAGGCTCTACCCCCGTTGTATTGTTTTTTTCTTCTGCTCGATGTTTTAAAAAAGCCTTCCCCAACCTCTTTTGATCGGACTGAATGTTTTTTAAATAATACCCATAATAGCTTTCCAGCATGGGGTCTTTCGCCATTTCTTCCGAAGCGTAAATTTCAAAATCAATTCGCTCGCTCGGATCAAACATAATCGCGTTGTTGATGCGGTCCATCATGGGTTGCAACTCGCTGCCAAACAATTGGTTGATCAAATTGCCTTTTTTGTCTTGATCCTTTCCCAATACAGCGTTGTATCTTTCGTCGAGTTTATACTGAATCCTGGTTCTCAAAACCAGCTTTCCCTTTTCATCGGGAATGATTCCCTCAATCTGCCAGACCAGCCCCATGACCACGCCGCCAAAGATAACGAACAACGCCATAATCGCCACCCCATGGCTGAGGCCTTCTCGTTTCAAGACCCCCAAAAGAGGGCGGCAAATGTAGGCAAACAAAGCCCCTACAATGCTTGGCAGAATCAAACTGCGCAAAGCGTAGAGCAAAAAAATCGTCAACACGAATAAAAAAGCCGCCGTCGTGCCGTAAATCACCCAACGGCGCAAGAGCCGCGCTTTGGTTTGCGCTTGAAGAATCACGATTTTTGCTTGGATAAGAGTTGTTCGTTGGTATGCTTTAAGCGTTGCCCGATGATCATGGCCAGCTCTTTTAAGATTTTACTCCCAATGGCGGGATCCGATTCGATGAGTCGATTTAAGTCACTACGGAAAAAAGCATAGGCAATCGTGCTTTCCGCCACAATCGCCGAAGCCGAGCGAGGGCTGTCGTCCAGCAAAGCCAATTCCCCTAAAAAGCTTCCGCTTTTTAAAGTCGCCAGTTCCAAGTCGGAACCGTCTCCTTGAGCGTTGGGGATTACGATTTGGATGGCCCCCTTCTTGATGATAAACATGGCCGCGCCAGGGTGCCCCATTTGAAACATGACCTCACCGGCTTGATAATGCCGCTCATGAACAATCTGCGATACCTTACGGGCTTCTTTTTTGGTCAATTGGGAAAAAAGGGGAATTTGCAGGAGGAACTTTTCCGTTTTGATCTGACTAGGGTCCTTCTCATGTTCGAAGATGTTGCCCCAAAAGGGATTGATCATATAGGCTACTGTTGAGGGTTAAATTTATTGTATTCTCGCAAATAACCCCGTTTATTTCAAGGTTTTCCTTAAACCAGGTAAGAATGCAATCGCCTTTGGGTTCCTACTTTCGCTACGCCTGCCTTGGGCTTGCCGCCGTGATTCTAACCCTCTCCATAAGGGGAAGGGATTGGTCCGACCAACTTGCCCAAGTCGGCTGGCTGGCGCCTTTAGAGCGATTTTTTCTGGTCTTGCTGATCGGGCTTTTATTCTTTTTTATCCAAGAGGGGAAAAAGCAACAACAATCCCCCGCTTTGCTGCTCCCCCTCTTGCTCATCTTTTTCATCGTGCCCTTAAGCTTAGAAAACCCCATCGAACGCTTGCACTTTTTTCTCTTCGGCCTCTACGGTTATTGCTGCGGCAAGGCCTTTTCAAGGGGTAGGGCCTTAAGTTTAGCCTTGTTATTGGCGATTGGGGATGAGGTCTTGCAGGGAATCCTGCCGGATCGCTATGGAGACATCCGCGATGTGGCCTTCAATACCCTAGCGGCTTTGGGAGGGTTGGGGGTCGCTCTGGCCAAGGCGAAAGATTTTCGTTCCTAGCCTTTGGCTTTACCGATTACCCCGGTTCATTATATAAAAAAGCTCTTGGAGAGCTATGATCTTGATTTTGGATAATTACGATAGTTTTAGCCATAACCTGCTGCACGCCTTTGAGGTCTTAGGGCAAAAGGTTCAACTCCGGCAAAACAACCAAATTGATCTCGCTGGCATTGAACAGCTTAACCCCAAGGCGATCGTTCTTTCTGCCGGCCCCGGCACACCGCTCCAGGCCGGAATTCTGCTCCAGGCGATTGCGCGTTTTTTGGGAAAAATCCCCCTGCTCGGGGTTTGTTTAGGGCATCAAGCCTTAGGGCTCGCCGCAGGAGCGGAGTTGGCCCGCTCTAAAAACCCCGTGCATGGCTTGCCTGTTCCCTTAAAAATCGAAACTTCGACACTCTTTCAAGGCCTCAACAACCCCTTTTTTGCCGCTAGGTACAACAGCTTGGTTCTCACCGATTGCCCCGCGGGCTACCATGTTACGGCTTGGAGCGCCGAAGGCGAAATCATGGCCATGGAGCATGATCAACGCTTCGCCTTTGGGGTGCAATTCCACCCTGAATCCTTCATGACCAAGCAGGGGCCGCAAATTTTAAGAAACTTTCTCCATGCCCTTAACCCCCTTTAACTTAACCGACCTATTGAGTCGCACCGATGAACGGGAACCCGATCTTTTTGTTGCCTGGGGGCACAGCGGTGGGTTTGGCCGCCTTGTCGCCTTTGACCCGGTAGAACAGCTCTCGCTTTCAGCAAAAAAAGAAAGCGAAATCGAGGCCTTTATCCAACGCCACCAAGGTAAGCTCATCGCCTTTTTACTGAGCTATGATCTGGGTTTAAGCTTATACGGCCTCCCATCCAAACACCCGAGCCTGCCCCGTACGGGCTACTTGGCCGCTTATGCCAACTGGATTCGCTTCCCCAAAGAAGAGGAGCCTGTTTTAGCCTTTGCCGACACAAAACTCGAAGAGCGCATTGAAGCGATTACGGCGCGCCGAGTGCCGCGAGGGAAAAAGGTCCGCTGCAGCCTAGAGGCGGGTCTTCCCTTGAGCGCGTACCGCCCTCTCTTTGAAAGCGCCCAAGAATACATCCGCCAAGGAGACCTCTACCAACTCAATTTAACCCAAAAAATCAGGGGACATTACCCCGGCCCCAGCAGTCGGCTTTTTTTACGCCTTTTAGCGACCCATCCCTCCCGCTTTGCCGGTTTCTTTTCCACTCCGGGCCTTGATTTACTCAGCGCCTCCCCGGAATCTTTTTTAGAGAGCCAAGGGCCGGTGCTATACAGCCAGCCCATCAAGGGCACCCGCCCCCAAGGGGCAAACGAAGCAGAAGAACAAAAAGAACTGCATCGACTTTTAACCAGCAAAAAAGAGGAAGCGGAACTCTTTATGATCACCGACCTCTTGCGCAATGACCTGGCAAAAAGCTGCCGCCCCGGGACGGTGCAGGTCACCAAACAAAAAGAAGTCCTGCGCTTAAAAGGTGTGCTGCACAGCTACGCGGAGGTCAAGGGCCATTTACAAAAAGGGGTCCGCCCCATGCAGGCGCTTTTGCGGGCCTTCCCCGGCGGCTCGGTCACCGGCTGCCCCAAAAAACGGGCTTTAGAGATTATCGACGAACTGGAAACCTCCGCCAGGGGATATTACACGGGAAGCTTCGGCTACCTCGATCCCAAGGGAGGGCTGCATGCCGCCATCCTCATTCGCAGCCTCTTTAAGCAAGGGGATAGCTTTGATTTCCATGTGGGCGGGGGCATTACCCTGTTGAGTGAGTTGGAAGCGGAATTTACCGAGATGGAACATAAAAAAAACAGTATCTTTAAGGGACTAAACGAATGATTTATTCCAGCAAACGAGGGCGCCTCAGCCCGGAACAAGCCCTTATCCCCGCGACCTCCCCCGCTTTTCAATACGGATTGGGCCTCTTTGAGACCCTGCGCTGCGGCCCCCTAGGCAAATTGTTCCTCCCCCAACGGCATTTAGCGCGGCTCTTTGCCAGTGCCCAAGCCCTGGGAATTAAGTTTTTTTGCAGCCCCGAACAGGCCATGGCCCTGCTGGTCAAAGCGGCAGGCAAAGCACAGGCTCCCAAGCGAATCAAAATCATCGGGATCGAAGGAGAGCTGTTGATCTTTACGGAGCCCTATATTGAAAACACAACGCCCCAGCAAGGGGTCAAACTCTGGCCCCTCAAGCTTACCCGCACCCTGCCCCAGCACAAAACCCTCAACTATCTCGACTGCCTCTTTGCTTGGCAAGCGGCCCAAGAAAAAGGTTTTTTCGATGCCCTGCTCATCGACCACCAAGGTTTTGCCCGAGAGGCAAGCCGAGCGAATCTATTTTGGGTCAAGGAAGGGGTCGTCTATACCAACCGGGAACAGAGCCTACCGGGGATTCTGCAAACCTTTTTGTGTGAGCAAAGGCAATGGAACATCCAACAGGCTGAAATTAAATCGGAAGCCTTAAGGCAAGCCGAAGAGGTCTTGATCACCAGCAGTCTGCGGGGGGTGTTGCCTGTTACGGCCATTGGAGATCAAGCCTTCAACTCAGGGCCAAAAACCAGCGAACTCATAGACTTTTATCTTTCCGCTCGTTAGATTTAGTTTATGCGCCACCAACCCTTTGGCCTAACCGGCCTCAACATGCCCCTCGTCACCCTAGGGAGCATGCGTTTTATGCAGGCTTGGCAAGACCAAGACTTCAGCGAGATCAACTCTGAGAGTCAAAACAAGGTCGCCGCCACCCTAGAGCATGCCCTCGATTTAGGCATCAATCACTTTGAAACCGCAAGGGGCTACGGCACCAGCGAGATGCAAATGGGCAAGGTTCTACCCCGTTTTGACCGCGGTCGCTATATCCTGCAATCCAAGGTTGCCCCCACAAAAGACAATCAAGAGTTCGCCCAGCGAGCGCAAACCAGCTTTGCCTATCTCGGGGTCGACTACATCGACCTCTTTTCCCTCCACGGGCTCAACAACGAAACCCTAGCCGCCCAGGCCCTGCAAAAAGGCGGGGCCTTAGACCAAGCCTTGACCCTACAAAAACAAGGGCGCATCGGCCATATCGGGTTTACCTCCCACGCGCCGCCGCCTTTGATTTTAAAGCTCATCTAAAGCGGCGCCTTCGCCTATGTGAACCTCCACTACTACTTCATCAACCCCTCTACCCTGCCCTGTGTGGAAGCGGCCAGAAAAAGAGAGATGGGGGTCTTGGTCATCAGCCCCAACGACAAGGGAGGGCACCTCTGGAAAAACCCCCAAGAAATGGCCGAGCTTTGCGCCCCCCTCCACCCCATGCAGTTCAATGCCCTGTTTTGCTGGGCGCAAGAGGGAGTGCATACCCTCACCATGGGGGCTGCCCAGCCCAGCGACTTAGACTTGCACGCCGAAACCGCCGCTTTATACCCCCAACGGCACGAATGGGTCGCCCCACGGAAAAAAGCCCTAGAAGAAAAAATCGCCACCCGCTTAGGCCAAGATTGGCTCAAAAATTGGCAAACCGGCATCCCCTACTACTACGACAGTCCTGGTGAGATCAACATCTTTGAAATATTACGAATCTATACCTATGGAATCGGTTTAGGACTGGAAAGCTTTGCCAAAGCACGATATAATCTGCTGGGCAAGGGCGGGAATTGGTTCCCCGGAAACAAGGCCGTTGATTTTAATCCAACCCAAATCAAAGAAGCCTGTAACCAAAGCCCCTATAAAGATCAAATCCCCGAATTGCTCAATGAGGTTCATCGCTCTTTGAACGACTCCAAAACCAGCGCTCAAGCGGGCCCCAGGGGCAGCCACCATTAAACTCATGAAACCGACTCTCCTCTTTTTGCTGCTTTTCCTCCCTTGGAGCCTCCAGGCCGAAGAGGCCGGCTTTTTTAAGGAAGGGGAAAAAGCCCTTGAGCAAGTTCAGCAAAAAACCCAAAAAGCCTGGAACAATCTACAGGCTCCCCCAAAAAGCGCCCTCCAGCCTTTTTTGCCCAATTATTTTTTGCTCTACGGCCGCTCCAGTATCGCCGAGGGGACAAGGCAGGCGCAGGAAGCGCAGTTTCAGCTTTCCCTCAGCAAAGAAATCACGGAACTCTACGGTTGGCGGCTGGTGGGAGCCTATACCCAAAACTCCTTTTGGCAGCTTTTCAATCAAGCCGACTCCCGCCCCTTTCGCGAAACGAACTACGCGCCCCAGCTCTTTATCCAAACCCCCTTTTGGGGCCAGGGCGTAAAGTGGGCCTTGGAAACAGGATACCTTCACCAATCCAACGGGGGAAGAGAGCCCTACAGCCGCTCTTGGGATCGCTCCTTTTTAGGCTACGAGATTCAAGGAGACGGGTTTCGCTTACGGCAACGCTTCTGGCACCGGTTGCAAGAGCAACCCAAGGCCTACGCAGGCGACCCCAAAGGGGATGAAAACCCTGACATCCTTGACTTCTACGGGATGCAAGAAGCACGATTGCAGCTTTGGCTCGGTCCCTACCATGCCTATCTGATGGAACGCTACAACTTCACCACCACGAGAGGCGCGACCAAGGTGATGCTGACGGGCCCAATCCCGAAATCCAGCTTGGATTGGATGCTTTTTTCTTTTCAAGGCTACGGCGAAAGCCTCATCGACTACAATCGATCCTTAAGCAAAATTGGCCTAGGCATTGTCTTTGCTCGACCCCATTCACCTTAAAAAAACCCTTGCGCCATTCAGCGGCTCCTTCAATATTTTACACTCAAAGCTAAAATTTATGACCCCCCTACAACCAAGACACCTCATCAACTGGCAGGATTGGAGCGATAACGAGATCCAACGCCTGGTGCTCTTAGCCCAAGAAATCAAAGAAAACCCAAACGACTTCAGCGACAAGCTTGCCCAAAAAACCCTGGTCATGATTTTTCAAAAGACCAGCACCCGCACCCGGGTCTCTTTTGAAGTCGCCATGACCGAGATGGGGGGCCATGCCATCTTTTTAGACTGGAACAGCAGCAACTTCGCCTTAACCGAAATCTCCTTTGAATCGGCCTATTTAAGCCGCAACAGCCAGATCCTAATGGCGCGGATGATGAAGCATGAAGACCTACTCAAATTACGGCAGGGCTCGCGAGTGCCCGTCATCAACGGATGTTGCGACCGCTACCACCCCTGCCAAGCCTTGGCCGATATGCTGACCATCTATCAAGATCGAGGCAAACTCGAAGGGGCTAAGTTGACCTACTTGGGGGTACACAACAATGTGGTCAACAGTCTCGTTTCCCTTTGCGCCTCCCTTAAAGTTCAACTCACCTTGGTCTGCCCCTTGGCTCGCCCCGGGGCCGTGGATGAAAAAGCGATGACGCGCTTGAAAACAAAAAACCTGCTGACCCAAACCCTGGACGCGAAAGCGGCGGTAGCCGACGCTGATTATGTCTATACAGATACTTGGATTGATATGGAGTTCTTCAACGACCCGGACAAACAAACCATGAAAGAAGAACGAATCGCTTTGATGAGGCCCTACCAAATCAACGCGGAGCTTTTGGCCCATTCTCGGGCAAAGGTCATGCACGACATGCCCATCCATCCCGGCTTTGAAATCTCTCATGAAATGGTTGAAGACCCAAGATCAATCCTCTATACTCAAGCTGAAAATCGACTCTATGCCCAAAAAGCGATTTTATTGAATCTTCTCCGTGCGATTTAAAGTCTATATTCCTCAATCAGCACCTAAAGTTATTCAACGATGTCAGCTTACAACCTTTACTTAAGGATGGTTCATGCATAAATGGATTTTACTCGGATTGCTCCTCCTGCTTCCCCCTAACCTAGGGGCGCTAGACCTCAGTCATATTCCCTCTACCCGCTCCAACCCGGAAGACTTTAGTCCTGCCCCGCAAAATATTGATCCCCTGTCCCTCATCAAGCAAGCCCCCCCCTTTGTCGTCCCCGACCGTACGGAAAAACTACTCACTTACCCCTGTACGGGCTGCCATACCCAGGGCATCATCAAGGCCAACCCAAAAATTCGCCCCCTACAGATGATGCACCAAGAGATCAATCTCGTACACGGCAAGGGGCGCTTTTGGTGTACCACCTGCCACAGCACCTACGAGCGGGACAACTTGACCAGCCTAAAGGGCCAACCCATTGGTTTTAATCAAGCTTATTTGCTCTGCGGGCAGTGTCACCAACACCGTTTAAGGGAGTTTATCTATGGGGCCCACGGCAAACGCATCGGTTCTTGGGAAGAAAACCGAACCCTGCTCAACTGCACCGAATGCCATAACCCCCATGTACCTCAAATCAAGCCCCGCAAGCCCCGCAGCGCCCCGGCGGTGCGCGCGGGACTGCGCCCCATGAAGCCGCCGATACAAGAGCACCCTCCCTTTTGGCCCTCTAACCTAGACGACTACCAAAGGCATTAACCCATGACAAAAAACAAACAAATACAAGATAAGGCAAAGCGTCTAAGCCTGAAGATTTTAGGGCTCGGGGCCGCGGTCGGGGCGGGAGCCCTGGCCAGCGACTCAACGGGATACCCGGCTACCAACCCTGAAAAAGAATGGGGTGAGCACTTCCAAAGCCATTACACCAAAATGAGCCCCGAAGAGGTGAAAGAAGCGGTAGCGCGCCTGGAACGCCGCTACAAAAGCCAATACGACAAAGAAATCAAGGTCGCCACCACCCCGCCTAAAGAACATGTCCTCTTTGGTTACGCCCTCAACATCACCCGTTGCAAGGGATACCGCGAATGTGTCAAGGCCTGCACCGAGGTCAACAACCAAGACAAAAACCCCAACATGGAATACATCCGCGTCTTGGAACTGGATCGGGGAACCTTCAACCTAGAAGAAGCCTCCCATTATTATTCCGCGGAAAAAGAAGTCCCCGCGCCAGGGAAGTTTTACCTGCCCATCCAATGTCACCAATGCGAGAACCCGCCCTGTGTGGCCACCTGCCCGGTCGAAGCCACCTGGAAAGAGCCCGATGGAATTGTAGTCGTCGATTACAACTGGTGTATCGGTTGCCGCATGTGCATGAACGCCTGCCCCTACTGGGCAAGACGCTTCAACTGGCGCAACCCCAACCTGCCCAAAGACAAAATCAACCCAGATACCCACTACCTCAGCAACCGCCCTAGGGAAAAAGGGGTCATGGAAAAATGCACCTTTTGCTTGCAGCGAACCCGCAAGGGCGAAATGCCCGCCTGCCAAGCGGCCTGCCCAACAGGGGCACGCGTCTTCGGTAATCTCTTAGACCCTAAATCAGAGATTCGCTGGGTTTTGGAAAACAAAACCGTTTTTCGTCTCAAAGAAGACCTCAACACCCAACCTAAATTTTGGTACTTTTCGGACTAAAGGATGAAAACAATAAAAAATATCGGTCAGTTCACCCTCTTTTGCGCTGAACACGCTTTTAAGGGAGGAAAAATCTTTTGGGGATGGATATTCTTTTTGGTGTTCTTAGCCTCCATGGGGCTATTCACCTACATCGAGCAATGGAGAAAGGGCATGGTGACCACCGGCCTTTCCGATCAGGTTTCTTGGGGGCTTTATGTCGCCAATTTCACCTACCTGGTTGGGGTGGCCGCCGCCGCGGTGATGCTGGTCGTCCCCGCTTACATCTTTCATCACAAAGAAGCCAAGCGAGTGGTTATTTTAGGGGAGGCCTTAGCGGTTGCCGCCTGCGTGATGGCGATTTTATTTGTTAGCGTGGACATGGGCCGCCCCGACCGAATTTGGCACTTTACCCCCTTTTTAGGGAAGTTCAACTGGCCTTCAAGCCTCTTGACCTGGGATGTCATCGTCTTAACAGGCTACCTGCTCATCAACCTCTGCTTACCAGGATACATCCTCTACCATGACTATTACGACAGTAAGGCGGATCAGCGGATCATCAACGGGGTCGCGCTGTTGAGTATGTTTTGGGCCATCTCCATTCATACCATCACCGCTTTTTTGTTCGTTTCCAATACGGCCAGACCCTTTTGGCACAGCGCCTTGAGCGCGCCGCGTTTTTTGGCCTCCGCCTTTACCTCCGGCCCCGCCTTCATCATCATGACCTTTGCCTTGCTGCACAAGGTGAAGATTTTCCATATCGGTTGGAACATCATCAACCTGCTGGCAATCATCGTCTCCATTGCCATGCAAATCAATTTAGTGATGCTGGTCGCGGAACTCTTTACGGAGCTATACAATGCCGGAGCCCATTCCGCCTCGGCGCAATATCTCTTTTTAGGGCTCAAGGGGTACCACAACCTCGTGCCGATTATCTGGACGGGGATTCTGCTCAATCTCGGCGCCGCCATCTTGTTGATGGTGAAAAAAACACGGGAAAACCATAAAATCCTGTTCCTCGCCTGTGCCATGGCCGTTGTTGGGGTTTGGATCGAAAAGGGGCCCGGTTTTGTCATCCCCGGATACATCCCCACTCCCATTGGGGAAATCTTTGAATACGCGCCCACCCAAGTGGAGGTACAGGTTTCCCTCGGGATTCTCGCGATTGGGGGGCTTATTTTCACCTTGATGCTCAAGACCTTGATCCCCTTAAAGGCTCATGAATTGGGAACGAATACCTCTAGCCATGGCTGAGCCTTCCAGCGGAGCTATTTTTGCTCCGGGTAGGGGTACAGCGTCTCGGCATTTCGGGTTTTGTAGTATTCATCTTTGAAAACAAGATGTTTCCTGGTAAACTCCCCGGGGTGATGAATTCCGCAGGCGGCGCAAAGGCTATATAACCCGGCACGCAAGGTGATGAGATAATTTAAGACCCGATATTTCTTTTCGTCTACAAACAAAGATCGCTCTCGATGAGGGTCTGTTGTCGCTACCCCCACAGGGCATTCATTGGTGTGACATTTTTGCGCCATGATGCAACCCACGGTAATCATAAAACCTCGAGCGATATTCACCATATCCGCCCCTAAACAAAAGGCGGTAACGATTTCATCGGGGAGGTGCAACTTACCCGAGGCAAGGAGGCGCACCCGATCCCGCAAGCCGTAGCGGCGCAGGGCATTATCGGCAAGCGGCAAGCCGGCAAAAACAGGCAGCCCCAAGCTGTCTGCCATTTCCATATAGGTGGCGCCGGTTCCCCCTTCCCCACCGTCAATGGTAAAAAAATCCGGCCCCCGCCCCCGCTGGATGAATTCTTCGCAAAACTCATTGAGAGAGTCTTCCCCTACCATCACGACCTTCACCCCGACCGGCTTACCGGTCTCTTCTTGCACCAATTCAATAAAGTCAAAAAGGTCTGCAATAGAGTGGACAAAAGGCAGGCGATTGGGGCTATCAATCGTTTTATAAGGGGTCACCCCCCGAATCTGGGCAATTTCTTCATTGACCTTCGCCCCTTCCACATGCCCCCCACGAATCTTAGCCCCCTGGCCAAGCTTGATCTCAAAGGCTTTGATCTGGGGAATCGCCGCCTTTTCCCTTAATTTTCCTGGATCTAAATTCCCCTGTTCATCACGAATCCCAAACAAGCCCGGGCCGATTTGAAAAATCAAGTCACAACCACCGGCAAGGTGATGCGCGCTCAAGCCCCCCTCCCCTGTGTTCATCCAAGAGCCCCCTGCCATGGCGATTCCCTTTGAAAGGGCGGTAATGGCGTTTTTCCCCAAGGCGCCGTAACTCATTCCACTCATCCCCACCCTGCCCCTTAAATACCAGGGGTGGGGCCGCTCCGCGCCTAAAACAAGCTGATGTTCTTTTTTTAAAAGCCAGGGGCGAACCTCAATGGAGTCCGCTCGCTCATGGCGAAAAAAAATAGTCTCATGGGTGATCTCATAGCGCCTTGTGGGAATGGTGAAACTGTTGTCGAGTTGCAATTCCTCATTCAACAAAGGGAGTTGACTGCTTTTTAAAAAAAATCCCGCTTGGGAAAAATCCCGCTTACTCCCAAAACTAATCAAGGTTTTAAGGTATTTGGCGGCCTTGACAATCGCAATATACTTCACTCGGCTCAAGGGCTTGCCGCCGTTGTCGTCATCGGTGATATAGAAACGAAACTCCGGCCCAACCGCTTCGATCAGATAACGCAAAATCCCTAAAAACCAATGGTTCCCCCTCAACAAACTATGCTGGGTTTGTTTTCGATTTTTCCAATAGAGCCAAGCCACAAAGCTTATGGGCCCTATAAACATAATGGTTACTAAGGTACCGACAAAATACAAAACAACTTGTTGCAGCATCTTCACTCCTAAAAGGATTCTCTTTAAAGTAGAATGAATTTTAGAACTTGAGAAGCCTAGAAATTATATTTTTCAAAGAGATAGAAAAAAACCGGGCAGAAAAAAAAGAAAGGGCCACAATCATGCGCCCCCTCCCTCGCTTAGGCCAAGGGAAGTTCGACCCGAAACAGGGCCCCAGGGGGGGCTTTATCCACCAATTGGATCCGTCCCCCCATCAAGTCCACCAACCTTTTGCAAATGGAAAGCCCCAACCCGGTCCCCCCGTAGGCGCGGCTCGCTTGCCCATCCTGCTGAGAAAAGGGTTGAAAAAGATGCTCTTTATAAGAATCAATGACCCCAATCCCCGTATCCTCCACTTCCATCATCAGCCAGGAATTGTCTGCCCGAGTCTCCACCTCGACCCGTAAGGAGACCTCTCCTTGATCGGTGAATTTAACGGCATTGGCCAGTAGGTTGATTAAAATTTGCCGCAAGCGCAAAGCATCAATAAAAATCTGCTCGGGCAACGGCCCAGAGCTTTTGTGAATCAACTGAATCCCCTTTTGGGCCGTGTCTGGGCGAAACATTTCCAGCAACTCTTGAACAAAAGACCGCAACGCGATTGCTTGGGGTTTGAGTTGCAACATTTCCGCTTCGATCTTGGATAGATCCAAGAGGTCGTTCAACATGAGAAGCAGCCCCTTGCCGGCCCGTTGGATCGCGTTGAGATACTTTTGTTGTTCCTCCCCTTTTACCATCTCTTCCAACAGAGAACTAAAACCGATGATGGCATTTAAGGGGGTGCGAATTTCGTGGCTCATGTTGGCTAAAAATTCAGACTTGGCGCGATTGGCTCTTTCTGCCGCCTCTTTCGCCCGTTGCAAATAGGCTTCGGATTCTTTTTGTTGGGAAATATCCCGAATCACGCTCAAAGTCATAAAGCGGCCTTGAAATTCCACTAAAAAGGTCGTGGCTTCCGCGTCAAAAACCGTTCCATCCTCACGCCGCAACTTCACTTGGGCCGAGGGTAGAGTTTCACCGGCCATGGTTTTTTGAATTCTTTCGGTCACCAGGGGAATGGATTCAGGGGCAATATACTGGAGCAGATTCTTTCCGATCACGCTTTTCCCTTCAGGAAGCCGGAACAGCTTTTGAATCGCTTCGTTGTAAAAAAACAAAACCCCATTTTCATGCACCACAATGGCCTGGGGCAGAAACTGGATTAAGGCGCGATATTGCTGTTCTTTGGCCAATAGAGCCTCGGCCGCGCGAACCGATTCGGTGACATCTTGCAACACCCCGTTTAAAACCACCTCCCCCTCTTCAATCAACGAACTCCCGATGATCAAACCATTGCGGGTTTCACCTGGAAAGTTCAATTTCATCTCCCAGCGTCGCTGCCCCCCGACTTCGGTGATCAATTCACTGATCAAACACCACATAGTCTGCGTGTCCTCCAGGTTCAAAAAGGAAGAAAAAAGAGATAAATCCGGTTTGATTTCAGGGTCTAAACGCAAAATCGAATAGATTTGCTCGCTCCATTCGACTTGGTTTGTCTTCGGGTACAAAGTCCAATGACCGATTTTTGCGATCTGCTGAGCCCGGGTCAAAAAGTGCTGATTTTTTTCTAGGGTCTTTTGGGTTTCTTTGAGCAAGGTGACCTGCTCTTCCAAATCACGAGCCAAATCGCCCTTTTCTAAATCCAGTTGCAAGTTGGCACGAATGGTCCGATAAGAACGGAGCCCCGAAGAAAAAATGACCAACATGAAAATAACCAGCAACAGGGCAATCGCATGCTGAACCTCACCCTTTGCAGAGGCGAACACCCAAATCGCGGGCAATACAATAGGGAGGGAGTAGGCCAAAACGGCCTCGATCATCGCTCCATAGGTCCCAATGGAAGCAGCGCTCATCCCCCCGATTAAGATGGCGATACAAAACAGGTAAATCTCCGCTCCCGTTTGCAACGGCAGCAGAACGACCGTACCAAAGAGACTGCCGGCAATGAAGGTCACGAAAATAAAAACCCGCTTCCACAGTTTGGAATCTCGTTGCTTAACCCGCTTAGCCCAAAAAAACAGGCCTCCTCGAAAAAGGGCCCAACCCATATTGGCCAAAACCCAAGTGAGCAATATCCCCCCGGGGACTTGATCCCGCAAAACCCAACCCACAATCAAGCTGTTGATCAAAACCCCAATCAAGGCGGGTACCGATTGCTGATAAACCAGACGAACCTGTTTATACAGAATCTCTTGTTGCCGTTTCTGTAAGATCAAAGATTGATTTTCTAACAAAACATAAAACCGAATTTATTCACTAAAAAATAAACTAACAGGTTTTACCCATGCTTACAATGGCTGGATCCTGGCATCCACTAGTTTTTAAACCAACGCTGAAGACTCAAAGAGTCCTCCATTCACCTTAAGATTGGGGGATTCCCCAAATTCAATCGAATCGCTACAGTAATCTTTTTAAAACCATCCATACCCTAGTTATGACCCAAGAGATCGCTCTAACCGGCATCAAGCCGACGGGCACCCCCCACATCGGCAATCTATTCGGTGCCATTCAACCGGCTATCGCGATGGCCAAAAGCTACTCGGCCTTGTATTTTATTGCCGATTACCATGCCTTAACCACCGTACGGAACCAAAAAGCGATGCAAGAGCAGATTCGCCAGGTGGCGGCCACCTGGCTGGCAGCGGGGTTAAACCCCGATGAAGTCATTTTCTATCGCCAGTCCGCTATCCCTGAAGTATTTGAGTTCACTTGGGTCTTAAGTTGCCTCGCCCCCAAGGGGCTGATGAACCGCGCCCATTCTTACAAAGACGCGGTCGCCAAAAATGAGGCAAAGCGCCTTGATTCCGATAAGGGCGTTAACATGGGACTGTACAACTATCCGGTCTTGATGGCCGCGGATATTTTGCTCTATTCGGCGCACAAGGTGCCGGTTGGGCAAGACCAAAAACAACATTTAGAAATCGCCCGCGATATTGCCCAGGCCTTCAACCAAAGCTATGGAGAGCTGCTGGTGCTGCCCGAGCCCATCATTCAGGAAGCGGTCCAAACCATCCCCGGCATTGACGGGCGTAAGATGAGCAAAAGCTATGATAATGTCATTCCCCTCTACCTGCCCCCTAAAGACTTAAAAAAGCGCATCAACCAAATCGTCACCGATTCTAAAGGCGTGGATGAACCCAAAGACGCTGAAAGCTGCAACCTCTTTCAAATCTTTAAGCTCTTTGCCACCCCCCAACGCATTGCCGAGGTGGAATTGGCCTATACCGAGGGAGGGTTGGGATACGGACACCTCAAGGCGGAACTTTTTGAATTGCTCGACACCTTTGTAGCCCCGGGCCGTAAAACCTATACTCATTACCTTACCCACCCCCAAGAGCTGGACCGAATTTTAGCCCAGGGGGCGAAAAAAGCTCGGGCCATTGCCCAAGCTAAACTCAAGCAAGTGCGACAAGCTATCGGAATGGATTCATGAGCAAACAAAACAAATTACAACCACAACCCCCCCCCGAAATCCAACAACCCCAAAGCGGGCTGCTCTCCAACCTGCTGACCCCCCGCCGCCTCAAGGGACTCGACTTGAGTATTGCCGGAGGGGGCGGTTTTTTGGCGCTCTGGGCCTTCACCCTCTTTGCCCCCTTGGTGATTGGCGGTTACGGGGTGTATCGCCTGCTCAAAGGGCAATGGGCAAGGGGAATCGGCCTTTTGCTTTTCGCGCTCAGCCTCTATGGAGCGATCAAGTTTTTTGCCGCTTGGCTTTTGCTCCCCAAACTACTCAGCCTCGCCTTGTTGGTGGTGGGGCTGGCCCTCTTTTTTAAGCCCTCGAAGGATTAATCCATGATCGTCATTTTAGATTTCGGTAGCCAATACACCCAACTCATTGCCCGTCGCATCCGCGAACAAAAGGTTTACTGCGAGATTCACCCTTGCAACCTCGACTTAAATAAAGTGAAGACCTTGAACCCGCAAGGGATCATCTTATCCGGCGGCCCTTCCAGCGTTTTGGGGGAACAGAGCCCTAAGCTCGACCCGGCGATTTTCAACTGGGGAATCCCTATATTAGGGATTTGCTACGGGCAGCAGCTCATGTGCCAGGCTTTAGGGGGCCGGGTCGAGGCTTCCAAACATTCCGAGTACGGGCCCACTGACCTTTATATTCAACAGACAAGCCCGCTCTTTACGGGCCTCCCCCAATCTGAGAAGCAAACCGTTTGGATGAGCCATGGCGACCGGGTTATCGAAATCCCCGAAGGCTTTCAAATCTTAGCCAACAGCCCCAACGCCCCTTTTGCCGCTATTGCCCATGAAAAAAAACAATTCTACGGCATTCAATTTCACCCTGAGGTAACCCACAGCCTGCACGGCGCAAAGATGCTCAAAAACTTTCTTTTTGAGATCTGCCATGCCTCTGCCGACTGGAGCATGGAGCATTTCATTGATGTAAAAACAAAAGAGATCCAGGCCCAAGTGGGAGGTTCTAAGGTCTTATGCGCTTTGTCTGGCGGGGTGGATAGTTCGGTAGTGGCGGTGATGCTGCATGAGATCATCGGGGATCAACTCGTCTGCGTTTTTGTGGATAACGGGCTTTTGCGTAAAAACGAGGCTGAAAAGGTGGTGACCCTCTTTAAAAAACATTACCATATCAACCTCGTCCATGTAGACGCGAGAGAGCATTTTTTAAACAAGCTTAAAAAGGTAAGTGACCCGGAACAAAAAAGAAAGATCATCGGCCACGAATTCATTGAAATCTTTTCCCAAGAAGCCGCCAAGTTACAGGGGGTGGACTTCTTGGCGCAGGGCACGCTATACCCCGATGTCATTGAGTCGGTTTCCTTTAAGGGCCCCGCGGCGGTGATCAAAAGCCATCACAATGTCGGGGGGCTGCCTGAGGGAATGCGGTTCAAGCTCATTGAGCCCTTACGCGAACTCTTTAAAGACGAGGTTCGCCGCCTGGGGCAGACCTTAGGTCTTGCCGATGATTTTGTCTTCCGCCAACCCTTCCCCGGCCCGGGCCTTGCCGTGCGCATCCTTGGCGAAATTACCGGCGAACGCATCGACACCTTGCAGCAAGCCGATGCCATTGTTTTAGAAGAGATCAAAAAAGCGGGGCTCTACCGGGAAATCTGGCAGAGCTTCGCGGTGCTTTTGCCGGTCAAAACCGTCGGGGTCATGGGGGACGCCCGCACCTACGAGTGGACCTTAGCCATCCGCTCGGTCGATTCCACCGACGCCATGACCGCCGATTGGACCCGCCTCCCCTACGACCTATTGGCGATCATCTCCAACCGAGTGATCAACGAGGTAAAAAAGGTCAACCGCGTGGTGTACGACATCACCTCCAAACCCCCGGGGACCATCGAGTGGGAATAATTGGTTAGGAACCTTTGAAAAAACCCCTCCATGGAATTTTTCAGAGGTTCCTTCAATTTCATGCCTGCGACTTTTCCATACTCTTCCAAGCAGACACCAAAACTCATCCGCTTTCTCCTTCCCTTCACCAACCTTAGGCTACCCATTCGTTGCGGAGTATGAAATACTGACAACCGTAAAGTTATGAAAATCAGCAAGCTTAAACCCAAAAAGGAGCAAATCAATGCCAAACTATATCATAGCCTACTACGAGGGACAAAAATTTGAGTCCTCGGAGGACGAAAAAAAACATAGGGAAAAATGGCAAACTTGGGTTGAAAACCTTGGGGAAGCGGCCATTAACCCCGGAACTCCCTTGATGAAATCCAAAACCGTAAGCGCGGACGCCGTAACTGAAGGGGGGCAGTTGAATGGATTTTCCGTAGTGCGGGCTGGTGACATTGAGGCTGCTTTGGAAATCGCAAAAAGCTGCCCCTATGTGGAAGTCGGCACCCTTCAAGTCGCTGAAATGCTGGAAATGAAATAACCAAAGCAAGTTGCTTAAAAAACCTCTGAAAAACGCGGAGTTTCCCAGCAAGGCAGGGATGCCTTGCCAAATCAAAAAGCGCGACTTATTGATTCGCGTTGGGATTGTGGATTTCATTCACAACCGAAAAGACTGAAAAACTCGACGCGCCCCAAGGGCTATAATCAGCCCGAAGGGCACAAACCTACCGCTTGTTCAAGCGGTAGGCAAGGAGTTTTTCAGAGGTTCCTTAAGATGATCCAAAGCGCAATTGCGTCCGCAATAGCCTGCCCCAGCCCCCAAATAATTTTGACTCCTGCGAAGCTTTACCCCCTTTGAGCCTATTTCAAAGCCCAGAAAACTTCACCGGCTTGAACCGGACAGCTTGACCGGCCTTTACGGCTTAGTTTGATCTCTTTACCTTTCCTCCTCCTCAAAAAAGTTCACGCAACATAAAAAGTCCCGCAGAGAGATGGCTTTTTTTGCCAAGGAAAAAATTTATATTGACATGAATGTATTTTGATATGAACAATAATTCATAAAGTAACCCCAAGGGTGCAAAGTAAAAATGCGACAAAAAAAATCCTGCTCCAGCTTGCTTAAAATTCTCGCTGATAAAACACGACTCGCTATTTTAGAGCAGTTGATGGAACAATCCAAACATGTATCCGATTTTGGCGCCGAGTTACAAATCGAACAAAGTCTACTTTCTCACCATTTGAAGATATTGAGAGAGGCCGGATTGGTCACCTCAAAACGAGACGGGAAATCCGTTTTGTACAGCATCGCGCCAGAGGCGAAAACCTCTACCTCAAAAAAAGGGGTTAACTTAGGCTGTTGTATTCTTTCATTCAACTAAAGTCCTCATGAAAAACTCAAAACGCTACTTGAACTTAACAATCGCTCTCCTCTTTGTATTCTTCCTCCCCGCAACCTCTTTTGCGGCTGAGTTGAAAGGCAAACTTGTCTTAACCGGTTCAAGTACCATTGCCCCCTTGGCCGCTGAAATCGGCAAACGCTTTGAGTCCTTGCACCCTAGGGTACGGGTCGATGTGCAAACCGGGGGGTCGTCGCGGGGTGTTGCCGACGCGAGGCGAGGCTTGGCGGATATCGGCACGGTTTCTCGAGCCTTGAAACCGAATGAGCAAGACTTGCTTTCCTTTACCCTGGCTAAAGACGGGGTGGCCATCATTGTGCACCAATCCAACCCCATAAAAAAACTTTCCAACCAGCAGATCATCGCCATCTACCAAGGAAAAATCAAAAACTGGAAAACCGTGGGGGGAAACAATCGACCCATCACGGTGATCAATAAAGCCGAAGGACATTCTACTTTAGAGCTTTTCTTGAAATATTTTGGCTTAAAAAATAGTCAAATCAAGCCACATGTAATTATTGGGGATAATGAGCAGGGGATTAAAACCGTGGCCGGCAACCCCAATGCCATTGGTTATGTTTCCATTGGCAGCGCTGAATATAGCGCGACCCACAACATCCCCATCAAGCTGCTTCCCATGAAAGGGGTCCCCGCCTCCATTAAAAATGTGGCAAATGGAACCTTCCCTTTGTCACGGCCCTTAAACCTCGTAACAAAAGTAGTGCCGCGGGGCTTGGCAAAAGAGTTTATTGACTATTCCCTTTCCAACAAAGTGCATGATCTTATCCAACGGCAATATTTTGTCCCCATCAACCCATGATCGTTTTCTAACGGGAATCCTGTGGTGTTTTTCCCTCCTCGCCAGTTTAATCCTGGGGTTGATTTTATTTTTTTTGGTTTATAACTCCTTACCGGTTTTATGGGACATCGGGATATCCAAATTTTTCCTTGATTCCTCTTGGCACCCTTCAGAAGCGCTGTTCAATTTAACCCCCATGCTGGTGGGGAGCCTATTGATCATGCTGGGGGCTATTTTGCTCGCCGCGCCCTTAGGCATTGTATCGGCAATTTTTTGCAGATTTTACGCCCCTAAGGTAATCGCGGTTTTTTATCAAAGTCTAATCGAGCTATTGAGTGGAATTCCCTCGGTAGTCTACGGGTTTTGGGGGTTGGTGACTTTAGTCCCCTTAATCCAAAAAGTTAACCCCCCTGGGACGAGCTTGCTGGCGGGAATCATCGTGCTGGCCTTGATGATCCTCCCCACGGTTTCCCTCATCGCGGACGCCACCTTTGCCAACCTCCCCAAAGAGTATTTCCAAGGCGCGGCGGGATTGAGTCTTTCTCGTTTTACCTTGCTGACACAAATCATCCTACCCGCTTCCAAGTCGGGACTCTTGACCAGCGTCATTTTGGCCGCGGGGCGGGCCATTGGTGAAACCATGGCTATTTTGATGATCTGCGGGAATATTGCGCAAATCCCCGATAGTTTGTTTTCTCCCGTGCGCACGCTGACTGCGAACATCGCCTTGGAAATGGCCTACGCCATGGGGAATCATCGTTCCGCTCTTTTTGTCAGCGGATTGCTCTTAATGGTGATTATCTTTGCTTTAGTCTCCTTAGCCCACCGCGCGGGCAAAGGGAGCGTCTATGCTTAAACAGGATTTAAGCTCGCCCCCCAAAGGCTTTGGGGGAGTCTTCGACTTTGTTTTACGCCAAGGGAGCACGGGGGTGATTTGGTTGGGGGCAATTTTTGTGACTGCTTGGTCGATGTGGTTGATATCCGATATTGTTTTCAACGGATGGGCCGGGTTAAGTTACGATTTTTTAACCCACACCCCGACAAATGCCGGGAGAGAAGGCGGCATTGCCCCCATTCTCGTTTCCACCGGATTGGTACTTGCGATTTGCATGGCGGTCTCCTTTCCCATTGGGTTGGGCACCGCTATTTTACTCTCTGAAATCACCGCAACCGATTCCTGGTGGGGGGGCATGATTCGCCGCAGTTTGGATGTTTTGGCCGGGGTTCCCTCCATTGTGTTTGGTCTTTTCGGCAATGCCTTTTTTTGTAATATCTTAGGGCTCGGCTTCTCGATTCTTTCGGGCGGGCTCACCTTGGCCTGCATGGTCTTACCCATTTTGATCCGCAGCACCGAAGAGGGGTTTAGAGCCGTCCCCATCGCCCAAAAACTCGGAGCCAGCGCCTTGGGGTTATCTCGGCTATCCACCCTCTTTTATATTCTTTTACCCATTGCCGTGCCGGGCTTGATCGCGGGCTTCGTGCTGGGGGTTGGCCGAGCCGTTGCCGAAACAGCGGCCTTGATTTTTACCAGCGGTTATGTGGATCGATACCCTGAGTCTTGGTTGGATTCGGGTCGTGTGCTCTCCATCCATATTTATGATCTTTCCATGAATATCGCGGGGGGAGAGGCTCATGCCTATACCTCCGCGTTGGTATTGCTTATTTTGGTATTATTGATCAATCAAACCGCCTCTCACATCGGTTTACGCTATCTCAGGCGAGGAGTGACCTAAAATGAATATTCCAACCACAATTGAGGCTTTGGACTTAAGTTCCACAATTATTCAGGTGGAAAATCTATCGTTGCACTATAACCGCAAACCTGCTTTTGCCGAGGTCTCCCTCCCCATTTATCGAGATCAAATCACGAGCCTGATCGGCCCTTCAGGCTGTGGGAAAACAAGCTTTTTGATGTGCCTAAACCGTTTGGTGGACTTGGTTCCTTTGGCTAAAATGTCGGGGCAAATTCGCTTCAACGCAGAAGACATTGCCCAAAAAAAGGTCAATGTCGTTGCCTTGCGGCGCAAGATCGGCATGATCTTCCAACGGCCCAACCCCTTCCCCCTTTCCATCAAAAAAAACCTAGAATTGCCGCTTAAAGAACACCGGACAAAAAACAAAGCGGAAATCGAAGAAATCATCCAAACGACCTTAGAGGCGGTAGGGCTTTGGAAGGAGGTAAAAGACCGCTTGCGCCACTCGGCCCTCTTGCTTTCTGGTGGCCAGCAACAAAGATTGTGCATTGCCCGCGCCCTGGTTTTAGAACCCGAGCTTTTATTGATGGATGAGCCCTGTAGCGCGCTCGACCCCCTTTCCAGCGCGACCGTGGAGGAATTAATCCAACAACTCAAAGAAAAATGCAGCCTCTTGATCGTCACCCACAACTTAGCCCAGGCAAGACGAATCGCCGATTATACCGCCCTGTTTTGGTTTGCCGAGCAAACCGGAAAGCTGATCGAATACGGCCCCAGCGCAGAAATCTTCAACCAGCCAAAAAATCAAATCACAGAAGCCTATATTCGCGGTGAGCGAGGGTAAATCAAAAAATCACCCCCGCGCCAATGAATCCAGCAACAGACCACTAGCGCACCGTAAAATTGACTTCTTGAGAGATAACAGGCGGGTTATGGGGAATGTGAGCATGATCGCCCAGAATCAATCGCAGACTATGCTGGCCCGGTTTTAACTTCAGGCTGACCTCGGTCTGGCCCCCCCCAAAGTGCAGGTGACGCGCGTCCTTCGCAATGGCTTGGTTTAAGGCAGGTAGGCCTTGGACATCAACCAAAAGGTGATGGTGCCCCGTATTTTTTTTCCTTACCCCCGCCGGGGCAACTCCCATGCCTTTTAAACCAAAACGAACCCGCACCGGACTTTTAAGCTGAGCGCCTTCCTGGGGGGAAATCAGATAAAGCTCAACCCCCTTTGGCGCTGGGCTAGCGGCAAATAAAGAGGGACTGAGCAAGAGTAAAAACCCGCTCAAGGCAAGGGTTACTTTGGGAAGCGAATATTTCATTTTTTCTCCAAGGGTTGCGAAAAGACTTTTTCCAGAGGTTCCCTAAGCTAACCCAAACCCAAAAATCCAGCAAGGCTAGAGCGAACTCCGCTTTGACCGCCCTTCATCCCGCACGGCCTTTTTCCCTAAAGGGATCCCCGCCAAATAAGCGGTTCGGGCGATTAGATGCGCGGTTAAGGGACTGGTGAGAAAATTAACGGTAATCATCAAAACCAAATAACCGGCCATCCAAAGTAGGGGAAAAAAGCCGAACCCGGCAAGCAACAAAAAGAGCAAACCCAAAGAAGGAGTAATCCCTGCCGCGTGCAGGCGACTGTAAAGATCAGGAAAGCGAAAAAGCCCCAAGGTGGAGATCAGACAAAATAGACTACCCAAAAAACAAAATCCGGCAAAAATCAGCTCATTCATGGCTTCATCCTCTTTAACAGATAATCGGTCATGGCCACAATCGCGATGAAACTCACCAAATTAAACAGCAAGGCCGCCTCTAAAAGCAGTTCATCCTTAAAATAATAGGCCAGTACGATCAACAAAGCCACCGAGAGGTTTCCCAAGAGGTTTAAGGCATTGACTCGATCCAGGATCAAAGGCCCTTGATAAAGATGGACTAGGCTGGCCAAGATGGACATAAAGATCAGCCAAAAGCTCGCGATTAACAAGATTTCGCTCAGGTTAATCGGCAAAACTCGGCAATGGGGGTTTCTAAATCTCGACGCACCTCTTGAATAAACGCATCTCGGTCCTCTGTATACAACCCGTGGATATATAAAATTTTGCGATCCTCGGAGAGGTCCACGCTCAAGGTCGCGGGAATCATGGTCAGCAAGGCGGAGAGCAAAAAAATCGCAAAGTCCCCCCGCAAGGCGAGGGGGTAGGCAATCACCCCAGGCCGTATCTGGGGCCGTAAACGCAAAATATCGCCTGAAACCTGTAGGTTCGCCTTGGATTTCATCAGGGTATAGATTACCATAAAGCGCAAGAGCAGAATACAGCGGCGGGGTAGGGTCAGCACAAAGTGGATCATAGACCTCCTCGTTGTACCGCTTCAATATAGGCGGTGGGATGGATCAATTCCTCGGCAAATTGCCCGGTCAAATTTAAGAAAAATTCGGCAAACAGCCCCATGGAGAGGTTCAACCCTGCCAAGCAGAGAATGGGCAACAAAAGATAAATGCGTTTTTGACCTAAATCCATCCAGACCTGCTGTAAATCTCGCTTTGGATTGGGATGCGCTTGCAGAAAAGCGTAATGCCAAATCTTCAGCATGGAAAGAAGGGTAAAGAGACTCACCGCAATCGAGACCCCCACCAAAAGCCACTCCCCCTGCCCCAAACCGGCGCGAATCAAGGTGAACTTACCAAAAAACCCGCCAAGGGCGGTATTCCCGCTAAGGACAAGGCCGCGAAAAGAAACAGGGTTCCCAAAAGCCCAAAGGAGCGAAAGAGCCCACCCAATTGTTCCAGCCGATAGCTCCCCCCCAAGAGGGCAATGACCCCGCCCAGCAAAAAAAGATTGGTCTTTGCCGTAATATTATGAAACATAAAATAAATCGCTCCGCTGAGGGCCAAGGGACTCAAAAAACTAATCCCCATCAACATATAACCGATTTGGCTGATAATATGAAAAGAAAGGATACGCCGAATATCCATCTGCGACCAGGCCCCCAAAACCCCTAAGACCATGGTCAACCCCGCCGCCCAAGAGAGCAACCCCGAAAAGACCACCCCCGAGGGGAGCAAAACCAAGCTAAAGAAGCGCAGCAAGACATAGACCCCCACCTTGGTCAAGAGCGCGGCAAACAAGGCGGAAACGGCAATTGGTGGGGTAGGGTAGGAGGCCGGCAACCAGAAGAAAAAGGGAAAGGAACCGGCCTTAATTAAAAAAGTAATTAATAAAAACAACAATGTAAGTGATAACACCCCCCCAGCGGGAACTTGAGCCAATTTACCAAAAAGGTCCGCCAGGTTTAAAGTCCCCATCTGTAGGTAAAGCAGCCCAATCCCGGTCAAAAAAAAGGTGGAGGCCACCCCGTTGAGGGTCACATATTTGACTCCGGCGATAATCTGCTCCCGTTCCCCGCCCAAAGTCAACAAAACGAAAGAAGCAATTAAAATGACCTCGAACCAGACAAAAAGATTGAACAAATCCCCGGCTACAAAAACACCGGAACAACCAAAAACCACCACATGCAAGAGGGGAAAATAACCAAAGGACTGGCGTAGAGAGTCCAGGCTTCCCAAACTGTACAGGGTAATTAAAAACCCCACCAACCCGGTGATAATCAGCATGCTGGCGCTCAAAAGGTCGGCAACCAAAGTAATCCCAAAAGGGGCGGGCCAAGCCCCTATTTGCAGCGTTTGCACCCCATGAGCGCGAATTTGAAAAAACAACAGCAGGGAAAAAACCAGGTGGGCCAAATTTCCCAAAAGAGCCATCAACTCCCGATCAAATCGCCAACGGCGAGGCAAGAGAGAAAGAGTCGCCATCAAAAGAGGTAAGATCAAGGGAAATAAAATTCCTTCTTTCATCACTCTGTCCTGTGGAGTTCGTCTAAGTCTTCTGCCCGGTTGATCTGGTAGGCGCGAAAAAGAAGAATAACAAAAAAAGCGATGATTCCAAAATTGATCACAATAGCGGTTAAGATAAAGGCCTGGGGCAGAGGGTCCATCACGCTGCCGGCCTCGGTTACGAGCGGGGCGAGCCCCCGCAGGCCGCCGGAATAAAAAAGCAAAAGATTGGTGGCGTGGGAAAGAAACAATAAACCTAAAATGAGCTTCACGATGCTTCGACGCAACATCTGGTAAACCCCGGCAGCATAGAGCAGACCGATTAAAATCGCCAATAGGTCTTCCATTACTCCTCCCACATGGATAAAAGAATAATCATCAAGCTGCCCAAGACGACCAGGTACACCCCGAGATCAAAAAATTGCGGGGTTCCCACGCTAAAGGGTTCCAACCCGGGTAGGGCCACCTCGTACCAAAAGGACTTAAAAAAACCCTGGTTATGATAGCTCCCCCACAGGGCCGAGCCTAAGGAGAGCAACAGCCCCAGCCCAATTAAGCTACGGGGATCAAAAGGGAGTAGCGACTTCGCCTTGTCGCTACCGTAACCAAACAAAAACAGGGTACAGGCCACCGCCCCAATCAAGCCCCCGATAAAGCCGCCCCCCGGTTGATCATGCCCTCGAAAAAATACAACGAGGGAAAAAAAGAGCAACAGAGGAAGAAAGTATTTTGCCGTTAAGGCTAAGAGTTTGCCGTTGTTCATTTGATTTTTAATTTAAGCAGGCTAAAAACCCCAATCCCCGCCACCGTGAGTACCGTGATCTCGCCCAAGGTATCCAGTCCCCGAAAATCCACCAAAATGACATTGACCATATTCGCCCCCTTACCGAGGTCTAAGGCATGGGCCTTAAAATATCCGGAGATACTGCTAAAATGTTGTTCCCTCTTCGCTTGGAGCAAGATCAAGGTGATCAAACCACCAAAGGCGGCAGAAAGAATCCCGTCTCTCAAATGCACCCAAAAGCTGGAAACCTTAGAATATCGCGGCAACTTAGAAAGCAGCAAAACCAGCAGCACCAAAAGCTGCGCCTCGACCAAGATTTGCGTACAAGCTAAATCCGGAGCCCCGTTTAAGGCAAAAAGAAAAATCACCCCCACCCCCACGACAGAAAGCGACAAGATGGCAAACAAAAAACGGCGCACAAACAAGGTGGCTAGGCTGGCGCTGGCAATGAGAAAGGCAATGGCCCAATCCCAGCCCCTGATACCCGATAAATCAAGTTGGATATCCCCAGAAAGGCGCAGCCAAGCCCAGCCCTCTAAAAGCAGCAGCGCGAGAAAAAACACAAAGAGATAAAAACGCAAGTAACCGTTTTGAATATGCTCTGTAAGCCACAGGGCAAAGCGTTTTAAATATTGAAAGCCCGTAAAATACAACCTCTGAGGGGTCAAGGCCGCCAAGGGGCCCAGGTGGGGCCTAAAAGAGAGGTAGTTGACCCGCCAAACAAAAACGCATCCCCCTAAAAGCAGCGTGAGGGCACTGAAAAACAATTCCGTCCCCCCCTGCCAATGCCCGATTTGAACCGCGGTTCCTGCTTGCCCCATGGCCAAACCCGCGGGATTGAACAATTTCTGGGGCAAATCGCTTTCCACTACCCCGTAAAACAGCCCAAAAAGAGCCAACAGCAAAGGGCCGAGCAAAAAGCCCAAGCCCCTTAAGTGGCGTGGTCCCGCGTGCTGTTTAAATTGATGCCAAAAGGGATAAAAACCGACCAGCAACCCGGAGGCGACCAGCAATACATTGGCGCTCATGATGAAGATAAACAGGGGAACCCCGCCCTCCCGCCCTAGCAAAGCGCTATACACCCCCTCCTTGGCCCAAAAACCCAAAAAGGGAGGCAAACCGATAAAAGACAAACTGCTCAAGGCAGCGGCAAAAGCGACCCAGGGCATTTTTTTAGCCAACCCGGCAAGCCGAGTCAAGTCGCGGGTCTTCATTTGATGATCAATCACCCCGGCAACGAGAAACAAGGCCGCCTTGTAAAGAGCATGGGCAAAGAGCAAAAGCAGCATGGCCCCAATAGCGGCGTCCCCCCCCAAGCCCAGTAAAAAAAACAGGGCCCCTAAGACGCTCAAAGTGGAATAGGCCAAGATCAGTTTTAAATCATGTTGGAAAAGCGCCATCCAGGCCCCATAAATCAAAGTGCCCCCCCCGGCAGTCACCAAAAACCAAAACCAAAGCTCGGTGCCGCCCAAAGCGGGAGCAAAGCGGGATAAAAGATAAACTCCCGCGTTGACCAAGGTCGCCGAATGCAGGTAGGCGCTCACCGGGGTCGGAGCTTGCATGGCACTGGGCAACCAAAAATGAAAGGGAATCTGCGCTGATTTGGTAAAGCTCCCCAAAACCATGAGAGTCAAGATAACCGGGTATTTCGGGCTCGCCTGCAAAAGCTCTTTTTGCTTTAAGACCTCGCTCAGCTCATAGCTGCCCACCACTTGACCGAGCAAAATCACCGCCACCAATAAGGCCAGCCCTCCCAAGGTAGTGATCACAAAAGCCTGCAAGGCCGCCTCCCGGGCTGCCTGTTTCTCGTGGTAATAGCCGATCAAAAGATAGGAGGCGAAACTGGTGAGTTCCCAAAAAACAAACAGCAAGATCAGGTTATTCGATAAAATCATACCGAGCATGGAGCCCATGAACAACAACAGCACCGCGAAAAATCGGGTCTGCTCCGGTTCGTTTCCTAAATATTCTCCAGAAAAGATCAGCACCAGGGTTCCGATCCCCGTAATCAACAAGGCAAAGAGAAGGCTTAAGGGGTCTAAAAAAAAAGAAAGGTTCAACCCCATGCTGGGCACCCAGGAATAAAATTCAAGGGGCCGCTCCCCCTGGGCTAAGGGTTCGATATAATCAATAAAATGCAAAGTGAGAAAAAAGGGCAACAAGGCTAAGAGCCAACCGATCCGCTTGCGATCAAAGGGGTGGAACAGCGGCTGCAAAAAAGCGAGGCCATAGATAAATAAAAGCGGTGTCAGCATATCCCTCTTCAAATCCACCATAGGGGAAAGTCCACCTTCATCCTAGGGGAAAAAAACTGTTTTTAAAAGCCTTTGCTCTTTTTTTTCCGCTGCCAAAAGCGTTCCCTTCTAAAGCTATCCAAAGGAAATAAAAACTATATCCCGCACAGGCAAAACAAAAGGGCCTAGCTCAAAAAAAAGACCGCAAAAAACCGTTGTGAAAGGTTTGATTCAACGCCCCGGCAGACCTTTTCAACCTAGCGGCTGGCTTGGACCTCGCCCAAATAGGCGAGCAGATCACGCATTTGTTCCGGCTCAAAGCGGGGCCATGGGCGGTTGAGCCGCTTCATGGCACGGGCCATGCGGGGCGCGTGATTCCAGATGCGAGAAAGCAATTCCAAGGGGTTTTGCGGCAATTTCCCTGGAGGTCGGGCTTGAAAGCGGTGGCACTGAACGCATCCCTTTTCAATGACAAGGCGTTGGCCCAACTCGGCCCTGCCCGGTTGATCGGCAAAGGAAAGAAAATAAAGATACATCGCCAAAGGGTCTATTTCTTCTGCTTGCAGTTTGGGGTAAGCGGCTCTTTTTCCTGGTCGATGCTGAGGAAGGTTCCACAGGCGGCCTAGAATCGAAGACCGAGTCCCCTTCAGCTCGCTGAAGGCCAAATTCATCCCCCTCTGGCCCCTTTGGTGGCAATTTGCGCATTTTTTTTGAAAAATCACCTTCCCCATTTTTGGATTCGGAAGGCCGGCCTTCCGCAAGGGAGCCGGCTCGCTCAAGCCCTTGGCCTGAATATAGGCTAAAAGATCAGTTACATCATTGCCCCCCAACTGAGGCGGTTGGATCCGCATCTTTACAAAGGCGCGGGACTTGGCAGGGGAACGGTTCCACAAATCGGCAACAAGATAAGCGGGGGTCAGATCATTTTGATAGCGATCCAGCGCAGGGCCCAACCTTCCCCCTTTTCCACCCAGACGGTGACAACGGTTGCAGGCTTTTTCCGAAAACAACAACTCCCCTCGGCCAGGGTTGGACTCTTGATCAAAATAATTGAGCGCGTAAAGATAGACAATCAACTTGTTCATCTCCCTAGGACTCAAGCGCGGCCAGTTGACGCCCTTGGCTCGATAACTCGCCTGCATCCTTGGGAAATGATTCCAGAGCCTCGCCATCATGGAAAAAAAGCTCCGATTGTACTGCAACCTCCCCAAATCAGGGCCGCCACTGCCCCCCTGGCCTAAAATAGCATGACATTGGTGGCAATGTTTTTCTCGCAACAAGGCTTGGCCTTCCAAGGGGTTTTGGGGGAGTTCCGGCCAGCCTTGGGCCAACAAGGCCCAAGGCCAAATGAGAATGAAAAAAAAGCAGAGGGCCTTCAAACTTGCTCCTTTGCTCGTTTCAAACCCCAAAAAAGATAGTGGAACACCCCCAGCAAAACCAAAAACAGGCTACCCGCCACAATGGCGATTCCTAAACTCCCGTTGACCGTATCTTTCAGTTGCAGTGCAATGTAGATCAAACGCCCGATCCAACTCAATACCGCGAGGTCGAAAAGGGTAAAGCTTAGGACAAATAAATATTGAAAAAACTGAATTTGCCGCTCGTTCATTGCTCCTCCTTTAAACGCCCCTCACCCAATTTATAGCGCTCTACCCTTGCGGCAACGATCTCTAAGGTTTTCTCCCGCCCTTCACGGGCCTCCCAAATCGAAACTAAAGGGAAGAGGCGGCTGAACAAGAGGTAAATGAGAACAAAAAGGGCAAAGCAACCGGCCATGAGACTCCATTCCACATAAGAAGCGGTGTAATGCCCCTTTTCCAAAAGGTCTCCGCGAGGGTTGGCCATGCTGGGTACGATGATGATATAGCGCTCCAGCCACATGCCGACGCTGATCAACAGGCTGGCGATTACCGTGCCGGTCACCTGGCGAAATCGTCTCCAAACCAACAGAGGCAAAGGAAGCACAAAATTGCACATCACCATCAACCAGAAATAGCCGGCGTACTCTCCCGTCATTTTAGACCAGAATACCCGCATTTCGCCGGGCTCGTTGCCGAAATAGGCGGTTAAGTATTCCGCGCAGGTAAAATAAAACCAAAACAGGCTCATCACCAGCAGCAAGAGCCCCAAATAATTGAAATGAATCGGTTGCAGATAATCCTGGAGGTGAAAAACCCACCGCAGCACCGCCATGACGATGATCAACCCCGCCAAGCCGCTGAAAATCGCCCCTGCCACAAAATAGGGCCCAAAAATAGTGGAGTGCCACATGGGCTGAAGGGTCATGGAAAAAACAAAGGCCACCACGGTATGCACGGAAATGGCAATGGGAATCACCAGCACGGCCATGAAGCCGATACAACGATTTAAGATTTTTTGTTGCCGCTCTGTTCCCCGCCACCCCAAAGAAAGCACCCCGTACAAGCCCCCGCGCCACCCCGTGGCATGTTGGCGCAAGATGGCGATATCGGGAATCAAGGGGATGAAGAGGTACAACGCGCTGGCGGTCATATAAGCGGTGATGCTGGTGGCATCCCAGAGCAGGGGCGACTGATAGCGGCCATACATAAAAACATTGGCAACCCGGTCGATCCGCCCCAGATCCAAAAGAACATTCATCCCCCCAATGCCCAGCACCGCAACGGTGATCATCTCGGCAATGCGGGTAATGGGGCGTCGCCATTCCGCTTGGGTCATGCGAAGAATCGCGGAGATCAGGGTTCCCGCATGACTGATACCGATAAAAAAAACAAAATTGGTCACATAAAACCCCCAACTAACCGGCTGGTTCATGCCCGTTACCCCCAAGCCGAGATTGAATTGGAGATAATAACAATAAGCTGCCCAAGCGATTACGCTTAGGAGAAACCCCAAAAGAGGGTAGAAGTATTTGGGCCGTTCAAAAATAGGGCGCATGAGCACCGCGTCCGCTTCGTGACGAAAATCCCTATCCATGGTTCTCCTTTCTGGCTAGATAATAAACCTTCGGATTGGTTCCCAGATCCTCCATTAAACGGGAGGCCCGGTGACTTTGCGCCAATCGGGCAACCTCCGTGGTGGAGTCGTCCAAGTCTCCAAAATAGATCGCCTTCGCCGGGCAAGCCTCTTCGCAGGCGGGATGATACACCGCTCTGGCCGGATCATTCCCCTGCAATCTAGCCTGGTCCTTTGCCAATAGCAGTCGATGATGGCAAAAAGTGCATTTTTCCACCACTCCCCGTGGACGAGGAGAGACCTCGGGGTTCATGGCCTCTTGTTCTGCCGCGGGTAAACCTCCGGCGTAGTTATACCAATTAAAATATTTCACCGTATAAGGGCAAGCGGCCATGCAAAAACGGCAGCCAATGCAACGCTGATAAATCTGCGCGACGATTCCCCCCTCCCCCAAGTAGGTGGCATGGACGGGGCAAACCCGTACGCAAGGCGGGTCGTCACATTGCATGCAGGGTTGGGGAATCATCCTTCGATGCAGGTCGGGGAATTTTCCGGTTAGCTCCTCACTTATTTTTAACCAACTGATTTTTCGGCCCATGCGGGCTTCCGACTCCCCCACGGGGGGCTGGTTGCATTCTGCCTGGCAGGCGGCGGCACAGGCCTCACAGCCGTTGCACTTTTCTAAGTCAATGACCATCCCCCAGCGGCTCATCCTGCCTCCACCTTGGAGAGTTCTACATAAGAATGCCCCACTAGATTGGGGCCAAAGTCGGCGAGCAAGTGATTGGGGTTCACCCCCCGCCCGCTGCCCCGCTTGCCGAAAAACTCATGTCCTAAGCCAAAGGGGAGAAAAATCAGAGCGGGCCCCACCGCCTCGGTCAGTTTAACGGGACCCACCAACTCGCCCCGGGAAGAGACCAACCTCGCTAAGTCCCCGGTCCTCAAATCACGGGCCTTGGCCGTAGTTGGATTCAATAGGATCGGCCCCTCCCAAGCCGTGCCAAAGGGGCCGGCAAGGGATTCCAACAACCTGGATTGATTGGCGTTGCGCCCCCCGCTGAGGGCAAAGGGTTTAAAGCTAACCAGCAAGAGCCCACCCCGATGCAGAGGCGCCACCCAGGGTTGCTTCGCCTCTTGCAAAAGGGGCCGCAAATCAAAATTCCCTTGAGGCATCAGGTGCGCCCGGCCTCGGTAGCTCGCTTGCTCGTCCAGCCAAACCCCTTGGGCCTGCAAGGCTGTCCAAAAAGAGGCAAAATCATCATATTGAGCCTGCCAATAGCCTTGCTTCATCAAGAGTTGTTGTATCTCCGAATCTTCCCTTGCCTGAGGGATCCGGCCCCGGCGGGCTTGAAACAATCCCTCGGCGCGAAGACGCAACAGGCTGGGATAATCGGGAAAAGCCAAGCTATGCAGGTTGAGGCGGCGTGCCAATTCCAGTACCACCTCCTCGCTCGCTCTTCCCCGGCCCCAAGGCTCCACGACCGGGGAAGAGAGGGAATAGAGGCTCACCCCCGCTTGATGCAGGGTCACATCATCCTGCCAGCGTTCTAGACTATGTAAGTCGGGCAAGATTAAATCCGCCTGACGGCTCGTTTCATCCATTTGGGTGGCAAAACTCACCAGCAAATCAAGTTTATCCAAAGCGGCAGCCCAACGAGTCCTTGCCGCGGAGCTATAAAGGGGGTTGCTGCGATACAGCAGCAGCGTTTTGATTTCTCCTGCTTCCAAAGCCGACAAGGGGTCGTTGTCGGCGCGCAAAGCCGGGCCTAGCGGGGTCAGGGGGGGCCTGGCTTGCAGGGTCATGCCGCCAACTCGACCTGGAGAGCCCACCAAGGCGTTGAGACTATGGATAGCCATCTTAGAATAAGCGTCACGCTGCCCATAGCCCGGCCCCCGCTCCGCCAGAGCCACGGAGGGGCCGCCCCCGCCAAAGAGATGAGCGATCTGGTAGAGGCGGCGGGCCGGTATCCCGGTCAGGGCTTCCACCCGCTCCGGCCCGTAACCCTGCAACACTAAGTTTTTAAACCCCTTTTGAACTGGACCTCGGTCAGTCTGATCCGCCTCGAATCCCTTGATCCAGCGGTGGGCAAAACCCGCGTCGTATAACCCTTCGCGAAGCAGGATGTTGGCTAGGCCCAAGGCTAGAATGCCATCCGTACCCGGATGCGGGGCAGCCCAAACGCGCGCCTTGGAAGCGGTCAGACTGTAGCGGGGGTCGATCTGGATTAAATCAGTATCCCCTGCGAGTACCCGCGCTTGATAAAGAGGGGATTGCCACCCTTCAAAAAGATTGCAACCAAAGCTAAGCACCACCTTGGCCCCCGCTAAATCATAGGCCACCGGGGAATCCAGCCCCTGCATGCGGCGCAGATGCTCCCCTGGAAGTTCCGGCTGAAGACACCGCAGGCGGAGGTAATGGGGGCTGCCCAGGGCTTGTAAAAAAGTCTGGAACAAGTCATCGGTACTGCCCCGGTATTGGCCCCCCAACAAGGAGGTCGCCTGAGGCGAAGACTGAATCGCCAAAGTGACTTGGGTCAGGGCGGACTCCCAAGAGACCTCCTCAAATTCCCCGCTACCCCTGGGCCCCTTCCGCCGCAGGGGCACCCTAAGGCGATCTTCGTCCAGTCGCTGGTGTTTTAGGTCCAACCCTTTGGGGCAGATCGCCCCTTGATTCACCGGGTGCAAGGCCGCGCCACGAATCCCCACTAAACGATCGTCCACGAATTCGCAGTTTAAGCCACAGCGGGCAGCGCAGCCATCGCAAAGGGCAAAGCGGGTTTGTTTGAGTTGGTTTTTCCACTGTTCTACCGCCTTGATCGCCTCCGCCCCACCGCGGCCCCGGCAGGCCTGGAGCCCCCAAGCCCCCAGGCCGGTGGCGGTAGTGAGCATAAAATTGCGGCGGCTTAGTTTCATGGTTAACGGTGGCAGTTCATGCAATCAGTGGAAATGGACGGAACCGGTGTCATCTGGGTGGTGACCTGCTTTTGTTCTGCCAAACTGAAATTTTCATCTTTCAACAGTTGGGCCAATTCTTGGTTTTGACGAAAAGGAATGGCGATATAGCTTTGTAAACGCTCCAGTTTGTCCTGTTTAAAATTGGCTTGCTCCAACCCCGCAAAAGCGGTTTGCGTCAAGGCCAGTTGCGGCTGGCGGTGGCAGCGGATACAAAAATTCATGTCCAAAAAAACCAAGGGACGGGTAATGGGTTGTGAGCTTTTTTCAATCTCTCCATGACAAGTAACACAAGGGATACGGGCATAACCAACATGACGGGAGTGGGAATAACGCACATGACGGGGTAAACGGGTGACCCGTTCCCACTGGATGGGGAGGCCGGTTTGCAGCATCCGCACCAGCTTTTTTTCTTCCTCACTGGAGCCGAGCGGGATCAAATGGCAGGCTTGGCAGGTTGGATTGGAGGGAACTCCCGCATTGGTTTGGCTGGTAAAATATAGATGACAAACAGCGCAACCGAGGCCCAACTCTTGGGTATGTTTGGCATGACTAAACAAGAGCGGCTGGCCGGCCCAGGCCGAACTCGTTCCCAGCCCCGCGCAAAAAATCAAGATCAAATATAGGGGCAAGAGCGGTTTAATGGGGGCCTCATGGGGTAAAGCGTTGGGCTTTTCTGCAAGCGCAGAGACCGAAGTACAGATAGTTTGCCACAGGTTGCGCTTTCTTTGCAATTGTTTATTTCATCCGTCCTTTGCGGGTCTGACTTAGGAGCAAGAGCCTACCCTTTTCACCTCACGCTTGCCGACTTAAAACCCAAAATTCGGGGATGGATTTGCCCCTAAGGAAAAAGGCCCAAGGGATTGTTTTCTTGTCAGCCCCGCTTTAGTCTTATAGAATTATCACAGCACCCCCCAAGGGAAGTTTTATGGAATTACAGGTTGTCAATCCCTTTAACGGGCAAATCGTTGTTGCTTTGCCCTTTGACGATAGCGTTAGCGTAGAGGCAAAGCTCCAGGCCAACCTCACGGCCCAAAAGGAATGGAGGCGCTTCGACCTAAAACAGCGTATTGCCGAAATCACCCAAAGCTTGGCCGCTTTTCAAGCCCAGCAAGAACAAATCGCGGAAGAAATCACCGCGCAAATGGGCAAGCCTCTGACAGAATCCCGCAATGAAATCAAAGTGTTCTTTGAACGAGCCCAGAGCCTAATCGAGCAAGCGCCAAGGGCTTTAGCTCCAGAGGTTTTAGACAAAAAACCAGGGATTTACCGCCGTATCGAACAGGAGCCGCAAGGAGTGGTACTGGACATCCCGGCCTGGAATTACCCCCTACTCACAGCGGTGAACCTCGTCGTGCCCGCTCTTTTGGCAGGCAATAGCGTGATGATCAAGCACAGCTCTAAAACTCCCCTTTGTGGGCTGCGGTTGGCACAAACCCTAGGGGCGGCCCTGCCCGGATTGGTCTCGAATCTGATCTTAGATCACCACCAAACCCAAAAATTGATTCAAGATGAGCGTATTGGACAGGTCGTCTTTACCGGATCGGTCGCCGGAGGGCGGGAAATCCTACAGGCTGCCTCGACTCGATTTATTGATGTGGGACTGGAATTGGGCGGCAAGGACCCGGCCTATGTGGCCGCGGACGCAAACTTGGATTTTACCCTGCCCCGTTTGGTCGAGGGCGCTTGCTACAACGCGGGGCAATCTTGTTGCGCCGTAGAGAGGGTTTATGTTCATCACTCCTTGTACGCGGAGTTTTTAGACCGAGCCAGAGAGCGGATGCAACACATTCGCCTCGGCGATCCTCGGCAAGCGACAACCGATCAGGGGCCCATGGCCTCGCCCCAGGCGCCTCAATTCCTCAGCGCTCAGGTGGCCCAGGCCAAAGCCGCTGGGGCTAAGTTGATCCATCCTTTAAAGCGGCCTCATGACTTGGGAAAAAACTTTTTCCCCCCAACTCTTTTAGCGGAGGTGCCAAACCACTGCGAAGCAATGCAGCTGGAGAGCTTCGGCCCCTTGCTGCCCACGCTTGCCGTAGCGAATGATGAAGAGGCGCTGGCTCTAATGAACGATTCCCAATTTGGGCTCACCGCCTCCATTTGGACTCAGGATCAAGACCGTGCCGAATGCATGGCGCAAGGCCTGCAAGCGGGAACCATCTACCAGAATCGCTGTGACTATTTAGACCCCGCCTTACCCTGGTCCGGCTATAAACAAAGCGGGAAGGGAAGCAGTTTATCCCTTTACGGTTTTTTAGGCCTCACCCGCCGCAAGGCCATTCTTTTTAGCCCGGGCTAGACTCGGCGGTTTACTCCGGGGTGACATAAGCGGCGGTGATCCCGCCGTCAACATTGAAAGCGGCCCCGGTTACATAGGAGGATTCCTCGCTCGCCAAGTACAAGGCCGCCTGAGCCATCTCGCTTGCCTGACCAAAACGCCCCAGGGGAACATGCACCAAGCGGCGTTGTTTTTTTTCATCGGTATCTAAAAATTTCATCAAAAGTTCGGTCTGCAAGGGGCCGGGGCAAAGCGCATTGACCCGAATCCCCTCTCTCGCGTGCAAGGTCGCCAATTCCCTGGTCAAAGAAAGAACCGCCCCCTTGCTGGCCGTGTAGGCAATCTGCGGGGTGGCGGCCCCTAGATGGGCCACAAAAGACGCCGTGTTGATGATGGAACCGCCGCCGCTACGGCGAAGCGCGGGAATGCCATATTTACAACCCAAAAAAACACCCTTGAGATTGATTTTTAAGGTGCGGTCAAAGACCTCTTCCGAGGTGGACTCCGCATCGCCATCTTCCGCATCCATGATCCCCGCGTTGTTGAACAGCACCTGCAACCCGCCAAAACGCTGTTCTGCCCGCTGAATCATGGCCTTACAATCTTTGGCGCTAGCAACATCGACCCGCATGAATTCCGCCTGTCCTCCCGCTTGTTGGATAGTTCGCCTCACCGCTAAACCGTCCGCTTCGTTCAAATCCGCTAAAAGAACCCTGGCCCCTTCTTTGGCAAAGAGCAGGCCGGTTTCTTTACCGATCCCGCTGGCAGCGCCGGTAATCACGGCAACCTTGTCTTGTAATCTCATTCTTCCTCCAATGGGGTGGGGACGCAAGCCTGGACAAAAGCCTGGAATAGTTTGAGTTGATCCGGGTCTTGGGTAAAGGTGAGTTCCGGATGCCATTGCACCCCGATTGACCAGGGATGATTTTTCACCTCCAGGGCCTCAATCACTTGATCCGGTGCCCAGGCAACGGCTTCTAGGCCCTCGCCCAATTGACGAATCCCCTGATGATGCCAGGAGGCGGGATTGATTTGGGTCGCCCCTAACATAGCCGCCAGGCGAGAAGTTTCCTTAACCTGGATTGCGTGAGGAACAGGCCTTCTCGGTGGAAGTCGGTGCAATACCTTTTCGCCCACCTCGTCAGGCAAATGCTCAACCAAGGTGCCCTTAAAAAACAGGTTTAAGAGCTGGAACCCCCGACAAATACACAACAAGGGCTTTTGGGTGGGGATAAAGGCACCCAGCAAAGCCAATTCGCTCAAGTCGCGCTCTGGGTCAACCAGGTAAAGGGTTGGATGAAGCTTGCCACCATACAGCTCTACATCGAGGTCGCCCCCGCCCGCTAAGACCAAGCCCTGGAGCTGTTCTGCCAAGGGGCCGACCCAAGTCTCGCCCGCAGGCAAAAGGAGGGGAACCCCGCCCGCGGCGCGAATGGCGTCCACATAAGCCGCAGGCAACGGAAACTCCCCTCCCGCGTTGCGGCCATAGGTCGTAATGCCGATCAGGGGAGGAGTCATCAGATTCGCTCATAATATCGATTCCGCTCCCAGTCGGTAACGGCGTTTTGAAAGGCCCGCACCTCGGTTGCGAAAAAGTGGGATAAGTGGCTTTTAGCCGCTGCTCCAAAGGCGGAATCAACCAGGGCGCTTTGGCTAAAGAGGTTTTGCGCCGCTGCTAAGGTCAAGGGGAAGGTGGGTTGCCCCTGGGCTTGGTAGAGGTCTCCTTGGAACATGGGAGGCGGTTGCAGACCCTGTTCCAAACCGGCTATCCCGCTGGCTAAGGCAGCGGAAAAAGCCAGGTAGGGATTGCAGTCCGCCCCGGGAATACGGCATTCGATGCGTAAACTTTGGTCTTGGCCCACGACCCGAAACCCGGCAGTGCGGTTGTCGTAGCTCCAGGCGATTTTTGTCGGTGCCCAGGAACCGGCTTGAAACCGCTTGTACGAATTGATGGTCGGCCCATAACAAACCATCATCTCAGGAGTATGGCGCATCCAACCTGCCAAAAAAGAGCTAAAGCGCTTTGAAACCCGAAGTAAGCCTAGAGCCTGATCCCCCGCAAAGGCGTTTTTTCCCTCTTGCCACAGGCTCAAATGGATATGGCAGCTAGAGCCCGCTTGGTCGGCATGGGGCTTGGCCATAAAGGTAACGCTGTGCCCCTGCTGCTCGGCTAATTCCTTCATGCATTGTTTCATGATCACATGACGATCCGCCATTTCTAAGAGTTCCGCATAGCGGATGTTGAGCTCGTGCTGACCCTTGCCCCATTCGCCCTTGCTGTTTTCTACGGGAATCCCCGAATCGCGAAGATGCCTGCGGACGGCGCCGTGATACTTCTCTTGCCGACTCCCTTGCAAAATATGATAATCTTCCAGATACCAACCACTAGGCTCAAGCCCCTGGTGTTGCTGGGCGGCCGCCTCTTGATAACTGTTTTGATAAAGATAATACTCTAACTCAGAAGCGCCTTTTGCGGTTAGCCCCAGCTCGCTTAAGCGTTGCAACTGGATTTTAAGCATACTGCGAGGCGCGAGGGGAAGGAGTTCGTCGCCCTGGTGGACATCGCAGATCACTAAGGCCGTGGCCTCCAGCCAACTAGCAAGGCGCAGGGTGGAAAAATCGGGGACCAAATGAAAATCGCCATAGCCTTGCTCCCAATTTGAAAAGGCATACCCCTGGACAGGTTCCATTTCCATATCCACCGTCAAGAGGTAATTACAACAATGAGAACCCGTTTTAATGGCCTCTTCCAAAAAGAAATCTATATCATAACGCTTGCCCAAAAAGCGACCATATAAATCGGTGAACACCATCAAGAGCGTATCCACCTTACCTTGCTCGGCCAGGGCCTGCAACTCATCCAGTTTGATTTTTCCTTTCGCTGCTCCCATTGCAACCCCAGATTCAGTGAGTACAAAAAACAATGCTCTGGATCCTAAAATAACAGTTTTTTGTTCTTTCTAAAAGACCTATGTGAACCCCGGTGGCGCGCCTTTGGCAAAAAGGTCTAACTTAGGCTTGCCACCCTCTTCCAGAGCAGAGCGCTCTGCATTTTAATTGCTCTGAAAAAAATAAATCTTTTTAAATTGACGCGTCGATTGCAACCCAAACGGGGCGGCTCACGCTAGCGTTCGCGCTAAACAGCCGCCCCGCTTTTGAAAGAGAATGCTTTGGGGGTATGACGGGTTCTAAGGACCTTCGGCCCTTAGCCGCCGGAGGCATTGGCTTTAAATTGCGAGGCGGCCACTCATCGGGAGCCGCCGGCGGCGACCCCGCCTCGTTGGCTCTGTTAAGAGCCCGCCATTATTATGTATCGCGGCCCGCTAAAGCGGGCAGGCGGGGGCCGTGCGGGTGTGACGGGTTCTAAGGGCCTTCGGCCCTTAGCCGCCGGAGGCATTGGCTTTAAATTGCGAGACGGGCACACATCGGGAGCCGCCGGCGGCGACCCCGCCTCGTTGGCTCTGTTAAG
>JAJRZQ010000011.1 GCA_024275165.1 bacterium | reverse complement strand
GAGACCTCTGCACAGCTAGACTCTATCTATCCCCTTTGATATTATAGGTTAAGCCCGAAACAGGAGTTCCCCATGTCATCTGAGAAAGCGGCGGCGCCAGATTTTGCCGATTCTTTAATCCCTCATTCTTCTAAGGTCAATTTTTTATCCAACATGGATAAGGTCATCGACTGGCGACCCATAGAAAAACTCCTTAAAAAAGGATACAAGCGGGGAACCAATGCCACGGGTAAGCCTGCCTATCCTGCTTTGCCCATGTTTAAGGCCTTGTGTTACAATGTTGGTATACTTTAAGCGACCCTGGATTGGAGGAGGCTCTTTATGATCGGATTTCCTTCATTCGTTTTTGTGGACTCCCTATGAGCGGGGATCGACCTGACGAAACAACCCTTTGCGGATTTAGAAATGGTCTATTGAAGAAGGGACTCTATGAGAAGTTATTCAAGAAGTTGAACCCACAGTTGGAGGGGTCTGGCCTGATTGTAAAAACGGGGGCCATAGTGGACGCAAGCCGTAAACCAAAGAAGGCCATCGAAGTGGAAGAGATTGAGCAGGAGGGTGGCGAGGCGAAGTTACAGGCTAATGTCATCAGGATTAAGGGCACAGGTGGAGCGCGCCTTCGGCGCCTTAAAACGCAACTACCGTTTTGATCGAGCCAGCTATTATATAGGGAGGGATAAAGTCGAGTTAGAGTTCTTCTTAAATGCCTTCTGTTTCAACCTCAAGAAAGCAGTAAGGTTGGTGACCTAGGCCTCCCCTCGCCTAAAATTTGGTCAAAGGGCCACAAACACTCAGAAATGAGGGTAAAATCAAGAAGATGGAGCTGAATCTAGGTAATATTATTTTGCTTCAAGAACCTTTCCCCCTTATGCTTGCTTATGCAGAGGTCTCAATTAGATTTAAGCAGCACAACAGGGCTAAATGAACGAGTCATGTTTTCCAATCAATCAAAGTCTGAAAAGTGGCGTCTACAGCTGCAAGGCTTGATTGAACAAATGAATTTGATTCTAAGCGACCAAGAACTTTGATCAGTTTTGGAGAAAAATAAAGGGGTCACACCTTGTTGAATCGATAGATGATGCAAACTAAAATCTATCGCGCTTGCAAAGCCGTACGCCAATGCGATATAGGTAATGTGAGGGGATTTCAGGATAGCCCTAAAACAGGCTAACTATTTGAAATAAATGGCGGGGTTGACGGGACTCGAACCCGCGGCCTCCAGCGTGACAGGCTGGCGTTATAACCAACTTAACTACAACCCCGCTCAAAATTGGTGGGCGCTACAAGGATCGAACTTGTGACCCACGGCTTGTAAGGCCGTTGCTCTCCCAGCTGAGCTAAGCGCCCCAATTCAAACAGGATACGAAAAGTGTACAATTGGTGTCAAGTTTTTTTTCGATGAAATCTTGATTTTTAAGAACCTCTGAAAAATTTAAAAATTCCATGCAGCCCAAAAATGCCTTGCCAAGCCAAAATTTACAACCTGTTGATTTACATTGAGGAACCTCTGAAAAACTCCTTGCCTACCGCTTGCTCAAGCGATAGGTTCGTGCCCTTCAGGCTGATTATGGCCCTTGGGGCGCATCAAGTTTTTTAGTCTTTTCGATTGTGAATGAAATCCACAACCTCAACGCGAATCAATAAGTTACACTTTTTGATTTGGCAAGGCATTCCTGCCTTGCTAGAAAACTCTGTATTTTCCAGAGTTTTCTTAAGTTGTCATTGAGCAATATCTTCATTTGAGAAATTGCCAGTTGGTTGAGCCGAGTTAATCGTTCTTGTTGCTCTAAGCCCTCCCCAATAAAAACAGCGTTAAGGTTTTCCATATTTGCTAAACATACCAATTGTGAAACATTAGCGTAATCACGCATATTCCCCTTTTTATCAGGATTTTCTTCCTGCCATTCTTTGGCTGTTTTTATGAATCGGCCCCAACTCAAGAGAATCTAGAAATTCGGCGACTGATTTTGCCACAAAAGAAGGATCTTTTAGGATAGACATTTTTACCATCTCCACCATTGCGCTTAAACCCTGCCCTTTTTCACCTTCTTTGTTGGGGAGAAGAGTATTTGCAAACTTTTCCTCCCATTGCTGTTCAAGCAGGCTCAACTTTTTGGTCACCATAGCCTTAATTTCATCCATGGTTGGGGGTTCGCTTTTTTTATTGGCTTCGGTGGGATCAATGTAAATTTTGCGTTCTGCGCCCTTTTAGGTCAGAAAAAGTTGATGTTTCTTTGGAATCAAATGCCCAGGCGAGGGTCAACCCCCCAAAGGTGATTGCAATACTGTAGATGGGTATTAAATCGTTACTATGAGCCTGTCCGATAAACCAATTGAATAGGTTATAGCTTTAAGTTAGAATGGTTTAAACCATCTAGTTTAAGGAAACCCATGGGATATAACTTCAAGGATTACAACCCTATCCAGCTTCTTCTTTTACCTCCAAGCTTGGATGATTGGCTTGAGCGGAACCATTTGACTGTCAAGCGACACCAGAAATTGACCCCTTTACGCCACCAAATGTGACCCACCCAAAGTTATTGATTTAATCCTTTTCTATCGTTGGCTTTAACAAGCCTGAATGTCTCTTTTCTTTGAGCCGGTAACTCTCTCTTTTGATGGTAATCACATGACTGTGGTGGAGCAGCCGGTCCAAGATAGCGGTCGCCACCACGGGGTCTGAGAAGACTTGGCCCCATTCTCCAACTGACCGCTTGCTGGTTAACGATAGACTGCCCCGCTCGTAACGCCGCGACACTGGTTGAAAGAAGAGATGAGCGGCATTGCGTTCAAAGGGTAAATGACCCAATTCATCTACAATCAACAGTTTTGGTTTGCTGTAATGTGTCAATCTTTCCTCCAGCCTTCCCTCTTGATGAGCCTTAGCTAGACTGGTCATCAAGCTCGTCGCCGTCACAAAGTGAGTTGAGTAGCCTCCCCCAAGATCGCTTCTTTGCCCAGTGCCACTGCCAAGTGTGTTTGTCCAACCCCAGGAGGTCCTAACAGCAACAAACTGTCTCCATTGGCCACCCATCGGCAGGTTGCTAGTTCACGAACCTGTTTGGGGTCCAGTGAGGGATTTGAATCGAAATCCTCCAAACTCCGTTGGAAAGGAAACTTGGCGAGGTTGATCCCCATTTGAACCCGCCGCTGGTCTTTGCGAGTGACTTTGGCGGCGCAAAGGTAGCTCAATGCCTCTCTTAGGTTCAAGTCTTGGCGACCGGCCTCATCCAGGAGGTTATCCAACTGATCCCTAATCGCCGTCAATTTCAGCCGGGTCAACATCTTCGGTAATTGTTCTAAATTTAGATTCACCAGGCACCTCCAGCGAAAGCCTCATAGTAGGACAGGGGCCGAAGCAAAGGGCTGGGTTCTGCGTCTGGTTGTGCCGCTTCAGGGACTTCTTTGGCCTCCCTCTGTAGCTGAATCGCCGCTGCTCCCACGATCCCTGACAGGTGCCGGTAGTCAATCACCCGGTCCCTATATCCCTTAGATACTGGATGACGGGCAACCTCTTTGTTCCCTTTTGACACGACCAATTCAAGGCCGGAAACCTGAACCAACAAGGTACTACCAATTAACGCCCAAGGCACGCTATAGCTGTTGCGGTCTACTTCTATACAGGCTTCTTGATTGACCTTGCGGATCAATTCCCTGGTTTGCTGGAACGGGGGTTTGCCATCTAGGGGCTTGAGGGAAGCCAATTCGGATTTAAACCGATCTATTGGCTTCTGACCGGTGGTCCCGTGAATTCGGCAGTCAGACACTTCTCGCGTCCACCAATCCAAATGAGCCTCTAAATCTTGCCATGTATCAAATTTGTGACCGGCCAGGGCATTGCGTTTGACATAACGACCCCTCTTTCGTCTTTGCCCTTGGTTCTAGGCCGGTAAGGCACACAAGCCTTGGGGGTAAAACTCCAGTGTTTGGAGAAGGCCAGAAGCTTGTCATTATACTGGACCTCTCGGGTTTCTGCGTTATGATGTTTGACCAAGGCCGCTGCGTTATCGAGCAGCACCTGCTTGGGAATCCCAGCAAACCAATGGAACGCTTCTTCCATCCCTTCAAACCAAGCCGATTGGCGCTCATGATCAAAAGCTTTGACAAAAATCCGCCGGGAATAGCCCAGGGTCGCCACAAAAAGGCTGACTCGTCTTACCTCCCCGCCGATCTCTATTCGTCGGGCGCCAAAATCGATCTGCAATTGCTTGCCCGGTGGCGTCTCAAAGCGAACCGTTGCCTTGGCTCCGGCCTTTAAGCGTTGGCGCGTCGCTTGCGTTGCCCGTTGCGCCGTACGCAAACTGGCGTTGATCCTAAGTTCCTTAGATAGCTCTTGGCGAACCACCGCCGCAACAGCTTCTCTTCCAACCAAGACTCCAGGCCCTCTAAAAGACTGGGTCTCTTAGGTTTACCATAAGCCTCCCATTGGCCCGTGTTTATGTATTTCCTCACCCTGTTGCGGCTGATCCCAAGCTCTTTGCCAATTCGCCTGGTTCCCCAGCCCCGCTTCTGGAGCCCGAGAATCACCGAAACCTCTTCCGGTACCAGCATCGTTTCTCCCGTTAGTCAGGGGCAGTATTTTTTTAAAGCTTAAAGAATCTCATTTTCTCTTTTAACTCATCTGAGATGCTTGCGACCCTCTGTGCGTCTTCTCTGGAACTAGCCACTTCTGTACCCACAAGATCAATGGATGTTCGAATATCTTGGATGGAGCGATTCACCTCACTTACAGCAGAAGAAACCTCGGCTGAAGAACGAGCCACTTCTTTAATTCCGGTGGAGGCCTCGGTGAGGTTTTTAGTAGATTCGCTGACCGCGTTGGCTGCTTCTGTAAAGGCCGCTCTAATCTCTTGCACCATGTCATTGGCCTTTTTCAACGATTTGGTGGAGTTCTGACTCTTTTGCACTACATTTTGCAACATACTACTGACTTCTTCGGTAACCAGTTTTTGCATTTCCACAGTTGAGGCAGTGGTTTGGTTGATGTCTTTCACTTCTTTAATAGAGTCCGCGGCTTTTTGAGTCGAGTTCAGCGAAGTTCCCATTAAAGTTTGAATTTTACTGACCAGACCTCCAATTTGACTATTGGATTCGGAGGTCTGTTGGGCTAAGGTTTTCACTTCACCTGCCACCACCGCAAAGCCCTTTCCCGCTTCGCCGGCGCTTGCAGACTCAATGGTTGCATTTAAGGCTAACATATTGGTTTGGCTGGCGATAGAACCAATAATTCTGACTACATTCCCAATCTCATCTGAGGCGGTACCCAATTCCTTCATCGCGCTTAAAGTGGCGAGGGCATTTTTATTCGAAGACTCAGTTAAGGAAGCCGCTTTTAGCGCGTTTTCACTGATTTCACTCACAGCAGTGGCCACTTTTTCCACTGAGGTGGCAGCTGAAATCATATCCTCTGAGATATTAGTAACCGTACTTGTTACGGTATTTAAATTATCGGAGACATCCACAATATTTGTAGTCATATCCTTCATGGTTACATCAATTTCTGTTGTTGCAGCGGTCACCGTATTTAGGTTCATCGCGGTTTCTTCTGCCGCAGAGGCGACGGTATCCACATTAGCTGAAACTTCTTCTGACGCAGCGGCAATCACGCCAGATTTTCCCTGCATGATTTGAGAGCTTTCCTTTACTTTTGTTAAAGAATTCAGAAGTTTATCTGATGATTCTGATACCTTGTCACTATCCCCTCTGATCCCCTGAATCAACTCGGTAAGCTTAGCCGCAAATAGATCAATGGCCTTGGCCATTGCCCCGAGTTCATCTTTTCGGACGATTTTTAACCTCCCCCGAATATCACCTTGACTCATCTTCGGTAGAATCTCCGCAACGGCAGTCACGGGCACTGTAATGGATTTAGAAATCATTAAACCAAAAAAGGTTGCTACAACTAAGCCCACAGCTAGTAAAATCCAAAGCATAATTTGCAACGAGGCGATAAGCTTATCAATTTCTGACTCATCTTGGTGAAGCAAATCCTGCTGGTTTTGATGCATGGCCTCTAAGATCTCAATAATTTTAGCTCCAACAGGCGCTGCCTTTGTGGCTAACCATTCGTTCGCTAGGTTCCAACTTTTACCGCTCCTAAGGTCGAACATCATGTTAGGCAGGGGCGCAAAATCTTTTTTTGCCTTTTGGAATTCAGTAAAAGCTGCCCGCTGGCGGCTATTTAGAAGTCCTCGATTTTTGCTTAAGTTTTGATATTGGCGGTCATGCTTTTTTGCCAATACAAAAAATTGATCTCGAAATGTAGTCTCTCCTGAAAGCAGATAGGCCCGAATATTAGCCAAACCTAACCCTAAGGTGCCGCGTACATCCGCCATCATTACGAGCAATTTTTTTCTTTCTCTTGTTGCAGGTAAGGTTGCTTCAATATCAATCATCAAGGTGATGTTTTTCATCATAACCGCGGCATGCGGAGCCGCTTGTTCGAAGAGGATTTTTGTAGCCGGGGTATTTTCTACGGTTTGAGCAATATCCTCAATTTCTTGTTGGTATTTCGCAAACTCCACCAGTAGGGATTTCAACTCCTCTAAGCGTTTTTTGTTTTTTGGGTTTGTCCAATTGACGGAGACCTTATCCATAAAACTAATGGAGGGGTTGATTTCCTTGTCCCAAGCACTTTTTCGGTCAGTTTTAAAAGTATCCTTGCCCAGTACTATCCAGCCACGAAGGCCAGAAAGAGCATGGTGAACCCCGGTCAAAATTTTTCCACTGGCGTCAGAGGTTGGAACCCGCAAACTGTCAATCTGATGAGAAAGCTCTAAAATTGTACTCACCCTGCCAATGCTCCAGAGAATGACGACAGTCAAGGTTAAAGCCATTGAGGCAAAGCCTAGGTAAAGTTTTTGTTTGACGCTTAGATTTTTCATACTGCTTTTTTAGGCTGAAATAATAAAGAATGACTAATGAGGTTTGGCCTGATTTGAGCTCGCGACCCTTTTGTGAACACCTTAAATCACTATAAGTATCTCATATCCCTTTGGGGATTTGTACCCTAAAGTTGAAGATGGTCGATGACGATTATAAAAGCCTCAATGCATTTGAAGGTACTTTGCCTCGCGTCGTCTCTCGATTGATCCCCTTTTTTTGCTGCGGGGAGTTTAGCCGATAGCCTTCAACCCATGAGCTTCCTCAAGCGCAGGCCCAGCGCAATAACTAGATAGAGGCAACCTTCATCGGGTGGCGCGGAGGTGATATCGCTTGTCTCGATGATTCGGCGCGATGGGCTTGAATGGATGATGGAGGTGGTTTTAAGCTCCTCATTTACGGTGCTTGTTGTTGGGGGCCGCTAGAGAACATCAGGAGTCCGCCAAAAGGAGGTAACCTGATTTTGAGCATAACTTTTTCTCGATCCACAGCAGGCCCTTTTAAATGTACTCGGCAACGGTTTTTAACAAGATATTGGCATCAACGGGTTTACGGAAACAGGCGATAGCCCCTAGAGCGTGGGCGTATTCCAGGTAGTCGAAATTCTTCAAGAGGGTCCCCCCCCCGCTGATCGCGATGACCTTGACCTGAGCATTGAGTTTTTGCACCTCCATGATGGTGGCGATGCCATCTTTTTCAGGCATAAACAGGTCAATAATCAAGAGATCATAGGTGTTTTTTTGAAAGTTTTGCAGGGCCACGACCCCATTGGCCGCTTGATCCACCAGATAGCCTTCATCAGATAAGAGTTCCGCCAGAGCCTGGGCGACCATTTCTTCATCTTCCACTAAAAGAATTCGTTTCATTTGCTCGGGACTTGGGTTGTGAATTGATGGATTGCTTCGAGCAGCTTGTCGAGGGCTACGGGTTTGAGGAGAACTTTGCATTGTTGACTTTTATAAAAATTATGATCTATTTTTTCTGGATACCCCGTAAGGATGATTACAGGTAAAAGTGGATATTTTTTGAGGAACTCGAGAGCCAATTGATCGCCTCTCTTGCCCGGCAGCCCCAAATCCGTCACTAAGAGGTGCATGGGGCCGGATTTGTTCCAGGTTTCTAAGGCGTCTGTCGCGTTACTCGCGCTGGCGACTTCAGCCCCTTTTTGTTCTAGGTGTTCATAGAGGGCATTTCGAATCAATTCTTGGTCTTCAACAAGTAATATTTTTATGTTGTTGAGAGTTTTTTTGTTTTCCTGGGGTTCTTTTTTTGGGTCCTCAGGTTGTTGCTTTAGGGTGGAAATCTCAGGTCTGCTTTGGGGGAAAAATAATTCAAACCGGCAACCCTGATCCGGTTGGGTGGTACAGTGAATCACCCCCCTCAACTCGCTCATGATGCCGTGAACAACGCTGAGGCCCATTCCCGCGCCGCTTCCTTTGGGTTTGGTGGTGAAAAAGGGTTCGAATATTTGTTGTTTGATCTCTTCGGTCATGCCCTCGCCTTGATCTTCAATGACTAAGCGTAAAAAATTTTCCTGTCGACGCTCTGTGGGTAACTCTAGAATATCCTTGGCGGGCACGATATGAGTCGCTAGACGCAGGGTTCCGCCTTTTTTGCGCATGGCGTAAAGTGAGTTTTGGGTTAAATTGAGTAAAACTTGGTGGACTTCGGTGGGCTCGGCCGAGGCTAAAAAATCATGGCCCTGAAAATCGACTTGCAGGGTGACCTCTGCGGGGAGCCCTTCTTCTATTAAATGTAAACTTTCGATCAACAGGGGGACGATGGGGGTGGCCTTGCACTGGCGGTGGCTTTGGTGACTAAAGCTGAGCACTTGCAAAATCAAATCCTTGGCTCTCAACCCTGCGGTTTCGGCGCGCTTTAAGTAATCGGTTTTGTTTTTTTCCGGCTGATAGAATTTTTGCGCTAGGTGAATATTGAGCAGGATAGCAAAGAGAAGATTGTTGAAATCATGGGCAATGGCTCCACTAAGCGCGCCGAGGGATTTAAGTTTTTGATTTTGAAAAAGCTGCTGTTCCATTTTTTTCTGCTCGGTGACATCGAGCCGAAAACCTAGGATATGGCTATTTTTGTCCGCGCCCAAGGCGAGAGGGACGCGCCCGTAGATGTACTTTCTCTGTTCTTGCCCCTGGGGGATCACCTCCTCTTTGGTATAGAGCTTTCCTTCTTGTTTGACCCATCGGTCTTCTTGGGTGAACTCATCGGCCGTTGCTTGGGGAAAGAGGTCGTAGACCGTTTTATCCTGCATTTGTTTTAGGGTGAGGCCAAAAATACGGGGCGCCTCTTGGTTGAGGAGCTGATAACGGCCTTGGGGGTCTTTGAGGTATACCCCCAGGGGCAAAGCATCTAAAACCTGATGAATCAATTCTTTTTGGTAGCGTAAAGCCGCATTGGCCCTTTCGCGTTCTTTCACCTCTTGACGCAGCTCGATATAGGCTTTTTGCAGTTCCGCCGCTCGTTGTTCGATCAATTCTCTGGCGTCTTCGAGTAGTTTTTGCATCTCGAAGAGCTCGTCTCGGTAGGGGCTGATATCCATCCCGCTCAGGATTAAACCCTTTTTGCCCTCCATGTTCTTTGACAAGGTGGTGACGAAGTGGAACTCTCGTTCTCCCGCTTGATACCAGGGGAGTTTCGCCTCAAAGCCGTGCGAACTGCGGTCTTTTCTGGTTGCTTGAATGGCTTGGGTTGCCTCGGGTCTTGCCGTTTCGGGAATGAGTTGAACAAAGTTTTGCCCTAAGCTGTCTTTGACATCCAAACCGAGGCCGTTGTGGTTTAAAAATTCGATTTGGTTTTGCTCATCGAGCTTTACGATGATGCAGGGGGCTTGGTCTACGATACGGCGATATTTCTCTCTGGAACGAAAGAGGATGTTTGCCGCAAGGCTTTCGGGGGAGGGGAAAAGAGCTTTGAGTAGGTTGGAGCAACCGATTAGGTTTTGGTTGGGTTCCCAGATGGCGATTCCGCCTTGGGCATAGATTTGATGGAGTTGTTGGGGGTTTAAGGGGGGGCCGGTGGATAAAAATATCAAGGGGAGCGAATGCCAGCTTGGGTCCAGATTGAGATGCCAAGATGAAGCCGGGTCGCATTCAAAGACCCCGATGCGTACCCCCGCGGGTTTGATTGCTGCCTCTGAGGGGGAAAAATTCCTTTGCGGGTAAGGCTGTAAGACCTTACGAAAGGGGATGAGAACCTGAGGATGCTGGAAGACCAATGCGATCATTTTAGGGCCGAAAGACGGTTTATGGCAGAGATAAATGAGACTTAAGGCTTGCCAGTTGCGCTTGTTGCGCCTTTTGGGCCTCAAGGAGGTTTTCTTGGGTTTTTTCCAAGCGAACGAGCCAATGGGCAAGGTCGCTATCCTGGGCGCTCAACGGGAGCGAGTCTCTTAATTGTCGAATAAGGGCCTTAAGATCGTATAGGTTTTTTTGCAGGGATTTTTGGGACTGTTCCAATTCCTGCAAAAGGGTTGTCTGCTCTTCCTGATTGCAGGGGGCAGTTTGAAAGTCCCTGCGCATGAGCTCGATTAAACCTTCTTCGCGGTAACATCTTACCCAAGCTTGCACCTGCCAAGGGGGAACGCCCAGCTTGCGCGCCGCCTCCATGGCCGACTCCCCCTGCCCCAGCAAAAGCAGCGCCTCGATACGCCGTTGCTGGTTCAAATCCCCTTGGCGAAACCTTTCCACTTCCAAAAGCGCTACCTCTCCGGTGGTGAGCAAAAAATCCTTCATGGTCTTTTGTTCTCACAAGATAGCGCCCTGCGTTGATTTGCCACAAATCGATAAAATGGGTTTAGCAAAAAAAGAGGGCAAATGTAAAGCATAGAGGCCCAAAGCCAAGAATATCTTAAATAATGACTGATTTTGCGCAAAGCTTGCCCTTGGGTGTAGGCTTGGTTGCTTTGGATCAAGACTAAAGAATCGAGAAAATCAGTGGGGAACCGATGCTGAGTCAATAAGGGGGCGGCTTGGGGATCTTGCAGGGGCAGCAGTCGCAGGTGGTCTGTTTTGAGGCGAGGTAAGAGCCAGTTCACCCAGCCTTGGCAAAAGCCGCAATGGCCATCATAGAGTAAAATGGGCGCTACAGGTGGAGTCATGCTTTGGGCGTTTGAGGTTCCCTTTAAGAATACCTGCTTTGGAAAAGAAAGGAAATATTGAAAAAAAACGAGCCTCTATGAGGCTCGTTTTCAACCCAAGAGGGGTTTAAAGGCCAGAAAGGTATTCGGCTACAGCGGTCATCTGCTCTTCAGTCAAGCTGTTGGCAAAGGGAATCATTTCCTTAGAGCGAACGCTAGTCCGCTTTTTTGCCTTAAGCTCATGGAGTTGAGCTACCAGATAGTCTTTATGTTGGCCTGCCAATACAGGATAATCTGGGCCACGGGTAGTACGGGCATCCGTACCGTGACAAATCGTACAACCTTTGCGGGTGAAGATAATTTTGCCGTCTTCTGCCATAACCGGAGTTGCGACGAAGAGAAACAGAGCCAAAGTAGGCAGGAGGGCGGTCATTAACTTTTTCATGTTCTCATTCCCTTTTTTTAATTTCGTTAGAGCGAACTAAAGATTTTGCACGGTAGACTGAGGGTCTGCTTTGCAAAACAGTACCTGTGGTATAAATAAAAATAGCGGGTTTGTCTATTTTTTTTTCCTCTAAATCAGGGGTCTGATTCAATTTGCGTTGAGCCACAAAGTGGACTGAACCTGCTGAAACCTAATAAATAGCGTGAAGAACTAGGGTTAGGTTTTGTTCGGTTATTTCAAATTGAACCTGCTTAAAGCTGGGTTTGGACAGCTTCGGTTTATAATTTAAGGAAAAGCCATAACCCTCTTTGGGGATTCCGATAAAATTGCTATCGACCTCAAAATTATCATTTTCATCGTGGAAGAAGGTGAGAGCGTAAATCCCCGGGGGGAGGTTTTCGCAAACCACTTGCCCCTGGCCTTGAGTGATTTTGGTATAGCGTTTACAGGCAAAGTCTTGAAATCCGGCAGCTAAAAACCCCTGCTTGCGCGCTTCATCATAAAGGTAGACCCTTAAAGTGCCTTGATCATTTCGCATCTGGTCAACCTGAACAATCAGGTTGCCGGCAATGAGGTTTAGGGGGAGGAATAAAGCAAGGCACGCGAGCCAAAGGGCACGAAGGGGCAACATTAGCGAATTCCTGCCTGGTGCGCCGGTTCTGTGTATTCTGTATCTGTTTTTTGGATGTGGTTGACCAACCATTTTTTTAAAATTTCCATGAGTTGTTCCACCGAGGTTCTTCCTGCGCGGAAGTCGGCTAAAAATTCGCCCACTCCTTTGAGAAACTCTTTGTGAATGGCTTTGTGGGGGCCGATGTTTGCGTATCCCACCTTTTCCATTAAGTCTTCTTCATAGTTGAAGTGAGCGATGGTGTAATTGACTAGGGTTTCTAAAAGGTCTTCAAAATCGGTGATTTTTTTGCCTTCCTGATCGGCCTGATGAATGACATTGATCAGGCGTACGAGCACCTTGTGCTGGTAGTCGATTTCTTGTATCCCTACGCTGAATTCGGGGCCCCATTGGATGAGTTCTGTAAAGGCCTTGAGTGGAGTAATGGATAAACGATCGATAATTTCGTCCAGGTATTGGGCCGCGTTGTCGAGGGTGCGGGTGCCGGATAGACTGGCGGAAACCACATGCTGCAACTCGGCGACATAGGCTAAGTTGGTTTCGGAGGATTCACTGATCGCGTGGGTCATCAGGGCGATTTCATCAATGCCCATTTCTTGCTGTTCCATGCTCTGATTCAAGGTGGTCATCTGGTGGGAGATTTCTCGGACTTGATTGACGATTTCGGTTAAGTCCTCGCCCACTTGATTAACGACCTTGGCCCCCTGGGCCACTTCTTTTTGGCTCGCGTCGATGAGTTGATAAATCTCACTCGCCGCGCCGTTGCTGCGTTGGGCTAGGTTGCGTACCTCTTCGGCGACCACCGCGAAGCCCTTACCCTGCTCCCCCGCTTTGGCCGACTCAATGGCGGCGTTTAAACTGAGCAGGTTGGTTTGGTTGGCGATTTCGCTGATCGTGGTGACGATGCGGCTGATCTCCTTGCTGCCTTTTTCAATGGAGCTCATGGTGTTGATCGCCAGCTCTACGCTACGGCTCCCCGCGGTCGTCTTTTCTTCCGCGTTGCGGGTCATTTGGTCCATTTGCTCAAGCTGGGTTCCGATTTCCTTGGTGGTGGCGGCAATCTCGTTTAAGGCGGTTGAAGACTGGGTGATGGAGTTGAAGTTTTTTTGGCTGTTTTGTTCGATGCGGTCGGTATTGTTGGAGATGCATTTGGCGTTGATCGAAAAGACCTTGGAAGAAAGATCGAGGCGTATGGCCTGCTCGCGTAGGTTATTGACAATCGCATTGACCTTGTTGGCGTATTCGTAAAAACGCTTTCCCATGCCTTGGATTTCTGTGGTACCTTGATCTAGGTTTTTCCCCCTCCATTGCCCGGCGATCAGGTCATCGAGACTGGTCGCGCAGTTTTTAAGGGGAGTCAAGAGCTGTTTGGAGATGTAAAAGAAAATTCCCGTCAAGCTCACCGCAAGTAGGAAAAGGCCTGAAATGATGTAGGATGAGGCACTTTCACTGTCTGCGATAAAGGTGGCGGCTTGTTTTTCGGCTAAGGCGGCTAAAGCAGGCGCCTCGTCGGTACCCGACGCGAGGGTTTGCCGCAAATCCCGCATAAAGGTATCATGCGTTGCTTGCAATTCCTGGAGGCTGTACAGGGCCAAGCCACCAAAAAGGGCGATGAAAAAAAAAGTAAAAAAGACGGAAATGCTGAGTTTGGCGGAAGTGCTCATGAGATAGTCTATAAGGCGTACAATTAGGGTTTATTTGTCTTTACCTTGTTTGGAGCTAAACTGCAAGATTTCTAGCGGGAATTGGTCGCTTTTAATCAGGAGAGAAGAACCGCTAGATCACCTAAAAACGAGGCGAGGAAGCTCGGTGGCCAATTCGGGTATGAAGTAGAGCAACAAGAGGGTAAAAACCTGCAAACCGATAAAGGGGATGGTTCCTTTATAGATTTGTGCCGTTGTGACCTCTGGGGGGGCGACCCCTCGCAGGTAAAACAGGGCAAAGCCAAAAGGCGGGGTTAGGAAGCTTGTCTGTAGGTTCATGGCGATCATGACCCCCAGCCAGATTGGGTCCATCCCTAAGGTGAGCAGGATGGGGCCAATAATGGGGACCACTACAAAGGTGATTTCAAAAAAGTCTAAAAAGAAACCTAAAATAAAGATAATCAACATGACCACAAAAAACGCGGTGGTGACTCCGCCTGGAAGATTGACCAAGATGCGATGCGCCACCTCATCCCCCGCGAGCCCACGAAAAACTAAGGAAAACATGGAACTGCCGATTAAGATCAAAAAGACCATGGCGTTGATTTTCATTACCCTATGGGCCACGCTTTCTAATACGGCGCCGCTCAATTTGCCCTTGAGCCCCGCTAAAACAATCGCCCCAAAGGAGCCCACTCCCGCCGCTTCGGTGGGCGTGGCAATGCCCCAGAGAATACTGCCTAAAACCCCGATGATTAAGATTAAGGGGGGAAAGAGGGCCGACAAGGCCTTTTTGCCCATCCCCGCTGCCCAAGCGGCAGCGACTTCTTCAGGGTTTACCGCGGGCGCCAAATGGGGGTTGAAATAGGAGGCGATTAAAATAAAGAGGATGTAAAAAAATACCAAGAGCAGGCCGGGAACCAAGGCCCCCAAAAAGAGGTCGCCCACGCTGATCGAGCCCGGGGCAAAGTTGCCTAGGTTGAGTTGGGCCTGTTGGTACGCGCTGCTGATGACATCGCCTAAAAGTACCAAGACAATCGAAGGGGGGATGATCTGGCCTAAGGTCCCCGCCGCGGTGATCACCCCGGTGGCAAAGCTCGGCTCGTAGCGATTGCGCAGCATGATCGGTAGGCTGAGCAAACCCATGGTGACGACCGTGGCCCCCACAATCCCGGTGCTGGCGGCGAGCAAAGCCCCGACAAGGCAGACCGAAACCCCAATGCCGCCGCGAACCCGGCCAAAAAGCAGGCCTAGGGTTTCGAGGAGGTCTTCTGAAATTTTTGCCTTCTCCAGCATGACCCCCATGAAGATAAATAAGGGTACGGCGATGAGGGTTTGGTTGTTCATGATCCCAAAGATGCGCTCGGGAAAGGCGCCAAAGAAACTCCAATCAAAATATCCCAACCCCTGGCCCAGCAAGGCAAAGGCAATTGCCGAGCCGGACAGGGAAAAGGCGACGGGGTAGCCGAGCATCAAAATGGCAATGGTCAAGAGGAACATGAACAGGGGAAAGAATTCATGCATGCTGATTTTTTTGCAGCAGCAGCCAGGCTTTGATGGACTCGCTCAGCCCCTGTAAAAAAAGCAACAGGGCAAAAAGGAGGATCAGGCTTTTGAACAAAAAGACCCCGCCGAGTCCGCCGGTTTCTCTCGAACCTTCCAAGACGGCCCAGGAGGAGGCCACATAGCCAACAGCATACCAAGTCAGTAAAAAACAGGTGGGGACTAAGAGAAAGAAAAAGCCGAAGAGGTTGATCTTGGCCTTGGTTTGAGAGCTGGCCCGACTATAAAAGATGTCAACGCGCACATGCTCATCAAAGAGCAAGGCGTAACCCGCCCCCAGCATGAACACCGCGCCGTGTAGATAAATAGCCAGGTCTTGGATCCAGACCCAGCCGAGATTAAAGAGGTAGCGGAGGAGGACGATTACCAAGGTGACAAAAATCAGGGCAACCAACGCCCAGCTTGCCGCTTTTCCGATTTGTCGGTTGCAGGAGTCGAGTTGAGTAGAAAGGCGCTGTAAGCTTTTCATGGGATTAAAAAACCAAAGCTCGCGCTTGGGCGTAACCGAGTTCCCCGATTTGATTCCATTGCATGGATTCTTTGCGGAACTGGCTGTAGCTCTGATAGACCCGTTTGGAAAAGGGGTCTCGCTCAATCATTTCTTCAATCACTTCTTGGGAAATCTTCGCTAAGGTGGTTAAGATATCCTTGCTGAAATGGCGGAGCTGAACCTTGTGTTTGGTTAATAAGGTGGTTAAGGCGCGGTTGTTGCGCGCCGTAAACTCGGCAGACATCTGCTCATAGGCGGCATCCATCGCATGGGTGACAATGGCGGCCAAGTCTTGGGGGAGCCCCGCGAGGGCCTTTTGGTTGACAAAGCATTCCATAATGCTGCCCGGTTCATGCCAGCCGGGCCAATAATAGTATTTGCCCACCTTGTGCAAGCCAAAGGCGAGGTCGTTGTAGGGGCCGACCCATTCGGTGGCGTCGAGGGTGCCGTTTTGCATGGCTTGGAAGAGTTCCCCCCCCGGGAGGTTGACCACCGTTCCCCCAACCCGTTGTAAAACCTCACCGCCTAAGCCGGGCATGCGCATTTTTAAGCCCTTAAAATCTTCGATTTGGTTGATTTCCTTGTTGAACCAGCCTCCCATTTGTACCCCGGTGCTGCCTGCCGGGAAGGGTTTTAGGTTGAAGGGGGCGTAAAGCTCATCCCATAATTCTTGCCCTCCGCCAAACTTGAGCCAGCCTAAGGTCTCTTGGGAGGTCAAACCAAAGGGAACGGTGGTGAAAAACTGCGTTGCCTCGCTTTTGCCTTTCCAGTAATAGGCCCCGGCATGACCCATTTCGGCGGTGCCTTTGGAAACGGCGTCAAAGGCCTCAAAAGCAGGCACCAGTTCTCCGGCGCCATATACCTTGACCTCTAATCGGCCTCCGCTCATGGCGGTGATGGTTTCTGCCAGATAATTCGCTCCCGTGCCCAAACCGGGGAAGTTTTTTGGCCAGGCCGTGACCATCTTCCATTTAAAGGTCTTGTTGGCGCGCAGGGCCGGGGCTTGGGGGCTGTGCTGAAGGGGTTGCTTTTCGCAAGCTGCCAAGGCGGTGGCGCTAAGGGCCGCTAAACTGGCGGTTTTGACAAATTCTCTGCGTTTCATGGTTTGCTTGGGGGAACAAGGGCTGTTTGCCGTAGGTTACAAGGATTGGTTTAATTTAGAAAGCCTCTTTTTAGGGCTTTTTGCAGGGGGAATAGGCCGCTTTTTGCCTCTTGGGGTTGCTCCTTAAGGGATTATCCCTAGGCTTTTTTTCTAGTCAGCCGAAGGGAACCCTTGTATGTTGAAGTAACACCACTGGGTTGAAGTCGGGATGAAACCAAGCAAGCGTCATTTAGTCTTAATTTTATTTTTCTTTCTCTGGGGGCTTGGTGGGTGCGATTGGGGAGGGCAAAAAGAAGAACGGGGGATTCAAATCGGCACTAATGTTTGGCCGGGCTATGAACCCTTATACCTGGCTCGGGCCTTGGGCAAACTGGACCCCGCTAAGGTGCGGCTGGTGGAGATGGCGTCTTCTTCGCAGGTGATCCGCAATTTGCGCAATGGCTTGATTGATGGAGGTGCCTTGACCCATGATGAGCAGATTATTTTGCTGGAGAGCGGTTTGCCGGTCCAAGCGATTTTGGTGATGGATATCTCCACAGGGGGGGATGTGGTGCTGGGGCAAAAGGAATATCAAAGCATGAGCGACTTGAAGGGGAAAAAGGTCGGGGTGGAAGAAACCGCCTTAGGGGCCTATGTGTTGAGCCGTGCTTTGGAGGTAAATCAAATGAGGCCGGAGGAAATTGAGATTCTTAATTTTAGGGTCAATGAGCATGAAGCGGCCTTTCAATCTCGCGCGGTTGACGGTATTGTCACCTTTGAGCCTCATCGGAGCCGTCTCTTGGCAAAGGGAGCAAATCAACTTTTCGACTCCAGCCAGATCCCCGCAGAGATATTCGATGTGCTTGTCATGAAACGAGAAAGCGTGGAGCGATCACCAAAAATAATTCAATATTTGCTCCAAGCATGGTTTTTTGCCTTGGATTATATGAAACAAGAGCCCGCCAAGGCGGCAGAGATTCTCGCGGCGCGTCTCAAGCTGCGCCCTAGCGAGGTTTGGTCGGTTTATAAGGGGTTGAGGTTGCCCGGGTTGCAAGAGAACTTGCATCTGTTGGGCAAAGGCTTTCAAACCAATACCAACCGACTTGCCAAAGCAATGTGGGAAAAAAAGCTTTTGCCTCGTCCCTATAGGGGGCAAGAAAGCGCAACCCCAAGGCCTTTATTGGACTATGCTCAACAACTGGAACCATGAAAATCATCTCTCTGCGCTGGCTTATCCCTTTGTTTTTGATTGTTTTTATCTTGTTGATCAGCTTGTATAATCTCACTTGGGTCAAAGGGCAGAGTGATCAATATGCTGAATCCCAGGGGTTGAATCGCATGCGTCTGAGAGCGAATCAATTGCAGCGAACCTTGGAACACGCATTGGCGAAGGGGGATGAGCGCTGGATTGAAGAAGAGATTGTCGAGGCCGGGGTGGACGCGAATATGCGCGATGTTTACCTGGTTGACGAGCGGGGGCGCGTCGTCTCGGCCCTGGAAAAACGGGATATCGGCCAGCCCTTTATAGAACACCTCCAACAGAATCACCCCCATTTTGAACAGGGCAATCTAAGGCTGATGGAACAAGCCCTAAAGAGTCTGCAAGCGCAATTTTCCTTGGTGAACGAGGGAAACTCGATCTATGCCGTGGTGCCCATTCCACTGCCTAAAAAACAGTGCTCTCTGCGCTCCTACCGGACCGGTTACCTCGTTTTGTTTTATGATCTTAAGGCCATGAAAGAGCAGGCTTATAGTGCCTTAGAAGCACAGTTTTGGCAGTTTTCAGGCCTGGTGGGTTTGTTCACCTTGTTGTTTGGGGTGGGGTTGCATTTTTTAATTACCGCAAGGGCTGAGCGTCTAGTGGTGGCGATTCAGGCCATTGTGAACGGAAAGGAAGCGAGTACCCAGGTGACCGGGTCGGATGAATTGGGGGTGTTGGCGAGAGCGATTGAGGAAATGTCCAGACAAAACTTGGAGAGGGAACAGGCTTTAAGAAAAAGCATGGAAGGGCTGGATCAAGCCCAAGCAGTGGGCAAGATGGGGAGTTGGGAATGGAACATGGCTACGGGGGAATTGAAATGGTCAAAGGAAATATACAAAATTTTTGGCGCGGATCCGGAGCGGTTTGAAGCGACCTATGAGCATTTTTTGCAGGTGATTCCCCCTGAAGATCAAGCGCTGGTGAAAGAGCGGGTAGCTGCGGCCTTAAAAGGCGAGAAACCCTATTTGGTAGAGCATCGCGTGATACGCCAAGATACGGGTGAAGTTCGTACGGTGCAAGAGCAGGGCGAAGTCTTGTTCAACTCGCAAACGGAACCGCAAAAAATGCTCGGGATCGTGCAGGATATTACAGAAAGAGTAGAGCAAAATCAACGCATTCGCCTGTTGGCCAAGGTGTTTCAAAACGCCAGTGAAGCCATTGTCATTATCAATGAGGAAAATAAAATTATCGAAACCAATCCGGCCTTTGAGCGGATTAGCGGCTATACCCATGAAGAAGTATTGGGCATGGACCCGCATATCCTTTCCTCCGGGCGTCACGATACCGCTTTTTACGCTAAGATGTGGAAAAGTATTCAAGATCATGGGCAATGGAAGGGGGAAATCTGGGATCGCAGAAAAAACGGGGAGCTTTACCCGAAACTATTATCCATCACCCGCTTTTTGGATGAATCCAGGCAGAAAACCTATTTTCTGGGTACCTTTACCGATATCAGTCAATTAAAGAACACGGAATACGAACTGCGCTTGATGGCCTATTATGACGCCTTAACGGGTTTGCCGAATCGGTTGTATTTTTTGGAGCAACTCGATCAGGCGATTAAGCTTGCCAAGAGGGAGCAACAAAGAGTCGCTTTGCTCTTTGTGGATATTGATGATTTTAAAAATGTAAACGATTCCTTGGGGCATGCGGCGGGAGACGAGTTGTTAAAAACAGTGAGCCGTATTTTAAGGAACGCGGTGCGTGAATCCGATTTGGTGAGCCGTTTGGGGGGGGATGAATTCGTTCTCGCTTTGTTTAAGTTGAGCGAGCCCGGTTATGCCATGCAGGTGGGCGAAGAGATCAACCGCAGGCTGAGCCAGCCGATCCAGATTAGGGGGCAAGAGGTTTTTATCAACGGCAGCATTGGGGTAAGCTTTTACCCAGAAGACGGGGAGAACGCGAATGAGCTTTTAAAAATGGGGGATACGGCGATGTATCACTCCAAAGAGCGGGGCAAGGGACAGGTCAGTTTTTACAAATCGCATATGGAAGCCAATGCCAAGATTAAAATCAACCGCGTTGCCGAACTGCATCACGCCTTGGAAAACAACGAGTTTCATGTGCTGTATCAGCCTCAGGTGGATATCGAAAGCGGGGGGATCACGGGGGCGGAGGCTTTGGTGCGCTGGATACACCCTAAAGAAGGGATGATTTCTCCCTTGGAATTTATCTCCATTGCCGAAGAATCGGGTTTGATTGTGCCTTTGGGGGCTTGGGTGCTCAACGAGGTATGCCTGCAAACAAAACGATGGTTGGACGCAGGGCTCAACCCCGTGCCGGTGGCGGTGAATTTTTCGGTGCGCCAGTTTCAGCGCGATGATGTTTATGGGTTGATTAAAAAAACCTTGGCGGAGACGGGCTTGCCCGCGCATCTGTTACGGGTTGAATTGACCGAAGGAATCTTGATGCAGGAGGTCGACAAGGCGGTCGATATTCTCACCGATCTGCGCCATATGGGGGTGGTGACCTCTGTGGATGATTTTGGTACAGGGTATTCTTCCTTAAGTTATCTCAACCGTTTTCCCCTCCATGAATTGAAGATTGATCAAGCCTTTGTGGCTCATGTGGAAGAGGACGCGAGCATCGCTAAAGCGGTGGTGAGCTTAGGCTTGGGCTTGAATTTGCAGGTTTTGGCAGAAGGGGTGGAAACCGAGGGGCAACGCGCTTGTCTAGCCGCCATGGGTTGCCTTTTTGTGCAGGGCTATTTTTTTAGTAAGCCCTTAAAGGCGGCGGATATGGAAGAGGTGTTGACCGTGAGGGTCTTGCCCCTCAAAAAGTCATAAACCAAGTTTCAAGGGGCCCCATGGTAAAAAAAAATCGAGCTTTAAAAAAAACCTTTCAACGGGGGGAAAAGATTTTTTTCTGCCAATGCGAGCAGAGTCAAATTTATCCTTTTTGCGACGGCAGTCACCAGGGAACGGGGAAAAGTCCTGTGAGCGTTACTTTTACAGAAGAAACGAAAGTCAGCCTATGCCAATGCGGGCACAGTAAAGAGTTCCCCTATTGCGACAACTCCCATCGCGCCTATCGGGATGGGCCTAAGAAATAGGCTCTGGCGGTTCTTCAAAGATCAAGGGCGCCAAAGAGCCGGAGCGGAAATCTTTTAAGATACGGCTCGCTGCCTGATTGAGATCGGTGACCCCGTGCCCTTTCAAAAACCCCGCTTTGAGGGCCACTTCTTCTAGGGCCCGTTCGGGGTTGGGTTCGCTAAAGCCGTAGCGCTTTTTTAGCGCTTGCGGGGCCTGCTCGGCGAGGAGTTTTAATAAAAATACAGCTACCTTTTGGGGGCCTGGGATCTCATCTTTAATGCAGTGAATCGCGGTTAGGGTTAAGCCCGTATGATCATCCGCGATGCGGGGGGGCATGATTCCCGGGGTGTCTAAGAGTTCCAACCCCGATTCGACAATCACCCAATGCTGCCGCTGGGTTACTCCTGGGCGGGCGCCGGTAACGGTTGCTTTGCGATTGGCCAAGCCGTTGATCAGGGTTGATTTCCCTGTGTTGGGCAGGCCTAAGACCATCAAACGCGCTGCGGGGGGGCGGATGCCCCGGCGAATCAGTTTTTGAAATTTTTTCGCAGCCATCTCCTTGGCCAGTTTCGGGATTTTTTTCAAACTCTGGCGATCTAAGGCATTGACTGCCGCGAAGGGGACTGGTTGGAGCCGCAACCACTCTATCCAGAGTCGTAGGTTTTCAGGGTCCGCCAGATTGGCTTTGTTTAAAATGACAATGCGGGGCTTGTCGCCTAAGCGTCGGAGTAGTTCTGCGTTGGTGCTGGCTAAGGGGGCCCGGGCATCTCGCACCTCTAAGATCAGGTCGGCGTTTTTTAGCTTTTGTTCCGCTTCCCTTAAGGCCTTGGCCATGTGACCGGGGAACCAGTTGATCCGTTGGGGTTGCCCTGTTGCGGGGGGAATGGAGTTTTGCCTAGATTTGCTTTTCATGCAGGGGAGCATAACCGAGGCAAAGCAAACTGTCATGAGGGGAAAAAAATTCCCCTCTAGATCAGTCAGGGAGGGGTTTTGTTTTTTCTTATCCTTCTTTGTATTGAAGCCAGAGGCGGGCTATGCTAAAGCTTAAGCCAAGTAAACGGAAAATTTATTTTTTTAATTAATTGAAATGGTTATAAAAATAATACAATTGCTGTTGCTGGTTGTTTTGGCTTCTCCTCTTTTTGCGGGGGATCATACCCACTTTCAGCAGCTCATTCGCGAAAATAGCTGTCCCTCTTGTGATCTTTCCGGAATGGATTTAAAAAAATATCATCTCCAGGGGGTGGACCTCTCTAACGCGAACTTGACCGCGACTCAGTTTGCGGGGGCGAATCTTTTAAAGGCGAACCTGCGAGGGGCTATTTTGGTGGAGGCCAATCTAAAGGGAGCGCAATTGGCGGGGGCAAACTTGGTTGGGGCGGATTTAAGTTTTGCTGATTTGAGTTATGCGAAGTTGTTTCACGCCAACTTGCAGGGGGCGAATTTATTTCAAGTCGATTTTTTTCAAGCGGAGTTGTTGGGGGCTTCTTGGCTGAATGGCCGCTTCTGCGTAAAGCCCTCTATAGGCCGCTGCAACCTGGAGCCTTGATCAAGGTTTTTTGAGCCAGAGCAGCCATTCGGTGTTGCCGCTTTTTTTGCCTTGCAGGGGGGAGGGCATCTTGCCCAAGATCAAAAAACCGCAGGATTGGGCGAAGTTTTTGATCCCTTCTACAGCGAGGTCGCGGTCTTTTTTGTCTTTTACCAGCCCCCCGGGCCCGATTTTTTCTCTGCCCACCTCAAACTGCGGCTTCACTAAGGCGATGACTTGCCCTTGGCGGGCCAACAATTGCTTTAAGGGGGGTAGGATCAGCTTGAGGGAAATGAAACTGACATCCACCACCGCGAAATCCACGAAACTGCCGATTTGCTCTAAGGTGGTGTGACGAAAATTGACCTGTTCCAAGGATTTGACTTGGGGATGTTTTCTCAATCGCAGGTCGAGTTGGTTGGTTCCCACATCCAAGGCAAAGACGAAAGCGGCGCCGGCTTGCAGCAGGCAATCGGTAAAGCCGCCGGTCGAAGCCCCTACATCAAGGCAGAGGTAGCCTCGTACAGAGAGGTCAAATTGATCCAAGGCCCCTTGCAGTTTGAGGCCTCCACGGCTGACAAAGGGAGGGTCATCCCCCTTTAGGCGGAGTTTGGCCAGGGGGTTTACCAGAGTACCCGCCTTGGTGAGGGGAACATTGTCCACCAAGACCCGCCCCGCCATGAGGTAGGCCTGGGCGCGTTCGCGGCTGGGGGCTAAGCCGGAGGCAACCAAGAGTTTGTCGATGCGTACTTTTTTCATTTGCCTTGAGCTTGCTTTTCTTTTTTGCTCCAGAGGGTTATAAAAGGAGGGTCAGTTCAATTTTTCAACATCTCGTCTGGCTTGTCACTGCGTTTTTTTAGCCGCTTCTTTTATGGATGTCTCCGCTCTTTTAAATCGTTTACCTCCAGAAACCTTAGCGGGGTTGAGGGGCTTTGTGCGGGTCTACGCCAAGGCGGGCTGGCAGTGCCTCTTGGTGGGGGGGAGCTTGCGGGATTTAATCCTCGGCGAGATCCCCAAAGACTTTGATTTTGCCACCAACTGCCCTTTGGAAGAAACCCGGAAGCTCTTTAAAAAGGTGATCCCTACCGGGGTCGAGCATGGCACCCTAACCATCCTGTTTGCGGGGATGCGTTTTGAGGTGACCCGTTTTCGCAAGGATATTGAGCAGGATGGCCGCAGGGCCAAGGTGATTTTCGCGGACTCCTGGCAAGAAGACCAAGAACGGAGGGATTTAACCCTCAACGCCTTAGCCTGTGACCTGCTCCAAGAGCGGTTTTTAGATCATCAAGGGGCCTTGGCCGATTTTGCCCAAAAGCGCCTGCGTTTTGTGGGGGATGCGGGGTTGCGGGTGCGGGAGGATCACTTGCGGGCCTTACGCTATTTAAGAATGTCGGCCCGTTTTATCCCTTTGGGGTTTGGCTACGACCCCGTAGAATTAAAGCGAGTCCTGGAGGTTTTTGATCCCGCTCCATTGAGCATGGAGCGGATTTTAGATGAAATTTCCAAAATATTTCTACATCCCTTTGCCTTGGGTTTTCTCCTGCAAACCATGCCCTTTTTGCGCCTTTTTCGTAAATTTTTGAAGCCTGTGGAGGAGGAGGCTTGCCTCAGGGCTTGGTTGACCTTACAAAACCCCCTGCCCTTGGCCTATTACGGGTTGCTTGCCGGGGTGAAACCCGAAGAGTTGCGCCTACCTCGCAGGTTGATCAACTTAGGGCGTTTGTTGCTGCGCTTTCGTCAGGCCGACTGGGCCAGCGAAGTGGTGGCCAAAGATTTTTTGCATCAGGCCTTGCCAGAAGACTTAGAACCCCTCTCTCAAGGGGCGAAGGAAATCTTACAGGTTGACTTAAGCCCTTTACTCCGGCGAATCAAGCAGAAAAATGAGCCCCTTTATTTGCGCCAATTAAAGCTGCAAGCCAAAGACCTAATCCCCTTAGGCTTAACCGGCAAGGCCTTGGGCCAAGCCATGAACGCCCTATTGCGCGAGGTTTGGGCAAACCCGAAAAACAACGACCCAAGGCGGTTGCGTGAAATTCTGCGCAAAGAAAGAACCAACTTGATTCATTGAAGTTGCGGTTCATCTTGCGATTTTTCGGTTAGCTTGATACTTTTAATCTAAGAACCCTAAAAGCAAATTTGAAATGCTGGACGAACTGAAACAAGCCTCTCAGAGCTATGTCAAGATTGCGGCTCAATATGTTGAACTGGTCGAAGAATGCGCCAGTTTGGAATTTATCGCCATTAACGCGGGCATTGCCTCGAAACAGGCCAATAACGACTCCTTTTTAAAGCTCTCTAGCGAAATCCAAGTGATGAGCAATGATGTTACCGAGAGCGCTCACCGTGGGCGAGAGCAGGCTTTTGTTTGTCTCGATGAGACCACCAAGGCCTATGGCCAACTCTTAACCCAATCGCGTTTTTATCGCCTTTTTCAGCGTGCCTATAAGCAACAGCAGGAAATGGCTCTTTATGTCTTTAAGATTGGGGAATTGATCTCTCATTTTGATATTTCCTTGTTAAAACGAAATACCGCTCAAATGGCGCGCGGTTTGGACTCGTTGATTCAGTTGGTGAACATTGGTAAAACCATGGCCATTGGGGGGAAGATTAAAGCGGTTTATATCGTGGGCAGTGAGGAAAAATTTAGGATCATCACCGAAACGATGCAGGCCTCTATTGAGCGGCTGTTTGTGCTTTTAGAGTCGATCAATATTGAGTTTGGGGTGATTACAAACCTCTTTGCCAATATTCAATCCGAGGAAATCGAATGAAGAAAATCCATGTCCTGTTTGAGCAGGAGGATTACCGCTGGATCGTATTGCACCGTGACCCCGATAAAAAAGAGGGGCTTATTGATTCAAACGAGTATGTCATTACCCATAAGGGGAAGCATTTTCTGCTCGACCCAGGCGGGTTTGAGATTTTCCCCACCGTGTTGGCAAGCTTGGTCCAGGTCATCGACCCCCAAGAGATTTCCGGAGTTTTTTCAAGCCATCAAGACCCGGATATTGCGAGTAATTTTTCTTTATGGCAGGAAATCGTACCGGAATTGCAGTGTCATGTTTCTTGGCTCTGGTCGAGTTTTATGCCTCACTTTGGGGGGGATGAGAATACCTTTATCTCCATTCCCGATAAGGGGATGGAGCTCAATCACAACGGGCTTAAGCTTATCGCGGTTCCTGCCCATCATATGCATTCGGCGGGCAACCTGCATCTTTATGATCCCAGTTCGAAAATCTATTTTAGCGGGGATACCGGTGCCGCTATTTTACCCGATGAGAACCGCTATCTTTTCATTGACGATTTTGAGGCCCATATTCCCTTTATCGAGCCCTTTCACCGTCGGTGGTTTGGCAGCAACGGACATAAAAACAACTGGTGCGAAAAGGTGCAAGAATTAGAGATTGAGATCCTTTGCCCCCAGCATGGGGCGATTTATGTGGGGGAACAGGTTTGGCAGTTTGTCGATTGGCTGCATAAGCTTAATGTAGGTACGACCCGAAATAGGGTGAAATGATATGAAAAAGTACGCGACTCTATTTGAGCAGGGCGGCCATCGCTGGACGATTTTTTATTTTGACGATGTAAAGGCAAATCACCTGGTGGCGACCAATGAATATTTGGTTCAACACAACGACAAATACCTGATGACCGATCCGGGGGGTACCGAAACCTTTCCCGAGGTGATCAGCGCCTTGGGCGAGGTGGTGGACATCAAAAAGATAGATCAGGTTTTTTGTACTCACCAAGACCCGGATATCTTCAGCGCCATTGCCTTGTGGCTGATGATGAAACCGAATATTCAGGTGTACCTTCCCTCGATTTGGATTAGTTTTATGCTGCATTTTGGGGGGCAAAAGGCGAATTTCATTCCCCTGCATGATGAGGGAACCATCTTAAACCTCAATGGATTGGATTTACAAGTCATCCCTGCCCACTTTATGCATTCTTCGGGGAATTTTCACCTCTACGACCCCGTTGCCAAGGTGTTGTTTACCGGGGATACCGGCGCGGGCCTGATTAGCAACGCAAAAGACTTTGTGGTGCGTGATTTCGACAAACACATTCAGCATATCGAAGGCTTTCACAAACGGTGGTTTGGCAGCAACGAGCATAAAAACCAATGGTGCGAGAGGGTAAAAAATCTAGGGATCGACTTCTTGTGCCCTCAGCATGGCTTGATCTACGAAGGGGCGATGGTGGAAACCTTTTTGGATTGGCTCTACAACCTGCGGGTGGGGATTATCGAGTATTAGGCGGCCCGGCCCCTAGACTTCGAGTGATTTCCCAAAGTTGATGGATGGGCCTGCCCCCTTGAAAGTCTAGGGGAAGGCTGTCTTTTCGTTGGATTGTTCTTAGCCCTTTGAGGGCCTCGTTTTTCAGTTTGAATCCCCGTTTGTTGGTCATAAAATAGAGTTTTCCCTGCTCGGTGAGCAGATTGGCCGCTGCTTGGATGAGGCGGGGGTGGTCGGTTTGAATGTCCAGATTTTTTTGCATTTTTTTGGAATTGGAAAAGCTGGGCGGGTCGAGCAAGATCAAATCATAGCCGCCTTGGGCACTGTTGAGCCAAGTCAAGACATCGGTCGCAATGAAGGCGTGTCGATGGGGGTCGAGGTGGTTTAAGGTAAAATTTCGTTGGCCCCATTCCAGATAATGGGGGTTTAAGTCGAGGCTGACACATTGGGCGGCACCCCCGGCAGTGGCGTAAACGCTGGCGGTACAGCTATAGCTGAAGAGGTTTAAAAAGCGCTTGCCCTTTGCCTCTTGAAAAATCCACTGGCGAATGCTGCGGCTGTCTAAAAACAAGCCCGTATCGAGGTAGCGGAGGAGGTCGATCTCAAAGCGCAACCCCCCTTCGGTAACGGTTCGTTTCTCACTCCACTCCTGGTTTTTTTCGTATTGCCCCCGGCCCTTTTGGCTTTTGCGCTCTTTGTAAAAAATGTTTTCCGCTGTGAACCCCAAGGCAGGGGCTAGGCTGGCTAAAAAGTCGTATCGACGCCCTTTGGCGGTGCTGGGGTCGATTTCTGGGGGGGGCTCGTATTCAAAGGCGAGGCAATCTTTTCCATAAATATCCAGGGCAAAGCTGTATTCAGGCAGGTCTTTGTTGTAGAGGCGATAACATTCTATCTTGTTTTGGGTTTTCCAGGTTTTGAGTTTTTTTAGGTTTTTCCTTAACCGATTGGCTAAGGCGGTTGCTTCGGGGCTTGGCGTGTGCCCTGTCCAAAAGCGAGGCGGCTGAAGCTTGTTTTTTTCTTTGAGTTCGCGGGAGGGGTCAATCGTGAACTGAAAAAGCCGACACTCAATGGCCCCGTTGTAAAAGCGGTTGGATTTATCGGCCCGTATCCCTAAGGCGAAGGCGAGGTCTTCTCTAGGGGTAAAAAGGCCAAAACGCCAGCCCTGGGCCGAACTTTTTAAAGCCTGGCCTAAGCTTTGGTGCAGGTGAAACAGGTCTTCTTCATCCCCCAGCCGCTCCCCATAGGGGGGATTTCCTAAGATGAGACCCTTCATTTGGCGCATTTTTTGGGGGAGGCGAAATTCTTCCGCTGCTTCTCGCTCAAAGCTCAGTTTTCCGCTAATCCCCAGGGCATCGGCACTGGCACGAGCCTGCCTGAGAGCTAGGGGGTTGATGTCCAGGCCTAAAATAGGATAGGGGAGAAGTTTGATTTTTTGCTTCGCCTGGAGGCGTGTTTTTTGCCAGAGGGATTCATCATGCCCCTTCCAGCGCTGAAAGCCCCAATGAACCCGGCCCCAAGCAGGGGGTAGCTTGGCGGCAATCATGTAGGCTTCGATGCAGAGGGTTCCCGAGCCGCAAAAGGGGTCGATAAAAGCTGCCCCGGCTTGAGCCAGTTGAGGCCAACCCATTTTAAAGAGGAGGGCGGCGGCGAGGTTTTCTTTTAAGGGCGCGTCTACCCCTTTGGGGCGGTATCCCCGAAAGTGCAAGCTATGTCCAGAAAAATCGAGGCTCAAGCGAGCTTGATTTTGATGAATAAATAGGTGCAGGCGAATATCCGGGTCTTTTTTTTCAATGCGAGGCCGCTGCCCTGTTTTTTCTCTGAAATAATCGACCAACGCGTCTTTGCTTTTGAGGGCCGCGAAATGACTGTGGGTGAGGTTCGAGTCGCTTAAATCCGCTTCAATGGCCAGGCTGGCCTGGGCGTCAAGGTGCTTTTCCCAGGGGATGCGTTTTACCCCCTCGTAAAGCTCTTCAGGGGTGGCGGCGGGGAACTCGCTTAAGGGCAAGAACACACGGTTGGCGATAAAGGAGTGCAGGCAGGCTGTATAGCCCGCTGCCAACCCTCCTTCTACTTCACAGCCAGAGCCCTTTTGCTTGGCCTTGAGACCGAGGTCGAGCAGTTCTTGGCAGAGGAGTTCTGCCGTCCCTCTAGGGCAGGGCAGATAAAAAGGAAAATTCAAGTTTTAAGCCGCGTCAAAAACTAAAGACCAATCGCGGAGACCCCCACGGATGATCTGGGCGGTAAAACCGCAGGCCTCTAATAAAATCTGGGCTTGATGGCTTTGGGTGCCGTCACTGCATAAGAGTAGGGTGGTTTTGCGGCCATCGAGATTCGGCATGGCTTGGCTGATTTCTGAGAGGGGCAGGTTTTCAAACCCTGGGAGGCTGCCTTTGGAAAATTCTTCTGCGCTGCGTACATCTAGGAGGAGTAAGGCTTCGCCCAACTCCATGAGTTCTTGGGCTTCGATTACGGTGACTTCTTTATTCATCATTGTTTTTCTTTAGTTTGAACAGGGAACCCGAACCACGACCTGAGTGCCTTTTTCCGGTTCGCTTTGAACTTGGATGCTTCCACCCAATTTCGTCAACTCGTGATATACCGCTTCCAAGCCAATTCCTCTGCTAATGCCGTCTAGGGTTTCTTTTTCCGCGGTTTCAGAAAAAAGAAAAGCGAAGATTTCATTGGAGTTTAAATCCGCCAGTTCTTCGGCGGTTTTTAATCCTTGGGCAATGAGTTCTTGTTTATAGGATTCCGCGTCCATTCCCTTGCCGTCGTCGCTAAAGGTCAAGAGGAGTTCGTCTCCTTCTAAAGCGGCCTGGATGTTGATTTTTCCTTCTAAATCCTTCCCCATAAAAACCCGTTCTTCCATTTTTTCAATCCCATGCTCTACCGAGTTGCGCACCAAGTGGGTCAGGCTGGTAAAGAGGTCGCGCATTCCCGCTATGGGTAAGACGAGGTCTTGACCGCTGATTTGGATGTTTAATTGTTTGCCTTGCCTGCGGCCCATGCCCTCGGCGATTAAGGCGTAACGGCGTAAGATGGGGGCGAGGGGTTGACGGCTCAATTGGGAGAGGTTTTCGGTGATCGCTTTTTTTGCTTCAAAGGCAATATGATCGTTCAAAAAGGCTTTGATTCGTTCTAAGCGGTGCTGGGTGACGCTTTCGAGTTGAGGCAGCTTGGTAAAGGGAGCGTAGTTTTTTTCAAAAACTTCGTCCATGCTCTGTACCAAGTCTTGAATGGTTTGGATTAAATTTTGCTCTGCTTCGGTTAATGCTTGGGGGCGGACTGGAATTCCGCTTGCGCTGTCGGTACTGGCCAACTCGTTTAAATATTGCCCGTGGATCTGTTCCAACTGGTCTTTTAAGCCATCCACCGCTTGCAGTAAACGGAGTTGGGCCTCTTCATCAAAGGGGCTTTGGGAGTGCGTATAGCGGTATAAGTCGGCTTCTAGGGTGACGGTGGAGCCGGAGATCTCATTGATTTCATAAAGTTCTGCCCCAGAGCTTAGAATATCCATGCTGTTGAGCAGTCCCCCTACCCGAATCTCTGTTAAGGGTTTATCCAACTCCTTGAGCATCTCTGCTAAGCTCTGGCTCGCGCTTTGATAAAAATGCTGGTAACCTTTTAAATCCATGGCAACTTTCGCGATCATGCCGCAATGGCCCTTTTCGGTTTCAAGTTGTTGTCGTAAGCTTCTTTCAGCACTGATTTCCTTAAATATTGCCAAAATACAATCTTGTTGACTATCCGGTGCTTTTAAGTAGCTGTAGCTGACTTGATAGATATTCTTATCGCTTTTGAGGTACTTTGGCAGCATTTCGGCGAAGACATCGAGGTCGGTGATCCGAGCAAAGACGGTTTGCATCAATTCACGAATCAAGTTTAAATCCGGCGCTTCCGCGGTATAACTTGCCGAGTCGGGGTTGCTTGCCTGGTAGAAGAAAAATAAGAGTTCCAGGGCATCGGATTCAGGCGGCAAATCACCAAAGAGAGGGTGTTTGCCTGGATAAATGGGGACCAGGCGACCCGCGGAGTCAAAGGCCATAAAGGCATGATCCAAATTGAGGATGACTTGACTAAAGGCATCGGGAATGTTGGTTACCAGGGATGGGTCTTGCTTGGCCGGGGAAGCCTCTAGGCTGTTGGTGATGGCGGGTTCGGCTTTAGCCGGGGAGGGTTCAATATTTTGTTCTGGCGGTTCTGTGGTCTTTGGTGGGGGCTGGGTTTCTGTTTCATCTAAGCGGAGTTGCTCCGGCCCCGGCTCAGGGTGGCTTATTGGAGTCGCTGCGGAGGTGGCTTCTTCCTTCAGCTCAGGGGCGGGCTCGTTATTTTCGTCTTTTTGCTCTGAAAAATCCAACAGGGCGAGTTGTTCCTCTGCCGGTTCTTCTGCGGCGGCTTCTGTGATTGGAGGGGGTTCTTCTTTTGCTTCGTTAAGTTCCAAGTCATCGCTTTCAGGGGCCTGCTCCTCGGTGGTTGTTTCTGTGGTTGGCAGGGGTTCTTCTTCCTCTTCTAAGGAAAGGGGTTCTTCTTTTGCTTCGTTAAGTTCCAAGTCATCGCTTTCAGGGGCCTGCTCCTCGGTGGCTGTTTCTGTGGTTGGCAGGGGTTCTTCTTCCTCTTCTAAGGAAAGGGGTTCTTCTTTTGCTTCGTACAGTTCCAAGTCATCGCTTTCAGGGGCCTGCTCCTCGGTGGTTGTTTCTGTGGTTGGCAGGGGTTCTTCTTCCTCTTCTAAGGAAAGGGGTTCTTCTTTTGCTTCGTCAAGTTCCAAGTCATCGCTT
>JAJRZQ010000010.1 GCA_024275165.1 bacterium | reverse complement strand
TTGTTGATCGCTTGGGCTTGCGCCTCGCTGGGGCACTGAATCGCCAGCAACCCCGGTTTGGGTTGCGGGGGGGCCTCATCTTGTTGTAGGCAGTGGATACGGGGGTGATCTAAACTGGCCCAGCCCTCCAATAAAAGAAGATCCCAGGCAGGCCACAAGGGGAGTTGATCTAAGCTTAAGGGGCTTTTAGCGTGCAGCATCTGGCTCTGCTCCGAGCCGATGAGAGTAAAGGCGGCCCCGGCTTGAAATTGCCTGGCCGTGTCCTTACCCTGTTGGTCAAAAAAGTGCTGGTGACTTGAGTGCTTGATGTAGCCGGGGTAGTACCCCTGTTGGAGAAAAAGAGGGATGAGCTTTTCTGCCAAGGTGGTCTTTCCGCTGCCGCTGTGACCGGTTAAGGCTAAAATAGATGAGTTCATGGGACCTAGAAGGGTTGGTTTTGCAAACCTCTAAACAAGCCCAGAGATGGACTTGTTCCATCTTTTTAGGTCGGGAAGTGATTCCCCGCGCGAGGAGCTCTGAGTTTTTCAGAACTTCCTTAAGATAACGAATTTAACGGGATTTGCAAAGAATGAGTGCCCCAAAAAATGAATTAAATCACTTTGACTCTCAGGGAAACGCGACCATGGTGGATGTAGGAAGTAAGCCCCTAACCCGCCGCCGCGCTCTGGCGCGGGGGAGTTTAAAAATCAGCGCCGAATTGGCCCAAAGGTTGGCCCAGGGAGACAATGCCAAGGGCGACGCCTTTAGCGTCGCCAAGACAGCCGGAATCTTAGCCGCCAAACGCACCGGGGAATTGATACCCCTCTGCCACCCCTTAGGGCTCGATCATGTGGGGATTCAATTGGAACTCGACTTAAATGAAAACCGGGTTTGGATTGAGGCAGAGGCATCCACAACCGCGAAAACAGGGGTGGAGATGGAAGCCATGACCGCCGCCAGCGTAGCGGCCCTCACCTTTTACGACATGGTAAAAGGCATGGATAAAACCGTCTTGATCGAGCGCGTTGGGCTGTACCAAAAAGAGGGGGGGAAATCCGGATTTTTTGAAAATCCTCTTTTGCGGCGTAAACCACGCCCTCTCTAGCTCAATAGGCAAACAGAGCAGTTGCGAACTCCAAACGCACTCGCTTTTAGGCGAGCTTGCCGCTCACTTGTCGATTTTTACTTTCTTGTGACTGACAAAAAACTTATAAATCACCGCAAAGCCAATGGATTCACTGAGCGGCGAGCGCACTAGAGGGCTCTGGGCGAGTCGGCTTTGCCGCATATCATAGCGCGTCACAAAGACCCCGAGGTAAAAGGCCTTGCCCAAATAAAAACTCCCCCAGACGCTGATGGATTGGTAGAGCAACCCCGCAGAGGCGTCGTAAGCGGGGCGCCCGGCAAGGGCATAAGCGGGCTCGACCCCGTAGTAGAGCTGGTTGAATTGGGTGTTCCCATAGGTGGTAAAGCTCTCAACAACCAAGGCATGGGGGGAGTGGCGGGGGAAAAAATCAAAGCTCGCGCCCAAAGCGATGGTCTGCCCCATATTCGGTAGGCTGCGAATAAAACCAACCCCTTGGCGAATCGGCAGCGTAAAGTAAAGATGCTCGCCCAGGTGATAGCTGGCCGTTAACCCCACCAACAGGTTTAAGGGGTGCTTGGGCATGCCTCGCCTCAGCCAGCTTTTACCGTGAATCAGGTGGGCGTTCGGGTCTGAGTTGCCCGCTGGGGCAGGGCTATCGACCCTTTCGCTCCATACCGGCCATTCCAAGCCCAAGCCCAATTCAAGTTGCAAACGATGGTCGTTGTACAAAAAAGCTCGATTGACCTCGCCCACCTCGAGGTCTTCTCTTCTGGCGATCAGGTAGGGGAAGGGGCTCCAACCCCTATAATATTCATTCGAACCAATATAATGGGGGGATTCCCCCCCCAGCGCGCCGACCCCTAATTCTAAGCTGGACAACTCTGCCGCGAAGAGGCGAGTGGAGATCAACAATAGCCCTAAGCCGATCCAGTGGGCTTTTTTCATCCTCAGCCCTGGGGCAACCAAAGCGTGATGCTCGTTCCTACGCCTAGAGCGCTTTGGATTGCCAAAGTCCCCTGCATCTGCTCCGCAAATTCCTTGCATAAAATCAGCCCTAAGCCGGTACCCTGTTCATCTTGGGTGCCAAAGGTCGTAAAGGGTTGATCTAAACGAAAGAGTTTTGCTTGGGCTTCCGGGCTCATCCCTACCCCGTGATCTCGCACCTGCACCCCCACTTGGGCATTTTTTTCCCGCAAGTTGATCTCTACAAATTGCCCGGGGACGCTGAACTTAATCGCGTTGCTCAAAAGGTTTCTTATAATGGCGCTGGCCATGTTGAAGTCGGCTAAGACCATCGCGCTCTTTTGCAGATAACGCAGCTCAATCCCTTTGCTTTTGGCCCCATCAATGACCAACTCACAGGCCTCCTGGGCTATTTTTCGCACCTCTGTGGGGGCAATTTTTACCTGGAGCCTGCCGGTTTGGGCTCTGGCCCAATCTAAGAGTTGCTCGGTTAGGTTGAGCCCCGTTTTGGCTCCATGCGCCATTGCGGTAAGGGTGGAGCAAAAATCTTCGTTGCGGAACTCTCCTGCCTTTAAATCCCTTAAAAGCAGGTTCGCGAGGCCTAAAAGGGCGCCAAAGGGATTTTTTAAGTCATGGGCCATGATATCGAAAAAGCGGTTTTTGGTGGCATTGGCCAACTCCAGTTCTTTTTTTTGTTCCCGCAATTCCAATTGATTCCGCACCCTTGCTTTGAGTTCCGCCGAGTGAAAGGGTTTGCTTAAATAATCGCGCGCGCCGAGTTGAAAGCCTTTGGCGATGCTGTCGGCTTCCACTTTCGCGGTGAGAAAGATAATGGGGATATCCCGAATTGTTTCATCGGCTAAGATCTGCTCTGCCACCTCAAAGCCATCCATCATCGGCATCATGATATCGAGCAACAATAAATCGACCTCTTGGGTTTTAAGGATCTCCAAGGCGGATTTTCCATTATTGCCCGTCAGGATTTCATATCCTTCCCGGGATAAAAACGCCTTGGCCACTTCAATATTGGCCGGTTGATCATCAATAATTAAAATTTTCGACATGGCAATAGCCTTGGGGGTCACAGAGGGCTACACAATTGCGGCCCTTGTTTTTCGCATGGTATAAGGCGAGATCGGCTCGCTCAATTATTTCCGATATATTACTGTTGTCTTGAGGAATTAAATTATAAATCCCAATACTGATGGTTAGGGTCTGTTGCCCTTGAACCAAGGTGCCCAAGTGGGCAATCCCGATCCGGTGTAAATTTTTTTGAATATTCCGCGCTACATGCAAGGCCCCCTCCAAGGTGGTCGAGGGCAAAAGCAAGGTAAACTCCTCCCCCCCAAAACGGGCAACTAAATCAGAAGGGCGATTGGTCGCCTGGACCAAGGCACGGGCCACTTGAGTCAAACATTCATCCCCCGCTTTATGCCCATAGGTATCGTTGTAGTTTTTGAAATAATCAATATCGCACATGAGAAAACTCAAAGGTTCTTGCTTGCGATGCATGTCGGCAAGGTTTCGTTTTAGGCTTTCATCGAGTTGACGGCGATTGGGGATCTGAGTTAGAGCGTCGAGCAAGGCGAATTGTTGTAATTGCTGACGGCTTGCCCGTAGGTTGATTTCGACCTCGGTTCTTAGATTGATTTCTTTGGTGAGGTCGTTGATGGTCCGCTGAAGGCTCTGGTTGGCCTGAACCAACTCTAAAACATTGCGAATCCGCAGTTTAAAAAGCTCCGGGTTAATCGGTTTGGAAACATAATCGCGTGCCCCCAGGCGCAAGCCTTTTAGAATATCTTTGTCCTCTGCCAAGGCACTAACGAAAATAACGGGGATATGCTTGGCCTGAGAATCCGCCTGCAAGCGGCGTAACACCTCAAAGCCGTTCATGTCCGGCATCATCACATCCAGCAAGATGAGATCGATTTGCCCTTTAAAGGCAACTTCAATCCCCTCTGCTCCGCTGGCAGTCAGGATCGGCTCATACCCCTCTTGCAACAAAAAATGCTTTAAGGCCAGCCGATTCACGGCATTATCGTCAATGACCAAAATCTGAGATTTTTTTTGCTTCACCGCCTTCCCTCTCCTCACAATTTAGCAGAATTGATTGGAAAGAAAAAGGTTCAATATCGGCTAGCTCAGCTTTTCTTTTTTTCAACGAGGGCTTGCACCAAGGCCTCTTCATCCAAAACCGCGCCGCTTAAATCCGCGCCAATGAAATTAGTCTGCTTTAAAAAAGAGCGGGAAAGGTCTGCTCCGCTCAAGTCCGCTTTCATGCACTGGGCCCGTTCCAAATTGGCCCCAACCAGGTTGGCCCCCGTCAATCTGGCTTTATACAGATTGGCTTTGTCTAAGCGAGAGCGTTCTAATTTGGCGTCTTTCAGGTTGGCTTTGATCAAGCTTGCCTGAACCAGCAAAGAATAGCTTAAGTTCACCCCGACCCCCTTGACCCGGTCTAGGTTGGCTTTTTGCAGCTTGCATTGGGAAAGGTCTGCTTCGGTGAGGTTGGTTTTAGCCAGATTAGCCCCCGTTAGATCGCTCCCTTTCAAATTACAGCCTTTTAGGTTAAACCCCTTGAGGTTTTTCCCCTTGAGGTCGGCCTTTTGCATGACAACCCCAATCAGGGCATCTTTTTTAAGTCGTTCAAGGGGCACCCGAGTCGCGCTCAACTCGCAGCCAGAAAACTTGGTTTTTTTAAAGATCGCTTGTTCTAAAAAGGCCCCCTTTAGGGAGGCGTCGGAAAAATCAGCTTTTTTAAAATTGGCGCCGGGCATGCGGGCAAACTCCAGGTTGACCCCTTTAAAGCTCGTTTCAATACAGCTCGCCGAAGTAAGGTTGGCTTGATTCATCTCCGCTTGATCAAAAATGGCATAATCAAGCTGTGCCGCCTTGAGACTTGACCCTTTAAAGCTAGACCCCTTTGCCTGCACCTTTTTGAGGTTTGCGCTGCCGAGGTCGCTCCCATCAAAATTAGCCTGAGTGATGTCTGCCCCTTATAAATTGATTTGGTTCAGACGCATTTTTTTCAAGCTTGCTCCTTTTAGGTTGGCCCCGGCTAGGTTTTGCCCCGCTAGACTGCCCCCTTCCATAAAAACGCCTAAGAAGCGCACCTTTTTTAAAATTACATTGTCTACATGAGCCATTTGCAACCGAGCCTTAGAAAGGTTGGCCCCCGTAAAATTCCCGTTATTTAAGTTGCTGGCCCTTAGGTCTGCCCCCATAAAATTGGCGTTTTCAAACATCCCCCCCGAAAGAATCGCCTTTTGCAACACCGCTTGGCGAAAGCTTGCCCCCGGAGCTTTGACTTCCCGCAAGCGGGTACTGATCATTTTCGCTTGAGAAAAGAGGGTTCCCTTTAAGGCGGCACCGGAAAAGTCACAGCCCGAAACAATCGCCTTAGAAAAATTAGCACGGCTTAAATTAGCCCCTTGAAAAAGGGCAAAGGCGAAGTTGAGCCCTCTAAAATCAGTACCCACTAGGTTTTTTCGGGTAAAATTGGCCCGTTTGCCACTACTGCGGTCACGAAGCCATTTTTGATGCTCCTGGGCCATATACTGTAATTGATTGTGCTGAATCGACATTGCTTCCTCGTTTTCATCAATCTAACTGAGACATAAAGAAAACGGAAGTTCAAAGTCCTGGCCCTTAGGCAAGGATTTGGAAGAGGTTCGCCTGAGGGGGCGACCAACCTCTCAAAACCTGTGGTACAAGGCCTTATTTAGGGAACCTCCGCGTTTTTCAGAGTTTCCTTAGCCGGACCTTTTGGTTTGGCAAATTCCAGGCGCCCATGATATATAAAGGGACAACAAAATTTTATCTCTACTATGGACGAACTGAGCAAACAACCAACCGAAACCAAAGCGTTCCGCTTTTTCCTAACCTGGAAAGAAGTAGTTTCGAGCCTGATTCTATTTGGGGTGCTGATTTTTTTGCACCAGCAAGATTATAAAATCTTCCATATCTTTGCCGAGTTCTTTAGCATCATGGTAGCCATGGGAATGTTCATCATCGCGATCAACACAACCCACTTGGTACGCAACCACTACCTCAGCTTTTTAGGAATCGCCTACCTGTCGATTGGAATGCTGGACGCCCTGCACGCTTTGATTTTCCCGGGGATTGGGATCTTTGCGCAGTCCGCGACAACGGACCCAACCATCCAATTTTGGATCTTCGCTCGTTACCTCGAAGCTTTTTCTTTATTGGCGGCACCGCTGTTTATTCATCGCAAACTTTATTTTTCCAGAGTTTTCAGCTTCTACGCCTTGGTGACAATATTGGGGAGCTGGATCATTTTAAAAACCGATTTATTCCCCCAGTGTTTTATTGAAGGGGAGGGACTCACCCCTTTTAAGGTGGGCTCGGAATATTTCATTGCCGTCATTTTGTTGAGTTCGATTGTGGTTTTAAAAAAAATCGAAAACGATTTCGACCCCCGAATTTTTACCTTGGTCACCATCTCCATTCTTCTCACTGTCGCTAGTGAAATGTGGTTTACCTTCTACACTCGCCCTGATTCACTCTCGAATGTAGCGGGGCATTTTTTCAAGGTCGCTAGCTTCTTTTTGATATATAAGGCCTTGATCCAACAAGCTTTAACCAAACCCTTGACGCTCATCTTTCGCGAACTGCAAACGCAAGAGGCCGCCTTGTCCGAAGCCAACGAGGTGCTCGAGCTTCGAGTGCGGGAGCGCACCCACGAACTCGAACAAATCGCGGCCAACCTGCAAAACGAAATCGCGGTACGGGAAAAGGCAGAACAAGCGCAAGCAGAGAGCCAACTCCGGCTCAAGGCCATGATGCAAGCCTTTCCCGATATGATCTTTTTACTCAATGCCCAGGGGCAACTGCTGGAGGTAACAGGCTCGACAGAACACCTTTTATTGCCAAAAAAAGAACTGCTCGGCAAATCATTGAGCGAGATACTCCCCCCCGCGGTAAGTTTATTGTTCCAACAAGCCATTGCCGACGCTCTTGAAACAAATATGACGATTTTGGTTGAATATGAATACGAACTCTCCGGGGAGCCTCATTTTTTTGAGGCGCGACTTGTCGCTTGCGGTGAGGGAAAGGTCATTCAGGTAACCCGAGATATTACGGCGCGCAAAAATGTAGAAAAAGAAATCCTCTTGGCCAAGGACGCGGCCCAACAGGCCAACGAGGCAAAAAGCAACTTTTTGGCGACCATGAGCCATGAACTCCGGACTCCGATGAACGGCGTGCTGGGCATGGCGCAGATTTTACTGCATACGCCCTTAAATGAAGAACAAATAAGCTTCGTCAAAACCATTACCCATTCGGGAGAGGCTTTAGTCAATATTTTAAGCGATATTTTAGATGTCGCCAAAATTGAGGAAAACAAAGTCAAGGTGATTGCCACCCCCATCAATCTAGCGGAACTCATTCACGGCACCATTCGGCTTTTTGCCGGGTCGGCGAAGTCCAAAGGGCTTCAACTCAGCTATGACCTTCATTCTCAGGGGGCTCAATATTATTTGATGGATGGCAACCTGCTCCGGCAGATTTTAAATAACCTCATCGCCAACGCGATCAAGTTTACCGATCAAGGCTGGATCAAATGCGCTGTTAAATTAATGGATACAAAGGGGGAAATGCATCACTTGCGCTTTAGCGTTGAAGATACAGGAATCGGCATTCCCCAAGAATTGCATGATTCGATCTTTGAAAGTTTTGCCCAGGGCGACAGCACTTCAACCCGTCGTTATGGAGGCTCGGGGTTGGGTTTAAGCATTGTGCGCAAACTTTTGCAACTCATGGGCGGCTCGATTCAGGTGGAGAGTCAGCCGGGCGAGGGGAGCCGGTTTTATTTTGATCTGCTGTTGCAAAAAGCCCAGGATGTGACCGAGTCGAATCCCAAAAAATTACCGAAAAGCGCTTCTGGTTTAAGTCAAACCATTTTAGTGGTGGAAGACGACCAGGTCAATCAAGAGGTGGTGAAACGCATGTTGACCCTGCTCGGGTACCAAGTTCAAGTCGCGGAAAATGGTGCCGTAGCGCTCAACAAACTGCACCATAATGCCTTTGACTTGATTTTAATGGATTGCCTCATGCCCCAGATGGACGGCTTTGAGGCGACGCAAAAAATTCGTGCCGAAGAGTCGGATCAGCACATTCCCATTATCGCGCTCACCGCCAAGGCCTTTACAGAAGATCGAGACCGCTGCCTGGCTTCGGGGATGGATGACTTTATCGCCAAACCCCTGGAAATCGCGGTACTGCGGCATACTCTAGACAAGTGGCTGCGCGCGAGAAAAGCGTAAATTGTCATAATTGTCAATTACTCCTAGACAACTCCCCTCCCTCCCCCCATAATAGAGTAAAACTTCGGTTGCAGCCTCTATGTCCTTACACCTGATCAATCAAATCGGTAAATTGCTCAATTCAGGCTCAGACCTGATTCGGAGCATGAACACGGCTTTGCTCACCCTTTCGGACTACCTTCCCCTGCGCAATCCGATTCTTTTGATCCGCGATCAGGTGATCGGCAAGTTTTTTATCGAACTCGCCCCAGAGATCAGGGAAGAGAAAAAAAATCTCTGGAATCAGAAAATCGCCCTACAAACAGGGCAAGCCAGTTTAAGCCTGCACCATCAAATGCTGCTTTATCCAGGGGATAAAGACTTACTCCAACTACCGCGGCCCGAGTCCATCGAGCGCATGAGCCTGCCTTTGGTTTTGCAACCGGTCAACTTCAAACAAAACAACCTCCCCCTAGCGCTGCTTTCAGCCGAAGTTACCGATTTTGAACGGATCAGCGAAGTGCAACGCTTTTTGACCTTTTTAGCCGATATGCTGGCTCTATCCATGGTCGCCAAGGGATTCCCGATGGCGGAGTTATTAGATAGCGAGGCAATCCATCAAGATGTTCCCATGGTGTTGGAACAGATTGTAGGCGATAGCGAGGCCTTAAAAAATCTTGCCCAAATCATCAAAAAAGTGGCCAGTTCCAAGGCCACCGTTTTGATCCAAGGGGAAAGCGGCACGGGCAAGGAACTCATCGCCAAAGCCTTGCACAGTCATAGCTTGCACCGCAAGGCCCCCTTTATTGGGGTCAATTGCGCCGCTCTTTCTGAAAACCTGTTGGAATCAGAGCTTTTCGGTCATGAGAAGGGGGCCTTTACCGGGGCCAACACAGCGCGCAAGGGCCGCTTTGAGCAGGCCGATGGAGGCACCCTTTTTTTAGATGAAATCGGCGATACCCCTTTAAGTTTTCAAACCAAAATTCTCAGGGTACTGCAAGAGGGCTGCTTTGAGCGGCTTGGAGGAAATGAAACCATCCATGTGGACGTACGGATTTTAGCCGCGACCAATGTCGATTTAGAAGAAGCCATCGCAGAAGGGAGTTTTCGCGAAGACCTCTTTTATCGCTTAAATGTAGTGCGGTTGTTTGTCCCTCCCCTACGGGACCGGCGAGAGGATATCGTACATTTGGTGCGCTTTTTTTTAAACCGACTCAACCAGCAAGAGGGGCGAAACATTAAAATCAGCGATGAAGCGCTGACTCGCTTACAGGGGATGCCCTGGCCCGGCAATATCAGAGAATTGGAAAACGCGATTCACTCCGGGTTTTTAATGGAGCAGGGGGGCTGGCTGCACTTTGCCCCCCAACCAGAGCGGGCAACACGACTCCATCGCTTGGGCCCTAAATCTACGGGAACAAGTCCGAGAGAGGCGAGTTTGAAGGTCGATGAATTGGTCAATGAAGAGGTTCAGGCCATTGAATTGGCGCTCGTTCGAGCCAAAGGCGTTCAGGTTCGGGCTGCTGAGGCGTTAAATATTAGTTTAAGGCAATTGCGCTATCGGATTCAAAAATACGGAATCGCCGTGCGCAAAATTCGCCTCTAGGATAAAACAGGGTTAAAATGGTATTAACAAGCGCCCAATTGTGGTTTTTTATTGCCCTCGCGGCTTTGGTTATTTGGTTTCGCATGCGCAAAAAACCGCTCCCCCCTCCAGTAAGCCGCGGCAAGCAGATCGCTTTAAAGGGGGAAAAAATACAAGCTTGGCTCACCCCCACCATGCCTTTAGCCTGCCTTTTAGAGGACGGGAAAAGCTTTGGCCCCGCCTTTCAAAATAAAGAACCCCCAAGGCTACCCCATGGGCCAGGCTGCCAATGTAAGCTTTTGCCCGACTATCGCCGGGCGGATGAGGTTTTTTTACTCAAAGAAAAACAACTCCCCTCCCAAGAATGTGATTTAGGGCTGCTCTCTCATCATGAACTGCGTTATTACCGTTACTGTCTCATTGCGGCCCATGCAGAAGCCAGCGAGGAACTACAACAAGAATATAGGGAACTGGCTTTAGGGGTCGATGTTGCGGAAACTTTTGCACAACGGGTTCAGGCCCATATACAACAATAGGAATGTTATGATTATCGTCACTGGTGGAGCGGGGTTTATCGGCTCTTGCATGGTCAAGGCCTTAAATGACTTAGGCAAAGAAGAAATCTTAATTGTGGATCGACTCGGGACCGGGCAAACCTATCGCAACCTGATTGGGTTGAAATATCTAGACTATGTGGATAAAGATGAATTTTTAGAGCAGATTTCTGAGGGAATGAGCGGCGAAAAAGTCGAGGCTGTGATCCATTTGGGGGCCTGTAGCTCCACAACGGAGTTCGATGCCGATTACTTGATGCAGAATAATTATCGCTATTCCCAGGCCTTGGCCCTATGGTGCGACAAATACGCGGTGCGCTATATCTATGCCAGTTCCGCGGCGACCTATGGAGCCGGTGAACAGGGCTACTGCGATGAAGCCGAGTTGATCGGCTTTACCCCCTTAAACCCCTATGGTTATTCTAAGCACGCCTTTGATCTATGGATGGAGCGGCAAGGTTTGCTCCAACAAATGGCTGGGTTGAAATTCTTTAATGTCTATGGCCCTCGAGAAGACCATAAAGAGGATATGCGCTCTGTGGTGAACAAAGCCTATGAGCAAATACAGGCAACCGGCGTGGTCAAGCTTTTTAAATCACACCGGGCCGGCTTTGCCGATGGGGAGCAAAAGCGGGATTTTGTGTATGTGAAAGATGCCTGCGCGGTCATACTCTTTTTATTGGAGAAAACATCAATCGGGGGAATCTTTAATGTTGGTAGCGGCCAAGCCCGCACCTTTAAGGACTTGGCAACCCAAACCTTTCTCGCTTTAGGCAAAGAGCCGAACATAGTATACATCGACATGCCCGAGCACCTGCGCGACAAATACCAGTACTTCACCGAGGCGACCATGGATAAACTCCGCCGAGCCGGCTACTCACAGCCGCCCACGCCTTTAGAAGAAGGGGTCAAAGACTATGTGCAGACTTACTTACAAAAGCGCTGATCAACTCTATCCCTTAAGTTTTTAGAGTTTCCCAAAATGCATGACGCAAAAAAGCCCTCGGCCGCCCTATGCCTCATGCAGAAATCACTCCCCGCCTTGGTGGCAACGGCACCTCAAACTGAAATCCCTTTGAAGTTTACCTGGGTTCATTTTTTTCTCTACAGCTCTTGAATTTTGTTTTCAAAAAAGTAAGAATCCCTACAAAAGCGCGAAATAGCTAGATCTGCTCAGTTTATGAATTTAACTTTTTCAACAGGGCTCAAGTCATGCAAAAGGTCAAAACCGGTGCAATAAATTGGAACAAGGAGCGAAAAGCAAGCAAGTCAAACTTGTTTTAAACTCAATGAGCAGTTCAAGCTTGAAACCCAACCCCCTTGAAGAGAACAAACTCGTTAGGGGAAAACCCCCAGAAACAATATTTGACAATTTTTTATAATTGCGTAACCAGAAAATTTTTAGCTATACTTAGAAAAAATAATCTATATGCGTACATCTAATTTGCACTTGAAAGCGCATAGATTAAAAAAAATTAATTATTTGTAATTTATTTTACGATTTAGAGCAAGTAAAAAGCCATATTGATTAACCTGTCTTTATCGGAAACTCTAAGTGAATGCAAAAGGATCGTTGAGAGAGGGAGGAATTTTGTACCAGAATCAAGCAGAAGACTATCTTTTGCTGGCGATGCAAAAGGTGCGTTATAATTTAAGTCAACTTCAGCAACAAGTTGAGGGCCTATCGCAAAGACAAGAAAAGGCAACAGCGCCTCAAGCCTGGTCGCAAGTGAGTGGGCAAATCGCCAACGCGGGCGAGCGAATTGATTACTATTTAAAAAATGTAATCGATTTTTTTACCAACTCCTTTCAACCGGACCTGGATGTCAATGGAGCAGGGGCAGACCTATTCGCGGTCTGTAAAACAGTAACTTCACTCTATAGCGAACTCTTAAGCAACAAAGGCTTAAACTTAAGCTTAAACCTCCCCGATGGCCTGCCTCCCGTTAATCTTTCCGCCAATCTGCTGGGGCAGGTCTTCTTTGCCGTATTCGACAATGCCGTATGCTACAATCACGATGGCCCCATTCAGGTTACGGCCTATACCGAGGGCAGCAACATCGTTTTGGAAGTGGAAGACATCGGCATGGGGATTGCCCCAGACGAATTGAAGCGAATTCTCAACTCCCAAGGCAAACCAGAGCTAGGTGTCGGCTTGCCTCTGGTACAGCGGGTTTTAGAAGACATCAAAGGCAAATTGCAAATCCATTCTTCCATTGGAATCGGCACCCGTGTCACCTTGATTTTGCCCACCCGTGAACCCGCTCCAGAGCGAGCCGCCCCCACAACAACAGCGCCCCTTGTAAAGCAAAGCAAAAGGCCGCTCGTACAGCCCAAATACCGCATTCTTTTTGTTGACGACGATCTAACCACGCAAAAACTCATCGGCTCCTTGCTCGAGGAACCCTACCAATTAACCACCTGCGCCGGCGCCTTTTCCGCCATCAGTTGGCTGGAAAACCAACCCTTTGACCTCGTCCTCTTAGACCTTACCTTAGTTGGTGGGGGCTCGGGCTTTGATGTTTTGAGCTATATTCGACAAAAATACAGCCCCGATCAAATGCCAGTCATTATTTATTCCTCGGGCAGCCAGCCTGAATTGGTACTCAAGTCCTATCGGCATGGAGCCAATGACTTTTTAAAAAAGAACTGCGATCCCACGGAGTTGATTTTGCGGATTCGCGGTCATATCCAAAGAGCCAAAAGCGCGCAGAGCTTGCGTCAATCCTCCTCGCAAGATAAAATTAGGGCAGATCAACTCATTGAAACAATTCGCTTCTTACGCCGTATTCCCAGCTTAAGCGAGGATATCGAACTGGCTGATCGGGTCTCTGTTTTTGGGGTCAATCTCCAGTTGAAGATCTCTTGGGTCAATGAGCAGGCAAAGTCCTTTTGGGGAACTTCGGAACAGTTTGTGTTGGGTCAAAACCTCACCGAGTTGGTTGGTTCTCCCCTCTTGAGCAAGGAATTACAAAAACAAGGACTAGAGGCAAAACACATCTTTTTGCTCACCCTGGCTACGGCCAACGAACAGGCCATGTATAAGCTCGGCCTTTATTTGCCGCATCCCCAAGGAGGCGGCATCTTTATCACTCAGCTTTTTAACCGCTCTGGTAAAATCAAAAATCTCAGTCTGGTAGATTGTGAATTCGTCATGCCCTACAGCTTTCAAATTGATCTGTTTGACAAATTATTGAACCATCTGCCTTTAAAACTTATAGAAAAAAAGCCACCCTCCTTGCCCAAAATCCAACAGGATTTACCTCTCAATGAAGCGGTGGTTTTGTTGATGCAAACCTTGCTGAAGTACTGGTCTTATACCACAGGAAAAGGAAAGGTGGACCTGGCTCAAGAAAGTGGGCTTTGGAGCGTCTATTTCGATGCGAAGGGCACTGCCCGCACTCGCACCCTCGACCGCTACCTGAAAGTAAATCTCCTCCCCAGCAACCCCCGCTGGACCTCGGTGTTGCAAACCGCTTATTTTGTTTTGCGTCGTTGCCCGCCACGCTCGCCTGAAACCCTGCAACGCCTGCGTATTGCCTTGCGTCAAGTGGAAGAAGGGCTCAACAAGTAACAGATCGGCTTGGTTTTTCCAGGGGAAGCGGCAAGTTCCCCCGCCCTAAAACAAAATCAATGCGCCGCCTCGATTGAGCGCGGGGCAGCCCAAACTTATTGCCAAACCTCCGCGTAGTTCCAAGTCCCCAAACCCATTTTTGTGGTTTTTGTTTCTCTCATAACAGAGAACCCGCCTCCCTGCCTTTTCCTCATTTTTTGGATATTTTCTCCTTTTGCGGGGATGAATCCGTTTTGTGAATAGCAAAAAAAAATCAGCCCACCAAGTTTAACCGATTTTTATTTTAGTTTGCTTGACCGCGTTATAAATCCATAAAATGAGCAGCTTGTTGATCAAACTGTCCACACTTTGCCGGATTTTTCCCGCAAAAAGGAAAACCAGATGAAATGACATTCAAAGTCAGAAAAATCAACTGATTAACAATTCTTTTTCTCTTCAAGGATAATTTAAAAAATTACCAATAAAACAATATGTTAATCAAAAATACTCCCTATTTTTCCTGAAATTGCACGCCAAAAACCCTGGCAGAGCCAAAGTTTTATGAGAGAATGTAGACGAAATCAGCTTGAAAGGACGCTTTTTCATGAAAACAAAAATCGCTTCATGCGACGACAATCAGATGAACTTAGTTCTGTTGGAAACTCAATTAGTAAAAAAGGGCTATGAGGTGCAAAGTTTTAACCAAGGCACCGACTTACTCAAGCGACTCGAACAAGAAAGTTATGATGTCATCTTGTTAGATTATATGATGCCCACTTTAAACGGTTGGGATATTTATACCAGAATCAAGGCACGAGAAGAAGAAATGCCCGTGGTGATTATGGTTACCGTCTTCGACAATCTCCGACTCGGAGTTGAGTTTATCAAAGAAGGAGGAAGCGATTTCGTTTTAAAGCCAATTGATTTTGATCACTTGGACCTCGCCATTCACAGAGCCTTAGAAAAAAAAGTCATGCAACAAGCTTTGGAACGACATATGACAGAACAGATCATTATGCGCGAAACCGACAAAGCGAGAACCGACTTTCTCAGTCGCATGAGTCATGACTTTCGCCTCCCCTTAAGCGCGATTTTAGGTTTTTGCCAAATTGCCCTCACCCCCATAAAAGGGGCCGCGTTCAATAAAAACTCTAAAGAAGAACTCTTTGAAAAAATATTTCACAATGGGCAAAAACTTGAAAAAATGATTACCGACCTCCTTGAACTCAGCACCATTGAGATGGGGCATGAGCGGATTGATCATCGCTCCTTATCGCTCAAGGATGCCTTTAAGGATGTCTTACTCAGCTTGCAGCCTTCCCTCACCGCAAATCGCGTGGAAACCCAGATTGAAGTTGACCCCGACTTGCCCCGGGTGAGCGCTG
>JAJRZQ010000009.1 GCA_024275165.1 bacterium | reverse complement strand
ACCAACTGGGCTCAGTGAGGATACCTCCTTCTTTGGTTACCTTCGCTTCCAAGGCATTCAGCCGCTTTTTCATGTTTTCTAGCCCGTGGCGAAGCCATATACAGCGCGCTCCAGCAGGGGAAACGATGATGCCCTGCTTGCGCGGTTCATTGCCGGCCCTGAGTTGCCCATAGGCGGGAAATTCGATAGCTAAGGCACAAACGGCCTCTTCCACCTCAGGCGCAACCCGGTTCTTGATATTGGGCTCGCGCCGGGTCTTCTCGATCAAGGCTTCAACCCCGCCTTCTTCCACCGCCTGCTTGTAGCGGTAGAAAGTATCACGGGAAAAACCCATGATGTTACAGGCTTTGGATATGTTGCCTAGTTCTTCCGCGAGCCGCAAAAAGCCCCACTTTCATTCTTAATGATCTTGTTGGCTCCAAAATCGTAATTGTGTTCCAGATTCATCTTGTCTCCTATTTTATATAACAAGCTTTAATTGAAAGCTCAAAACAGGATGCCTACTTTTTTAAGAACTGTCAGATTAAATTGGAGCTTTTACAGCTAATTTTTTGTGTCAAAACTTCAAATCTGTTTACTATAGTAAACAAAACTTAAAATGCCCCACCCAAGTAGCACACCTATCCAACTCTAATACTTTGTTTGATATTTGGAGGTTAAAACCCTAATCAAGGCTCAAACAAACACCCTTAACCAGACCCCATAAAAACCCATTTCTTTTGATTGACAACACCCGCCAAAATACCTTTTTTGATAAATTACAGAGTCAATCTGTACTCCTCTTATGAGGCGATGTAGCCAAGCGATTCGGCAGAGGTCTGCAAAACCTTTTACATCGGCTCAAGTCCGATCCTCGCCTCCACAAATTCTAGATACAAGCCGGTTCTGGCTTCAGCATCACCCCTACAGTTAGTCACAGTGGGTCTTGCGAAAGGTCACAGTTCTTGGGCTTGGTCATGGTGGATTCGACGAGCGAACAACCCAGGTTGTGTAATTCGAGTAACCCAAGGCGGGGCTTACCATTACCACTGCATGATCCCCAAAGACATCAATCTTTTTTAGAACATAACCCAGAATTTCGCCTTTCCCTTAAAACGGGGCTCTACTGTGGCGCCAAACGGATTGCCATCAAGTTGGATGAGTATGCCAAGAGGCTTTTCCAAGCCGTAAGAATCCGGCAGCAGTTCTTTTCTATAACTCTGATTAAGGAAAAGCTCCGATTATAGTTTTAGCAAAAGTTTGTTCATCCTAATTTATTGGATTATCATATCTATACCAAAATCCACATTTTGCCTTCACTATAGGATCCACTACATCACCTAAAACTAGGCCGTCTCTCATTGTTAATCAACCTTTGCGCCATTTATAGCGGCATTGACTTGCAAAAACCACTGCCGTAACCAACCAGAGTTTTCCTTTTGCCTGAAATTCAAAGCCCTTGAAAAATTTTGTTGGTGGAATTCCGTCAGGATGAGAAAATTTTTGAATTTTTAAAAATTTCAATACAAAACAACAGTAATAAAAAAGAGGTTGACATTTCGCCTATGCGAATGTTTACTATTTTCGTAGAGGCGAATTTAATAAGTTCGGTTTCACAAACTATATGTATTCTGATTATAGAAAAATTTATTTAATTAAAGCCATTGATGTTTTTTATCTCCATCCATTCCACCAACCAAAAAGTCTTTTTATGAAAACTTACCTTGCGAGCTTTTTGCTCAGCCTGTGCCTTATCCTACCTCAAGGGTTGCTTGCGCAAACCCAAAAGGAATTTGAAAAATTGCAAACCCAAGTGGACCAACTCAGTCTTAAATTGGAAAAACCAGCCTCCACTACGGTAGGTGGTTACGCCGAACTGCATTACAACGCCCCTCAAGAAGTAACAACTCAATTTGATTTTCACCGATTTGTGTTGATTTTAAAAAAAGAGATTAATTCTTGGATTCGCTTCAATGCCGAACTTGAATTGGAACATGCCCTGGTGAATAATGGTCAGGGCGAGTTGGAAATCGAACAGGCCGGCTTGACCTTTACAATCAACAATAAGCTGGAGGCGAAAGCCGGGGTATTGTTGTTGCCCGTTGGCTTGATCAATGTCAGGCACGAGCCGAATACCTTTTATGGGGTGGATCGACCAGATGTGAATAAATATGTGATCCCCACCACCTTAATTGCCGAGGGGGCCGGTTTGTCGCTCAATATTGGCGATTCTTGGAATTTGCAAGGCTATTTGGTTGCCGGATTAGACGCCGCAGGTTTTAGCGGCGGCAATGCCTTACGGAAGGGGCGGCAACAGGCCTATAAATCCGATGCCGAATCAATTGCGCAAACAGGCCGACTCCAATATAATGCTCCTGGCGCTACCTTTGGTTTCTCTTTTTACCAAGGGGATGCCAAAACCGTTAAGGTCGCCGCTGCCGCTTCTCAGGCAGGTGTTTCTTTAGATGCGGTTCCCTTTGGTTTATATACCGCTGACCTGGATATTCAGCAGGGCAATTTTACTCTGAGGTCGGAAATCGCTCAAGGCGTCATCGGAAACAGCGCGGCCTTGAACCAGATTTATGGGCAAAATGTTGGCGCTAGCTTCTCTGGGTATTATGTGGAACCTTCTTACAAGTTCTGGTTTGCCGGCGATCAGGCCATAGGGACTTTTGCTCGCTTTGAGGATGTAAACCCTCAAAAAAGCATGGAGTCTGGCAGTTCAAACGGAGCCTACAATTTCACCAACAACCGGGTGGGGGTAAACTATTGGCCTCATCCTGATATAGCCATCAAATGGGATATGGGATCGAAAAAAACGAAAGCCGTCAACGCGCTTGCCCAAAAGGACATGAACTTGGGTGTTGGATGGTCCTTTTAAGATGAGAACGCGCTTTGGGCTGATCATGGGGTTTTTGTTCTGCTGGGGAACCAACGCTCAGGCGGTGGTTTACCTCAGTACCGAAGAGGCTTTGAGGCTCGCTTTTCCCGCAGGGGAACAGCGGATGACCGTCCCCTTAAGCCAATTGACGGATGCCCAATTGGCCGGCCTTAAAGAAAAAACGGGCATGCCTTTTTCCTCCCGCATAACCCATTGCTATCAAGGGTTGAAACAGGGGAAAATAAAAGGGTATGCCTGCATCGACAACATGATCGGCAAAAGCGAGTATATCACTTACCTCCTTTATATTCGCCACCCCCAAGGGGAGGTCGAATTTGTTGAGTTAATGACCTATCGTGAGAGCGAGGGCGGGGAGATCAAAAACCCCGCCTTTTTAAGGCAATTTCAAGGTAAAAACTCAGAAGACCCTGTGCGGCTGGAGCGGGATATCCGTAAGATCAGTGGGGCGACTTATTCTTCACGGGCCTTGGCCACCGGGGCGAGAAAGCTGATCCATCTTTACCGTATCTTTTTAAAAGACTTACCTCCCCTCCATCAGGCGGCACCATGAAAAGCTGGATTCTGCTTTGGGTTGGGTTGGGTTTGGCCGGGAGCGTAGAAGGGGCAGAATCCATGCGCCGGGCACAATGGGTGATGGGCGCGGTACTCGAGATCAATCTACCTGCGGGCACCCCTTTAGAAGCAACGAACCAAGCTTTTGCCGAGGTTCAGCGTGATGATCGTTTGTGGAGTCGCTTTTACCCTTTAAGCGAGGTCAACCAGATTCGTCATGCCAAAAGCCTGCAACTCACCGAACCGACCGCCAAACTGGTCGCCCTTGCTTTGGGTTTGGCCGAGCAAACACAGGGCGCTTTTAATCCTGCCTTGGGCCCCCTGCTGCGACTTTGGGGGGAAGCGAAACAACATTTACCCCCCCTGAGTAAAATCCGGCAGGCGACTTGGCAGAGCGATTATCATTACCTTAGATTAGAGGGCAGAAAATTGTATCTGGATCGACCGGGAATGGGCTTGGCTTTGGGTGCCGTGGGCAAAGGCTACGCCTTGGATCGAGCGGGAGAGCGGTTGAAAGAATCCGGCCTCGTTCCGGCCAGCCTCCATTTTGGAGGTAGCAGTCATTTATATGTAAACCAAGAGGGGGCGCCAGTTTGCCGCCATATTCAATTGGAAAGCCCCAGGGCACGGGGTCAAATTGCGTTGGAGTTGTCTTTTCATTTTCCGGCGCTTTCGAGCTCTTCCAATCTGGGTCAAAGCAAGAAAATCCAAGGGAAAACCTTTGGCCACCTTCTAGACCCAAAAACCGGCAGCTTGCTCCCCCATGAGAAACAGGCTTGGTCGGTTACCGTGTTGGCAGACCGAGGGGCTCTAGCCGATGGTTGGGCAACCGCCTTGGCTGTTTTGGGCCCTAAAAAGGGGAAAAAGATATTGCAGGATCAAAAGAACTTAGAAGCGATTTGGGTTCGCCAGTTGCTGCCGGGGCAATTTGTCATTGAGCATAGTGCCGGGCTGTCTCGATTGGGGCGCCGTTTGAGTACTCATTTTTGCTCTCAGGAGAAAGCATGAATAGCATTCCAACTAAAATGGAAAAGCAAAGTGAATTTTTGGAAAAGGAGCAAACGCCTTTTTCCGGGCTCCAACTGCTCTTGATGGGAACCAGTAGTGTATGCCTGCTCAGTGGGGCGGCGATTTGGGCGGCTCCATTCCTGTTCCCGCCGGACCCGTTTTCAACAGGCGGGCACCCCTTTAAGGGGGGAGCCAAGATGATCCATCTCTTTGCTGCCTGGGGTATTATGCTGACCTTGGGAGGGCTGTTGCCCAGCCATGTGGCCATCAACCTGCAAAAAAAAAGAAAATTGCTCGGCATTTTGCTGCTAGCGGTGTTGCTGTTGCTCAGCTTGACGGGCATGGCTCTGCTGATGCACCTACCCGAAAGCATGGAGCAAGGGGTGCGCTGGGCGCATAAAGGCTTGACCTTTTTATTCCCCCTCACCTTAGGGGGCCACCTGCTCCAGAGAAAACGCGACCCCTCTTCCCCGATAAAGACCCCTCTTCCCCGATAAAGACCCCTCTTCCCCGATAAAGTAAAACTGCTTGATGAGCCTGTCCGCAAAGGGTTTGCGAAGAAATTTCGATAAATAAAATTGATAATCCTGATAACTACGCCATGCTTTCTTGATGATTTCCGATGCTTTTTTCCCGGCAAAACAGATCCTTAAGAATCGGCATGTTGGACTGGGAATGAAGTGGCCCCTTCAGGGGGACAACTTTAGCCCGCCTTTAAGGTAGTATGGTTAAAATGTACTTCCTCAGGAGTTTGGTATCCCAAGGCTTGATGAGGTCGTTCCTCATTGTAATGCTGAAAGTAAAGTTTTAACCCTTT
>JAJRZQ010000008.1 GCA_024275165.1 bacterium | reverse complement strand
GGCGGAAAACAAAAATACTGGCGGAGAGACGGGGATGCGAACCGATGGCGCTCCCGGCGGAAAACAAAAATACTGGCGGAGAGACGGGGATTCGAACCCCGGGTTCCCTTGCGAGAACAACAGATTAGCAATCTGCCCCATTCGGCCTCTCTGGCATCTCTCCGACAATTGGGGACTTTTTTGGAAGAGGGTGTGGGATTCGAACCCACGGAGCTTTAACACTCGACGGTTTTCAAGACCGTTGCCTTCAACCGCTCGGCCAACCCTCCGAAAAAGAGAATTAGACCTTAAGCCTTGATTTTTGTCAAGAAGCCCGTTCCTTTAAAAAAACAGCGCCGCCCCTGGCCCACAAAATCATCCAATCAAGGCTCTCTTTTCCAATTCCTTTTTTTTCTTTTCCTAACCTAAGCCTAACAAAAGGATGTTTTTCTATCCTTAGTTCGCTTTGATAGTCCATTAACCCTGAAAGGAAAAGATGAGAAACTTAACCCTATCCCTACTTCTTGGAGTCCTCCTGATCGCCGGGTGCGACAACACTTCAAAAACCACCAAGCCATCTAGCTCTGCAATGGAAAGCCAATCCGCAAGCTCAACAGAAGGGCCCTACTTAGAAATCAAGGCCGAAGGCCGAATCTATGTTTTAGGCTCGACCAAGCTCATTCAAAAAAACGCAGGCTTAAAGGCAGGCCAAGCCCCTCACCTCCCCTATACCAAGACCTTTTTAGGGCTCGGCCCCAACGGGGAAACCGTAGTATTAGAAAACGCGAAAAAGGGAGCGCAGTTAAAAACTCGCTTGTTGAAAACCTTTTGTCAGCAACACCCCAGCAAGCAGCCCGCCTGCGCGATGTAATTTCATAGCTTGCAGGCTTTGCCTGCAAGCTATTTCCTCTCAACCAATTATTTGTCTCAATACAGAGCTTCTGCCCCTGTTTGAAAATTCAACAGCTCGCGCTCAATGGACCTCCCTTACTTTTCACCCTCATAATAACCCTTGTTTGCCCCTTTATCATGAAATTGACATAGTTCCGCCTCTCGAATCGACTTCCCTGGAGTCATCCCCGCAAAAATCCCCACTTTATTGGAATCGGGGTATTCCGCGATTTCTAAGGGCGCAAAGGTAGAAAAGGCAATATAGCGTAAACTAGCCGAAGATTCGTTGATCATTTGATGGGCGTGCGCCCTCCCTATCGGTAAAGGGATATAATCCCCTTTTGAGACCACGAGTTTTTCTTCACCGAGGCGCAAGCTCCCTTCCCCTTCCAAAACCAAAATCGCCTCTTCACTCGCGTAATGAAAATGAAAGGGGAAGGACTTCTTCCCCGGAGCCAGTTCATAAACCGAGCAGGTGAGTTGCTGAGCAGCGGTCCCCTGCGTCAAGGAGCCGCGTAAAAACCCGTATTCTCCGTCATCGCGTCGCTTCATCTCCACTTGAGATAGATTTGTTTTTTTCATCTTTTTCTCCCCATGGGGTTTAAAAAAAAGCTTATCGCTTTGGGCGCCTAACCTGGGTTAGCCCTTTTAGATAAGGCTGTAAAGCCTGAGGGATCAACAGGCTGCCGTCTTCTTGCTGGTAATTCTCTAAAATCGCCACCAGGGTGCGGCCCACGGCCAGACCCGAACCGTTTAAGGTGTGCAGCAAACGGGGCTTGCCCCCCTCTTTGGGTTTATAGCGAATCTTGGCCCGCCTCGCTTGAAAATCAGTGCAATTCGAGCAAGAAGAAATCTCTCGGTAGCGGTTTTCCGAAGGAATCCAGACCTCAATATCATAACACTTGGCAGCGGAAAACCCCAAGTCCCCGCTGCAAAGCTGCACCACTCGGTAGGGGAGTTCTAAACGCTTTAGCGCCTCTTCGGCATTTGCGACCAGCTTTTCCAACTCCGCGTCGCTCTCTTCGGGTTTGACAAACTTCACCAACTCCACCTTATTAAATTGATGCTGGCGGATATAGCCCTTGGTATCCTTCCCATAACTGCCCGCCTCAGAACGAAAACAGGGGGTATAGGCGGTGAAATAAACAGGTAATTTCTCTTCGGGGAGGACTTCATCTGCATAAATATTCGTCACCGGCACCTCGGCCGAGGGGATGAGATACAACCCCTCGGTCGTTTTAAACAGGTCGGCCTCGAATTTAGGCAATTGGCCCGTACCCATCATGGTCTGGGCATTGACCAACAGCGGCGGCTGAACCTCTTGATAACCGTGCTCCAGCGTATGCAGGTCCAGCATAAAATTAATCAAGGCCCGTTCCAGCTTGGCCCCGGCGCCCTTCACCAAAGTAAAGCGGCTCTGGGCGAGCTTCACCCCGCGGGGAGCGTCTAAAATATCCAAGGACTCGCCTAAATCGGCATGATGCTTCGGCTCAAACGAAAAGGCTCGTGGCGCGCCCCAAGAGCGGATCATCGGGTTATCCTCTTCCTTGGTGCCAAAGGGGGTCGCGTCGCTTAAGAGGTTGGGCAGGGATAACATACCCTGCTCAAAGGCGAGCGCCAACTCCTTGAGCTGAACATCCAACTCTTTAATCTCTCCCCCAACAGCCTTGGTGCGCTCGATCAAGGCTTGCAGCCCCCCCCCCGCGACCTCTTTTTTCCCAATTTTTTGGCTATTGCGCTTGCGCTCCGCTTGTAGGGTTTCCACCTTCACCATGAGCTTTCGCCGTTCTGCGTCCATCGCCAAGAGGGGGCCTAAATCCATTGGGTTTCCCCTCTTTTTTAAACTCTATGCGACAAGCTCGGGGGCCTCCCTTAAGGTTTTCGGGTCGATCATCTCAAATTCTCTCTATCTAAAGGCCCAACAGGGCGGTTTAAAGGCAGGGTAATCCGCTTCGGCTCATTTGGGCAAGGGGAAGGAGGTCGCAAGCCATGGAGCCCTCCTCCGAGAATGACGGAGGGCTTTTTCAAGAGGTTTCTTGCTTGATTTTTATTTTTAAGATATTCTTATAAACATATATTCTTTCACCACCCGAACCGCTTAACACATGACTGTACAATATCCCATTTTAAAGCTGCAAGGCGTACTGGAAGCCGTAGAAACCCACCGTGACAAGCGCTACCGAAGCTGAGGCTTCCCCCCGGATTTAGTATTTATCCGGCCAAAGGGTGAGGTCTCACCCCTAAAATTTTTTTTAGTCGATGGCCGAGTCCCCCGAGGGAGCGATGACCCGGCATTATTACCCATCGGCTCGCAGGTAGAAATCGAGTATAAAAAAATCTTCCACGACTTGACCTCCATCAAAGCGATTTGAAGAGGGCCAAAACAAGATGATTTTTCCTTTGCCTTGGCCTCTTCCTCCGCTTATGCTGAGGAGGAACCCCCATGGGGCCCTTTATTCCATGCATTGTCCAGCCAACAACGGGCGATCTTCATTGAGGAACTGGCATTTTGCTCCAAGCTACTCCACAAAGCTTTCAACCTAAAAAAATCAATATTGGGGCTTTGGGGCAACCTGACCCCTCCATTGCGCTTTCATGTCATTGCCCGCTATACTACAGACCGCGCCTGGCCCGGCCCCCTCGAGGGCACCACCGACCCTTTCCGGAACAGGCCGACGCGAGGCTAGAGCAATTAATAAAGTTATTTAAAGAGCCGTAAAATTTTTCAAAAGTTCCTTCAATCCGCCGATAAAAAGCAGAAAAATGAACTCCAGCCAAGCCATGAGCAAGCCCTTCTTCCATTACCTCAGCGCTCTCGCCATCTTGACGATCTACGGAGGGCAGGTCTGCCCCTATTTGGAATCTTTACCCCTGCTCGAGTTGGCGGCCTTGCTCGCTGGCGCTTTAGGGACGCAATTCCTCATCCATCTGCTTTTTTGGGCCCCGATGGTGGACCAAGCCCCCTTAGAGCGTCAGGCAAAAAGAGCCTTGGAATTTGTTTTAGCCACCTTTGCCACCGGCGGTATGGCTTTAAGCTTTTGGAACCTCGCCCTCTATGACTTCCCCTTGAGCAGCGGTTTGAAACTCTTTGTCGGCTTTCTTGCCCTCGGGGTATTTTGCGCCTTTGACTTAAGCTTGGCCCAAGAACGAAAACTCAATTCTCGCTTTGCCCAAAGCGGGGAAGGCCTGAACCCAGAGCAACTCTTTTTTTCTCACCCACGGCGCTTGTTTGTCTTGGTTACCAGTTTAAGCGCTTTGATGATCGGGGTCTTTTTCCTTTTAATCAGCAAGGATTTAGACTGGATCTTAGCACAGGGCCCCCGCTTATCTCTCTTCGAGGCGAGGCGGAGTATCCTCATCGAGGTGCTGTTTGTCGTCACCGTTGCCTTTTTGCACCTCACTAACCTGATCTTAGCCTACAATAAAAACCTCGCCCTCTTTTTTACCCAAGAAAATCAAGCCCTCGCCCATGCCGCTACAGGGGATTTTCATCAGCTTGTTCCCGTGGCGAGCCTAGATGAATTCGGGCTCATGGCCTTGCGCACCAACCGGATGATTCAAGCCTTGCACCACCAGACCCAGGCCCTTAAAACCACCCAAGAGGCGACCATTCTCGCGCTGGCAAGCTTAGCGGAAACCCGCGACAATGAAACAGGGGCCCACATCTTAAGAACCCAAGCCTATGTTGCCGCCTTGGCGCGTCAATTAGCCGAAAAACCGGAATTTGCGGCTCAGCTTCCTCCTGCGCAAATCGACCTCTTCTTCCAATCCGCTCCCCTGCACGATATCGGCAAGGTCGGGATTCCCGACGCGATTTTGCTCAAACCTGGAAAATTAACCGAAGCGGAATTCGCGACCATGAAACGCCACCCCCTATTGGGGGCAGAGGCCTTAGAGGGGGCTTTAAAACGCTTGGGAGGCGATAGTTTTTTGTCTGCCGCTAGAGACATTGCCTTAACCCACCACGAGAAATGGGACGGAAGCGGCTACCCCAAAGGGTTAAAGGGGGAAAAAATCCCCCTGGCCGGCCGTTTGATGGCCTTGGCCGATGTCTATGACGCCTTGATCAGCAAACGGGTCTATAAACCCGCTTTTCCCCATGAAAAAGCGGTAGAGATTCTTACCCAGGGGGAGGGTTCTCACTTCGACCCCCGACTCGTACAAGCTTTTTTGGAAATTCAAGAAACCTTTTACCGTCTTGCCCAGCGATTTGCAGACGCAAACACCGCTGTCCAGCTAGAAAGTCGGCCTTAAGCCCTGGCCGCTAAAACCTGATCCAGCTCCTGGGCCAAGAGCCCTAAATGCTTTTTTTCCTCCTCCGCCATTTCCAAAAAAAGCTTCGCGCTCTCCTCTTTTTGGGCATGTTTCGCCAAGCGACCATAAAAATCATAAGCTTGCGCCTCAATGGCCAGGGCTAAGCTAAAGAGTTCTTCCGCGTTGGTCATCCGGGGTAAAAGCTGCTCGACAAGCTGCTCGACCGAAAACCCTCCCTCCATAATCCCCGCGTATTGCCGCGGGTTTGGGGCAAACTCTGCCCCTCCCTTGGCTTGAAGGCTATCTTTATGGTGATCCTCAAAACTGGCCAGACGCAACAGCAATTCTTGCAGTTTTGGTTGTTCCACCCGCTCAGCGAGCTTTTGATAAAAAATCTGCAACCCCTCTTCCATGGCGTAGGACAGGGACAGGGCATCGGGATATTCCGCGTCCTGCCCGATCAAGTTCAAATTATGTTCTGCGGGCCCCGAGGCCGCCAAACCAGACCAAACCTGAAACCCCCCTTGCATATCCAAGACCCGCTCAAAACCGTTTTCCACCATCCATTGCGCGGCCACGGCACTGCGGCGGCCCGCGTGGCAATAAACCAAGGTGGGCTTCGTTTGATCCAGCTCCCCCTGGCCGCTCAGCAATTGATCCAACGGGATCAGCGTCGCCCCGGGGATATGGCCAACCGCGTATTCACCGGGCTGGCGTACATCCACCACCTGATACTCGGTTAAAGGATTCGCTTGGCAAAACTCTTTTGCCTGTTCTACGCTAAAGAGGGTAACCCCCCCTTTTTGCATCACTTGCTTCCATTGCATTTCGACCTCTTTATTTTCGGTTAGGAGCATCAACGCTCAGGCAAAGGGTTCGCTGCCTGAAAACGAAAGACGGCATTGGTAGGTTGCTATTATATGTATATTCATATATTATTTAATCATTACTTGGCAAGCAAAACCGCATCCTTCAGAGGCCACATGACAACTCACTTTGAATTCCGTCAGTTTTTTGATCGCGATACCTGGACCTACAGCTACCTGCTCTTTGACCCCCTCAGCAAAGAAGGGATTCTGATCGACCCCGTCTTTGAACAGGTCCAACGAGACCTACAAACGCTAAGGGAATTAAAAATAAAGCTGAAGTATACCTTAGAAACCCATGTTCACGCCGATCACATTACCGGAGCCCGTGCCTTGCGAGAGCAAACCGGGGCGAAAATCGTCTATGGAGCCGCCGCTCAAGTCGCCTGTGCCGATGTTTTGGCCCAGGATGGAGAAACGCTCACCTTTGGCTCCACAAACCTTAGAGCGCTGGCCACCCCCGGCCATACCAACGGCTGCACCAGCTACCTTGTCGAGAACCTCGTCTTTACGGGCGACGCGCTGCTGATTCGTGGCTGCGGGCGCACCGACTTCCAACAGGGAAACCCCGAAACACTCTATCACAGCATCCATACCCAGCTCTTCAGCTTGCCCGAGAGCACCAAGCTCTACCCGGGGCATGATTACAAGGGAGTGATGAGCAGCAGCATTGGGGAGGAAAAAGCCTTCAACCCCCGCTTAGGGCAAAACAAAAGCCTGGAAGAATTCACCCAGATCATGAACCAGCTTCACCTCGACTACCCTAAAAAACTCGATGTAGCTTTGCCCGCCAACTTAAATTGCGGAACCGCCTAACCGGCGCTTGGGTTTGCCTGCTCCTCGCAAGCTCGGCCCAACCTAGGCTTAGCGTACCTTAAAATAGATGATTAAGCTAATCACCAACAGCAACAGGCTACGCAGGTGGGAAGACCAAATCACCTTGTTGTTGACCTGATCGGGCCGAAGGTATTGATCCTCTTCCGGAACGCGCCCAAGGCCAAATTTTTTCCAAAATCGGTGCCACAGGCTTTGGATCTCCAAAGGGCGCTCTCGATAGGTGAGCAAGCTTTGCTGATGATGGTGATAGGGGGCGCGAAAAAAGAAACGATGTTTCTCCGCCCAGGCCCGGCCTTTTTTCAGCAAGGCAAACTTAAACCAAAGGCGTTGCAGGATCGTACTCATGGCAGCGAGAACGAATATCCCGCCCACAATGGGAAGGTACAATTCCGCCTTGATGATCACAAACATGGCGCAAACCGCGGCGCCTAACCCGAGGCTTCCCACATCCCCCATATAAATACTGGCCGGGGGACTGTTGAACTTTAAAAAGGCGAAACAGGCGCTGATTAAAGCAATGGCGAAAATCACCACCTCTTTGATCTCTTCGTCCATAAATTGCAGCTTTAAACGCTCAGACCATTCTAAATCCCCCGCGATATAAGCGGCAGAGACCACAAAAAAGGCGGTGGTAACAAGCGGCACGCTCACTAAGGTATCTAAGCCGTCGGTGAGGTTGACCGCATTGGCCCCCCCCACGATGATAAAGGCCCCTAAAAGGATAATCCCCCACATGGGTAATTCAGGGTAAAGGCTTTTAAGGGGCACCCCAGGGATATGCAAATGCCCGTCCAGCCCACCGTTAAACCAAAACACCCCGCCCAAAGCCAAAAAAGCGGCGGAAAACTCTAACAAAAGACGCAATTTGCCGCTGATTCCGTCCGCTTTTTCCGCATAGGATTTTTGCTTTTCCAAGCCCTTGAGCACTCTTCTTTTTTGCAGCACCTTGGCCCAGTCATCCCAACCGCCGACCAAACCAAAGCTAAGCATGACCCACAACAACATCAAAGTATAAGAATTAATCCAGGCCCAGAGCAACACCGAAACCGCGACCGCGGGGATCAGCAGCGCCCCTCCCAAAATCGGGGTCGCCCCCTGGTAAGGGCCCTTAAATTTTTGCGGGGCCTTAAAATCTGCCGTGATCCCCTGACGGCGAAAGGCATGAACCAGCTTGGGCATCAAAAAATTGATGATCAGGTAGGTTGTCAAATAGGCCATCCCCCCCCGAAAGGTGACCGACTTGAAAATCTGGTAGCTGTATAGATGGTAGAGGAGGTCGGCTAGCATGCGAGTAAAAAAGGGTTGGTTTGTTTTTCCACCCCTAGGGTGGTGGTGGGGCCATGACCGCTGTAAACAGTCAATTCATCGTCGAGGGGCCACAATTTTGTCTTGATGGAACGAATCAAGGTCGCATAATCCCCCCCAGGCAAGTCGGTGCGGCCAATACTCCCCTGAAAGAGGGTATCCCCTACAAAGAGATGCTCCCCAAAGTCAAAACAAACCCCGCCCGGGGTATGGCCCGGGGTCTCGATCACAGAAAAGCGGAGACGACCTAGGTGATAGCGCTCTTGGGGATTCAGCCAAGCATCCACTTGCGGCTGCTTGCCATCGCCAAAACCGTAAAAGGCCTGCGAGGCGGTGAGCATTTCCAGGGTTGTTTTTTCTTTTTCATGAATATAAAAGGGCCAACCCCGACGGCGTTGCAGTTCCGCCACCGCGGAGATGTGATCCACATGCCCGTGCGTGGCGAGCATATACTTTACTTGAAGACCGCTCTGGTCCACGGCCCTTAAAATAAGCCCCGCGTCGTCACCGGGATCAATCAAAAGCGCCTCTTTGGTTTCGCCGCAAGCCAAAAGACTGCAATTTTGCATCAAGGGAGAGACCACTAGGGTTTGGATCAATAAAGCCATGGTTTAAACCTCAAGCTTAGCCAAGGCGACGCGGCATTTGGCCAAGGCCGCCTCCTGACCCAAAATGGCGAAAAAAGGCCCGAGTTTCGGCCCTTGGTCCTTGCCTAAAAGGGCCCCATACAAAAAGGCGAAGAACTCCCGGGGGTTGCGCCCCGCCTCTTTGGCGAGGCTGAAGATTTTTGTCTGTACCTGGTCCCCCTCCATTGTTTCAGGTTGCGCCTCTAAAAAAGCGACCAACTCCCGAAAGAGGGGCACAAAAGCGGGATCGGGCCGAAACTCAAAGGAGCCCGCCCGCAAAGCGGCATCCTCCACCAAAGAGACCACCTTAGCGGTGATCTCTCGATAAAACTCCACATCCTCTTCCACCCGAGGGTCATACTTGCGGGCATAATCAAAAAGCAAGCCCGCGTCGTTTAGGTTTAAGGACTCCGCTACATTATAGAGCAAACCAAAGGAGACTTCAGAACGGATTTCCGGGGCCTCTCTCAAAGGTTGCCGCCTGGTTTTGGCGATAAACCAAGCAGCGCAAAAGGGCTCTGCCGAGGCTTCGGAGCGGGCAACCTGCATGTATTCGTCAATCAAACGGGGCAAAATGGGCATGCCCATTTTTTTGGCCTTGTTGGGGTTGCCCAGCAAAAAACTCAGCAAGGCGCCCAAGGGGGCAAAGCGCATCCATTGCTCCATATTGATGCCGTTCCCGATTTTTTTAGAGATCTTTGCCCCGGTCTCGTCCAAAAAAAGTTCATACTTGTAAGGTGTCGGGGCCTTGCCCCCCAGAACGCGGCAAATCTTGGCGCTCAAGCCGGCAGATTCCATTAAATCCTTGCCGTACATCTCGTAATCCACCCCAAAAACAAACCAGCGCAAGGCCCAATCCACCTTCCAGCCTACCTTGGCTCGACCCCCTAAAATACTGCTCTTGCCCTGGTACCCGCAAGCCTGAAAGCCTTTGCCATCGAGGTCGCAATGATAGGCGACCTCGTAATTTGCCCGATCCACCTCCGTGACCCGCGCGCTGTAAATCTTTCCGCATTGTTCGCAAATCACGAAAAAAGGGCTCCAGGCAGCGCGTTTTTCTGAGGCAATGGTTTGGATAAAGAGGTCGCGAATCGCATCGTAATGATCCATCACCGCTTTGAGCCCCGAATCGAATTCCCCGGATTGATAACAAGCCGTGGAAGAGCGATACTCGTAATCAAAACCGAAGCCATCTAAAAACTTGCGCAACTGCCCGTTCATATAAGCAGAAAAGCTCGACTCCTCACCAAAGGGGTCGGGAATGCCGCTCAAGGGCTCACCAAGGTGTTTGGACAAAAGCTCGGCTTGGGGTAGATTTTCCGGCACCGCCCGCAAGCCGTCGAGATCATCGCAAAAAACCAGCAAACGGGTTTTTGCTTTGGGTTCAAGCTGCTTCACCGCTTCTACAACAAAAAGCGTGCGGGCCACCTCGGCAAAGGTACCCAAATGAGGCAAACCGGAAGGGCCAAACCCGGTCTCAAAAAGAATCTCTTGGTCCAGACTCGAGTGGGCTTTTAGTATTTTTTCCGCTTCTTGCTTCGGCCAGCTAATTTGCGCCATATTCTTCTAATTCGGTTCGTTGCTGCAAAAAACCAAGTTTGAAGGCTTTCCTTCCCCTTGGTCAATGAGTTTTTCCCCTTCTGCCCTAGGGTCAGTTAGGGGGATTCTTCCTCCCTTTGCGGCTCCAACAACAGCACTCCGACAACCCGTCGATACCCCGCTTTCTTTTCCATTACGATTTGCACCCGCCGCTCTTCCTTAGCAGGCCCAAAAACCTTGAGAATATAGATCTCTTTGCCCTGCTCATAAGTCACTTCAGGCCAATAGCTGATTTCTGGTTGACTGCCCAGGGCCTGGATCACTAAGGGGTCGTTCAAGGCCGCCTCCCGAGCCAACTGATAACCGCGACTTTTTTTGATCTTCACCGGGGTTAAGTAAATGTAGGCCGACCAGAGCGTCGAGATCACCAAGATCACCCCTAAAACCTTTACCGTAAGTCGCCGCACCACGGGCGGATAGCGCCGCTCCATCACCACCGTGTGAGCGTAATAATCCCCAAAACGGCGGCAGTAGGGATCAAAAACCATCTTAAAGGCTTCCACCGGCAAGAGCAGCAGCCACAGATTGCGCGCCAACAACTGCTTTGCCCCCGCCGGGGGCAGGCTCTCTTGCATCTTTGCCACATAGAGGTTCATGATTCGCTTGCCCACAGAGCGCCCCTGCCAATGATCCTTCAACAAAAACAGCAAGGCCGCCACCCCGTAAGTGGGGGCTAAGCTCCGCAACAAGCTCTCTTCACTCAAGTCATCCCAGCCATCGGGCAAAAAGAGAGGCAGCAAGGCCTGCACCGCTAAGGCAATGGTCAAATAATCAATGGAAAAAGCTAAGATTCGCTTCATGCTATGGGCTACCACCACCTGCAAAACCCCCTCTGGGGGTGGAGTTGAAGGGGTTGTTTTTTGTTCTTTCATGATCCTTTATTAATCTAAGATAGCTAAAAATGTTTTTCCCTGCCGCTCGACGCGGCGGACTCGACCGCTCCCCCGGGCTTGCAGGCTCAGCCCCGCTTGAGCGGCCAAGCGCAAGACCCTGCGCAGGCTCTTGCCTTGCATGCGTTGCAGGGTTTGCACCTCGCCCAGCCCTTGGGGTAAGGGCCGCTCAGGGGGCAAAAAGGGGTTTGCCCGCTCTAGAGGAGGCGCGTACTCCTTGCCCAGCAGAGGGTAATGCCGTTTCGCCTGGCGCACAATTTCTCTAACAATCACGGCAGCGGATTTCGAGTCCAAATAGGGTTTGGTCGGCTCATCAACCATCACAAAAATCGTAAACTTCGGGGCTTGGGCAGGAAAAAACCCAATAAAACTAGAAATATGTTTGGTTTTGGAATATTCTTTAAGCTTTGCGTCAAACTTGCGGCTGGTGCCGGTTTTCCCCGCGATTTCGATTCCCGGCAAATGGGCTTTGATCCCTGTTCCCCCCGGTTGCGTCACCGTGGCCATAAAACCTGCCACCGCCTCGGCGACTTCGGGGCGAATCACTTGTTGGGGCGACGGCTGGGGCAACTCGACCTGCTCGCCATCGGCTCTCGTTTGCGCTTTGATGATCCTGGGGCGCAACCAATAGCCCCCGGTAGCAAAGACATTGCCCGCGGCCAAAACCTGCATCGCAGAGCCGCTAATGCCATGGCCGTAAGCTAAGGTCGCTACGCTGACCTCGTTCCAATTCTTCGGTTTGTGCAGCGTTCCCCGCACCTCGCCGGGGAGTTCCACCCCTGTTTTTTTACCAAAACCAAAATCCTTAATGATATTGTAGAATTGATCCCGAGGAATCAATTGAGCGATTTTGGCCATACAGATATTCGACGATTTCTGGATAATCTTTTCCAGGTTTAAAAACCCATAAGGGGCGACATCATGGATCACTCGATCCCCCACGGCGAATGCTCCATTTTCGCAAAAAAAATAGTTATCCTTAGTGATCACCCCCGCCTGCAACGCCGCGGCCATGGTGACAATCTTAAAGGTACTCCCCGGCTCATAGGCCTGGGCCACGGCGCGATTAAAATAAATCGCCTCGTGATAATCCGAAAAATTATTGGGGTCATAGTTCGGGGTGCCCGCCAGGGCTAAAATCTCACCGGTCTGGCTCTCCATGACGATAGCCACCCCAAACTTGGCCTCCATGGATTTCACGGCCTGAGAAAGCTGCCTTTGCACAAAATGTTGCAGTTTTAAATCCAAGGTGAGCTGCAAGCCCCCCCCGCTGAAGCTGTCTACCTTAGGGCTCAGTTCAACGGGGTTCCAGGTGTCATTACTCAGCTTCGGGTTCATCAAGTGGGAGTTGAACTGATATTCCAACCCCTCCAAACCCCGCGAATCCGTTCCCGCGAAACCCACCACATGACTGGCTAGGTTCAACTGAGGGTAAAAGCGTTCATACTCTTTTAAGGCATAGACCCCTTTTAGGTTTAAATCGAGCAGCGCTTTACTCTCGCTGGGCTTAATATGACGCTTGAGCCAGATAAAACTGGCTTTCCCCGCAAGCTGGGCCGCCAAATTATTCTGCTCTAGATGCAATACCCCAGAGAGCAAATCAGCGATTTCCAGGGGGTTTTCTACCTCTTGGGGCACCGCGTAAAGCGATTGCATGGGCAAGCTCACCGCTAAGGGAACCCCGTTACGGTCTACAATGGGGCCTCGTTGCAATTGGATGGACTGGCGTTGTTCGTATTGGCGCGCCGCTCGTTTTTCTAAGCTTTCTTGCTCCACCACCTGCAATTGAATCGCTCTACCCAAAGCGATTGCGGCCAAGAGCAAAAATAAGCCCCGCACTAAACGAACCCGAAAACTAAAGGAGGTTTGGTTGAGGGCCCTCATCGCGCTTCCACTTCCTGCCTATCCGGCTTTGGCTGCATTGAGGCAAGGGGCCGGCTCCCCAAAGGCAAGGCCGCGCTCGGCTCGTTGGGTGGAGCAGGCGGAACAGAGCGAATCAACTGGCTGGGGTAAGGATCATGCAAACGCAACTTCCCCTGAGCGACCGCTTCAATTCGCTCCAACCGACTCAAATTATAAACTTCCAATTGAAGAGGGAGGATAGACTCCGTAATTTTGCGCCGTTCGATCAAGAGATCGCGAATCCGCCGTTCCGTACGGATAAACTCAATGCGTTGCGCCACAAAAAATAAAGCCACCGCGAACAAAAGCCCTAAAATAGCTAAAAAACGAAAGGACGCCACGGTAGGCAGCTTTTCTTTGCTGCGCCGCAGCCTGCCCGTATTGCCTTTGCCGTAAGCGGGGAAATCTTTCATAGCCTCACCGCGATTCGCAGCTTCGCGCTACGCGCTCTGGGGTTGGAGAAGGTTTCTTCTTGAGTAGCAACTATCGGCTTTTTTCGCAAGAGCCGGGCTAAGGGCACCGCCCCACATTGACAATAGGGGAACTCTTTCGAGCAGGTACAAGGGTCGACCCACCTGCGAAAGGCCTGCTTGACTAAACGATCCTCTAAGGAGTGAAAACTAATCAACATCGCCCGCCCCTTCGGCAAGAGCAGATTGGGCAAGTGGTCCAGCAGGGCCTCAATCTCTTTCAACTCCTCATTCACCGCTATTCTTAAGGCTTGAAAGGTTTTGGTGGCAGGGTGGATTTTTTTGGGCCAGCGTTTTTTAGGAATCGCCTCCGCGACAAGCTTGGCCAAGTCTTGGGTTCCCTGTAAATCCTCAATCAGCTCTTTAATTCTCCGGGCGATTTTGCGGCCAAAGGGCTCTTCCCCAAATTGAAAAAAAATCCGCGCCAAATCCCCTTCAGGGGTTTGCCGCATGAGGTCTAAGGCGGTTTGGCCGCGGCTCGGGTCCATCCGCATGTCTAAGGGGCCCGCCTGCATAAAACTAAAACCCCGCTCAGCTCGATCGATTTGCGGGCTGGAAACCCCTAGATCGGCCAAGACGAGGCTCCCTTGCAAAGCTTGCTTTTTCCACTGGGCCAGCGCTTCTGTAAAGGTTCCCAAAAACAATTCCACCCGATCTTGAAAGGGGGCTAAACGCTGCTGAGCCTCGCTTAAGGCTTCTGGGTCACGATCCGAACCGTAAAGCTTCGCCTCGGGCCGAGCCCGCAACAAAGCAAGGGCGTGACCGGCGCGGCCTAAGGTAAAGTCGAAAATCACCGGGCAGGGGTTCGGCGCCAGCTCTAAGACCTCTTGCAATAAAACAGGCTGATGCGCGGGCTTGAGAGACAAAAAAAACTCCATGGTAAAACAAACTCTGCTCTCAGCATGACCGAAGGCGCGGCAAAAAGAAAGGGAAAGGCATAGCCTTTGCTTTTCCAGCAGCTAGGCCCATCAGCGGGAGAAGAGCCCCGGTACTATTCTCGTTGCAAGCTTGTAGTTCAACCTGATACTCTAAAACGACCACTCCGATTGGATCGCCCATGTTAGACGCTCTCTTTAAAGGCTCGGAAGAAAAACAAAAGGCCGCCCTAGAGCTGCACCTCTCCCAAGGGATGCAGCACCTAGCCAATAAGTTTTACAATCGGGCGATGATCGAATTCAAAAAAGCTTTGGAGATTGATCAAGAAGCAGCCTACCCCAGGCTCATGGCCGAGTTGGATAGCTTTTCTTCCAGCGGGGAACTGGAAGCGAGCCTCGCCATTGGGGTCAATATCTTGCAAGAAAAGTCCGACGACTTCGAACTGGCCAACAAATTGGGCAATTTCGCCCGCGAACTGGGCAACTGGGAGCAGGCGAGCAATCTCTATAAAATGGCCATTAAAGCCAACCGAAAATTTGAACCCGCTTTTTACAATCTGGCGGCTACGGCGGCCAAGGTGAATCTGTACGATGAAGGGGCTAAGGCCTCAATTGAGCAATTTGAAAGTTTAGACGATTACATCCTCCCTGAGTATATTGGCGCTGCCGACCCGGCAGAGCAATTCCAGCAAAAGCTCTTAGAAGAAAAAGAAAAAAAGCGCTCCGAGGACTTGGCCCACCTCACTACCGAACTGGAGCAAAAAAAAGAATTGGGGGCCATGGTGGAAGCCGGTCAATTGGAGTTCCAAATCAATCAACTGAAAAAAGAACCCCTTACGGTTGAACCCAAAGAAATTCTCCAAGCCATGCGGGAACATCTTGAATCCCAACCGCCAGAACAAAGTAAAACCGAGCGCTATAATTTTGGAATCTATGCCCTTTCCGCGCGTCATCCCAAAGAAGCCCTCTGGGCCTTTGCCGATTTAAAAAAAAAGGAATTCGACAAGCTTGACCTGCTCTACGCCATTGCTTTGGATTACGATGGGCATTTGGACGAAGCAATCGACCGGGTAACCCAAAATCTGGGCGAAAACGAATACAGCCGCTATAATAATGTCAACCTCGGCTTGATGTTTAAAAAAGCGGGCAAGCGATTTCTTTCGGTCAAGTACCTCTTAAAAACCGCCTTCTTACTCGAGCGCTCCGGCGGGCTCTACTCCATGAAAGATCTCGTTGCCGCCGCGGAAGCGGCTAAAAATGAAGGAAACCTAAAAAAAGCCTACAGCTTTTTTGAAATCGCTTCTTTAGAGATCAAAGACAAGTCCATTTGGCTCGCCTTAGGCGACATCTTAGTGCAGCTAAAAAAATACGACGAGGCGGTAGAACGCTTTCGCCAGCTTAAAACCATCGACCCCAATAGCAAAGAAGCAGATGAAAATCTAAAAAAAATCCATGACTACTACGCCAGCAAGGGGGATAGCCTCGTATCGGAACGAAAATTCAAACCCGCTTTAGAATATTACCGCAAATCCTTAAGCGTCTTACGCATCTCCAAAACCTTAAAAAAAATCGCTTCCGTATGCCGTGAATTAGGCCTGCACGATGACGCGCAAAAATATCTCGACGAGGTCGAAGAGATTATCGTAGCGGAAAAGGAGGCGGAAAACGAAGAAGAAAGATTAGCCCTCATTGCCGAGGCCAAGGCCTCATCCAAGCAAAAACAATGGTTCAAGGCGATTGAAAAGCTTGAATCCGCCTTTCGCATGAAGCTCGACAAACAAGTATTTTTACAGCTCGCTGGGTTATATAAGGGCTTAAAAAAAACCGAAGAGCTAAACAGCCTCATCGAGCGCTGGGGTAAAATGCTCGAACACGCAGACCGCATGGCCAAGTACGACAAGGATAAACAAAGAGAAAAACAAGGAAACGCAGAAGAAAAGGAAAAATAGCCTTCAGCTCTCCTCTTCCGCCAAGACGAGCAGGCGGTCTTCGGGAGTCAAACAAACCTTCTGCCCCTTTTTCGCCAGGAGATAAAACCCATAATTCTTTTCTTTGCTCCTCGCTTCAGCTTGAACCCGAAAGCCAAAACAAACTTCCCCTCGCCGTTGCGCCGCGCCCACCATCTCGGCAAAGGAAACCTCCAGGGGGGCCTCCGCAAAATAAAGCCATGCCGGCTTCAGATAGATTTCACTGCCTTCGGCGCGAAAAAGCTCTTCATAAACCTGGTTCACCGCGGGCTCTTCACTCAATTGGGCCATGATTTTAGAGACAAACTGATTCGAGATTAAAACATCCTGCACCCCTGTTTGTTGGATGATCTCTACATTTTCATAATTCATCACCTCGCTGATCAACTGGGTCGTCACCGCCAGCCCGCTAGCTTCTTCCAAGCGTTGAAAGTACTGGCGAAAGCGCAAAAGGAAGCTGATCGTTTCCGCGTCTGCCTCTTCCGCCCCGCCCCCCTCTCCGGCGAGCAGAATCACATTGTCGTATTCTTCCGGTCTCAATGACCGGAGACCGCCGGAACTGAGCGGATCGACTTCGCTCAAGGTCATATGAATGGACGGGTAGGCCTGACGGAGCTCTTGAAATTCTTGTTGAATCTCAGGCGTCTTTTTGCTCACCGCCACATCAATCTGACTCTGTTGCGCCACATAACCGGCATATTCTTGAATCAAAACGGGGCTTTTGTGGCTCCAACCGAGAACCAAAAATCGTTCCGGGCGCACAGGGTTTTGCCGTTGACCAGGGGGAGGCAGCGCGCTGGGCTTGGCCTGAGGCTCGGCAAAATAAACAATACTGGAGTCGTCCTCAGCTAAAATCAACAACTGTTCCCCCTCTTGAAGCGGTCTCTCGGGAGAGGGATTGAGCAAAAGCTGCCCTAAGAGGGTGCGCACCCCAAGGGGGATGGATTGCTGAAAATGAAACGCCGCCTCCCCAAAGGTCTTGCCCTGCATCCACTCCGGTGGGGTCGAGAAATAAACCTCATGCCCCATAAACCCCACCAGATCAGAGTAAACCAATGCCAAGCCCGGCTGCCGACTGGTTTGCGCTAAAATCTTGGCCAATATCGCCTCTTCATCCAGGGCCAAAATATTCTTTGGGCTGATCCCCAAGGCCAACTCCCGATTTCTCGCATAAAAAAACTGGGCAATAATGGGAGGAGGTCGGTCGCCCGCAGCGGCCAAAATGGCCAGGATGGTTTTTAACACCTTGTCATCCGCCGCGATTTTCACCTCGGGGGGGTCCGCGGGCTGGGCGGTATTGAGTAAAATCACGCTGCGACATTGCCCCACGCCCATGCGCTTTAAAAACAGAGGGCTGGAAACAGGGCCCGAACGGGTGATCAAACGAGTGGACGCGCGATCAGGCAGAGCGTAGTGGAACAGGTCATCCATCTCCTCTTTCTCTTCCTCGCTCAAGACTACAATCGCGGCATCGGGTTGCGAGGCATTGGCTTCGATCAACTCTCCAATAATTTCTAAAGTGCGGACATTCAGCCCCAAAATCAAGGTGTGATCCTCTTCCAGTACCGCGCCGCGGCCCTTTTTTAAATCCTCTCGCTTTTCTTTCACCAGAGCGCTTACCCAGGCAAACCAGGTCGCGATCAAGGCCAAGCCCAACAAGCTGGCCAGCGCCCCCATCGCCTGATTGAACCAGGCGGATGAGGCCGCCTTGTCCACCCCGCCAAGGTGCATCAATTGCAGCCAAGTGGCCCAAAAATGCTCTCCCCCATGAGATAAATCACCCTCCGCCACGAGGTTGATTAAAACCCGCAAGCCCCCCAGCAGCAGCAAAACCGCGACGCAACAGGTCAGCAAGGCGGTGGAAATCGCCCACCCCCCTTTGGAAAAGAACCGATCAAAAGAGGAACGAAAGCGATCTTGCATGGGAAGAGAGAACAAAAGGGTTTAGTTTCCTCTCTTCCCATAACCCCATTTGCCCTCAGGAGCAATGGAAAATCAGTTTTCAGTCTCTAGGATTGACAGTAACAACCCCGCAATACATTCTGAAGGGATAGGGAGACAAAGCATGATAACGGTAAACCAACTTTCAATGAATTTCGGCAAGCAAATCCTTTTTGAAGAGGTGAGCTTCCAACTGAGCAGCGGCAATATTTACGGCCTTGCCGGAGCAAACGGGTCCGGCAAGTCAACGCTTTTAAAAATTCTTTCTGGCTTGGTTCACCCTGAAGCGGGAGAAATCTTGATCCCCAACGAGTTGCGCTTAGGATTATTGCAACAAGACCACTTTGAACACAGTGAAGAGCGCGCCCTGGATGTTACCTTGCAAGGCAAACCCATCTTATGGTCGGCCCTGCAAGAAAAAAACCGCCTCACCGCCCAAGGCGAACTCAACGATGAGGAGGGGCACCGCCTCGCCGTCTTAGAAGGCATCATCGCCGATCAGGAAGGCTACCAAGCCGAAGCGCAAGCCGCCGAGCTTTTACACGGGCTAGGGGTTAAAGATCCTTTAGCGAAACTCAAAGAATTCTCCGGGGGGTACCGCATCCGCATCCTTTTGGCCCAATGCCTCTTTTCCACCCCCGATTTTATCATGCTGGATGAGCCCACCAACCACTTGGATTTGAGTTCCATCCACTGGTTGGAGCAGCATTTACAAGCCTATGCCGGCGGCGCGGTGATCATCAGCCATGATCGGCACTTCTTAAACCGGGTCTGCACCCATATTCTCGATATTGATTACGAGACGGTACGCCAATACAAGGGCAATTATGACAGATTTATGGCGCAAAAGGCCTTAGAGCGGGAACAAAAAGAAAACGAAATCGAGCGCCAGGAAAAGAAAAAAGAAGACCTCCAAGCCTTTGTGGATCGTTTCAAGGCCAAGGCATCCAAAGCGAAACAAGCCGCTAGCCGAGCGAAACAAATCGAAAAAATGGATGAAATCACCATCAAGCGCTCCAATCGGGTTGCCCCGAACTTTCGCTTCCTCCAAATTCGGCCTAGTGGCCGTGAAGCCTTGAAAATAAAAAACCTGAGTAAATATTATGGCGAGCATAAAGTCATCCACAACTTAAGTCTCTCCTTAGAACGGGGCCAAAGATTGGCGGTGATTGGCCCCAACGGAATCGGCAAATCCACCTTGCTCAAAATTCTCGCAAGCCATATCGAGCCCACCGAAGGTTTGGTTGAATTCGGTCACGAATTGCGCCCCGGCTACTTCCCCCAAGATCACCACGAGATCTTGCCCAAAGATACCACCCCCTATGAATGGCTCTACAGTTTTGAGCCCGGGGCAAGCATTGGTCGCATCCGGGGCACCCTCGGCGCCGTGTTGCTCCAGGGCGACCAGGTGCATAAACTCACCCAAAACCTCTCTGGGGGGGAGGCGGCTCGCTTGATTTTAGCCCAATTGATGCTCCTTCAACCCAACCTACTCTTAATCGACGAGCCCACCAACCACATGGATATCGAATCCATTGACGCTTTATCCAAGGCCTTAAAAAGTTATGAGGGCACGGTCATCTTGGTGAGCCACGACCGCGCCTTTATTGAATCGAGCGCCACCCAGGTCTTGGAATTAACCTATGAGGGCTTTCGCCATTTCCCCGGCTCCTATAAGGAGTTCATCGAAAAAGAAGGACTCGACTACCTTGATCGCAGCGGGGCCAAGGCAGCAAACACCCAAACAGCCTCCTCCGAACAAACCCAAGACAAGCCCCTTGCAAAAACGCAATGCCAGCTCACGGGCAAAGAACTCTTTAAGGCGCAGAAAGAGGCAAAAAACCTAAAAAAACGGATCAAAAATAAAGAAGAGCGGATTCAAAAACTGGAAACAGACCTGACCGCCCTGGAAGAAGAAATCACCCAAAACCAACTTTTTGCCCCCGGCAAAGAAACGGAACGGGCAACCGCAGAAGATAAGAAAAAAGCGCTTGCCAACGAACTTGCCCCCATCAACGCCAAATGGGAAGAAGAACAAGGCAAACTCGAAGAGTTATTGAAAAAATTAGGAGAGGCCTAAAACTTCACACTCCAACTCAAACGAGCCAACACGGGCCGCCTTGAGGGGGTAAAATCGGGCGCAAAGGGGTCTTTCGGAGCACGCAACCACTGCGACCGCTGGTTCAGCAGGGGTTTGTAAACCGACTTGGTTCCCACGGCGACCCCGAGTATACTCCCTAATACAATCCCTAAACCAACATAACGAGAGTTGTCCCGCGCGCTTTTGCCGTCCAGCAAAGCAAACCAGCCCCCGATCAATAAACCGGTGCCCAGTCCCCAGCCCATGTTGCTGGGTAGGTATTTCTTCTCATTTTCCAAAGCAGCGGCAATATTGATATTCGGCCCCGCGGCGCGGCGCGCGGCTTCTTGCAGGCTTTTAGCCTCTTCAGAGCCAATGTATTCCCCACCGCCCGAATCCACCCCCACCTCACCGGTTGGGTCGACAAAGCGATCTTGCTGCCAGAGGTCTCCCCCTTCATCCTCTTGGTAGTGCATACTGCCATCGGGCAAAAAGGGAGAGCCTTCCTGCGCCAGCAAAGGTGGCGCCAGCATCAGCAAACAAGAAAGGGTTAAGCAAAGCGCTTTTTTTATCATCAAGGTTTCAGCGTTTGTCTTTTTCGTTTTGGAAGGCTATTCTAGATAAAAGTCAAATAATCCACTTTTTCAATAAGGATGCAAAGCCCATGCAAGTTCACCCTCAACCAAGCAAGAAAAAGAAAAAATCGCCTTCATCCTTGGTGCAAGGTTTACCCTTAAGGGTAAGCAAAAGATGCGCCAAGCAGAGCAGGAAGCGACAAAAGGGATTCAGCTTCTTAGAGATCATGATCGTCATCGTCATTATGGCAAGCATTGCCGCCTTGGTCGGGCCCATGCTGTTTTCTAAGCTGGATGACGCGAAAATCGACCAGGCGAAAATCCAGATGAAAAGCTTCCGCCAAGCCCTCGACCTCTACCAACTCGACAACAGCAGCTTTCCCACCAGCGATCAAGGGTTAGAGGCCCTCCTCAACAAACCCACCAGAGGGCAAATTCCCCTCAACTGGAAGGGGCCTTATCTACGGGCCAAAACCCTCCCCCTCGACCCTTGGAACCGGCCTTACCTCTATCGATCCAATGGATCAAACCAAAGCATCCAGAGCTTAGGGGCCGATGGTAAGGCGGGAGGCGAAGGCCGGGACGCTGATATTTTGTTAGAATGAGATGACCCGCCAAAGAGGAATGTCGCTTTTAGAGGTGAGCCTGGTTTTGTTGCTGCTCTCTATTTTATTTAGCTTCGCGTTGCCTCGTTTTTCCCTCCTGACCGACTCCCCCCTAGAAAAAGAAGGGAAACGCTTGGCAGGCATCATCGCCCATCTGCAAGACGAGGCCCTGTTAAGGGGCCAAGAGTTTCGCCTCCGCTTCAACAGCGGCGAGCAAACATTGACGATTTTCACCCGAGACCCCCAAACTTGGGAATTTACCCTCTTGGAACAAAAAGACAACCCCCACCCCCTAGCCCGGGGAATTCGCTTTTATCATTTCGACACCAAAGTGGCCCAGGCTTCCCGCTTCGGATTCACCCCCCTGCGCTTTGAAAAAATCTTTGGGGAAGAGTTTCTCATCGAAATCGACGACTCCGGTCTGATCGACCCCTTTGAAATCGAACTGGCAGACGAAACCCAACGCCTTAAGCTCTCCAACCCCAACCTGCTGGGGAAGTTGTCCCTCTCTGCCCCGGAAGCTCTATGAAGCGGCAACCGGGCTTTACCCTTTTAGAGGTATTGGTCGCCTTTGCCATTTTAGCCGGCCTGTTAACCTTGATCTTGCAAACCCAGGGTGAACAGTTCTATTTTTCCAGCAAGTTGGCCACCCAAGAAAAGGTACGCCAAGAATTGGAATATCAGGCCCTGGCAATCGAGCGCGGTGACAAGGCTGCCCTCTGGGCTCCAGCAAGCGGGGTCTTCCCCCCCGGTCACGAATTAGCGGGGTTTCACTTTACCCACAGCCAAGAGATGGAACTTTTATTGGGACAAGTCCCCGTAACCCGTACCCTTTTAAGTATCTCCTGGAAGGAAAAAGGTCATGAGCAAAACTATCAAATCAGTTTTTATGGACCGACAACGAGCTTTTAGCCTCTTAGAGCTGCTGTTGACCCTCACCCTCTTCGGGGCCATGATGGCGCTCTTGCTGGGTAGCTTTTTCCAGTTTCAAAAAGGCAAATCACGCCTCACCACCCAAAATGCCTTGCGCAAGCAATTGCAAATGGCGGAAACCCTTTTAAGTCAAGATTTGGAAGCGGCAATCTACGCCACTCATTTTGTTGAACCCAATCCAGATCAGCCCGATGAAAAGCGCAAAAGTGGCATTCAAGGCATTGACCACAGTTTTGGCGATCATGATGAAGACGAACTCCATCTGCATGTAGCCAGGGCCAGCCGCTTTTTCCGCGGGAGCAACCGCCCCTTTGACCCCCAACTCCACGAGGTGAGTTGGTTTGTTGCCCCCGACGACCAAGGCCGCCCCAGCCTCGTGCGGCGAGAGGAATATTACCTCGATGGAGACATGACCCAAGGCCCGCGCAGCTTAGGGGTGGGAATCGTGACCCGGGTGCGCCACTTTGATATAAAATATCACGACTCAGGGGACCGAAAACCGCGTAACTCTTGGACTTCCGAAGCAAAACACCCGCTTCCCCTAGGGGTTACCCTGACCCTGGAGATAGAAAATGAAGCGGGAGAACGGCTGCGCCACCAATTTAGCCGCAACCTCCGCCCCCCCATGAACCCCGCGAAATGGGGCAACCCATGAAACAACGACAACGAGGCATCGCCCTTTTAATGACGCTCTCGGTTTTGGTGGTACTCACCGCCGCCTTGATGACCAGCATTGAGGAGCGCGTTAAGGAGGTTCAATTTGTAGAAGCAAGCCGCATCGACTTCGAGATGCGCCTACAGGCCCGCTCCTCCTTTCGCGCCCTTTCCACGGTGATTACCCAGCAGGGGTTATGGGTTTTGCTGCAATCCGACCTCTTGCCCTATCACAAACAGGCCAATTGCTATATGGGCAAGCAATTCTTTTCTTATTGCCTCGACCTCACCCTCCCTTTAGGCCCCAATGCTTATTTTGTCGGGTTAAGGGTCTTGCTCTTAGATTCCGCCTTTCCCTTGCAATATCAAATCCGCGCCAAAAAAGAGAGCGGAAAGAAAAAACGAGACCTGCTCTTTGCCAACCTGCTAGAGCAAATCCACGCTCAGGAGGTAGACTTCATCCCCCCAGACTCAGCCCCTTTTTTAAGCGCCCTCAACGATTTCATTGATATGGATAGCTTCATTGACAAACAATTTTTCTTAGGCCCGGAGAACTATTACAATCAAGCGATCCCTTTTGAGGTAAAAAACCGACAATGGGATCGCCTCAGCGAGGTGAAAATTCTACCGAGTTATAAAGACTTAAGGATCAACCCCGCCCAATTGAGAAGAAATTTTCGCATTGCCTCGTTGCCCAAGGAAGGCTCTCGCAACGACGCGGAACCCATTGAGGCGATCAATATCAATCTAGCGAGCCAACAAGAGATGACCCAGTTTTTCGCGCGCTATAAGGGACTGCAAGATTACGCCACCCTCTATGGGAATCGGCAAAGACTAGCGGAACTTTTAAGCGCCAATCGCAGCCGCATCACCGGGGAGCGGTTTAAAATCAGTCCAGAAGCGCTGTTTACCCACGGGTCTAGCTTAGCCAACTTACTCACCGACGAGGGAATCGACTTAAACCCCAAAGAACAAGGGTTGCTGACCAGCCAAACCGAATTGGCCCTCTTTGAGTGGGGATTGAAAATAAAAAACCGGGGAAAACGGGCGCGCGCCTTGGTGCGCTTTACCTGGAATACAAAATGGAGCAAGGCCCCTAAAAAAATCGAACTCCTGGAACTCTCCCTAATCTAGCCACGCCTTTTGCCTTAAAACCACAACCTATGCGAAAACTTGTTTATTTATTTTGGGCCATCAAGCTTTCAAAGTCGGGCTGTTCGGAAGAAGAAACCTTAGCAGGGGGCTCTGCCGCTTGTTTTTGGTAGTCTTTCAAGTCCACCCCATGGCTCAGTTCCGATTTCTCCTCATGGGGGTTCCCCCCCGCCAGACTGAGAAACTCCATCTTTTCCATCGCCATTTCAATATGAAAACTATGCCCCGCGACTTTAAAGGAGAGCCTACGGCACAACTCTTCTGTCACATCATGCGAATCCACGGTCAACAAAATCGGACTGGTTAGGGCAATCGCTCTCGGCTGGGTCGCCTTCGCCGTCAACCCATAATGATGCTCCACCTCTCTACGGGCCTTGCCAATGATCTGATTGATCATTTCTCCTACGAAATTAACCACCTCATCGGAGGTAAACTCTTGCGCCAGTTCCTCAGCGGGAATGCCTAGACGAATCATGCTCTGGTGATAGATCGCCAGCGCCGCGTCCCCAGAAAAATTCATCAAAAGCAACCCGGAATAATCCCCGGAAAAAAGCACAAAACAGGCGATATCGGGCCGCATCGACACTTGGGCAATCTTTTGCATGGTCTGGGCAGAGCTGACCGGAGCCCCCGTAGAGCTTTCAATCACCTCTTTTGCCGCCTTGTGAAAAATTCGCGCCAGCGCGTTCATGGTCTCGGAGCTTTGTATCATTCCCTTTCCCCTTTTTGGTTTGGGCGAAATCGCCGCATCGGATCAAAGCGGAATTCACTCACCTCCAACCCTAGTACATTGGTTTCTTTAATGGGTAGATTTTTTTTAAGCTCTTCCCACTCCCCTTCTAAGGGCTCTAAACGGCAATTCCCCGCGGCCTCTAAGCGCGCCAGATAGGTTTTTTCATTTTCTTCCAATTGCTTTAAAAGCTTATACATCCCCTTCATTGCCAGCTTCAATAGGCCCCCTTTTTTCGCTTCCGCCAATTTAGCCTGAATGATCCCTAAATTATACAGCGTAATCGTGGCCTCGACAGATAAATCCAATTCCACCTCTTGTTCTTCCACGGTAGTACCGCATTTATGTTTGCGCCCAAAAGAAGATAAAACTTCACTGTATTCAATGGTTTCGCAAGCAGGGCAATAGAGCCAAACAAAACGGCCAAGCCAATTTTTTTGCAGCTTTTGCGCCTTCTTTTGACGAAAGGCCTCTAAATTAATGGGCTCTGCCATGTGCATCAAGGGGTAAAAAGTACCTGTAAAAAGAGCAGGGCCATGAGGGCAAAACTCCCCTCTAATAAGGCAATGCCCCAATTTTGGTCTTGATGAATCTCCGAATCCAGCTTTTCTGTGGGAATGATCACCCGATCCATCACAAAACGAAAAAAGCCCAACACCGCCGCGCCAACGATAAACCAAGCGGAAAAGAGCAACAAGGAGTAACTGAGCCGTAAGGGAATAGCCAACAAGCCGCCCAAGGCGGCAAGATTCATCCCCAAACTGATTCCTACGGCAATGTTGCCTTCGGCCAGTTCTTTGAGCAAATCAAACCGGGTGATCTTATCGTATAAATATCCAAAGAGAACAAAACCCAGTTGCGCCAAGAAAAAATAACCCAAGGTCAGACTGAGGTCTAACACCCAACCGAGACTTTCACCCGCGACCACCGAGCGAATCAAAAAGGCGGACCCGATAAAGCTGCCTGCTTCCGCCGCTGCCACAGCGAGGTTGGAACGCTCTACCAGTTCTTTTTTATTGTCAATCCCCCGCAAAATCCAAAGATCATTGAGCTTGCCCGCTAAATTCAGCAACAAAATACCGATGATTCCCCACAACGCCATTTCCAAGAGGTTCTGCCCCACTCCGCGCCAAGGCCCCTCGGCAACTCCCTCCAGAATAATCGCCACCCCCGCCAGATACCCCACAAAGGCCAAAGTCACCGCCTTGTTGTCTACCTTGACCAGTTGATAATCCAAGGCAAAGGGATGCAGCCAAGCAAACACCTTTTTGGCCACCCACAGCAGGGCGAGAATTTCGATTAAAAGCAACAAGGCAGGGAAATGACTTAAGGTTTCGATCCCCCAGGGATCAAAAAGCTCTGCAAAGTCAAAAAGTTGTCGGGAATGGCTCAGTTCGCTGGTCATGGCTTGGGTAGGATTGGATTGCTCACCTCTTCCTTAGCCGCCTCTGGGGCTAAAGTCAAGCAAGCTACAGGTTGAAGTAAGGAACCTTTGAGTATTCAAAAGCCCCTCGACAAATCTAAAGGGGACTCGCCACCTCAATCAGGCGGCTCATTGATTTATTTTAAGGTAAAGGATGTATTTTCCCACCCCAAAAAAACCATCAAAGCCCTTAGGCGGGCCGCTCTGTCTTTTGGCTCAAGAGAGTCAAGCCGAGGCCCTGTAAAACCAAAATCACGGTTTGTACCTCTCCGTCGCGAAAATTGTTTTCAAAAAAAGCGGCAACAAGACTGCCCAAGAGGCCGCAGGCAATCCCTAAGCTCAACCCCCGGCCCAGGCAACCGGGCGGGGTTAAGGTGGCGCGGTAAAACAAGGCCCCCACCAAACCAAACCACCAGATCAACAAACCCACCAGGCCGATCAGCCCAAAATCAATCCAAGATTGCAGGTAGAGATTATGCACCCCCACCGAGGCCTTGTGTTGGAACTGAAATTGTTCTTGCTGAGCCACTTCATCGTAATAAAACTGCATGGCTTGGCCTGAAGCAGGCCCCAGCCCCAAAAAAGGATGCTCGGCCAAGACCGCGTTGGCCGCCTTCCACATCATCAAGCGGTCTTGGTTCTTTTCACTCTTTAAACCGGCCAAGGCCCGCTGCCCAATCGAGTAGGGCCGTAAACTCTCTTGAAACCAGGCTTGATCCTTCACCCCGGCCAACCCGAAGCCCGCCAAAAGCGCCAATCCCAGCAAAACAACGGCAAGCCGTTTCGGCAAGAGAAACAAGGCGGCGGCAAAAATCGTCATCATGGCCCCCAACCAAACACTGCGCCCTAAGCTTAACACCAAGCCGATTAGGTTGGCTACGGCGGCAAGGGCAAACCAGCCCCGCCAAAATCGAGGTTGCCGCACCAAGGCCAGCCCCCCAAAAAGGCCAAAGAGCAACAAACAGACCCCGCCAAAGGTCAGGTGATGGCTAAAGGCCCCCACCGCGTGCCATACCCCATACTCTGGTTGATATTCTGCCTGCAACCGGCTGGAGCGCAACCAATCCAAGCCGGTAAAATATTGCAACAAGGCGTATAGGGTAATCGGCAGGCTGGTATAGAGGGTCAGCTTTAAAAAGGGAAGGGGATCACGGCCCCGCAAAGCCCAAGCAACCGCGAAGGGCAACAGGAAACGCCAAAGGTTGCGACTGTAACCGAGGCTATGCAAAGGGTCGCCCGAAAAAAAACTCGCTAAAAGAAACCCCAAGATAAAAATTCCCATCCCCAGGGCCACGGGCCCTAAGGGAATCTTCGCCTCTTTGCGAAACAAGGCGCTTAAAAAAAGCAGGCTTAAAAAAAAACTCGCCAAGTCATCGGCCGCAATACTGATCGGCAGAGCCAAAAACAGCAACCCCAAAAAAAAACCAGAGGCCTGCCGCCGGGTCTTAGACCAGGCCATCAACTAAGCGGATTGTTGGCCATGGGCGCCACCATGACAATGTTTGAATTTCTTGCCGCTCCCGCAATAGCAAGGGTCATTGCGGCCCGGCAGCGCTTCTTTGTGGATCGGTTGCGGCTTGGGGGGTTCGAGTTGTGGGGGTTGAGCCGCCGCCGCTTGAGCCGCGGCCGCGGGACTTAAGGATTCGTGGATCATCTCCATCGGCTGTTCCCGCTTCGGCATCTCTTTGGGTGGCTCACGCACCACCGCGACATGGAAATACATCCGAATCGCTTCATCATGAATGCGGTTCATCAGGCCCTTAAACATCTCAAAGCCTTCTTTTTTATATTCCGTCAGCGGGTTCTTTTGGGCATAACCACGCATTCCGATTCCCTCTTTGAGGTGATCCATCGAAAGCAGGTGATCCTTCCACAGGTTGTCGGTAATCTCCAAAAGGATACGGCGCAATACCAGTTCATTGATTTCCCCGAACTCTTTTTTCTTTCCCTCATAGACCTGGATCACCTCATCATAAACCCAATCGAAAATCTCGTTTTCAGCGGGCGCCCCCCCGTCGGCTCTACTTGTATCCCAGCCGATCTTGTGACCAAAGACATTATACAACTCTTGGAACAAGCCATCGACATCCCATTGGTCCAAGTGCTTTTCATGGCAATAGTCATCTAAGAGAGCCTCAATCTTGTCTTCCAGCATCTCAAAAAAGACCTCTTCGGTGTCTTCCCCTAAAATGCCGCGCCGCCGCTTGTAGATGATCTCGCGCTGCTTGTTCATCACATCGTCGTATTCCAATAAATGCTTACGAACATCAAAGTGATAGGCTTCTACCTTTTTCTGGCTATTGGCAATCGCTTTGGAAATCAAAACATGCTCAATCGCTTCATCCTCTTCAATTTTCAAGCGTGTCATCAAGTTGGCGATACGCTCGCCGCCAAAAATCCGCAAGAGGTCGTCTTCCAAACTCAAAAAGAAACGGCTTTCCCCCTGATCCCCCTGGCGGCCGGAGCGGCCACGGAGTTGGTTGTCTACCCGACGGGATTCGTTTCGCTCGGTACCTAGAATGAACAAGCCCCCCTTGCTCAACTCATCTGCCCCCACCTTGATATCGGTTCCTCGCCCCGCCATATTGGTGGCGATGGTTACCGATCCGGCCTTACCGGCATCGGCGATGATCTGCGCTTCTTGGTCATGGTGCTTGGCATTGAGTACGCTATGGGGAATCTTGACCTGCTTTAAGGCCTGACTCAACACCTCGGAAGACTCAATACTAGCCGTACCCACCAAAACAGGCTGCTCGAAGCTGTAGAGTTCCTTAATCTTAGCGACAATGGCCCGCTGTTTGGCCGCCTTGGTCTTATAGATCACATCGGAGTGATCCTTTCGCCGCAAGGGCAGGTTGGTAGGCACCACCACCACGCCCAAGCCGTAAATCTTCATGAATTCTTCGGCTTCGGTTTCCGCCGTGCCGGTCATCCCGGCGAGTCGGTCGTATTTGCGGAAGTAATTTTGAAAGGTCACACTGGCTAAGGTTTGGTTTTCCCGCTCAATCTCGACTCGCTCTTTTGCTTCCAAGGCCTGATGCAAGCCCTCGGAGAAACGGCGCCCTTCCATCAAGCGGCCCGTGAACTCATCGACAATGATCACCTTGCCGTTTTGCACCACATAATCCACATCGCGCTTAAAGATATAATGGGACTTGATCGCTTGATTGGTATGATGCAGCAAATCAATATTTTCCAAGTCGTACAGCGTCCCTTCCCTCAAAAGATCGCATTTGCGCAAGCGTTCTTCAATCTTGATCGCGCCCTCTTCAGTGAGTTGGATGTTTTTGGATTTTTCTTCCAAGGTGTAATCCCCGGGCACCACAATATTAATATCTTCTTGCTGAGCCAAAAAAGGCTTGACCTGATCTAGGGGGATCTCTTGAATTTTAGAAACCAGTTCCGGCTCCGGGTTGTCGGTCACCTTCCAAGCGCGGGTTAGGCCGTAGACCTCTTTATTGATCAAGCTGTACAAATCGGTGCTGGCTTCGGCCGGGCCGGAGATGATCAAGGGGGTCCGCGCTTCGTCGATTAAAATCGAGTCCACCTCATCGACAATCGCAAAGTGATGCTCCCTTTGCACATAATCTTCTAAATCGAATTTCATGTTGTCGCGCAGGTAATCGAAACCGTACTCGTTATTGGTGCCGTAGGTGATGTCGCAGCCGTAGGCCTCGCGCCGCTCGACTTCATCCAACCCGTTGACGATCACCCCGACGCTCAACCCCAAATAGGCATACACCACCCCCATCCATTCCGCGTCTCGTTTGGCTAGGTAATCGTTGACCGTAACCAGATGCGCCCCTTTGCCCGTAAGGGCATATAAAACCAAGGGCAGGGTCGCGGTTAGGGTTTTGCCCTCTCCGGTTTTCATCTCGGCAATTTGGCCGGAAAACAGGGCAATGCCGCCCAGCATCTGCACATCAAAATGCCGCTGCCCCAAGGAATCCTGCGCCGCCTTGCGCACTAAGGCGAAGCATTCGGGCAATAAGGATTTGAGTTCTTCTCCCTTTTGGTAGCGAGCTTTTAATTCTTTGACCTGCTCCTGGCATTGCGCCTGGGTCAGGTTTGCAAAGCGGCTTTCTAAGGCATTGATTTTTTCGGCAAGAGGGCGATATTTCTTTAACTCCCGGTCGGAATAGGTGCCAAAGATTTTTTTGGTGACAAAGCTGAGCATAAGAGGTTCCTGCTAAAAACTTAGGATCAATCTTGATTTATTAACAGACCAAAGAAAAAAAGGCTAGGGTGGAAAGCGACAGACCGCCTACAAAAACCGCCTCAAACCAAGACGCCGCGTGCTTAAGGGGCTGCTTCCAATTCCTCCGCCAGAGGCGGCTCAAAACGGGCTTCCACAAAATCAAACATGCCTCGATCAATCTTGAGTTGGAAGGTCGCCCCCTGTTCTCTGTTTCGATGTTGCACCCGTTGCCAGCGTAGCTCTTGGTCAATATCCAAGTAATGCAGCCAATGGGTGAAACCGGCCCGCTCAATCCGCTCGCGAAATCTCTGGCGATGTTCACGCTGACTGAATCCGAGATCCAAAATCACCTCCACCCCCCGGCCCAGATGCTTGCTCGCCTCTTGCCAGATCCAGGGCTCGCAACGATTGATCCGGTCCATATACCAAGCAAAGGAAGCATCCTCTGGGCGGTCGGTGCCAAAAAAATGCATCATCCACTCGTCAATCGAATAACGAATCGCCTGGCGCTCTTTTGCCAAGGCCATGGAATAGGTGGTCTTGCCCGCTCCGGTGGAGCCGCAAATAAGATGAACCCTGGTCATAAAACCTTTTTAGGCAAACGGCCCCGTTCAACCAGGGCAAACACAAAACCTGTTTTTTATTTACGCGCTATTTTTTCCAAAATGGAGTAATCCTCTCCAAATTTACACAGGGCATCGCAATAATCAAGCAGGTCGGAAGATAAAATATAAAAAACCTCCAACCCGCTTTGTTGAATCCAGGCTCTTTTTAATTGAGTTTGAGCCTCCGTTTCCCTCGCGTCTGGTACAATGATATACAATTTAGAGTTGTGAGAAGGCAGAGAGGCCGCCAGATCATGAAGCCGCAAGATACCCGAATAGATTGAGGTGCTGGTTTCCACCTCAAAAGCACAGGATATCTGATGGGTATTTTTTACAAACCAAACCACATCAATCAATTGAATTGTTTTGTTGTCTTCTGGGCGCACCTCTATATGGGGAAACTCACCTAAGGAAATGAAAGAGAATTTATTGTCGCCAAAGGATTTAGAACGGTCATTGGCAGCGGCGATAACATCATAGCCCAAGGCCTGACCAATTCTAAGCAACTGAAATTGAATTTCATTATGCCGCTGCTTTTCTTGAGTTTCATCGGATGTTTTTTGCTGACGCGCCCTTAAGCGTTTTAGAACTTTTTCCCGTTCTTGTTCACTTAACCCGTAGCTTTCATCGGCCAAGATATTATTGACTCCAACTTCAAACAAAAATCCGGAAAAGGCCCCTAAATCATTCGAAAAATCTGCTTTAAACTCCTCATTTTTTTGCAGGATGATCTCGCGCATTTTTAAATAATCTTTCCAAGACCCCAGTTTTATTTTCTCACCAAACAAAGAGTTAAACCCCCTTACAATCGCCGTATTGCAGGGAGGAATTAAGGTAGGGTGCAAAAAATACAAAATACTGGCCACCGCGGGGCCTAAGCCCTTAATCTTTTTTTGCTCCAGGCTCAAAATCTCGTCTATCACCGACGATGCGTTCAGACAGTTTTCTAAAAACCGGCCAAAATACACTTTATTATCTTGATTTTCATAAATATCGGGAATGCGTAATTTCGGCTTCCAGTAAAAAGGATGCGCCGCGCCTTCAAAAACCTGTTTTTGTTCGGTAATGCAATTTAAAACAACCTCTAACGAGCTCCCCTTAAAATCATTGGGGAATCTTTCTTTTTTGATATCCTCAATAACCTGCTTCACACCTCGCTGAATGGAGCGAAAGGCTTTGAGCCGCTCGTCATTGTTCACAAACCAAGTGTGATAGACAAAATCAGGATTATTTTTATACTGATTGATTAATTTGTCCATAATTATAAGCTTATCCTCAAAAAGTGAATCGGGTTGACATTGCCCCCTGGCCAGAGCCCAAAGGGCGGCGATATTGCTCCTTTTCTCCATGCGTTTTTTAAGGCGAGCTTGACTGAAAAGGGGGAAGTTGTCGACGAGAAGGAAACAAAGGTGGGCTTGAATCAGCACAGGAGGGGCCTCTAGCTCCCCTCCTGTACTGATCTCCGACAATCGCAAAATAGCAATTTTATGATAGCATATTAATTCCAAGAGGGAATAGAGAAAAAGTACCTAAAAAACATTTTTTTATCCATAGAGACGCAATGCCCCTGTTTTCGGCGTAAGACCGGGCACCAAGAATAAAACCTCCCTTTTCGCCGAAATTTTGCCGCGCATTCCTCCCTGTCGCAAACTCCCAACAACAAACTTCTTGTATTTTTAAGAATTACTATCTATTATTAAGTAAAAACCAAACCTTAATGGAGATATATTATGAAAATTTCAAAAAAAGAACGGGACGCCGTATCCCAACGCATTACCGATAAATTCCGCCTCTTAGTCTCGGAAAAGGGTTACCATAAAACCAGTCTCAGCATGGTTGCCAAAGGGGCAGGAATCGGCAGTTCAACCATCTACAACTATTTTCAATCCAAAGAAAAAATTCTTTTTGCCGTTTTAGAAGAACTCTTAAAAGAGGCGCAAAGTCAATTTCAGCAAACCCCTGATTTATCCGATTATGACTTTCAAGAAAGCTTGCAGCTCTATGTAGATGTTATTTTAGAACGCTATGAACAAGATCGCGCCTTTTTACTCGAAGTAGGTCAGCAACTCAGCTTAACCCCCTTTTCCTTTCTGGCGGATATGAAACGAATCAAAGAGATTTTTTTAAAACCGGTTCACCAAATTTTCGCAGATGCCGCTGAATCAGGTGAAATCGTTCAACCCCCAGGGCAAAGATTACTAGAGCATCTTTTTGCCGATCACTTCCACATGTTGGTATATTATTGGAGCAAAGACGAAACCCCCGGACGCCGCAGCACCACCCAACTCAACGACCTCTCTTTAAGCTTTTATAGCTCCCTGCTCAAAAGCGGACTTTTAAATAAAGGAATGGATTTATTACACTTTTTCTTACGCCGACACATGAGCGGCTTTGCGGACCTACTCGAAGAGATTTTAGCCACCAAAGGGGCCAAGTCATGAAAGGAGAGATACCCCAAGGCAAGCTCCGCCGAGGGATGAAATAATGAAGCATATCCTCTCCGGCCAACAACAACAAATTGATCAAGCCTATAAAGCGTTGGGGGTACGCTTTAACTCCGCGCCATCCACTCGAGAGTTGTTGGGAAAATGGATCAAGTGGTTCACTCAACCCTATCAAGAGAAAATTTGGGATTGTAAAAAACACCCCAACTACATGGCCGAAGGCCTCAAACTCTGGAATCAATTAAGAGCAAATTGCCTCCAGTACAACCCGGACTTGATCTTTTTAGACCGCACCTGGATGGGCAACTACCGCCTCATTGAGCGCATGGGGGCGAAAGTCAGCTTTTTGGAAACACGAACTCTGCTTTGGGCTTAAGGCTCCAACAGGACCTCTTTCGCGGCAAGGCCCATGATTTCATCGGCCAGGTCACGGGTGAGGTCGCCGAGCAGATCCAATTCTTTTTTCAACAGGGTCGCTTCCTCGCCCTCTGCCGCCGCTTTTACCCTGGCCATTTGGGCTTCTAAAGCCTGGATCTCTTCCGGGCCGCGCAGGCTCTTCACCTTTTCCCAGACCCGCCGCAAACCCGCCTCGACCATCTCCGCCTTGGCCCGGAATTCCACTAAATTGCGGCTGGCGAAGTCTTCGGCCGCGTGCTCGAAAGAATCCTTGATCATCCGGCTCACCTCGCTTTGTTTCAAGCCGTGAGTGGGGATCACCTCAATCTCGGCCTCCACCCCGCTCCGCTCTTCCTTGGCAGAAACCACCAACAACCCGTTGGCGTCGACAAAAAAGGTCACCTTGACCCGAGGCAGCCCGGCGGGCATGGGGGGAATGCCCTTTAAAATAAACTGGCCGAGCTTTCTGCAATCTTTGACAAACTCCCGTTCCCCTTGAAAGATATTCAAGGTGATCCCCGTCTGGTTGTCCGCGCTGGTGGAAAACTCCTCGGTCACCTTGGCGGGGATACTGGCGTTCTTCATGATCATCTTGTTAAACGCCCCGCCTAGCGTTTCCAACCCCAAGGAAAGGGGGATGACATCCATCAATAAAAAATTCTTTTCCCCCCCCGCAAGCAGATGCGCCTGGCGCCCCGCGCCCAAGGCCACCACTTGATCGGGGTTGAGGCGCACATGGGGCGACTTGCCAAAAAGCTCTTGGATTTTTTGGCGCACCCAAGGAATACGACTCGAGCCGCCCACCATCACCACCTCCGCAATCTCACCAGGAGTCAAGTCGGCGGCCCGCAAAGCGAGGTGAATATGCTCTAGGGTTTCTGCCACCTTTGGGGTGATCAAGCGGTTAAATTCTTCACGGGTAAGCTTTAAGACATGCCTTCCCCTTTCTAAATTCAGTTCCACCTCCGCTTCCAACTGGCCGGTCAGGGCGATTTTCAAGGCCTCGCAGCCCTGCTTTAAAGCTTGGCGATCTTGCGGGGTAGGCTTTGTCAAGAGTTCTTCTTGCGCCCAATCCATCAAGATTTGATCGAGATCGTCTCCCCCAAGATGCGTGTCCCCATGGGTGGCCAAGACCTTAAAGAGTTTTCCTTTCAATTCTAAAATAGAGACATCAAAAGTGCCCCAACCGAAATCATACACTAAAATCTTGCCCTCTCCCTTTTCTTCCAAGCCATAAGCCAGGGCCGCGGCAGTGGGCTCATTCAGGATACGCACGGGCTCCAACCCGGCGAGTTCCGCCGCCACCCTTGTCGCCTGGCGTTGGCCGTCATCAAAGTAGGCGGGCACGGTGATCACCGCTTTTTTGATCTCTTCGCCCAATACCGTTTCCGCTTCTTTTTTAATCTGCCTCAGCACCAAGGCACTGAGTTCTTCTGGAGACTTCCCCTGGCCCAAAGGCCCTAAAAGCAGGTGGTCTCGTTCACCGATACGCACCTCATAGGGCAGGCGAGAGAGGTCTTCGGCCACATCCTCAGCCCCCCGGCCCATGAAGCGCTTAAAGCTGTAAAAGGTGGTGTCGGGGTAGGTGATACGCGCCGCCAGGGCATCCCGCCCTACAAGTACGCCGGTAGGGGAGAGAGTCACCACCGAAGGGGTTTGGGTGGTCGCCCTTTCGTTTTCCACCACTTCTAAGCCTTTCGGCCCAACAAAGGCGGCCATCGAATTGGTCGTACCCAGATCAATGCCGAGGATGCGTTCCATGGTTATCTTTTCCTTAAGATTTCAGAGAGTCGTTGCTCTAAGTTTAAAAGAAACTTGAGTTTTGCCAGATTGTCCAGAAAAGTTTGCCTTATGGCCGGTTGGTGCTTGTTTTGCGCCAGTTTTTGATAGCCCTCTTCCAAGGCTTGGCAAACCCCTCGCAGCTCTTCTCCAATCTGATCCGACATGGCGCGACCCTGCCCGCTACCTTGTTCTAAGGCGTCTAAACCCTCTTGCAAGTCAAACATATCCATAATGAAGTCTGCCGGGGGCCGGCCCAACCGCACTTCTTCCCCTGGGTAGAGCAAACGAAGAAGGTACTTCCCCCGCTCAAAGGGGTTAAACAGGCAGGCTTTCGCCTCGTGCAGCAAGCTGGTGTGGTGCAGGCTTAAAGCTTGATCTCGTTCATCGGCCTGGGCAAAAAAATCGGGATGCAGGTTTAAAATCAACTCGTCAAACACCGCCTCAATGGCTTTTTTATCCACCTTAAACCGCCGCGGTTGGCTGAACAGGGTAAAATAATCCTCCCTATCGTCCACCTGCTGCAAGCGTTCGCAGGCGCTGCAAAAAAGAGCGCTTTTTAAGGTAGACTCGCAAGAGTCGCACTGCGGTTGATCCCTCCCCATGCTAGATGAAGCTCGCCTCTTTGGGGGTGAAACTGGTCCCGCAACCGCAAGCGGCATTGGCTTTAGGATTGTTGAACTTAAAACCCCGATCCATCAAACTGGTGTTGAAATCCACCACCGTGCCGTCAATATAAAGCAGGCTTTTTTTATCCACAAAGATGCGGACCCCTAAGGATTCAAAAACCTCATCGAATTCATCGGGGTTGTCATCGAAATCAAAAACATAGGTAAAGCCGGCGCAACCGCCGCCCTTGATCCCCAAGCGCAACCCGGTTTGTTGCGAAAGCTTGTTTTCTTGAATGATGCGCAAGATTTCATCTCTCGCGTTTTCCGTCAGTTCGATTGCCATTTCCCCTCCTCTTCCTCTATTATTGGTTTCGCTCTTTATAATCTTTCACCGCCGCCTTAATCGCGTCCTCTGCCAGTACGGAACAATGAATCTTAACCGGAGGCAGGTTCAATTCCTCAGCGATATCCGAATTGGTGATCTGCGCCGCTTCGTCTAGGGTCTTGCCCTTGATCCATTCGGTGGCGAGGCTGGAACTGGCGATTGCCGAACCGCAGCCAAAGGTCTTAAACTTGGCGTCTACAATGCGGCCTTCTTCCACCTTGACTTGCAGCTTCATCACATCACCGCATTCAGGGGCGCCGACAATTCCGGTGCCCACATCCTCACCATCCAATTTGCCCACATTGCGGGGCGCGTTGTAATGATCAATCACTTTATCGCTATACATAATTCTACTCCTATTTTAATGTGCTGCCCATTGGATACTTTTCAAATCAATCCCTTCCTTGGCCATGTCATATAAAGGGGACATCTCCCTTAAACGGGTTACCGTGGCAATCACTTTTTCCGCCGCCCGATCCAGCTCTTCTTCGGTGGTAAATCGCCCCAAAGAAAAACGAATCGAGCAATGGGCCAACTCATCGCCCACGCCTAAAGCGCGCAATACATAAGAGGGCTCCAAACTGGCAGAGGTGCAGGCGCTGCCCGAAGAAACAGCGATGTTTTCCAGCCCCATCATCAGGCTTTCCCCCTCGACAAAGGCAAAACTCAAATTCACCAAGCCGGGAAGCCGCAACTCTTCATGCCCATTGAGGTGAACAAAATCCAAAGCAGTGGTAAATTTTTTGTGGAGTCGGTCTCTGAGAGCCCGTACCCTGATCGCTTCCGCTGCCATTTCTTCCCCGGCAATGCGGCAAGCGGCACCCAACCCGACCAACTGGGGCACCGCCAGGGTGCCCGAGCGCATCCCCCGCTCGTGCCCACCGCCGTGAATCTGCGGGGCCAACCGGACCCGAGGCTTCCGTCTGCGTACATACAAGGCCCCGACCCCCTTGGGGCCGTACATCTTGTGGGCCGAGATACTCAACAGGTCAACCCCCATCTCTTGTACATCCACCGGGATCTTACCCACTGCCTGGGTGGCGTCGGAATGAAACAAGACCCCATGTTTTTTGGCAATCGCCCCGATTTCCTTGATGGGGTGCAGGGTGCCGATCTCGTTGTTGGCCGCCATCAAGCTGATCAAAATGGTGTCTTCACGAATCGTCGCTTCCAATTGAGTCAAGTCGATCCTCCCCGCTTTGTCCACCGGTAAAAAGGTCACCTCAAAGCCTTTTGTCTCCAAGTAGTGGGCCGTATCCAGCACCGCCTTGTGCTCGGTCACGCAGGTAATGATATGTTTGCCCTGCTCTTGGTACATCTCCGCCACCCCCAGCAAAGCCAGGTTGTCCGACTCGGTGGCGCCGGAGGTAAAAACAATCTCTTTGGCTTGGGCGCCGATTAAGGCTGCCACCTCTTGACGAGCTTGATCCACCGCTTCTTCGGCCTTCCAACCAAACAAGTGATTGCGACTCGCCGCGTTGCCGAAGCGCTCGGTAAAATAAGGCAGCATGGCCTCTAAGACCCGAGGGTCTACGGGGGTTGTGGCCGCGTAATCGAGATAAATGGGTTTACTCATAAAATCTACCTAGAGAAAATGCTTTGAAAGCGAATGGATTCGGTGCTGCCGACAAGGTCTGCCAGGCTAATCGCGTGCATGAATTCCTTAATTTTTTTATTAATCACCAACAGGGGCCGACGGGTGGGGCATTTCGCCGCCGAGGCGCAATCTTTCTTACTGGAGGAGCAATCCGAAAAGGCGCTTTCCCCATCAAAGAGGGTGATCACTTCCCCTAAGCTGATCTGTTGGGGTTGTTTGCCTAAACAATAGCCCCCTTGGCTCCCTCTCGTGCTGGTCAAAAAGCCCGCCCCGGCCAAGGCTTTTAAGACATTCGCCAACATGGGACTGCTCAACTCATAAGCTTGGGCAATCTCTTTCGCGCTGGCCGCTACCCCCTTGTGGTGAAGGTGGCTTAAAGCGACCAAGGCGTAATCGGCTTTTTTCGATAACTTGAGCATCTTTTGAAGACCCCTTGCCCCTTTGGTTTGGATACCGCATAATTATAAAAACGAGAGTTTCGTTTTCTATAATTTAAATGGTACCAATTTAGTGCTATTTGTCAAGCGATTCCTCTATTTTATACATTTTTTTCTATGAAAAACATCATTGTCGCCGAGGCCCAAGGGTTCTGCTGGGGCGTGCGCCGGGCCTTGGACATTGTGGAAAAACACGGCGAGCTGTCGATTTTAGGAGATTTAATCCACAACAAACAGGTGGTCGGCAAACTGGAGGCTAAGGGCAAGCGAGTGATCCACGAGGTCACCGGCAAGGAAAACACCCCCATTGTAATTACCGCCCACGGTACCACCACGGAAAACATCGCCAAGGTGCGAAATCTCGACATGCAGCTTATCGACACCACCTGCCCCTTAGTGAGCAGCATCTACGAAGAGGGCGCCAAACTGGAGCAAGAGGGCTATCATATTCTGATCTTAGGCGACCGCAACCATGTCGAAGTTCGAGGCATCGCCAGCCGCATGCGCGAACCCATCATCGCCAACAGCTTTGCAGACCTCTCTGCCGCCAAGCTGCCTGAGCGGGTGGGAGTCATCTGCCAGAGTACCTTTTCCCCCAAGATATTCGACCAAATGGTCGAAGCCGTGCGGGCCCGCTGCGAAGAGGTCAAGGTAAAAAACACCATCTGCGCCCCCACCAAACGCAGACAGGAATCGGCAGAAACCCTAGCCAAACAGGTTGAGGTCATGGTGGTGGTCGGGGGGTTTCATTCTTCCAACACCAAAAAACTCGCCACCCTAACCAGCAAATATGTCGAAACCCACCACATTGAAACGGCAACGCAATTAAAGGAAAGCTGGTTTAAGGAAAAAAACGAAATCGGCATTACAGCAGGTGCCAGTACAGCGGACTGGATCATTGAAGAAATCGCCGATCAAATCGCCAGCTTTGCTTAGGCATGCTTTTTGTAAGAAGATAGACCAGATTGCTTTTTAAGCGCTCACTCCAAGGCAAATCTCTATGTATCACCAATCCTCCCGTTCCCTGTACAAACTTTTCATCTCCTTGTTTTTAGGAATGACTCTGCTGGGGGCTACGGCCTGCAAAGAGACCAAGGCCACCCATCCCGCAGGCCTGTTGGAAACCTGCAAGGCCTTGAGCGATCAAAAAAAATGGACCGACGCGATTGCCGCCTGCACCAAGGTCACCACCGATGAGGGGAAGCATCTCGCCGCTCAAGCCTATATGGGGCGAGCGGGGTTGAGCCTGTTTGGCATGTTGACCGCTTTGGGCGGCGCGGCCGACCCCACCAGCCTGATCCTCACCTCCATCCCCTCCACAGCGGCCAAAGCCAAGGACTATCGCGCCGCTTTAGAGATTTTGATGGAAAACATCGCCACCCCGACCGATACCACCAATTTAGAGGCCTTACTGCTCAGCTCGATGTTGGTCTATAAAGAGTTATCCGCTCTCTTCGATCTCAAGGTCGTCAATGGAGTCGTAACCAATTGCGGTAGCGGCGGCACCCTAGAAGGCTGCCCCTTTGCCTTCAGCATCACCACTACCACCAGCTACGCCAGCGGGTTGACCTTTACGGGCCTTGGCACCGCTTTTTATGAAGCGATCTGCCAAGACCCCGCCTCCAGCACGGCCATCGCCACCACGGCCAGCTTAACGCACAAGGTCACCAATTTCATTGTCAGCCTCAGCCAGCCCCTGGATGTCAATTATACTCTGACCATCAATGGCTGTACCGCTCAACCCAAAAGCAACCTGGCCTACAATCAAGCCGCCGGGGCTGCCATCGTGGGCTTTACGGATTTGGCGACCTCTTTGGCTAAGTTAAAAATCTTCTCTGAGATGGATAAGGGGCTGAATTTTGCCCAAAGCGCAAGCGACCTACGCGACCCGATTAAGCTTTGCAACACTGGATTCGTTGAGCCCCCCATAGCGGGAGACGGTATTTTGAACGACTGTGAAGTTCTAGGTTATTTCAACCCTCCCTAAAGTAGTTTTATCATGAAAAGAGTTTTATTTCTCTGCATTCTCAGCCTCTATGCCCTGACCGCATGGGGGGGGGAGTACCGCCGCTTAGGGCAGGACTATCGCGCCTTAGCCATGGGCAACACGGGAATCGCCACCGCAAATAATTCCTCCGCGCTTTTTTACAACCCCGCAACCATGTCGAATATCTTCAGTTGGTGGCTCGACCTACCTATGCTGGAAGCCACCTACTCCGACGATGCCAAATACCTTTACAATCAAGCTAAAACGGGGAGTTTTGCCCTCAATACCCAGCAGGAACAATTCGACTTCATGAATAGCTTTATTGGTAAAAACCCCTATATGAAGGTCCGCCTTGGGAGCAACTTCTTTGTAAACCTCAATTCCAAAGGCTTTACCTTAGGGGCAAACTACACCTATGAGGCCCTGCTGGATTTACGGGTTCGCAACCCCAGCCTGCCCGAAATCAACGGCCTCACCCGTTTAGATCATATACGCCAATACGGCGCTTCAATCCCCTTTGGCGTAGGGCAGTTCGTATTGGGGGTGAGCGTTAAAAAATTAGAACGCCAAGAATTGATTTTCAACTATGGCATGGGAGACGCCCTAGAAAACAAACCCTTCCCCACCTTAGCCAATGATGGGGGTAAGGGAAGCGGCCAGGGCTATGACTTAGGCTTTGTATACCGTACCGATACCGCATCCAAGCTGATCATCGGGGGGGTGTTCCGACAAAAGATCCTTTTAGGCACCGCCACCCCCATCCCCGAAGAAGTGGCCTTAGGTTTTGGGATGCTGCACAACTTCGGCCCTGTCCGTTTAGTGAGCGCCTTGGATTTTCGCGACCTCACCTTTAAGGGGGGCGCCGTTGGAGACAAATCCATTGCCCGCCGCACCCACCTCGGCTTTGAGCTGGGTTTGATTCCTCTCAACAAGGGAGACAGCCTCATTAATATCCGCACCGGATTTGCCCAGGGCAACCAATCTACAGGCGCGGAAATCAACCTCTTCCATACTATCGTAATCGGCCTCACCAAATACTGGGAAGAAACCGGTGAATATGCGGGCCAATTCCCCAGCCACCGCACCGTAGCCTATTTTAGCATGGGCATATAACCCCTTTACGGGTGACAGTATCCTTTCGACCTGCTATGTTATTTTCTTTACTTTACAGTTTTTCTATGCCCTGACTGAAGGAATAATATGAACCGCGTTTTGGAAACCACCGACAACAGCCGCCCGGCCTTTAAGGTGGCCGATCTGTCCCAAGCTGATTATGGCCGCAATGAAATGCGCCTTGCAGAACAAGAAATGCCGGGGCTGATGGTCTTGCGAGAACGCTACGGCAAAACTCAGCCCCTAAAGGGGAAAAAAGTGATGGGTAGCTTGCACATGACTATCCAAACCGCTGTTTTAATCGAAACTCTAGTGCATTTAGGGGCCGATGTCCGTTGGGTGAGCTGCAATATCTTTTCCACTCAAGACCATGCCGCGGCAGCCGTCGTCGTGGGCGAGGGCACCCCGGAAAAGCCTCAAGGCGTCCCCGTGTTTGCTTGGAAGGGCGAAAGCCTCCCCGAATACTGGTGGTGTACGGAGCAGGCTCTTTTTTGGCCTGACGGCTCAGGCCCCGATTTGATTGTCGATGATGGGGGCGATGCCACTCTGCTCATTCACAAGGGGCTGGAATATGAAAAGGCGGGGAAAATTCCCGCGTTTGTCCCCCATACCGACCCTGAAGAATGGGGAGTGATTTTAGAAACCCTGCGCGGCTTAGAACAAAAAGACAAGGGCTGCTGGGGCCGCATCGCTCCTCAGATCATCGGGGTGAGCGAAGAAACCACCACCGGGGTTCACCGCCTTTACCAAATGCAAGAAAGCGGTGAATTGCTCTTTCCGGCCATTAATGTCAATGACTCGGTCACCAAATCCAAATTCGACAATATCTATGGCTGCCGCCATAGCTTGCCCGATGGAATCAACCGCGCGACCGATGTCATGATCGGGGGAAAGATTGCCGTAATCTGCGGCTTCGGCGAGGTGGGTAAGGGCTCGGCCCAAGCCATGCGCGGCCAGGGCTGCCGAGTCATCATCACCGAAATTGACCCGATTTGCGCCTTGCAGGCAGTCATGGAAGGGTATGAGGTTCGTACTTTAGAAGAAGTGGTCTCCTTAGCCGACCTGTTTGTTACCACCACGGGGAACTATGATGTCATCACCGTCGAACACATGGCCAAAATGAAAGACAAAGCCATCGTGGGCAATATCGGCCATTTCGACAATGAAATCGACATGGCCGGGCTAGCTCAATACAAAGGCATTGAGCGCATTCAGATCAAGCCTCAATATGACGAATGGCGCTTTCCCGATGGGCATAGCGTCATGATCCTCGCTGAGGGCCGCCTGCTCAACCTCGGTTGCGCCACGGGCCACCCCAGCTTTGTCATGTCGGCAAGCTTTACCAACCAAGTCTTGGCTCAAATCGACTTGGTGGAAAATCATGCTCAGTATGAGAAAAAAGTCTATATGCTGCCCAAAAAGCTGGACGAAGAGGTCGCTCGCCTCCACCTCGGCAAACTCGGCGTCAGCTTGACCCGCTTGACTCAAGCCCAGGCCGACTATATCGGAGTTCCCCTTGATGGGCCTTACAAACCAGACCATTACCGCTATTAACGACAGCGCGTTCTGATCTAAAAAAAGGGGCCTTGAGCCCCTTTTTTTTATGCCTTGCCAAATCAAAAAACGGAACTTATTGATTCGCTATTAAGGTTATGGGTTTCATTCCCAACCGAAAAGACGGAAAAACTTGACGCGCCCCAAGGGCTATAATCAGCCCGAAGGGCACGAGTCCTACCGCTTGAACAAGCGGTAGGCAAGGAGTTTTTTAGAGGTTCCCTAAAACAAGGGTCGGGGGATTCTTCCCTTGAAGCGATATACCTTCAAATCCTTCACCAGTTCCCCCTGCCCTTGATGGGTCACCTTACCCGATAAAACGGGAAGGTTTTTCATCTCTTTCAACGCTTGGGTCAGCGCTTCCCGAGTCTGGTTTTCACGAGTTAAAAGAAGGCGGCTCAAAAGCTCCAGCGACTCATAGCCATGCAAGCTGTAATTGCTCGGAGCGCGATAATGGGCGCGAAAATTAAACATCTTCCAATGCGCTTCGTTAAAGGGGCGCAAGGCCGCGTTGTTGATCGAGCCGGAGTAGGAATCGGCAAAAAGCAGGTGATCCGGTTCGTCGATCAAGCGCAACTCTCGGGTATTGGCTTCATGACCCGCTAAAATCCACACCTTACCTGCGTCAAAAAGAGCGGCAAAATTGCTGATCACATTGAGCCGTTCCGGCTTAAAAGGAGCATAGATGGCATCGAAATCCACAATGGAGGTCGGTTGCTCTCTCGTTAGCGCCAATTCCTCTTGCTCTTCGGGGCTTAAGGGGCGAAAACCTCCGGTCATGGCGAGGAAATCTCGCCGCAGGTCCACCTGTTTCGCTTTGACCCTCGCCATTCCCGCGATACTGCCGCCTAGGGCTTCAACGCGTTCTCGAAAGGCCTTCATTTTAGCGTAACCGGCATTGCCCGCGGGGTAGAAGAGAACAAACCGTTTCGCCTGGAGGTAATCCACGGCGTACTCCGCCATTAAACGAGCTTCACGCAAGGGGGTTTTTTGATAACGAAAAAGGTGCCCCTTCCCCTCGCCGATGTTTTCGGTTAAGGAAAACGAGAGGACGGGCAACTTGTATTTATCCGCCGCCGCTCCGGCGGCAATGCTGGTATCTCGGGCGAGGGGGCCTAAAATGGCAATCACCTTTTCTTCAATGGCCAACTCCCGTACCAAATCTTTGACCTTATCTTCTTGTTCTTTTTTACGCTGCTTTCCGCCTAATTTTTTTGACTTTTTCCCCAGCCCCGAATCTTTGATCACCAACTCAAAACTCTGCCCATTGAGGAGGAATTTCTGTAAAGCCACTTCCAGCCCGTCTAAAACCTCTTGTGCCAGGCGACCAAAACGGGGGTGACTCAAGGGGAGAATCACCCCGATCCGATAGGGAACCAGCTCCTGGTTGTTGTCAATAAACCCCTCTAATGCTTGGAGTTCAGCCAAAAATTTCGGCTCAATCCCTTTTTCATCCAAGCGCTCTTGCAAATATTTTTTCGCCTCTTCGATTTTTTGCTCTTTCACCAAGACCCGAATCATCCGCAGATGGGCCAGGGCTTGAAGATCTTTATGCTCTTCATAACGCGACAGAACATCCGAGATATCATCGGGTTCGCTGAGCCCTTCTACAATCTCACTGACCCAGCGCTCATAGCCCGGGACCAAGCGACCCTGCTCATCTTCCAAAAACCGGAAGGCAGCGGAATATTCTCCCTTTTTCAGGGCGTCTTCAATGAGTTGGTCTCGCAGCGGGCCCGCTTGAGAGGGGGGGAGTTCCCCCAACAAATCAGGAGAGATTTGCCGGGTCCCCTCCAAGGGTTGGCGCAGCATCGCCAACCCCTGGGCAAAGTAGTAATAAACCTCTGCGTGATGGGGGCTGCCTGAGAATTGAGCTAAATATTGACGCGCTTGGTTTACGGTGCGTTCATAGTGACCCAGCTTGGCATGCAAGACCACGAGATAATATTGCTTTTGCTCTTTCAACTCAAACTCGTTGCCCTCTGTCGGGGTGTCCGGCAGCCTCTTCAACCGCTCCAAGGCGCGGTTGAATTCGCCCTGACTCCAAAGCTCGCCAATCGAAGCGAGGGTTTCTGAGGTAAACCGTAAGGCATCGGTTTCTTGCGCCACCTCTGCTTCTTGCCCAAAGCCCAAGCTAAAACCCCGTTTTGTTTCCAGGCCCCCAAGAACCCTCTGGCTCTCTTCGGACCCACGGCGGTGGCTTAAAAAGCTTCCCGCCCAGAGTAGGGGGGCAAAGGTAAAAAACAGACAAAGGAATAAAAGACCTTTTTTCATCTTTGGTCAATGATTTCGGCTTGAGCCTTTAATTTCTTTAAGTAGCGATGATACTCTTTTAAATAGGCCTTCTGGTAAGCTTGGGATTGAAATTGCTTTTCCAAGTGAGCAAAATCCAATTTTTCATTTTTTCTGCGATCCAGCACTTCAATCAGGTGAAAGCCAAAGGAGGTGCGAACCGGCGGACTAATCGTATGCAAAGGCAGGCTAAACGCTACTTTAGAAAACTCCTGCACCATTTGCCCTCGGTTGAAATAACCTAAATCCCCTTGGTTGGTTTTTGCAGAAGGGTCTTCTGAAAATTGTTCCGCCAAATGATTAAATTGAGAAGGATGTTTTACAAGCTTGCGCCGCAATTCCAAAATACGCTTACGGGCCCGCTGAATCGTGGCGGCAGTGGCCCCCTGCGGAACCTGGATTAAGATATGCCTCGCGTGAACTTCTAAATCCCACCCTTTTGCGTTTGCGAATTGTTTTTTTAAGGCTTTACTATCCATGATCACCTGAGAGCGCACCTCGGTCATGAGCAGGCGTTCTCGAAGCAGTTTTTTATGAATCTGTTTTTTAAAGGCGAAGAGACTTGTCTTCGATTTCTCTAAAAACAGCTCAAACATGATTGGGGTCAATCTTCTTGCCTTAAGGATGTTTGCCAACTCGTCATCCACCATGCTTTGGGGAACCTTAAGCTTGAGTTCGCGGCTGCGGCTTTCTAAAAGCGCTTGGTCAATCAAGGTTTGGATGATTTGCTCTTTCATTTGCCGTTTGGCTTGGGCGTCCTTCAGGTTCAACCCCTTTTGCGAAGCTTCCTCAACCAGCTGTAGATTCACCTGATTTTGCGTAATGGCTACATCATTGACGATGAGAATAACTCGGTCATAGAGGGATTCCGCCCCGAGCGCCGGTAAGAGGCCGCAGGCAAAGGCCACTAAACTAAGGACGGTTTTTTTGATCACCGGAAACATCTTGTCTCGCATTTTTATTTTTACTTTCTTGAATCAATTCTTCTAGATTAATCGGCTGAGTATAAACCTCGTTGGGTTGAAGCTCGGAAAACCGAGCGCGATATTTTTTCTTCAAGTCTAAAATCTTGCGCCTCATGCCCCGATAGGACAAACTTTTCACTTGAATCTGCTTAAACAGGCGCCCTTGAATGTATTGATCTACCCTTAAGGGAACTTGCTTTTTGATGGAGTGCCAATGAGAAAAAACCTCCCTCAAGGGGTAATAACGGCCTCCTGCCTGAACGAGTCGATGTACCTCTTCAATGCGGAAACTATCTGGGTCCACGAGAATATATTCCTCTCCCCAACCGAAACGGTAAAGAATCCGCCCCTTGACCTCATCAATCGTGACCTCTAAAGGGGCAATGCCCAGCCCCCCTAGATGCTTGCGCAAAGAGGCTGCCCTTTTGGTATAAAAAGCAAGGGGAGTAAAGGCGGTATCGAGTTCTGAGAGAGAAACGGGCCGCTCAAAGGACTTAGAAAAACGCCCTTTTGGAGTTTCTAGGTAGAGGTGTAACAGCTTATTTTTTTTATCCCTACTTTCAATCACGATCAATTCATCGCGTAAAAAGGTGAGGGTTTGCCGGTACCCTCTTGCGGAAAGTTCATAAGGGATGCCGGGGTCACCCTCTTGATTGAGCGGAATAAAAGCTTCTGGGTCATAAACCGTGACCTCGGTTTGCAAGACAAACTGCCCAATGCTCTGATGAGCCTTGAGCATCTGATCCATCAACTCAATAGGAAGCAGGGTCTTTGCTGGGGCCGAAGACGGCAAAAGGAGCAGCCAAGCCAGCATAACCCAATTTTTTCGCCAAGAACGAAAAGCACCTTGAAGCATAGGGCACATTTTTTCTATGATGAGTTTAGACGGAAGTTCTGCCCTTTTTCAACCTGACTCCATAAGGCTTTCAGGTTCGCCAAAGGCTCAGCTCCCTTCCGCCAGACTTTGCAACGGGGTTTAAACCTATTAGAATAAGTCATTGCACCCTGCCCGATCTCTTTTTACTTGGAGATTAAACAACTTCATTCTAAAACAGGGCTTCTCTATGAAACTACAAAACTAGCAACTCTAAAAAAAGATGTCTTCCCAATTCGTACACCTCCACTTCCACACCCATTATTCTCTTTTGGATGGAGCAATCAAGGTCAAGGGCTTGGGTAAGCTTTTAGCGGAAAAAGGCTTTAGCGCCAGTGCCATTACCGATCATGGGAACCTGCATGGGGCCATCGAGTTTCACCAGGAAATGAAAAAGGTAGGCATCCAACCGATTATCGGGATGGAGGCCTATGTAGCCAAGGGGCACCGCACTTTACGAAAATACCCCCAACCGGGCCCCAATGCCTTTCACGCTGTGTTGCTCTGCCAAAATAAAGAGGGCTACCAAAACCTCTGTAAGCTTTCGAGCCTCGCCTTTCAAGAAGGGAAGTTTTACGGCAAGCCCAGAATCGACCGCGAGCTCTTAGAGCAACACGCAAAGGGCATCATCGTGCTTTCCGCCTGCTTGCAGGGGGAGTTGGCCCGAAGATTGATAGATGAAGACCGCGCCGGAGCGCTGGAGGCCGCCCAGTGGTACCAAGAACATTTCCCGGGGCGTTATTTCGTGGAGCTGCAAGCCAATGGGTTAGAAAAGCAAAACCGAGTCAACCCCCAACTCATCGAAATCGCGCGGCAACTCAATCTACCCTTGGTCGCTACCAATGATTGCCACTACGCCACCCCTGAGTTGGCCGAATCCCATCGCCTCTTACAGCTCATGGGCTGGCAAAAAAAAGTAACCGACCCAGGGGTCAGGGCGTTAGAAACCAAGGAACTCTACATTAAAAGCCCCGAAGAAATGTACTCCGCCTTTGCCGAGCTACCGCAAGAGGCCTTGGCAAACACGGTCAAAATCGCGGAGCAATGCGACCTCGACTTAACCCATAAGGGCTACTACCTCCCCGATTACCCGGTGCCCCCAAACAAGACCTTAGACGACGAACTGATTGAACAGAGCCGCGAGGGCTTAAAAAAACGCCTGAAAGATTTAACCAAACTCTATGAATGGAGCCCAGAAGAAGAGCAAAAACAGCAAAAACGCTACCAACAACGGCTAGAATTTGAGATGACCGTCATCAACGAAATGGGGTTTCCCGGTTATTTCTTAATCGTTGCCGACTTCATCAACTGGGCGAAAAACAATCAGGTGCCCGTCGGGCCCGGGCGGGGCTCCGGGGCGGGCAGCCTGGTTGCCTACTCCTTGCGGATCACCGATATCGACCCCCTGCAATATGGCTTGCTCTTTGAGCGCTTTTTAAACCCCGAGCGTATCTCCATGCCCGATTTTGATATCGACTTCGAGGTCGAAGGGCGCGAGCGGGTCATTGAATATGTGCGGCAAAAATACGGAGAAGACAAGGTTTGCCAGATCTCCGCCATTGGCTCCTTAATGGCTAAGGGGGTGGTGCGGGGCGTTGCCCGGGTTTTGGACATCCCCTACGCCGAGGCCGACGGCATCGCCAAGCTCATCCCCGATGAACTGGGCATTACCCTGGCTAAAGCCATGAAAAAGGAAGCGAAACTGCAAGAAATGGCCGATTCGGGTAGCGAGTTGGAGCAAAGCCTGATCCGCCACAGCTTGGCCTTAGAAGGATTGAACAACAACCTTTCCACCCACGCCGCCGGGGTGATCATCATGAACTCGGCGGTGACCGAAGTGATGCCGGTCTGCACCCCCACCAAGGGGGAAACGATTCAATCGCAGTACACCATGAAGTACGCCGAGGATCAAGGCGCGGTCAAATTCGACTTCTTGGGCCTCAAAAACCTCTCCATCATCGACCGGGCCGTTGAACTGGTCAATGAGCGGCTGCCCGCAGAAAAGCGGATTGAGATCAGCTTGATCCCCCTCAAAGATAAAAAAACCTTTGAACTCTTAAGCCGGGGGGATACCACCGGAGTGTTCCAACTGGAATCGGACGGGATGAAAAGCCTCATCCAAAAGCTCAAACCCGATTGCTTTGAAGACATCATCGCCCTGGTGGCCCTATACCGACCGGGCCCCTTAGGCAGTGGAATGGTGGAAGACTTTGTGGAATGCAAACATGGAAGAAAGCCCATCGTCTACCAGCACCCTCTTTTGCAAGATGTACTGCAAGAAACCTATGGGGTGATGGTCTACCAAGAGCAGGTCATGAAGGTGGTGCAGGTCTTGGCCGGGTTCAGCTTAGGCGAGGCCGACCTATTGCGCCGCGCCATTGGGAAAAAAATCCCCGAGGTTTTAGCGGAACAACGAAAATCCTTTGTGGAGGGCTGCGCGAAAAACCAGATCAGCGCGGAGCTGGCGGGGGAGATTTTCGACCTCATAGATTACTTCGCCGGTTACGGCTTTAATAAATCCCACTCTGCCGCCTACGCTTTGGTCAGTTACCAGACCGCCTTTTTAAAGGCAAACTTCCCCGTGGAGTTCATGGCCGCCTTGATGACTTCGGAGATGAACAAACCCGACGCGGTGGTCAAGCTCATTCACGAATGCAAAGAGATGAAAATCGAGGTTTTGCCCCCCGATATCAATCGTTCCGACCTCGCTTTCGCCACCAATGGAGCGATCATTCATTTCGGGCTCAACGCGATTAAAAATGTAGGCACCGCGGCGCTGAACAGCATCTTAGAAGCTCGCAGCGCCGCCGGGGGGGCCTTTACCGACTTGATCGACCTCTTTACCCGCATCGACAGTTCTAAGGTGAACAGCCGCGTCATGGAGGCCTTGGTTAAATCAGGGGTTTTTGATTCCTTAGAGCCCAACCGCAGGCAAGTCTATGAGCATATCGAGGAATTATTGAACCTCGCCCAGGCAGAACGCTCCATGCAGCGAGAAAACCAGGTAAGCTTTTTTGAGCAACTCCCCGAAGAGGAACTGGCCAAATCCAAAGCCGCTTTAACCTTAAAGCCCCTAAAGGACTGGAAGCCGAAGATCCGTTTAAAAAACGAAAAAGAGGCCCTCGGCTTTTATGTTTCCGGTCATCCTGTCGAGCCCTATTTAAACGAGATTCGCGCCTTGGCCCACTTGACCCCGAGCTATGAGATTAAAGAAGAGGGGGCACAACAACGCTTTAAGTCCCGGCAGAAAATCCGCGTCGCCGCAGTGGTATCGAGCAAAATCATCAAGCTAACCAAAACAAACCGCCATATGGCGATTCTACAACTCGAAGACCCCTTCGGGAGTTTGGAGGTGGTGGTTTTCCCTGAACTCTATAGCGAGACAGAAGGGCTCTTAGAAGGGGACGACCCGCTTTTGGTTACCGGTTATCTGAAACAAAAAGGGGAGGGCTTGACCGCGGAAAAAATCAGCAGCCTCCCCGCCTTGAGGGCGCAGTACGCAGGCCTCATGGAGGTTTACCTCCCCCCACAACCGAGCCCGGAATCCTTACAGAAATTAAGTTTGCTTTTAGCCCAGCACCCCGGCCAATGCAGGGTGCGCTTGATCCAGCCCGTAACCGATGAGGCTTGCGAGGCGCGGCTCAAACTGGCGGATCGGGTCCACCCGGGGGAACGCTTGGTCGAGGCTTTAGAAGAATTGCTCGGCCCGGACTCGCTTTCTTTTCGCATTGAGCTGCCCCCAGCGGAATCGCTCGCTCAGGCGGGCTAGCCCTTCCCATTTTCTCCCCTAAAGGGTATGCTTCTTTTTTGGGTTCCGACCCGACCTGTATAGTTTAAGGTATTATGAGTCATCCATTTCACAGCATTGAAGAAGCCATTGAGGATATCCGTCAAGGCCGCATGATTATCCTTGTTGACGATGAAGATCGAGAAAACGAGGGAGACCTCTATTGCGCCGCGGACGCGGCAACCCCGGAAATCATCAATTTCATGGCCAAAAACGGCCGGGGCTTAATCTGCCTCACTTTAGAAAAAGAACAGGTGGAGCGGCTCAACCTCCCCATGATGGCGCGCAACAACACCTCGGTCTTCGGCACCAATTTTACGGTTTCCATTGAGGCGGCCCAAGGGGTAACCACGGGAATCAGCGCGGCAGACCGCAGCCATACGATTTTAACGGCCATCCAACCCAACGCGAAACCCGTTGACATTGCCACCCCAGGGCATATTTTCCCCCTCAAGGCGAGAAAAGGCGGGGTCTTGTGTCGCGCCGGGCAAACCGAAGGCAGCGTGGATTTATCCCGTTTGGCTGGACGCAACCCCTCTGGGGCGATTTGCGAAATCATGAATGAGGATGGCACCATGGCCCGGCGAGACGACCTGTTTCAATTCGCCGAAAAGCACGACCTAAAAATCGTGACCATCAAAGACTTGATCCAGTACCGCCTGAATAAAGAGATCATGGTTGAAAAGGTCGCCGAGGCGAACCTCCCTACCGATTTTGGAGGCGACTTCATCTTAATGGGTTATCAAAACCAATTGAACGGGGAAAACTACATTGCCTTAGTCAAGGGCGAGTGGGAACCGGGTGAAGAAGTCCTCGTCCGGGTGCACAGCGAATGCCTGACCGGGGATGTATTCGGCTCGGCTCGTTGCGACTGCGGCCCGCAATTGCATCAAGCCATGAAGATGATCGAAGAAGTCGGTAAAGGGGTTGTTTTGTATCTGGCCCAAGAGGGACGGGGAATCGGCATTATCAACAAAATCAAAGCCTATCACCTGCAAGATGAAGGAGCCGACACGGTCGAGGCCAACGAAAAACTGGGTTTTAAAGCGGATTTGCGCGATTATGGTTTTGGGGCTCAAGTCTTGATGAGCCTAGGCTTGACCAAGATCCGCCTTTTGACCAACAATCCAAGAAAGATTGTCGGCTTAGAGGGCTATGGGATTCAGATTACCGGTCGTGTCCCCTTAGAGATCGACCCTAAATCCCATAACGAGAAATATTTAAAAACCAAAAAAGATAAATTGGGCCACATGCTCAATCTTCATGATCATCCATAGGAGAAATCACCATGCCCATGTCCATTTTAGAAGGCCATTTCACCGCCAAGGGGCTTAAGGTCGCCCTGGTTGCCGCCCGTTTCAATGACTTTATCACCTCCAAGCTCATCGAAGGGGCAATCGACGCCTTTGTTCGCAACGGGGGAAATGAAAAAGACCTCACCTTAGCCCGGGTACCCGGCGCTTTTGAGATTCCTCTCACTTGCCAAAAGCTTGCCAACACGGGCCGTTATGATGGCATTTTAGCTTTAGGGGCCGTTATTCGCGGCAGCACCCCCCATTTTGATTATGTCTCCAGCGAAGTATCTAAAGGAGTCGCCCAGGTTGGCCTGACCAGCGGCGTCCCGGTTTCCTTTGGGGTTTTAACGACCGACAATATCGAGCAGGCCGTGGAACGCGCCGGTTCCAAGGCGGGCAACAAGGGAGCCGATGCCATGCTGGGCTTGATTGAAACCTTAGACCTCTTTTCTAAAATCCCGCGCTAGCCCCCTTGAGGGAGCCTCTAAATACTTGCAATTCTTAACGCTACGGGTTATTCTATGCCTTAGTAAACCAGGGTTCACTGCCCCAAAACCAAGCCGATAGGACGGAAAAACCAAATCCAATCCAAATCGGGGAAAAGAAACAACAGCTTTAAAACAAACGCAGATTCGACTTGGAAGGGGTATCACCTGGGCCGCTTAACTTCGCCTTAAACCCCGCGCCTTTTCACCACAACTGGAGAAACGCTCAAAGCCTAACCACGCAAACTGGAACAAAACAGAAGCATCCAAGGCCCCAGCGCAGCAAAAGACCAAGGCCCGACTCTGCACCAATCAGGTGTGTTCATGGGAAAGAAAATTATTATCAACCACACCAAACATGAGATTCGTGTGGCCGTGGTTGAAAACGGAATGGTTTCAGAAATCTTCTACGAAAGAGAGAAGAACAAAAGTGTAGTGGGAAACATCTATAAAGGCAAGGTATTAAAAATCTTACCCGGAATGGAGTCGGCCTTTATCGACATTGGCTTAAAAAAGGCCGCCTTTTTATATGTCGACGACATCCGCATTGATGATCACGATCTAGACGAAGAGCCGGGCATCGACCTCAACGAGGAACCCTCTTCCTCCCGCCGCCGCCAGCACAAGCATAAAATCGCCGACTTGATCAAAGAGGGCCAGGAATTAATGGTTCAAGTATCCAAAGGCCCAATCGGCACCAAGGGGGCGAGAATTACCTGCAACATTACCCTGCCGGGCCGAAACTTGGTCTTTATGCCCCATGTCAATAATGTGGGGATTTCTAGCCAGATTCGCGATGATAAAGAACGGGCTCGTTTGCGAAAAATCGTCACCGCCTTAAAACCGTAAAAAACCGGGTTCATCGTCCGTACCGTAGCGGCAGGGCGCAGTGAAGACGAATTCAAAAGCGATATCGAATACCTCAATAACACCTGGATCGAGGTCGAACGCCGCTTAAAAACCTACCGCAGCCCCGCCATTTTGCACG
>JAJRZQ010000007.1 GCA_024275165.1 bacterium | reverse complement strand
GAAGTTTGAAGTTTGAAGTTTGAAGTTTGAAGTTTGAAGTTTGAAGTTTGAAGTTTGAAGTTTGAAGTTTGAAGTTTGAAGTTTGAAGTTTGAAGTTTGAAGTTTGAAGTTTGAAGTTTGAAGTTTGAAGTTTGAAGTTTGCTCCACGGCTTAGGGTTCCTGAATAGCAGGAGTCGGAGACAATCAATACATGACGGGCAGGCAACCTTTGAATTTTCGCGGTGATGCTGTCGGTAATCAGCCAGTTGGTATCATCGTCTAAAGCCGCGTCTAAGGGGAGCCAATAGGCCTTGTTCACCTTTTTGTCAAAGGTCCCGTGACCGGCATAGTATAACAAAAAAGAATCCTCCGGTTTCAGCAGTTTGCGATAGCGATTCATGGCTTTGCTGATCTGATCGCGTTTTGCGTCCAGTATCAGTTCAGTTTTAAACCCATAACTTTGGCGAAGGACTTGATTGACCGCTCGGGATAGTTTTTCGGTCTTTTCGGCTGGGAATGAAATCCACAATCCCAACGCGAATCAATAAGTCGCGCTTTTTGATTTGGCAAGCTATCCCTGCCTTGCGGGGAAACTCCGCGTTTTTCAGAGTTTCCTTTATTGCGTTGATTGGTCTGGATAACAGGATTTGAACCTGCGGCCTCTTGCTCCCGAAGCAAGCGCTCTACCAGTCTGAGCTATATCCAGATGGAGAAAAGCCGATTCCTCGGCTCAAGGTGATACCTGAAGGACTAAAAGTTTGACCCAGAGCCAAGCAAAATTCAACTCAAATCGTAGGTCGGTCAGGAGAGTTCTCCTCTCGATGCCTCTAGACAAGGTGAAAATGACAGGCTCTTTTGGCTTGGAGATGCAAACCCCCCTAATACACGCTAAATTTCTTTGCCGCCTCGCCAATGCGGAGGATTTTGATTTTTTCCAAGCGATCTCCCTTTTGGATGGAGTCAACCACCTTCTGCCCCCGGATTACCTGACCAAAGACCGAGTGCTTGTAATTCAACCAAGGGGTAGGCACATGGGTAATAAAAAACTGACTTCCGTTGGTATTCGGGCCCGCGTTGGCCATGGATAGCCTTCCCGGCTTATCGTGTTTTAAGTCGGGGTGAAACTCATCGGCAAAGCGGTACCCCGGGCCCCCCGTTCCATTGCCTAAGGGGTCGCCGGTTTGAATCATAAAATTGGGGATGACCCGATGAAACAGAAGATGGCTGTACAGGGGTTTGTTGTTCATTATTTTTCCGTTTCTGGGATGGGTCCAGGTTTTGGAGCCCTCGGCGAGACCGATGAAGTTGCGCGTGGTTTTGGGGACTCTTTGATAGTACAACTTGGCTAAGATTTCTCCTTTGGAGGTAAAAATCTTCGCGTAGATTCCATTGGCCAACTCCTGGGCTACCAGGTTTGCCTGAAAGCTAAAGATCAAGAACAAGACCACAACGAATTGTTTTATCATCTGACATACCTTGCAAGTTAGGTGGATTCCCCCTATGATGGGGCAACAGTAAATTTTTATGAATCCGATTGTTTTTGAAATTTTTGGCTATTCCCTGCGTTATTATGGCCTGATGTACGCCATGGGTTTGCTGGCCGTGTTTTATCTGGGCAAGCGCGATTTGCGGCTTCGCGGCTTAAACCTCAATGAAGATCAATATTTCGATTTAATCCTTTGGGGGTTTTTAAGTGGGTGGATGGGGGGGCGCCTCTATTATGTTGCTTTTAATTTCGATTATTATTTCAGTGGCAAGGTCCCCTGGTATGAGTTTTTGGCGATTTGGCACGGTGGCTTGGCCATTCATGGGGCCTTGATTCTTGGTCCCTTAACCCTTTGGTTTTATTGTCGTAAGCAGCGGATTTCCATTTTACCGGTGTTGGATCTCTTAGCGGTACATTTTCTCTTAGCCCAGGCCCTAGGCCGGATCGGCAATTTTATGAACGGCGACGCGCATGGGGTTCCCACGCATGAGCCCTGGGGGATCGTTTTCCCCTATGGCCCGGCAGCGCATGAGTTCCCCGGTCTGCCCACCCATCCGGTGATGCTCTATGAAGGGGCTTTAAACCTGTTGGGTTGGTTTTTGCTGTATTCTTTGAGAAAGCAACCCTTTCGCCCCGGTTTTTTCGCCTGTTTTTATGTCCTGCTGTACGCGGCCATTCGTTCCTCGGTCACCGGGTTTCGCGCTGACGATCTAATGCTCATGGGTTTGCGCGCCCCTTACTTAATCAGCCTGCTCGGTGGGGGCACGGCCTTGGCTTTCATCTTCATCTACCGCCTCTACCGCCGTCAGTCTTAAAGCTTTAGAGAGGGATAAAAACCCGAATGCTGCAGGGTTTGCCGTTTAAATCCCAGGCACTGAAGCCTTCCCCTGCCTGAGTGACAAAACCAATCTGATCCATCAAGGTTTCCTTGGTGATGTATGCTTGGTGTTTTTTTAAGGCCTCGATTAAATCAGCGTCGGCAAAAACCTCTACATGAATTCGGTCGGAAACGGCTAAGTCCATGTCTTTTCTCGTTTGCTGCACCTTGTTGACAAACTCCCGAGCGAGCCCTTCCGCGATCAGTTCCGGGGTGAGTTGGGTATCGAGGGCCACGGTGAGTTCTCCATCGTTGCCCGTCACCATGCCCTCTTTTTCGCTGCGTTCCAAAAAGAGTTCCTCTAGACCAATTTCAATAGATTCTCCCGCCACCTCAATGACTTGGTGCCCTCCTTCTTGAATGGCAACAATTTGCCGCGGGGTCAAGGCTTCAATTAAGGGGCGCGCCTGCCCCAAGGCCTTGCCCAATTTTGGGCCCAAAAGGCGTAGGTTGGGCTTAGCCGAAAGATGGACCAAGGCCTCTTCATTGCGGGCAAGCCGCACCTCTTTCACATTCAATTCATCGGTAATCAATTCTCGCATTTCCCCCAAGACCCCTTGCACCGCTTCGTTTTTGGTGACTAAGGTGATTTTGGCCAAGGGTTGGCGCACCTTGAGCTGATGACGGGCGCGCAAGGCCCTACCTAGGTTGACGGCTTTTAGGATAATCTCCATCTCCGCTTCCAGAGTTTTGTCGATCCTGCAGGGGTCTGCTTTGGGGAAGTCGCAAAGATGAACGCTGATTTTGTCTCCTTCTTGCCGCAAGGCTTGATAGATTGCCTCTGCCAAAAAGGGCACAAAGGGGGCGATGACCTTAGAGAGTTGTTTCAACACTTGGTATAAGGTGGCGTAAGCCTGGGATTTATCCTCCCCTTCCCCGGCCTTCCAAAAACGGCGGCGGCTACGGCGCACATACCAGTTGGTGAGCATGTCGATAAAACCGACAAAGGGGGCCACCGAGCGATTGAGATCAAAGGCGCTCATCGCCTCTTCCACCTCTTGGATCAGGTGATGCAGTCGACTTAAGATCCAGCGATCCAAGGGATTGGGCAATTGCTTTTGGTTGAGCGTCGTCACTTCCCAGTGATCCAAGGCGGCGTAGGTGGTAAAAAAGCTTAAGACATTCCACAGGGGGATGATATTGCCCCGCATGGTTTCTTGCAGGCCGCTTTCGGCAAAGCGCAATTCGTCGGCGCGAATGGCTCCTGAATTGAGCATATACAATCGAATCGCGTCGGCCCCGTATTGATTGAGCATTTCCCAGGGGTCCGGGTAATTTTTTAAGGACTTGCTCATTTTCTTGCCGTCTTCGGCGAGCAGCATTCCAGAGACAATGCAGTTTTTAAAGGCCGGTTTTTCAAAGAGGGCGGTCGAAAGCACCAAGAGGGTATAAAACCAGCCCCTGGTTTGGTCAATCCCTTCGCTGATGAAGTCAGCGGGGAAGTTTCGATCAAAAATATCTTTGTTTTCAAATGGGTAGTGAGATTGCCCATAGGGCATGGCCCCGGATTCAAACCAACAATCCAAGACCTCCGGGGTGCGCGCCATCGTTTTTTGGCACTTAGGGCAGGGAATCTGAATGGAGTCGATAAAATGGCTATGCAGGTCTGTAAGCCGCGCCCCGCTTAAGTCTTCCAACTCTTTTTTACTCCCCATGCAGTGGCGGTGCCCACAGCCCTCACAGACCCAAACGGGAATGGGGTTGCCCCAATAGCGGTTGCGGCTGATCGCCCAGGCGCGCGCGCCCTCCAACCATTTTCCCATACGCCCTTCTTTGATGTGCGCCGGGGACCAATGGATTTGCTGGTTGTTCGCGCGCATGGTTTCTTTGATTTTTTCCACATCCAAAAACCAACTCCCGATGGTGCGATACATCAAGGGGGCCCCACTCCTCCAGCAAAAGGGATAGCTGTGCATCAAGGTTTCATGACGAAAAAGCCTGTTTTTGGCCTTTAGGTCTTGAATAATCTTTTTATCGGCTTCTTTAAAAAACAAGCCCTCATATTCCTTTGCCTCGTGGGTGAAATAGCCGGCATCGTCAAGGGGGAAAACCCAAGGGAGTTGGTATTTTTCTCCCGTGGCAAAGTCGTCTTCACCAAAACTGGGGGCGGTGTGTACGATTCCGGTCCCTGCGTCGGTGGTGACATATTCCCCCAAGGTAACGCGAAAGCAACCTTTTTGGGCGAGTTCGGCAAAATAGGGGAAGAGAGGTTCATACTCGGTACCCTCTAAATCACTGCCCAGTTTCCGCTCCATAATTTTGGGTTCTTCTTTTTTAAAGACTTGGCTATAGAGCGCCTCGGCCAAGATCAGCTGTTCTCCTTCATGCTCTACGGTGATGTAGGTCAATTGGGGGTGAAGGGTTAAAGCGAGGTTGCTGGGCAAGGTCCAAGGGGTGGTGGTCCAGGCGAGGAAATAGGTATTTGGCCTGTTTTTTAGGGGGAAGCGCAGGGTCACCGCCGGGTCTTGCGCCATTTGATACCCCAGGTTGACTTCAAAGTTGGATAGGGGGGTGCCCAGCCGTGGGGAATAGGCGACAATTTTTCGACTTTCATAGATCAATCCTTTTTCCCATAAGGATTTAAAGACCCACCAGATGGATTCCATAAAATCGAGATCCATGGTTTTGTAGTCGTCTTCCATGTCCACCCAGCGCCCCATGCGGCGGATGGTGCGGCGCCATTCGCCTGCGTAGCGCAAGACAATGCCGCGGCACTTTTCATTGAAGTTGTCGATGCCGTAATCTTCAATTCCCTTTTTGCCTTTTAATCCCAGTTCCTTTTCCACCTCAAATTCAACGGGGAGGCCGTGGCAGTCCCAGCCAAAGCGGCGTTCGACTCGGTGGCCCAGCATGGTTTGGTAGCGGGGCACCACATCTTTAATGGTGCTGGCTAAGAGGTGGCCATAGTGAGGCAATCCCGTGGCAAAGGGGGGGCCGTCATAAAAATAAAAGGTCTGCTTGGGGTCTTTTTCCTGGATAGAGCGTTCAAATATCTTAAATTGATCCCAAAAATCGAGGATTTCTTCTTCTTGTTTGGCAAAATCAACCTTGCTTTTAATTTCTTTGAACATGATCCTAGGCTTTGGATGATACAGGTAAAAGGTGAGATAAAAGCAGAGTGTAATGAATGGGCGAGCCCTTGGCAATAGAGCTCAAAAAAACTTTGCGCTGTTCTGGGAATAAAAAGACCTTGCCTTTATCTGTTAATTCGTTTAAAAAGTATTTTTAATCTAGTTTCCTATTATTGAACCTCAAGGAGCGTAATGGCACAAATCACTTTGAAGGGTAATCCAATCAACACCAGCGGCAATTTGCCCGCCGTCGGCAGCAAGGCCCCTAATTTCAAGCTTACCGGTACGGACTTGGCCGATTTTGGTTTAGACAAATTCGCCGGCAAAACCGTGGTTTTGAATATTTTCCCCAGCTTAGATACCCCTACCTGCGCCAACTCAGTGCGCGCTTTCAACAAGTCGGCCAGTTCGCTCGACAATACCGTAGTGCTGTGCGTTTCTAAGGATCTCCCCTTTGCCCATAAGCGTTTTTGCACTACCGAAGGCTTGGAAAATGCAATCAGCGCCGCGCAATTGCGCGATGACAGCTTTACGAAGGCTTACGGCTGTTTGATTACCGACGGTCCTCTGGCGGGTTTGATGAGCCGCGCCGTGGTGGTTGTCGCTCCTGACGGCACGGTCAAATACACGCAGCAGGTTCCTGAAATTGTAGATGAGCCCGATTACGCTGCCGCCTTAGCGGCGGCCAAGTAGGGCTTGGCAAGCAAAGGCGCCCGCTCCTTAGCGGAGCGGGCGTCTTTTTGCCTTGATGAAGGTTATTTCATTTGTCGATTTAAACTGAGAAGCCTAGTCTGAATCAAGTAAAAAGCCTGACGATACATTCTAGTGCTCATGCCTTTCAGCGTTTTAAAAAAAGATTATCGCTCTTTCGCCCTCTGGGTGGTCCCTCTTTTTGCGGCGACCTTGTTTTTCGATTCCATTTTTGCGGCCGCGAATTTACGCCATTTTTCCCGTCATTTTGGTTGGATCGGAACTCTGTTGATCGGGCTTTCCTTCAGCTACTCCCTCAGAAAGAAAAAAATCATTAAGCTCAGCCGAGCCCGAACGCTGTTGGTTTTTCATGAATATCTCGCCTGGCTGGGGACTTTGTTTATTTTGGTCCATGGCGGGCTGGTGGTCCGGGCTTGGCTTCCTTGGCTGGCTTTGGTGGCCCTGATTGTTACCACCTTGTCGGGTCTGGTGGGGAAGTTCTTGCTCAAGCAAGTGGTCGCGAATTTGCGCAATCGCCTGGAAGCGAAAAAGAACCAACAGCTTTCTCCAGCAGAACAAGCAAAGTTGGACAGCCGCCTGCATGAAGAAGCAAAAACAGCCGAGAACTTGGGCCGCTGGCGCAATTGGCATAAACCCTTGGTCTTGTTTTTTGTGCTTTTAACCCTGACCCATATCTTTTCTATTGTCGCTTTGTGGGGGTGGAGGTGAGGTACGCCTGGGTTGCGGCGCTTTTATTTCTCGGTGTGTTTGCCGGGGTTTATTCCTCGCCCGAGACCGCCTTGGCCCCTGGGGCCTGGATCACGGCCCATCAAAAAGAAGGGCTGAGCTGTTTTGACTGTCATCAACCTTTCCGGGGGCCTCAAGGCGAGCTTTGCGCGGAGTGTCATAGGGGGCCTAAACTTAATAAAGCGACCGAGGGCCAACCGCGTCTGCGCTTTCACCACGATTTAAAGGCGAAAACCTGCCTGGTTTGCCACCGTGAGCATCAGGGGCCTCAAGTCAAAGACAGCATTGAGGGGTTTACCCATCAATATATTCCAGATCAAGGGAAGAACAATTGCTTACAATGCCATCAGAAGCCGCAAAACCAACCTCATGAAAAGGCAAAGGATTCCTGCTTGGAGTGCCATGATCAAAAAACCTGGAAAACCGACCAATTTGCCCATGACAGTTATTTTTGGTTTGATGAAGACCACCAAGACTGTAAAAGTTGTCATCTCCAAGGCAAATTCAAGTCTTATAGCTGCTTTGGCTGCCATTCGGACAGCTCCATCGCGCGAGGGCATTGGCAGGAAGATATCCATGATTGCGCCAACTGCCATCCCAGTAGCAAGCTGAGTGAGGCGCGCACTTCGGCCCCTGTGAGAAAACCCGGGGGGCCTGCCGCCGCGCAACGATTCCTTTCAAAAAAACAAGGCAACCCTTAAGCGATTTCTTCCAGGGGCTAAGCGGTAAATTTATTTTTCTGGTTAAAGATTATTTTTTTTTGTGATAGATTTAAACCAATCAACGGAGATAGTTAAAAATGACAACTTCCTTTGTTCAACAATTACATCAAGAACATCAAGAATGTGATCAAGCTTTCGCCGAAGCGGAAGTAGCGGCTTTAAAGGGTCGGTTGGATGCGGCGAAAGAACCGGTTGAAAAATGCATTCACCTTAACCGCCGCCATTTTGAAATTGAAGAGACCCTTCTTTTCCCCGCCTTTGAAGCGGCTACGGGCTCCCAGGGTGGCCCGACCCAGGTGATGCGAATGGAACACGAGCAGATGAAGGCCCTACTTCAGCGGATGGAAACAGCCTTCCATGAGGGGGACCTAACCCAGTTGGCTAGGGTTGGTGAAACCTTGATGATTTTAATGCAGCAGCATAACCTGAAAGAAGAAAATATGCTTTATCCCATGATGGATCAGGTGTTGGCCCCTCAGCGGGAGAAGTTGATTGAAGAGTTGAAAAATTACCCGCGCTGATGGAAACCCTCACCCTCGACTGCCGCTTGCTAGAGCCTCCCGAGCCAATGATCAAGGTGTTGAAGGCCGTTTCTCGTTTGCGCCGGGGGCAACAGATTCAGATGTTGCACCGCATGCGGCCCACGCCTTTATTTGCTAAATTGATAGCGCGCGGAATGGCCTACCGCGTAGAAGAAAAGGGTAGCCATGTTGAAGTTTGGATCTGGCTTAAAGAGGATCCATAATGTACCAAGGATTGAGCCTGGATCAAGCCCCCCCTCAAGATATCCCCTTTCGTTTTTTCCTCACCGCGCCCTTGTTCTGGATTCTTTTAGGTCTGCTTTTAGCTTGGCAGGGCGGGGATTTATTTGAGTCGTACATCAATCTTTCCACCGTGGCCTTTACCCATCTTTTTACTCTCGGTTGGCTCGCGATGATCATGATCGGGGCTTTTTATCAGATGATCCCCGTCATGGTGGGGGGCGAGGTTCCTTTTTTAGAGCTTTCCCGTTGGGTGCATACCTTCATTTTGTTTGGTCTTGTCGGCTTGATCGTATTTTTGTTTTTTCCTTACAGTCAGTTGTTGCCTTGGCCCATGGCGGCTTTGGGGTTGGGGTTTTTACTTTTTTTGTCGCAGATGGGGAAGACGCTTTTTTGGATGCGAGGAGGTCGCCCCACCTTGAGCGCCATGCGGGCATCGATAGTCTGCCTGGCCCTGGTGGTCTTGCTGGGGTTGGCCATGCTGGGGGAATATGCCTCTTGGTGGCAACTTCCCTGGGAGAGGGAGCAAACCCGAGCTTTACATATTTTATTTGGTCTTGGTGGTTGGGTCGGTTTGCTGCTGATTGGGGTAAGCTTCCATATCCTTCCTATGTTCTATGTAACCCCGGGGCTCCAGGGGCCGCGCGCGGAGCGGATTCTACTTCATATTTATATCACTTTGTTTTTACTTCCGATAAGTATTTTATTCAACTTGCCTTGGGGCTGGAAGTTGGCCGCCAGCTCCTTTGGGCTTTTTGGGCTAGGGAATTATGTGGTGACCATGTGGGGGCTCTTGGGGCAGAGAAGGCGTAAAAAGCCGGACCCAACGGTGTGGCTGTGGCAATGGGGACTTTTTTACATCGCTTTGTTTACCCTTACGGCAGGGGGGCTTTGGGTTCCCCAATTCGATTCCGCCTTTGGGTTTATCGTCCTTTTGCTTTTTTTGGGGGGCGCGATGGTAAATATCACTTGCGGCATGTTGTTTAAGATCGTGCCTTTTCTGGTCTGGTTTCATCGGTTTTCCGGGTTAATCGGTCGGGTCGATATCCCCATGCTGGGGGATCTTTTATCCGATGAAGTTCAATTTAGATTCGCCAAAGCCTTAAATGGATTAATTTTGCTTATTTTCGCTTCTCTGCTTTTGCGGGGAACCTTCTTTTTGCCTGTTTTGGGGGTTGCCTGGGCTGGATTGGGGTTTATTTTGTGGGAAATTCTTTTTTCCGTATACCGCTATCCCTTGAAATTAGCGGCTTAAGGTTCGCCCCCCTAGCGCTATGGTCGAAAAAAGCCCCTGGGTGGGGGTTTGCCGATGAAATCTTCTTCATAAAGTTGCATCTCTAAATTGTTTCTTTGTATAATAAGCGCAAAGAACGGAGGAAGTGGATGAAGAAAGTAGTTGGGTTGTTTATTATATGTGGATTGTTGACGCTTGTAGGGTGTAAGGACTTAACCCAACAAGACCCCCCGAGTACGACCCCGACCAGTACCGGTGGGCAGCAGGATGTAGCGGTGCATATTAAGAATGTAAAAAACATCATGCATGGCGATAATCTATACCAGCCTGCGGGTTCGTGCAACTATAGCGGTTGCCATGGGGTGGATTTAACCGGGGCTGTGGGCCCTTCTTGCCTCCAATGCCATGAAGCTTTATGGGACGGCTCCACCGGGGTTCCGAGTACCCATAGCTGGAGCAATCTCGGGGTCATGCACCACCCGGACCGCTTGACTGCCTCAACTTCTTGTGTCGGTTGCCACGGGGCGGGCCTGCAAGGGGGAAGCATTGCCCCCTCTTCTTGTTATAAGTGCCATGATGCCTTATGGACAGGCGCAGGCGGTCGACCAGCGACCCATACCAAGAATAAAGACGGCTACCTCCATGCGCCGGAACTCAAAACCCCGATTGGCTATTGCGATGCTTGTCACGGGGCGGACCTGACCGGCGGAGTCAACGCGCCCTCTTGTTTCAAATGTCACGGGAACAAGTGGTCTGGTGGCGGGGACGATTAAACCGAGGTTTGCGGGATGAAAAAGGGCTGGGGCGACTCAGCCCTTTTTTTTTGCTTGCTGTAAGGCCTTGCCCCTTCTTAGAATAGGGCTATGAAAAAGAGCTTTGTCCTTGTTTTTTTATTGTTGCTTTTGCCCTGGCTCAGCGCCAGGGCCGGTGTGATTGACAATTTCAATCCCTATTTGGAATACGAAACCTTTAGGGCAAAAAATTGCCGCTATCCGCTTCCTAAGGTGGTTTGTGGGGTTTCTACTTCTCTGCTTGAGGTTTCTGCTGAACTAGATCGTAGTCAATATACGATTTATGATTTCAGCATGAAGCCGGAAGATAAAATCACTCCTCCAGTAAACGATGCTTTTTTGCTGGTCATCAAAAAACGCGAGTCCTTAAACCAGCCCTTTCAGGTGTTGGAATTTAGTGTTGCCTTTACTTATCGAGACGGCGTTGTGATTAGCTATAAAAAAGATTACTATGATCGTTTTTCCGAGGTGAGGAAAAATCGAGAAATTCCGATGGGCGTACGCCGCTGGCTGGTCAACATTATGGCAGCTCTCAAGCCGGGTTTTTCCTTTAATCCACGAGAATAAGGCTCTAATCAAGCCTCTACAAGGGGTCGATTTTCTGTTGAAAAGCTGTTGGAAAAAAATCAACTTTGCTCTGCCTTCATTCTTGATGGGTTTAAAAAATCAATAAAAACAAATAAAAAGGTACTATTTCTCTTTTTTATAGGCTTTTAAAAGTTTTGCACCGTTTTCCAGCATTTTTTGTTGAATGAGAAATTCCTAGAGGCTTTATTTGTTTTACTTTTTTTGCAGTCCAGTAAGTTTCTGAGTGTAACTTTAAGGGGTTGGTGAAGCCTTTAAACTGTCCGAGGTCTTAGTGAGCGTTGAACGAAGTTGCCGGCAAATCCAGACTTGCGAGCAAACCTTTGAGGGGGGTGGGTTTCCCGTTACTCGCCCCTTTCCGGTTCCTGGTTTTCGTGAGTGGGATCCTTTTTTACTGCTCGATCACTTAGGGCCGGTCTGCTGGAAGCCCGGTGAGGCGTTAGGTGCCCCCGATCATCCCCATCGCGGCTTTGAAGCCATTACCTATTTGCTGCAAGGGCAGATGATCCATCGCGATTCAGGGGGGCATGAAGCGGTCATCGGTCCGGGCGACGCGCAATGGATGACGGCGGGTTCCGGGGTGGTGCATTCTGAGTTGCCTCATCCGGACTTGCTCCGGCAAGGGGGCTGGCTGGAGGGGTTTCAGCTTTGGATCAACCTTCAGGCAAAAAGTAAAATGGTTCCTCCTGCCTATCACGAGATTCCCTCCGCCAAGATCCCTAAAAAGCAGTTGGAACGGGGTTGGGTCAACATCATCGCGGGGAACTATGATGAAATCCAAGGCCCGGCCCATCCCGAGACGAGCATTGAATACCGTCATTATCACTTGGAAACAGGCGCAGAAATCCACGAATCCATTGCGGAAGGCTTAGGCCTAGGGCTTTATCTTTTTTGCGGGGAAGGGGCTTTTGGAAGGGAAAAAAGGGTTGTCCAAGCCCCCAATTGGGTCGCTTTTGCTGAAGAAGGGGAGAGTGTTTCCATCTACAACCTAGGAGCAGAGAGTTTAGAGTTTCTCTGGCTCGCGGGTCGGCCTTTGGGCGAGCCGATTTTCCGTCACGGCCCCTTTGTCATGAATAGCGAGTTGCAGATTCTGAAAGCCCTCCAAGACTTCCGGCAGGGCAAAATGGGCCGGATCGAGCCCCGGGTGGATTAAGGCTTCGCCCACCCCTTGGATCGTTCTAGGGCCTTGAGCCATCCCTGTCTTTGCCGTAAGGCTTGGGTGGCTGAGATTTCCGGCTCAAAGCGGCAATCTCTTTGCCATGTCGCTTGAATCTCTGCTTGGTTTTTCCAAAGGCCGACTGCCAGCCCGGCGAGAAAGGCGGCCCCCATGGCGGTGGCTTCTGAGTTTTTCGAACGGTCTATTTGTACCTGGGCAATGTCTGCTTGGAATTGACATAAAAAAGGGTTGGCCGAGGCCCCACCGTCGATTTTCAGGGTTTGAATGGCGAATCCCGTTTCTTGCCGCATCGCTTCAAGGAGGTCTGCCGCTTGAAAGGCAATGGCTTCTAAGCCGGCCCGCGCCAGATGATTTTTATTGCTGTCGCGAGTCAATCCGCAGATGGTTCCCCTTGCGTAGGGGTCCCAGTGGGGCGCCCCCAGGCCGACAAAGGCCGGCACTAGGTATACTCCCCCGTTATCTTTAAGGGAGGCCGCCATGGCTGCGGTTTGTGTAGCGTCGCTAAAGAGTCCCAATTGGTCCCGAAGCCATTGAATCAAAGCTCCGGCCATAAAGATGGAGCCTTCCAAGGCATAGGTCCGTTTTCCTTGCAGTTGCCAGGCAACTGTGTTGATCAAGCCGTTTTTCGCGGGGGCTAGGCTGTTTCCGGTATTGACTAAGAGAAAGCAACCCGTGCCATAGGTGCTTTTCGCGTCCCCTGGGGCAAAGCAGGCCTGACCAAACAAAGAGGCTTGTTGATCCCCCGCGACCCCGGTAATGGGGGTGTCTGCCCCCCATAAGCCGCGATCTAAGCGGGCAAATTCCCCTGAACTGTCTTGGATGCTCGGCAAGGCCTCGAGAGGGATGCCCAACCAGTTTGCCAGTTCTTCATCCCAGGTGCCTGTTTGTAGGTTGTAAAGCAAGGTTCTAGAAGCGTTCGAGGCATCGGTGCGGTGGGCCCGGTTGCCGCTCAAGCGGTAGATGAGCCAGCTATCGACGGTTCCCAAGGCGAGTTTGCCGCAGTCGGCCAACTTTTTGGCTGCGCGGTTGTGTTGTAAGATCCAAGCCATCTTGGTTCCGGAAAAATAAGGGTCTAAAACCAATCCGGTTTTTTCTTTTACCTTTTCTCCCCATCCTTGTGCTTTCGCTTCTTCACAAAACTCAGCCGTGCGGCGGCATTGCCAAACGATAGCCGGGCCTAGGGGCTCACCGGTTTCTTTGTTCCAGGCGAGGGTTGTTTCTCGTTGGTTGGTAATGCCGATGGCCGCCACCTCGCTCAGCTTGGTTTTGCCCTGAGCCAGGGCCTGCTCCATGCTGGTTTTTTGGCTTTGCCATATCTCTTCGGGGTCTTGTTCCACCCACCCGGGATGGGGATAGGTACAGGTTAAGGGCTGAACGGCAGAGCTGAGGATACCTTGCGAGCGCCGGATTAACAGACTGCGTGAACTACTGGTGCCCTGGTCTAAAGCTAAGATCATGCCTTTCATTGTGTTCCTTGGGAGTTTGCTCAACGCATGCTTTTACATGGTGGTTCCGGTCTTTAACCAATAATTCGCATTGATGAAATTCATAATATTGTCTATACTAAAAATGTTCCTGAAAGAGGGAAGAAGTCCATGGGAGGGCTTTTTTTAAAAGGTTCCTCTGCTCCGTAAAACAACAAAATTGTATGCAGCCTTTCCCCTTAATTCAAGCAAAACCCACGCAAAGGGTACAAGTCGTAGAGTTACAGGCAGAAGCGGCTTTATTGGAACGCTTACGGGGAATGGGCTTTGGCCGGGGCCGAGTTTTGGAAGTCCTGCTCGAGGAGCCTTCCCGCCCCCTCATCGTCGGTTTTGTAGGTAGCGGGCAACGAGTCGCCTTAGCTCAAGAGATCGCTCAATTTATTTTGGTTCGCCTTTGGGTGGCGGAAGAGGTTCTATGAACCGAGTGAAGGTCAAACATCAAAGCGAGCGGCAAGAGTTGATCATCGGGCTCATCGGCAATCCCAATTGCGGTAAGACCACACTTTTTAATCTCTTGACGGGGATTCGGCAAAAGGTGGGGAATTGGCCCGGGGTTACGGTAGAACGAAAAACCGGTCGGGTGTTGGCCGGCCAGATGGAGGTCGAAATGGTCGATCTCCCCGGGCTGTACTCTCTCATTGTCCAATCCCCTGATGAAGCGGTCGCCAAGGATTATTTAACGAGCGGCGAGCCCGGGGTGGTGATCAATGTGGTTGACGCTTCCAACCTAGAGCGCAGTCTTTATTTGACCAGCCAACTTTTAGAATTGGGCCTGCCCGTGGTGGTGGGGCTCAATATGATGGATACCTTGGAAAAGCTCGGTCTAGAGATCGACTGCAACCGCCTCAGCCTGATTTTAGGCTGTCCCGTGGTTCCTTTGGTGGCCAAGAAAAAGCAAGGTTCGGAGGATTTATTGACCGAGGCCTTGCGCGCCGCGGATTTCGCCCCCCAAAAGCCACTTCGCAGCCCTGTCATGCAAGCGGAGGAACGCTTAGAATGGGTGGGCCGCGCCGCGAAAGAGGTTCTTTGCCAAGTTCACCCCGCCCGCCAAGCTTTGAGCGACTCTTTAGATAAAGTATTGCTCCATCGTTATTTTGGTTTGCCTCTATTTTTTCTGGCCATGTATATGGTCTTTTTTATCTCCATCAATTTTTCCACCCCCTTTATCGACTTTATTGACGCTACTGCCGGGGCTTTGTTGATCGACGGGCTGGGCGGCTGGATTCAAGAGGCGACAGGTCAGACTTGGCTGCGCATTCTTCTTGCCGAGGGTATCGGGGGCGGGGTGCAAACGGTCTTGACCTTTATCCCCCCGATTGGCTTGCTTTTTTTGACTCTTTCTTTGTTGGAAGATTCCGGTTACATGGCTCGCGCCACCGTGTTGCTGGATCGCTTTGTGCGGCGCTTGGGCTTGCCGGGGAAGGCTGTGGTTCCTATGATTGTCGGCTTCGGCTGCTCTGTTCCCGCCCTTTTATCCACCCGCACCTTAGAAGAAGAACGAGACCGGCAGATGACCTTAGCCATGGTGCCTTTCATGTCCTGCGGGGCCAAGCTCCCCGTGTATGCCATGTTCGCCGCCGCCTTTTTCCCCCAGGGGGGGCAAAACCTCGTTTTTTTACTTTATTTTATCGGGATCGTGGTGGGATTGAGCACGGGGTTGATCTTAAAGCGACTGATTTTCCTCGGCAAGCCGACTCCTTTATTGATCGAGCTTCCCGCTTATCAGGTTCCCAGTCTTTTTTCTATTTTTACCACGACCTGGATTCGCTTAAGGCGTTTTTTGGTGGAGGCGGGCCGCCTGATCGTACTGATCGTCGCCCTCTTAACCCTTTTAAATTCAGTAAGTCTCAACGGCGGTTTTGGCTCAAAAAACAGCGAGAATTCCATTTTAGCGAGTGTAGGCCGTTCCATTACCCCGATTTTTTATGGAATGGGGCTAACCGATGAAAATTGGCCCGCCACAGTGGGGATTTTTAGCGGCATCTTTGCCAAAGAGGCGATCATCGGCACTCTAGATTCCATGTACAGCAGTTTAGAGCGAGGCCAGGCCATTGCCCAGCCCCCTCCTGCCTCCGTATCCGAGCAGATTGGCGGGGCTTTTGTCGCTTTACCGGGCGATGTCGTCCACGCCTTGGGTAATTTTTTAAATCCTCTGGGCATGGATTTAGAGCAAATCGGGGATCAAGAGCAAATGGCGGATCAACTCCAAGTCAACCACAGCAGCTTTGGGGTGATGGTAAAATACTTCGATGGGCAGGCCGGGGCCTTTGCCTATTTATTGTGGGTTTTGCTCTATGCCCCCTGCGTTGCCGCCACGGCTACCCTGCGCAGGGAGTCGGGCGGTTATTGGACGCTGTTTACGGTGGTTTATATGACCGGCTTAGCTTGGAGCTTCTCCACCCTCTTTTACCAAGTTCTGCGTTTTAATGAGCGCCAAGAAGCTTCTATGCCCTGGGTTCTTGCGGCCTTGATTATTTTAGCCTCTTTGATTTTCTTTCTCCAGCGTTGGGGCAAAAAGGTGCTTTTGGCCAATTACCGGGCGAAGGCGGATTCTGCCTGCGCTTCTGGAGGGGTTGCCTGCGGCAAGTGCCTTTAGAAAAAAAAAGGGCTTTCAGCCCCCAGACTTTTGACAAACTCCGACTCTCAGCGGGGTTTGTTGTTTTCAGGGCTAGGTTAAATAAAGATTTTGCAGAGGTCTCAGGTTTTGATTCTTCGTCTTTAAATTCTTGCCAATTGAACCCCCAAAACCCTAAATCTCACTTGGGCCCAGTAAATCTTAAGCAAATAACCCCAGATTAGGGCCATTTTCTTCATATTTTGGCAGGCTGAGGCCAGCAGGCACTGCATTTTGACCCTTTCCAAACCTCTAAACTTTGCATATCTGTGACCATGGTGCTGCTTGGCATCGGCGAAGCCGCGCTCTACGGTCTCTTTTCGCCTGCTGTAAATTTCTTTGCCCCAGTCGGTGAGTCTCAGCGCGTCAGCCCTATCTTTGGCATCCTGCCAAACATGACGGGTCAAGACTTTAACATGATCTTTACGATGAGTACATTGGCTTAAGAGGGAGCAGTTTTTACAGACCTTTGGGTTGGAATGATAATGTCGATAGCCATTACGGGCAGTGGCGCTATAGCGGTGGACAGTCTGCCCAGTCGTTAGGCCGCTCTAGAGGTGGGTTTGACGCCAAGATTCATATTGCTGTGGATGCTTTATAAACAGAATACCAAAATTGAAGGTGAACAAATGGCACAAGAAACGCTGTTGTAAGCTCAAAGCTCTTGGATCAAGTGCAGTTGTATTTGGCTGAACAAAAAGTTGAAAGCGGATGCGCTCTAACGCAACGGAAATGGATTGAAGAGGCAATTATGGAAAAACTCTATATTGCTAAAAATGTTGCTAAGGAACCTCTGAAAACTCCTTGCCTACCGCTTGTTCAAGCGGTAGGTTCGTGTCCTTCGGGCTGATTATAGCCCTTGGGGCGCGTCGAGTTTTTTCGTCTTTTCGGTGGGGAATGAAATCTACAATCCCAACGCGAATCAATAAGTACCACTTTTTGAGTTGGCAAGGCATCCCTGCCTTGCTGGGAAACTTCGCGTTTTTCAGAGTTTCCTTTTTCAAAGGTTTCTTCACTTTAGCCCGATGGGTCTAAAGCTTTATTTCCCTGTCACCGGGCGGGTGGTTTTTGAAGGGGTGGGCAACAAGCTAATTGCTTGCCACGGTTGGGCCTGTTTGGGTGAAGGTCACGGTAACCGCTTTTGCGCTTCCCTCGCTTCCCTTGGTTAGAATTTTCCCCTTTGCTCCCTGATTGGCATTCAGGTCAACCGTTACATTATAACCACCTTGGAGGCAGTCTGTCGCGCTCGACCAAGTCATACAAGCTGTATAGGTACCCGGTGTCATGGTGGTCATGGTGGTGTCAGTGGTTACAAGGGTGATTTTAGCGGGGTCGATCAGGCTATGTGCGTTAAGATAAACCCCATTAACATTCAAAAAACAACAACCGTTTGTCCCAGAGGAGTCGAGAACGCAACCTAAAAAATATCCATTATAGGTAACATCCATATTGGGGTCGACTGCCACCTTCAAGCTTACCTGTCCATCGGATCCGGTAGGGCCGCAGGCCGCAACCACAAAAGCAAACAAAGCTACGATTAAAAATTTCATCTATCCTCTTATAAAATAATAATATTCAGCACCACCAAAACCATTATCTAAGGACCCTTTGAAAAACTCCCTCCTTACACTTCTAAAGTTTGCTGGAGGTTTCCTAATTAAACTTCTACACAAAGGGAACTATTTTTACAGATTTTTTTAGCTTTTGGATAAGGACTTAAACCCGCCCCCCTCGCCAAACGACCATCCCCACAATCTGCACCCCTTCATCGGTGGGGAGCTTCTGCGGAGTATAAAGGGGGTTGTCCGAGCGCAGCATCACCTGCCCGTCCACCAACAGTTCTAATCGTTTGACTAAAAGCCGTCCCTCCACTTCAATAACAAAGATTTTCCCGTTTTTTGGATCTTTTTGAGTGCGATCAATCAACAAAACATCCTGATCCATTAAGGTGGGCTCCATACTGTCTCCATAGGCATAGACCAAGACCAGTCCTTCGGGGTTTGCCTGTACATTTCGGTGTAGCCAAGCTTTACGAAAGGCCAAATGTTTCGGGGCTTCCTCTGGATCAAAGTTTTCCACCCCGGCTCCTGCGGCGGCTTGTAGTTTCAGCAGGGGGATGAGGGTATATTCTTCTTGAAAGGGTTCTTTTTTGCTTTTTTGCGGGGCAATGGGTTGAAAAAAATCCGGTTCTTTTGCGTTCAAGTTGGAAAATTCAGGAAAGTGTTGAACTAATAATTCTCTAGCAAAAGGGCAGATTCCATAAGAGTTTCCATCCCACTTTTTTTTCCGTTCCTCATAGTATTTCTGGCGTAAAGGCCATTCCAGTATAATTTGGGCTGTTTTTTTTGAAATTTTTGATTTTTCAACCCAAGCAATTTGTATGCGATCCGGTAGCTGGCTTAAGGGGGCGAGACTGATGGGCCTTCCCGCTTGACCACTATGGCTTTTCAAACTTGGCCATTCCTGTAACTTCCAGATTTTATGGATATAAGACAGTGAGGTTCCGAGTAGAGTGGCCATCTCTTCCCCTGTCAGGCAGATTGCGTTTTGATTTTGCATGGTTGGTAAATTTTTACCTAAGAGTCAACCTTAAAACAGATTAAAAAACCAAGTTAACTCAATCGGCTAATAAAAAAGTTTAAAAAATAGGTTGAAAAATAAATTATTAAACCTATACTAGATTAAAAAACAAGTTTTTGGTTTTTATATTCTATCCTACCCTTTCCTTTCTCGCAAAGAGAAAGAGAGCAAAAACAAAAAGGCTCTAAACCAGCCAGGGTAGTTTAAATCAAGGGGGTTGCATGGCAAGGGAAGCACAAATCAACGGGGTTGTATTTTGGGAAGATGCCACGGGTCGGCTCATTCCTAAGTCTCAAGTCCGCGGTGAAGATGAGCTCAAGGATAAGCTTTTAGGGGAGATCGTTTCTCGTTGGAATCAAGCCCAAGAAGCGTTAAAGGGCTTAAAACAATGGATTTATGAAGAGGTCGAGGCTTACCTAAATCTCTTGCAAGAGAACTACGGTGCCAAGCCGCGCAAATCCGAGAGCCTCACCCTACAAGATTTTTCCGGCCAGTTTCGACTGGAAATCAAAGTCGCTCACCTCATTGCTTTTGATGAACGGCTCCAGATTGCCAAGGGCCTCATCGACCAATGTATTGAGCGCTGGTCTTACGGGTCAGATCCTAATTTGGTCACCGTGATCAAAGACGCCTTTCGGGTCAACCAAGAAGGAAAGGTCTCCATTCCCCGCGTTTTAGGTTTAAAAAGGCTTTCCATTCAAGACAGCCAATGGGAAAAAGCCATGGAGGCGATCCACGATTCCATCATTATCGAGCAAACCAAAAAATATATCCGCCTATACCAGCGGGTCCACTCGGTTGAGGGCAAATGGCAGGCTCTGCCGTTAGACCTCGCCGCCTTATAGGAGCAATGATGAACCCACCTACCCCTTGTCCCTTCCCTCTAGAGCGTGTCCGCCAAACTGTCATGCGCCACGAGGGCGTACGACTCAAAGCCTATACCTGTCCCGCGGGAAAATTAACCATCGGCTTTGGGCGTAATTTAGAAGCAAGAGGAATCAGCCTCTTTGAGGCGCAAAGCCTGTTGGAAAATGATTTAGCGCAAAGTGTCGGCGAACTCGAGCGTTTTCTTCCCTGGTGGCGGGGTTTGCCTCGCTTGGTGGGCGAGGTCTTGGTTGATCTCGCTTTTAATTTAGGGATTCACGGCCTATTAACCTTTCGCAAAGCTCTCAGCGCGCTCAAAGCGCAGCAATGGGAAGAGGCGGCTAAGGAGTTGCTCGATTCCAAATGGGCGCGGCAAGTGGGTCCTCGTGCCCAAGAGGCGGCTGACAAGGTGCGCCTTTTAGCTCAAGTGGAAGCAAAACTTCTCTGGGGCAAAGAGCTACCTGCTTTTGCCAAGGGGGTTTTAGCCGAAATTTTAGGGCAAACCGGTTGGACTGGGTTAAAGGGGTTGGAAGAATTTTTAGCCGCCCTGCAATGGCAAGATTTTTTTGCCGCTGCCAAGGAATTACTCGATACCCCCTGGGCGAGACAAAATCCAAAATTAGCCCAAGAATTGGCTTTACGACTCTCTTCCAAGGTCAATCCATGCCTGGAATTCAATTAGATTTACTGTTGGCCGCCCTTGGTGAGGAGGCGACCAAAAAGCTCTTGCAAGCCAAAGGGGGCCAAACGGTTTGGATTCCTAAAAAGGAGCCTCAGGCCGATCATTGGCTTCGGCAACTTTTGGGTCCACAGCTTACCGGGGTATTTTGTCGCCATTTCGGGGGGGAACAATTGGTTTTGCCCAAGGGGCGGCGGTTCCAAACCCTTGCCTTGCGAGAGAAGGTCAAAAAACTCCAACAGCGGGGGTGGAGTCAGCGCCAGATTGCGCAAGAGCTTTCACTTCACATCAACACGGTGCAACGCTTAGTCAAGCTCCAGGGTTTTCCCTTAAGGAAACTCTGAAAAACGCGGAGTTTCCCAGCAAGGCAGGGATGCCTTGCCAAATCAAAAAGTGGTACTTATTGATTCGCGTTGGGATTGTGGATTTCATTCCCAACCGAAAAGGTTGAAAAACTTGACGCGCCCCAAGGGCTATAATCAGCTCAAAGGGCATGAGACTACCGCTTGAACAAGCGGTAGGCAAGGAGTTTTACAGAGGTTTCTTAAGTTTAAAGGAAAAAGAATGAAAAAAATCAAAGTCACAGCGGCCCAGTTGCAAAATTGTCCCCAGGGTTGCCAAGTTCGGGTTTTAGTTCAAGGGGCGCAGGGGCTTTATTGGCAAGTCTACAGTAAAAGGGGGAAGGTCTACCGGGCTCCTGATCGGAAAACAGCCCAAGCGATGGTGGACCAGCAGGGTTGGATTTTGTTGCCCAATCCCTAAGCTTCCTTTTTCTTTAGGTCAATCTGGCAGCAGGTTTAGATTGAAAAAGGACAAAAACAACCCAATTTATGACCCTTCGCGTTGTCCAGCCCTAGCTTTTTGGTTTTTAAAATTCGACCCTATTCAGGTTATTGTTGTTTAGGGGGCTGTCAGTATCTCCCGCAACTAAGGTTGACAGTAAATCGAATTATTTTAAAAAAACCATTCAGATAGCAGAGGCAAGATGGGAAGGGATCATCGACTGGATTTTCGCACTACGAAGGCGGAAGAAGAAAAAATTCGAGAAATCTTAACTCATATTCAGTGGAACCGCAGCGACTTGGGTCATGCCGCTTTACGACTGCTTTTCACGGCCTTTGACCTCCAACTTTTAGGAAAAAAAATAGACGAATAAACAAATTCTGTCCGCCAGCTTAGCAAGCTTCATTACCTATATAACGCTATAATTTATTTTAAAACCTTAATAAAACAATATAATACATAATGTTAAGTCAGCTTAACAACTTGAGGTGTCCGCCAAAAAAAATATTTACAGATAATGATCCCAGTGACATAAAAGATAATAATAAACCAAAAGGAAGGATCATGGAAACAGCTTATCCCTCAAAACGAGATGAAGAAAAACTTTTAGAAGAAACTCTTTTAGCTCTTGGGCTCGTGAGTCGCAGCCTGGCCCAAGTGGGTTCCGGTCGCATGGATACAGAGCAACTCCTCGGCACACAACAAATCATTGATTGGGCGATTGAAAAACTTCAACTGCTCGATCGCTTGCGTTTCGCTTAAAAAGAATCGGTTTTTTCTGCCTCATCCTTTTTTACAACCCAATCTAGTGGGTCTGCGATTTTTTATCGAACTTTGTTATGATGAATCCATAATGAATCAAGAGGAACTTTCCTCTTTCAAATTTGGAGAATTCATGCAGTCTTTGCTTCATTTTTTCCTTCAAGACCCGCTTTGGGTCGGTCTTTTTCTTGACGCGGGTCTTGTCACCTTAGCCCTTATTTTTCCGGCTCTTGCTGGGGTTCTGTTGAACCTGCGGCGCTTGATTCAAGCGAGTTTACGCCAAGAGCGGGCCAAAGCGATAGAAGAATTGATTCCTCTATTCGATCAACTTCCGATTGAAAACCCAACCATCCAGCAGATGGCCCAAGAGATGGGTCAGGAATTAGTCAGTTCTTTATTGGAGCGTTATGAACCCCCATCTTAAACCCCGTTTATTGCTTGTCCTAGCCCTTTTGGCACCTAGTTCGGCCTGGGCCGGGCCAACTCAAACCGAGTCGGGCTGGTGGGCGATTTTGATTACCATCATGAGCAGCCTCATCGCCGTAGCGGTCACTTACGGGGCTTTAAGGGGCCGGGTGGGGGAGCACGGTCGCCGCTTGGATGAACATAACCGGAAGTTGGAACAAATGGATTATGAAATCGAAGGCAAGGTCGGTCGCTTATATGACCGACTTGAAGAGGTACAAAGGCAGGTGATGGAGGTGCCCCATCGCACCGCCGAACTTTTGACCCACTTGGTTCGCGCTCGGGGAGGCTCGTGAGACAAAAGGCTTCGGTTCTGCGCAATAAAAAAGCCAAACGACTCTTGTTGGAGCAGGGTTTATCTGTTTTGGAAACAGCGGCAAAGCTCAAGGTTACCCCCTCCACCATTCGCCGTTATCAAAAATCTTGGGTCATGCAAGCTGAGTCTGAAAAACAAGCAAAAGACTGCCTGCAAGCAGAAACTCTACCCCAAGGGGTGGAGATGGCCAAAGCCATGATGGATTTGACCGAAGCGGTGCGGCAAAGTCTGTTGGAGATTCAAGGGGAAATGGATCATCCTCCGGTGGTCAAGGTGAAGCTCATCGCTTCCTTGGCCCATAGTTTGGCTAAAGCCGTGGGCGCGGCGAGGCGCTTTGCGCCGGAATTGTCCATTGAGGTTGTGGTGAGCGAGGTATTAGAAATCACCGCTCAAGCCTTAACCAAAAAAAGCCCCGCGGCCGCGCAAAGCTTAGTCGAGTGTTTAGAAGAGATTCAAACCGAAGTCATTAAACGCAAAAAAGCATGGCAAAACTAAATTCCTCGAATTTAAAAGCAAGGATTCAATCTTTGCGGGAACAGTTGTTAAGAGAAATCGAAACATCGGTGACTCCATTGGATTCAAAAGACATCGCCACTCGCAAAGAAGAGGCAAAAGGCAATTTGGGAAACTTTTTAAGCCAATACCTTCCTCATTATTTTCCAGAGAGTCGGTTTTCCGACCTGCATTGCCAGTTTTTTTCCCTCCTCGAGCCTTTTGCTCGGGGCGGGGGTAAGGCTCAGAGGGGTCTTCGCCTCGCCTTGGCGGCTCCCAGGGGGAATGGTAAAACCAGTTTAATTAAGGCCTTGCTTCTCTATTCCTTGGTTTATCGCTTGAAGCGATTTGTGGTGGTGATTTCAGATAGTTTAGAGCAAGCAGCGGAGACATTAGCGGCAATCAAGGTGGAATTGGAAGAAAACCCCAGGCTGAAACAAGATTTCCCCGCTGCTTGTGGTCTAGGGGGGGTATGGAGCCAAACCCAAATTTTAACCCAAGATGGGGCCAAGGTAAAGGTTTACGGCACGGGCAAGCGAATTCGGGGGGCTACCCATGGGCAACAACGGCCTGATTTGATTTTGTGCGATGACTTGGAAAATGATGAGGCGGTCCGCGCTTTATCCATGCGCGACAAGGCCTATGCTTGGTTTTGGAAGTCCGTGGTTCCCTTAGGCCCTCCCGATGAAAGCCATGACCTTATTGTTGTGGGTACGGTTTTACATTACGATTCCTTACTTTCCAGGTTGCTTTCTGGTGGTGCCTTTCATGGGGAGCGCTGGCAGGCGATTCGAGTTTGGCCCAACCGCATGGATCTTTGGGATCAATTCGCCCTTCTCTACCGTTCCAGTGGGCGGTCATCGGCCTTGGGGTTTTATAAGCGACATCAAGCCGCTTTGGAAGAAGGGGCCAAGGTGTTGTGGCCCCAGGTGCAACCTCTTTTATTGTTGATGGGCAAAAGGGTGGAACAGGCAGAGAGCTTTGCCAGTGAATATCAAAATGAACCCATGGATGAGGCGGAACGGGTTTTCGACCCTGCTCTTTTTTGTTATTGGGAAACCCTTCCGGAGGATATTTTTTATGTCGGCGCCGTGGACCCTTCAATGGGGGCCAATGCTCAGGCCGACCCTTCCGCCCTGATTATTTTAGCGGTCTCGAAAGGTCAAGGGCAGGTTTTTGTGGTCGCAGCCAAGATCAACCGCCTCCCTCCCGACCGGATTATCGAAGAGGTGATTGAGTTGCAGCAACAATACCGCTGCCTTCGCTGGGTGGTAGAAACCGTGCAGTTTCAGGCTTTTTTTAAAGATGAGCTGATTCGTCGCGCGGCGCTCGCCGGGGTTCCGGTTCCGGCTTTAGGGGTTAAACCAAGGGCAGAAAAGGGTTTGCGTATCGAGAGCCTGCAACCGCAGATCAAGGCTGGGGTGATTCGGTTTCATGCCGGTCACCAAGAGCTCTTAAACCAGCTTTGGCATTACCCTAAAGCCTCTCATGACGATGGCCCCGACGCTCTAGAAATGGCCTTTACCCTTGCCTTTGCCCTGCTTCAAGGGGGCGGGGCCGCCCGCGCTATGAATCAAAACCAGCCTGCCTTAGGCAATACACCTGATCGTTGGAGAGGTTATTAATGAAACTCTTTAAGCAAAAATCCACCCTCACTCAAGAAATCTATAATCGGGCGCGGGCCGAGGGAGGCTTTCATTGGCTCCTACCCGATCCCGACCCGGTTTTAAATCGTTTAGCGGATCGGGGTGAAGCCAAATTGAGAGACCTCAGTGCCGACCCCGTTCTGTTCGGCCTCATTGAGCAACGCAAGCTCGCCACCTTAAACCGCGAGTTTCACCTTCGTCCCGGCAAAAGGGGGGCAAATTCCCCCAGTCCAGCTTCTAAGAGGCTTGCCTTGGCTTTGGAGCGGGATTTATCTTGTTTAGACCTGCGTGCCTTGATCAATAATCTCTTAGACGCCCCCCTGTACGGCTTGGTTCCGGTGGAATTGCTGTGGGGGGAAAAGGCCGGTCAACTCCATTTAAAAGAGGCCCGTTGCCTGCCGGGCCATTGGTTTCGCTTTAACACCCAGGGGGAGCTTCGTTTTTTCCCCGCTTTGGGTAGCAATCCAGAGGGGGAAGCCATTCCCCCAGGCAAGGTATTACCTCTTCGTCACGCCCCAAGTTATGAAAACCCCTATGGGCAAAGGGCGCTTTCTCGTTGCTTTTGGCCCGTTAATTTTCGTCGAGGCGGTTTCCGCGCTTGGGTGCGGGTCGCCGAGGATTTCAACCTTCCGCTTTTAGCGGGAACCTATCCCTTAGGGCTTTCCTTAGAAGATCAAGACGATCTGCTTTCCGCCCTGTCCCAGGCGCGGAGTGGCGGCGTCGTCATTTTACCCGAGGGTTCCAAGCTCGAGGTGCATTCTTCTGATCGGTCCAAGGGCGCGGAGATTCACGAAAAGTTGATTGCCAGGCTAACCGAAGAAATGACCCGCGCCATCTTAACCCAAACCCTAACCAGCAGTTTAGGGGGCGCAGGGAGTCGAGCGGCGACCGAGACCCACAAGGGGATTTTGGATGAGGTGCGCCAGGCCGATCAAGGTTTGGTCAAGGATTGGTTTTACCGTTTGTCCAGGCTGTACCGGGATTTAAATGATCCCTCCGCCGCGCCGCCCGAATTTACTTGGTATGAAGAAGAAAATCCCAGCAGGGATTGGGCAGAGCGGGATGAAATCCTAACTCGCATGGGGGTGCGCTTCAACCCCGCCTATTTGACCAAAAAATACGGTTTGTCGGAGGCGGATTTTTCCCTGATTTCCAAATAAATTTTATCAGTAACTTAGAGTTTAGGAGCAAACAAAATGTGGATCGAAATATTTCAAACCGGCAAGCACACCGACAGTTCAGGCAACGAGCGGGATTGGTCTATGGCTGACCTTGCAAAGATCAAAGAGAGCTACGACCCGGCCCAGCATGAGGCCCCGGTGGTCATCGGGCATCCGCTGGACAACGCCCCCGCTTATGGTTGGGTCAAGGGTCTTAAACTGCAAGGAGGCAAACTCTTAGCTCAATTGGGCGAATTGGCTCCTGAATTTGTGCGGATGGTGCAAGCGGGGCGTTTTAAAAAGCGCAGTATCAGCCTTTTTGCCGATTTTTCTCTCCGACATCTCGGTTTTTTGGGGGCGGTTCCCCCTGCGGTAAAGGGGTTGGTCGATGTGAGTTTTCAAGGCGACCAGGCCGCTTTGGAGATTGAATTCAATGAGCCTGATCAACCTGATGAGGGGGTTCAACCTATGAAGGATTACCTGATGCTCGCTGATGGCCGAATATTTAAGGTCAAGGCACAGCGGATGATCGCGATGGATGACGCGGAATATCAAGCCTGGTTGTCCCAGGGCAATCAGCCAGAAGGAGTAAAGAGCGAGTCGATTCCCAGCGAGAAGGAGCTCCAACTCCAAACCCAACTCGTAAAATTGCAAAAGGAAACTCGTTTCACCCAGGCACGGGATTTCAGCCAAGGGCTGGTGGCTCAAGGCCGTTTAACCCCGGCCCAAGCGCAGGTGATCCCTGCTCTGTTGGTGGAGTTGGAAGAAGAGGCGGACCAAAACTTCGCAGAAGGGGGCTCTCCCTCTCTTGCAAGCCGCCTCAAAGGGCTCTTGGCTGGGCTTCCCCTACAGGGGCATTTCCGGGTTTTAGGGGTTGGGCAGGGCTCAGCTTCGTTTCAAGAGGATCAACTAGGGCAAGAAATCGCTCAGGCGGCAGGTTGCCCTACCACGGTACGCGAGGAGCGTATTTTTTCTAAATAGCCAACCGCAGGAGGAATATGGCAGGTCTTTTAGGCGTGGTCGAGACTACGCAAAACAAAACTACCCTGATTGCGCAAAACAACTACGGCCCGGTCTTGCAAAAAGTCACTCTCACGGGGGGGCCTTATTTGAGGGGCCAGGTTTTAGGGGTGATTACCGCAACGGGGAAATACAGCGTTTACAACAACGCGGCCCTTGACGGCACCGAGGTGGCCAAGGCTATTTTGTGGGATGACGCCGATGGCTCTTTAGCCGATGTTCAAGCGGTGGTTTGCCTTATCGGAGTGATGAGGGAGGCGAATCTAATCGGTCTAGACGCCCCCGGCAGAGCCGATCTCAGTACCGCTCGTTTCTTTTTCGCCTAATCCAATTCATTTTCAGGAGCTTTTATGGATCAACTCTTTCAAACCCGCGCTATGGCAGCCGCGGTCAATTTGCTCAAGCCGGTGCCCACTTTAATCTTAGACAAGGTTTTCGGCAAAAAAAGCCGCCAACTGACGGATCGCTTTGCCTGGGATATCGCGAGCCAGTCCGAGCGTATTTTACGCAATATCCAGGTTCATGAGCCCGCTCAAATGAGCGATAACCAGGGCCGCAAAACCATCACCTGTTCCGCGCCCCGTTTTTCGGAAAAAAGACTCATCGCCGCAGGGGATTTAAATGCCATGCGGGCCTTTGGTTTGGAGGGGGAGAACACTCTACTCAAAGAACGCATCGGCGGTGAACAAGCCGAGATGAAACGCAAGATTGATTTAACCCGTGAATTCATGGCGGCTAAGGCCTTATCCGGCCAGATCATTGATGATTCCGGCACGCTGCTGGTCGATTTTAATTTCGCGGCGAGCCAAAAACCTGTCTTGACCGGCACAAGTTTGTGGAGCGATCCCTTAAGCAACCCGATTCAAGATCTCCGCTCTTGGAAAAAGCAGATCAGCCAAGCCGTGGGCCAAGTGAGTAGCTGGGTCGCCTTTGTGGGCAGTCAAGCCATGGACGCTTTGATCGCGAACCCCTCTGCCTTGGAGTTGCTTAAATATACCATCGGTAAAGAGCTGGCGGTTGATGGCCGGATGGCGACCTTGGTGGGGGTCGAATTGGTGGAGTATCTAGGGAGTTATCTCGATACCAACGGGGTGCGCCAAGACCTCATTCCCCCCACCCACTTTATTTTGGTGGGCCTAAGCGGTGATCATGCGGCGGAACTCTGCGCCCCCGTAATCGACTTCGACGCCGAGGGCGGGGTGGGTTTAGGCCAGCCGGGGGATTTCTTTTTTTCCAAGTCCTGGAATCAAGAAGACCCATCTGGTCGCTGGATTAAGGTAGAGGCCAGGCCCTTACCGGTACTCTTTCGCCCCGAATGCGTGGTATACGCTCAGGTTGTTTGAGTCATGGCCTATTCTAGTTTAGCGGATTTGCGGCAATTGAGCAGCGATGCCGATTTGCTGCAACTGACCGATGATCAAGGGGTCGGCAGCATTGATACGGCACGGGTTGATGCCGCTATTTTAAGGGGAGACCAACGAATCGACGCCTACTTAGCTCAGGTTGCCCCCCTACCGATCAATCCGGTACCGGCGATTCTAACCCAGATTTCCGCTAAGTTCGCCCTTATTGAGTTGCATCTGCGCCGCCAGACCTCCTTGAGTCGAACTTGGGCAGAAGAAGCAAGCCGTCTGACCCGTTATCTCGAAGCCGTATCTAAGGGGAGGGAGCAGCTTCCCGGTTTGGCTCTGGTTGGTTTGTTTTCCCCTTCCAAGGCCAAGGCCGGCCTTCCTCCGCTCAGTAACTATCCGGGGTTGGAGGGGTTTGATTCATGAGAGGGGTTCGTTTAGAGGTTTTACTGCATCCTTCTTTAAGGGGGCTTCCAGGTTATCGCGAGCAGTTTCTCCCACGCTTGGGGGAGAGGCTTTTGCGGGTTGCCCAAAGCCATTTTGAGCAAGAACAAGATCCCTGGGGCAAGCCTTGGAAGCCTTCTCAGCGGGTACTGGCCCAAGGAGGCAAGACCCTGTACCTCAGCGGAGCGCTTTTTCATTCCCTCTTTTGGCAAGAGAGTTCAAGTGGGTTGCGACTCGGCAGTGACCTCGATTACGGATTGATTCACAACCAAGGGGGGCCTTTTGGTAAATCAGAGCTGCCCCAACGCGCCTTTTTGGGTTGGGGGGATCAAGAAGAGGCCGCTTATCAAAGCGAGGTCGCTCGATTTAAGGATCAAGCAAGGGAGGTTCAATGATCCAAAGCATTCAATCCGCTCTAGTGGCACAGCTCAAGGGGCAACTCGGTGGGGGCTACAGGGTGGAGCCTTTTCCTGATCGGCCTCAAGAACAACTGCTGACCGGGGGCAAGGGCTCGGTATTTGTGCGCTACGGGGGGGCTAAACACAGCAATCCTATCGAGTTGGGGGCAATCCCCCTACAAGCCGATTTCCCTTTGCAACGAGAATATCGTTTCGAGGTTTTTGTGGCCGTCAGCGGCCTCAATGGAAGTGAAGGGGCCCTGGCCTTATTGGAACAAGTGATCGCTGCCCTGGCGGGTTTTCAGCCCCCGGGCTGCACTCCCCTGCTGCCCCAAGAAGACGGTTTTATTACCCGCATGCAAAACCTATGGGTCTATGCGGCCCAGTTCACCTTAACGGAATAAAAAAATGATGAGCATCGCACGAAAAACAGACCAATTGGTTTTCCTTAAATTGGAAACCACCCCCGGGGTTTTAGCCCCTCCCAGTAGCGTAGACTGTGTTCCCTTAGTCGGAGCGCTCAAGGCGAGCCAAAACCCGGGCTATACCGATTCCCCAGAAATGCAAAACAGCCGAGGGGTCATCTATCGCTTTCAGGATGGCTTAAGCGCGGGGGAATTTTCCTTCGCTTACCTCATCCGGGTCAATAGTCCCGGTTCCGCTCCGGTAGGGGCTCCACTGCTCATTTCCCTAATGGGGAAAGAAACCCTCAATTCCGGGGTCAGTGCCCAATACGGCCAGACCATGACCAAGCCGAGTTTTTCCATGGTTTATCGCCGGGGCCATGCGGTACATTGGGTAACCGGCGCGGTGGCCAATGAAGCCAAACTTTCCTTAAACGATAAAAAAGGGCCCCTGCAATGGGCGGTAAGCGGAAAATTTTTAAAAAAGCTCAGTGCCGGAGACGATGTCACCAGCCTAGCCGCGGCCGCGGCTCAGGCGGTGGTTCAGGTCACCGATGCCAAGCGTTTTATGGTCGGGGCCTATGTTTATAACCCTATTTGCGCGGCGAACGGG
>JAJRZQ010000006.1 GCA_024275165.1 bacterium | reverse complement strand
CGTGCCAAGAGCCCCGCAACCAGGGCGGCCAGCGTGCCTAAGAGGTTGATTTCTAAGATCATCCACCCTCCTGTTTGCATTGAACTGGCACCGAGGCTGCGCAAAATCGCCATCTCCAAGGTTTTTTGAGCTAAATAGGCCCGAAAGAGGTAGGCGGTGCCCAGGCCGGCAAGAAACAAAGCCACCAAGGCGGCAAGCCCAAGGTAGTCGCCTAGGTAATCCATCAAACGAGACATCTGAGGGTTCGCTCGGTTATGGGGCAGGGCCTGGAAATAGGGGTTGGGGCCAAAGGCTTTTTTCGCCTCCCGATTGATTTTTTTGGCTAAAAAGTCGGCCTGATCGCCGTCGCTTAAGCGATAGAGGTAGTTGTAGCGGCGATGGCTGCCAAATTGAAGCAAGCCGGTTTGTTGGGCCCAGGCCTCGCTGATGAAGACCTTATAGTTCATCCGAGCGTTCCAGAAGCTTTGCCCGGGGGATTGGAGGAGGCCGCCGGCAACTTCAAAGGCCTGCTCCCCAATGGTTATGCTTTCGCCGAGTTTTAGCCCTAAGGCGTCTAAGAGCTCTTGCTGCGCCAAGGCGCGGGGCTTGCCTTGCCAGAGGGCTTGCAACTCTGGGGCGCGGAGGTGGCGGCCATCGGTTAAAATCAATTCCCCATAAAGGGGGTAGCCTGCGCTAACCGCGTTGAGCTCGGCCAGTTGGGTGTCGTCAGGGCCAGAAACCATGGTGTTGAACAGGATTTGAGTCGATTGCTCCTCAATGGGCCCTAAGAGGTCGCGGGTCAAGCTCTGTTCTGGGTCGGTCAGGGGGAGAAAGGCGCTGAGGCTTAAATCCGCGGCCAAGAGGCTTTTGGATTGGCTTTGGATATGCTCGTGCAGGCTGGTTTTAAAGGAGTCCAGGGCGATAAAGCCCATCAAGCCCAAGGCGAGGTTGAGGATAAAAAAGAGGCTAAATCCCTTGTGATTGAGTAGCTCTCGGAGGCTCAGCCTAAGCCATATCTTCATGGAGGCGACCTTGGTGTAGATGAAAGCGGCGCTGGCAGCGCTTTGCCAGTTCTTGGTTGTGGGTGACGATCACCAAGGTGGTCTGTTTCCGCTCTGCCAGATTAAAGAGGAGGTCGGCGATCTGGTGCCCCGTTGTCTCGTCGAGGTTGCCTGTGGGCTCGTCGGCTAAAAGGAGGTCCGGTTCAACCACCAGGGCGCGAGCGATGGCCACCCTCTGGCATTCTCCGCCGCTCAATTGGCTGGGAAAATGCCCCGCCCGCTCGCCCAAACCCACTTCCTCCAAGAGGCTTTTTGCTTTGCTCAGGGCTTGTTTGTCTTTGCTCAGTTCGAGGGGTAGGCTGATGTTTTCTAAGGCGGTGAGGTGAGGCATGAGGTGGAATTGTTGGAACACGATTCCTAAATGTTGGGCGCGGTGACGGGTTAGGTCCGCCTCCTTTAAGGTGGTCAGGCAGATTTGCTCCAGCCATACCTCGCCGGAATCGGGTTGATCCAACCCGGCAATGAGGCTGAGGAGGGTCGATTTTCCGCTACCCGAAGGGCCTAAAATCGCTACGCTTTCCCCTGTAGTTAAGGATAAAGAGGCCCCTTGCAAGAGGGTCAGTTTTTTTTCTCCTTTGGTGAAGCTTTTGCTCAGTTGTTTGAGTTCGAGGCTCATGGCAAGAGGGGGGCTAGTTTTTGGGTCAATTGCCGGGCGATGATTTGATGGCCTGCCCGATTGGGATGAATTCCATCGGCTTGGTTGAGTTCGGGGTTCCCCGCGACCCCTTCTAATAAAAAAGGCACCCAAGGGAGTTGGTATTTTTCAGCGAGATGAACAAAGGCCTGGGTGAAGCGTTCGGCATAGGCCTTGCCGTAATTGGGGGGGATGCGCATTCCCACCAAAAGGACTTTGACCTTGGCTTCTAAGGCGAGCCCAATGGCTTGGGCTAGGTTTGCCTCCATGATGTCTAAATCCAACCCCCGTAGCCCGTCGTTGGCGCCTAGGGCAAAGATGATCCAGTCGGGCTTGGTTTTTAAGGCAAAACGCATCCGGCCCGGGCCGCTCGCGCTGGTGCTGCCGCTGATCCCCGAATTGATCACCACTACTTTATGATTTTGTTTTCGCAAGGCCTTTTCGACCAAAAAAGGCCAAGCCTCGGTGGAATCCACCCCAAAGCCTTGGGTGAGCGAATCCCCGATACAGTAGATGCGGGTTTCTGCCTGTAGGCTTCCCAGCATAAAATAGCAGAGGAAGAAGGGCAGTAAGGAAAAAACAATTTTGTTGAAGGGGAAAACTCGAGTCATAGATTTAAAGAGACAGTCGGCATGGGTAGCCCAGAGATTAATGAAATTTGTTTAACTATTTATCTTAAGGTAGAAAATTTGTAAGGAAGCTGTAAAGCAGGGCTTTGTAATTCTTTGTAACCGAGGGGCGGCCAATGGTTGACGGCTTGCGTGAAAATTGCCAAGCTGACTGCTTCTACTCCCTTTGTGAATTCGCATGAGAATAATTTTCCTGGCTCTGGGTTTGGCCCTTGGGTTGGCTGCCTGCGCCGATAAGGTGACCTATCGCCCCGGTTGGGTAACCCAAGAAATTTTAGGTCGATTAGAGCCGCAAAACGCCTTTGTGCTGATTGAGCGGGAAGACCAAACCTTTTTGCCCCCTGGGCCGAATGGGCAGCAGACTCGGATGAGTGTCGGCTTGGCCCAGCGCGACGAGAAGGGGAAATATCATATTTCCCTGCCCGATGAGACCAAGGGGGTCAGTCTGCTTTTTGTGGCGCAAGGTTATTTGCCTCATCGCATGCGTTTTGAGCGCACCTTTGGGGTGGGGGCCTACGAGTATGATGTGGCCTTGGAAAAGGCAGAGGATTGGAAAGGAATTTTTTATCTGACTCTGCGGCCCTATTTGAGCGGCTTCATGACGGAGCCGCGCTATGCCATGTCGGCGCGACAACAATTTTTTTTAGGCCAGTGGCTCAACCTTAGCGAAGACCAATTGCAATAGGTTTATGATGGAACGAAACGGCAGCCAAATCATTTTACAAGCCTTGAAGGATCAAGGGGTCGGCCAGGTCTTTGGTTATCCCGGCGGTTGCGTGATCCCCCTTTTTGATGAGTTCTTGAATCATTCGGATATCTCTCTGATTCGGGTTGCCCACGAGCAGGCGGCAGCCCACGCGGCAGACGGTTTTGCTCGGCTTACGGGGCGGCCTGGGGTGGTGATCGTGACCAGTGGCCCCGGCGCGACCAATACCATCACGGGGATTGCCACCGCCATGACGGACTCGATTCCCATGATCATCATTACCGGGCAGGTGCGCACTCCGGTGATTGGGACGAATGCCTTTCAAGAAACCAATGTGATCGGGGTGAGCCGTCCGGTGACCAAGCACAATTATTTGGTGAAGGATTTAAACAACCTGCCCCGGGTGTTGCAGGAGGCTTTTTATATCGCCACCACAGGGAGGCCGGGGCCGGTTTTGATCGACCTCCCCGTGGATTTGCAAAGCTTGACCAGTTCAGCGGAGTTTGTTGAAAAAATCGAGATTCCCGGTTACGATCTCCCCCCCAAGGCCGATTTGCGGCAGGTAAAAAAGGCCTGGGAGATGACCCGCATGGCCAGCCGTCCGGTGTTGTATATTGGCGGCGGGGTGAACCTCGCCCATGCGGGGGAGGACTTATTACGCTTTGCGGAAGCGGCGGAGATTCCCGTAACCACCACCTTGTTGGGGCAGGGGGCCATTTCTGAAGATCACCCCCTTTCGTTAGGTATGCTGGGGATGCACGGCACCTATACGGCCAACTGGGCCATGCATCGTTCCGACTTGGTGATTGCCGTGGGGGCTCGCTTTGACGACCGGGTGACGGGTAAGGTGGAGCGCTTTGCCCCCTTGGCTCAGATGATTCATGTGGATTTAGACCCTAGTGAAATCAATAAAATCAAAAAGGTTCACCTCGGGGTGGTGGCCGATGCCAAGGATTTTTTGGCTGAAATCGGGAAGCTCGCCCACAAGGTGGACAGCGAACCCTGGTTGGAAGAAATCAAAAGCATTCGGCAAAACCACCCTTTGCCCAATTATGATCAGGCAAAGATGAAAGTGGGGGAGCTGCGCCCGGAATTCGTGATTCAAGAGTTTAGCCGTCATTTGAAAGGCAAGGCGGTGGTGGTGAGTGATGTGGGGCAGCATCAGATGTTTGTGGCGCAGCATTTCACCTTCACCCAACAGCGCAGTCATTTGACTTCCGGCGGGCTGGGCACCATGGGCTTTGCGCTCCCCGCCGCCGTGGGGGCTTGCTTTGCGGAAGGCCATGAGCAGGTGGTGTGTTTTTGCGGCGATGGAGGGTTTCAAATGAACATCCAGGAGTTGGCCACGGTTCGCAGCTACAACCTACCCATTGTGATTGTGGTTTTAAACAACAAAAACCTAGGGATGGTCAAGCAGTGGCAAGATTTATTTTGGGATTCCCGTTATGCCTCGACGCTTTCCCCCGATGCCCCTGACTTTGTAAAAATCGCGGAGGGTTATTCCATCCCCGGGAGCAGGGTGGGTAAAAAGGAAGAAGTCGTCCCCGCTATTGAGCGGGCCTTAACCCATCAAGGCCCGATCTTAATTGAGTTTATGATCGACCCCCATTCCATGGTTTATCCTATGATTCCAGCGGGGAAGGAATTTAAAGATATCATCGAGGGGGCTTGAATGAAACATGTGATCTCTGTTTTGGTAGAAGACCGGATCGGGGCCTTGGCTCGGGTGGTGGAATTGTTTACCTCGCGGGGCTACAACTTGGAATCGGTTTGTACCGGCGAGTGTGAACGAAAAGGCGTGCATCGCATGACCCTAGTCACCACGGGAGACGACGATAAGATCCGCTTGATTTTAAAGCTTTTGAAAAATATCGTTTATGTATGGGAGGTACGGCATTTAAAACCGCACCAAACCATCAGTTTGGAGCTGATGCTGGTGAAGGTGCAAGCGGGGGTGGCGCAGCGCACCCAAGTCTTAACCCTAGTCCAGGCCTACCAAGGCAATCTGATTGAGATGAATCATGAATCGGTTACCTTTGAGATTGCCGGTTCTGCCAGTAAACTCGATGGGGTGGCCGAGGTCTTCAGCGAGTTTACGATTCTCGAAATGGCTCGCACCGGCGAGGCCGCTATTCACAAGTAACCTTTAATTTTTGGGTGTTCTATGAAACTTCCTATTTTTTATGATAAAGACGCGAACCTAAACCTCTTAAAGGGCAAGAAGCTCGCTGTAATCGGATTTGGCAGCCAAGGGCACGCCCATTCTCAAAACCTGAAGGATTCAGGAATGGATGTGGTCGTGGGTCTGCGTAAGGGCTCTAAGTCTTGGCCCGAAGCCGAGGCAGCGGGTTTGCGGGTGGTGGAAACCGCAGAAGCGGCCAAGTTGGCCGATGTGATCATGATTCTAGCCCAGGACCAGAGCCAAGGGGACATCTACAAAAACGATATTGCTCCCAACCTAAAACCGGGCAATGTCTTGGCCTTTGGCCACGGGTTCAACATTGTTTACAACCAGATCATCGCTCCGGCGGAGGTGGATGTCATCATGATCGCGCCCAAAAGCCCCGGCCACCTGGTGCGCCGCACCTATAGCGAAGGTTTTGGCACTCCCTGTTTGATCGCGGTTCACCAAGACGCAAGCGGCCAAGCCCAAGACCTAGCTCTGGCTTGGGCTCAAGGGATTGGCGGCACTCGCGCGGGCGTCATCTTGACTAATTTCCGTGACGAGACCGAAACCGACTTGTTCGGGGAGCAGGCCGTATTGTGCGGCGGGGCGGCGGAACTGGTGCGCGCCGGTTTCGAGACCTTGACCGAGGCGGGTTATCCTCCTGAAATCGCTTACTTTGAGTGTCTGCATGAGTTGAAACTGATCGTGGACCTGTTTTACGAAGGGGGGATCAGCCAAATGAATTATTCGGTTTCGGAAACCGCGGAATACGGCGGTTTGCTGCGTGGCCCTCAGGTCATTGGCGAAGAGTCCCGCAAGGCGATGAGGCAGGTTTTAAAAGAAGTGCAAGACGGCAGCTTCGCGAGTCAGTGGTTGGCTGAAAATAAAGTGGGTCAGCCTCATTTTAACGGAATGCGCCGCGCCAGTGAAGAGCATCCGATTGAAAAGGTAGGGGCCGAATTGCGCAAGATGTTCAAAAAGAACGGCTAAAACCTATCATGCGGCAGACCTTTAGCGTTAGCGCGCTGACAAGACGAATCAAGCTGCTTTTGGAAGACAACCTGGGTCAGATTTACTTAAAGGGAGAAATCTCGGGGTTGTCTCGCCCCGCGTCGGGGCATCTTTATTTTACCTTAAAAGATGAAAAGGCGCAGATCTCCGCCGCTATTTTTCGCAACCAAGCCCAGGGGCTGAAGTTCGCGCCCGAAGAGGGGATGGAGGTTTTGGTTTCGGGCCGCGTCTCGGTATACGCGCCTCGAGGGAGCTATCAAATTTTGGTGGATTCCTTGGAGCCGATAGGCGAGGGGGCCTTACGCCTTGCTTTTGAGCAGTTAAAAAACAAACTGGAACAACGAGGTTGGTTTAAAGAGGAGTTTAAAAAACCTTTGCCCCGTCTCCCTCAAGGGATTGGAATCGTCACCAGCCCAACGGGGGCCGCGATTCAAGACCTGTTGCAAATCTTAGAACGCCGTTTTTCCGGGGTGCCGATTTTGATCGCCCCCAGCCTAGTGCAGGGGGAGCATGCGGCGCAAATGCTGGCGCACCAAGTCACGGTTTTAGACGCGAGGCCCGAGATTGATTTAATCCTTCTCGCGCGGGGCGGGGGCAGTTTAGAAGACCTCTGGGCTTTTAATGAAGAGGTTTTGGCGCAGGCGGTTCATGAGGCGAAAACCCCGATTGTGAGCGCCGTGGGGCATGAGACCGATTTTTCCTTAACCGATTTTGTGGCCGACCTGCGCGCCCCGACCCCTTCTGCCGCGGCGGAGCTTGCCGTTCCGCTCAAGGAAGATTATTTTTTGGCTATGAGTGAGGCGGAGCGGCGGATGAAAAGCGCCTTGAGTCAACGATTAGCCATGCTGGCCGAGCGCTTAGGGCAGACGCAAAAGCGCTTGAAAAGCCCCCAGTGGGTGATTCAAACCCATAGTCAACGAGTCGATGAACTCGGTTTGCGCCTCAAAAGAGCCTGGGAGGCAAAGGCCAATTATGTGAGGCACCGCTTCGAGAAATCCCAAGAGAGTTTGCGTCACCAGGCCCCTGTTGTCCGCGTGGCGCGGATGGGGGAGCAACTTTTATTTACGGAAGAACGCCTCCAATCCATTATGATGAGGCGCATTGGTGAGGCGGGGCATCGCCTCTCTCGTCTCGCGTCCCTTTTAAACAGCTTGAGCCCTTTGTCGGTGTTGGAGCGAGGTTATGCCTTGGCCCAAGACAATGCGGGGCGCCTGCTGGAAAAGGCGGAACAATTTACCCTAGAGCAACCCTTTACCCTGCGCCTCAAAGATGGTGAGGTAGAGGCAACGACCCAACGCATCAACCCCTTGGATTAAATCATATGGCAAAGAACATTACCGCGCGAGCGGAAAACTTCCCCCAATGGTATCAAGATGTTATTGCGGCAGGGGAATTGGCCGATCATTCTCCGGTCAAGGGTTGCATGGTGATTCGCCCGACGGGTTACGCTATTTGGGAGGCCATGCAGGCCACCCTAGACCGTACCTTCAAAGAGACGGGTCATGTAAACGCTTATTTTCCGCTTTTGATTCCAGAGAGCTTTATTACCAAAGAGGCGGAGCATGTAGAAGGCTTTGCTCCGGAGTTGGCGGTCGTAACCCACGCCGGCGGGAAGGAGTTGGAAGAAAACCTCGTCATCCGCCCCACCTCAGAAACCATCATTGGGCATATGTATGCCAAATGGATCAAGAGTTATCGTGATTTGCCCCTTTTGATCAATCAATGGGCCAATGTGATGCGTTGGGAATTGCGGACCCGTCTCTTTTTGCGCACCACCGAGTTTTTATGGCAAGAGGGTCATACCGCCCATGAGACCTATGAGGAGGCGCAAGGCGAAACCCTCAAGATGCTCCAGGTTTATCAGGATTTCTTGCAAGAGGTTTGCGCGATTCCGGTGATCGCGGGGGCCAAACCGGAGCATGAAAAATTCCCCGGGGCGAGGGACACCTACACGGTCGAAGCCTTGATGCAAGATAACAAAGCCTTGCAAATCGCCACCAGTCACAACTTGGGGCAAAACTTCGCCAAGGCCTTTGAAATCAAATATTTAAGCCGAGACAATCAATTGGAATACGCTTGGACGACCAGTTGGGGCTGTACCACTCGGATGATCGGGGGAGTGATCATGGTGCATGGGGACGACGACGGTTTGATCATTCCCCCTAAGCTTGCCCCCACGCAGGTGGTGATTGTGCCGATTTTTAAACGGGCAGAGGAGCGGGAACAGGTCTATGAGCATGCCGAAAAAATCAAAGCAAAATTGGGTCAGGTTTTAGGCAAGCTGCGGGTATCTTTAGACAGTCGGGATGATTTACGGCCCTCGGATAAGTTTTTTCACTGGGTGCAGCGGGGGGTGCCTTTGCGTATCGAGGTGGGGCCGATGGATGTGAAAAAGCAAAGCGGGATGACCGTACGCCGCGATAACCGGGCAAAAGAACCTGTGAGTTTGGAGGTAATGGCAGAAAGAATCCCCGCGATTTTGGCTGAAATTCAGGCAGGGTTGTATCAAACCGCCTTGGATCGCCGTGAGGCGCATAGCGTTCAGGTGGAAAGTTACGCCGAGTTCAAAGAGGTTCTGGCCCAGGGGGGCGGGTTGATTTACGCCCATTGGGATGGCACGAGGGAAACGGCGCAACAGATTCAAGAAGAAACCAAAGCGACGATTCGTTGTATTCCCACCCATGTCCCGGCCGAAGAAGGGGTTTGCATGATTTCCGGTAAGCCGAGTGAACAACGGGTTTTATTTGCCCAGTCTTATTGAGCGCCTCATTCGGCTTTGCGATGAGGCAAAGGGAAGGGTAGGGCAAATTCACTTGCGTTTTGTACTTTAAGGCACTAGGCTGATTGTTAAAAGCCCGACTAAAAAGAACCTATTTGAAGCTAGGGTCCATCTATGAATATTAAGGAAATTAAAAATATCCGTGAGTTAATCAAGTTGATGGGGGACTCGGATATCAGCGAAATCGCAATTGAAGATGGCGATGTGAAGCTTACCCTCAAGCGGGAAAAGGCGGCCCCACAGCAAATGCTGGTGCAGGCAGCGCCTCAGGTCGCGGCGTCAGTGCCCGCGTCCGCGGCGGCGCCTCAATCAACGGCGCCGGAGGCGGCCCCTGCGGAACAAGATGCCCTGCATTATATTACCGCGCCTCTAGTGGGTACTTTTTATTCGAGTCCTTCTCCTGACGCGCCGCCTTATGTGGCGGTGGGGGATCAGGTGAAAAAAGGCCAGGTGCTGTGCATTATCGAGGCGATGAAGCTCATGAATGAAATCGAATCGGATGTCAATGGCACCTTGGTGGAAGTCATCCCCTCCAATGCGAGCCCTGTTGACTATGGGGCTAAGATTCTCGCCATCAAACCTGCTTAACCGTTAGTTTTTATTTTATGTATAAAAAGATCCTCATTGCTAACCGAGGCGAAATCGCCTTGCGGATCATCCGCGCTTGTCGCGAGATGGGCATCAAAACGGTTACGGTCCATTCCCAGGCTGATCAAGACAGCCTCCATACGAAACTGGCGGACGAGTCGTTGTGTGTTGGTGAAGCGCCGAGCAAAGACAGCTACCTTAAAATCCCTCATATCATTGCCGCCGCTGAAATCACCGGGGCAGAGGCCATTCACCCCGGGTACGGCTTTTTGAGTGAAGACGGCGACTTTGTGGAAAGTGCGAAGCGAGCGGAATTGACTTCATTGGACCGAGTGCCCACGCGATTAATATGATGGGGGATAAAATCCAAGCGAGAAAGGTTGCAGAAGCTGCCGGGGCCCCTACCACCCCGGGCACGAAAGAGGCGCTGCGAGATGTGGAAGAACTGAAAGAGGTGGCCGAGCAGATCGGCTTTCCCGTGATCATCAAAGCCGCTGCGGGCGGTGGCGGGCGCGGGATGCGCATCGTGCACAACATGGGCAGCTTGGTGAATTCTTATGAAACCGCCAAGGCAGAGGCCTTTTCCTCCTTTAACGATGAGTCGGTTTATTTGGAGAAATTCATTGAGGAGCCTCGCCATATCGAGGTGCAGCTCTTAGGGGACAAACAGGGCAATATTTTACACTTAGGGGACCGGGATTGCAGCATCCAACGGCGCAATCAGAAGATTATCGAAGAGGCGCCCGCGAGTGGGCTTTCTGAGGACCTGAAGCGCAAGATGGGCGAGACGGCGGTCAAGGTCGCTGAGGCGGTCGGTTATTATAGCGCGGGCACGATTGAGTTTTTGGTGGATAAAAATGAGAATTTTTATTTCATGGAGATGAATACCCGCTTACAGGTGGAGCATCCGGTTACCGAGATGATCACGGGGGTGGACTTGGTCAAGGAGATGATACGGATTTCCAAGGGGGAAACCTTAACCCTCACCCAAGATCAAGTGGAATTTCGCGGTCATGCCATTGAATGCCGGATCAATGCGGAAGACCCGGAGAAGTTTATTCCCAGCCCAGGCCAGATCACCGATTACCATGCCCCAGGTGGGTTGGGGATTCGGGTTGACTCGGCAGCCTATCAAGGGTGGAATATTCCACCCTATTATGATTCCATGATCGCCAAATTGATCGCCTATGCCCCAGATCGACAGACAGCGATTAAAAAAATGCTGGGGGCTTTAGATGAATATGTCATCGAAGGTTTGGGGGTGCGGACGAATATCACGCTGCATCGGCGCGTTTTAAAATCCTTGCGCTTTCAAGAGGGGCGGCTTTCCACTAAGTTTTTGGAAAACTTCGTGCAGATGTAAGTCAAGCAAAGCGGCGCGCGGCATCCATAACCAACGCGCTGAGTTTAGGGATGAAACCCGCGTCAAAGCTTTGGGTTTTTTAAGGGTTCCCGAACTGTAGCATGGCCTGCTACCTCTTTGCTGGAGGGGGAGGGGGCCGTTTTTGCTTGGGGGCCGTAGCCCTGGGCTAGGGGTTCTTCTTTTTTGTCTTCCATCAGTGCCATAAACCGCGGATCTTTTAAAAATTCCAAGGCTTTGCCCCGCTCTGGGGGATCTTTGAGCATTTTGGTTAAGTGGCCTTTGAAGTCCTTGAGGTTTTCTAAGGATCCTTGCATAAAAAATTCCATTTTTTTCAACGCTTTTTTCTGCTGGGGCGTTAAGGATTTAATCTTTTCTTCCAGCTTTTCCATGAGTTTGCCCAAGTCTTCATCGCTCACTTCGTTTTTTTTCAATTTGTTTTCTAAGCGGCTGATGGATTTTAGGTATTCGCTCACCTCGTCGGCCTTGCCCTGAGGCTGTTTTTTCTCCATTGTCGCGGCAGATTTTTCCTTTCCTTGGGAGGTGGCGGCGTGCTGCGCTTTTTTGTTTTTTAGCTCGCCGGTACCGGGTTCCTTGTGCTTGGCAACAGGGTCTAAGACGCTAGCGGAGTGGACGGGTTGGGTTAGCTTGGCGTTCATCATTTTGCGGTACAGGCTTAGGTTGAGGAGGGCGTTGCCCTCTTGTTGATTTTATAAGCTCTAGATATAGGTAATCATGATTTATGCCAAAATCAGGCGTTTATCGTTTTTCACTTGTGAGGGAAGGAGGCTAAGCCTTGAGCATTGCTTTTTCAACGCTCTTCAGATAAAATTTCCGAATAGCTTAAAACGACTCACTCCTTAGCCCCTTAATTCCATGTCAAAAAAAGAATCCCCCTCTGAAGAGAAAAAGGATATTTTTTCTCAAGCCTTTATGGATACCCGTTCTATAGTGATCTGCGATCAGGTGGATAACGAACTGGCCGATAAGGTGATCCAACAGGTTTTGGTTTTAGAACAGCTCGACCCCAAGGGGGAGATTAAAGTTTTTATCAACTCTCCAGGCGGGTCGGTGACAGATGGCTTTGCCATTTTCGACACCTTGAAGTTCGTCCGTTGCCCGATTGCGACCCTTGTGGTGGGCTTAGCCGCCAGCATGGGCTCGGTTTTAAGCCTTGTGGGGGATTCAGGTCGCCGTTTTATTCTGCCCAACGCGAAAATCATGATTCATCAGCCTTCGATGCAGGGGGCCCAGGGGAATATTACGGATTTAGAGATTCATTCTAAGCAAATTCTGAAAACGAGGTCGCGTATCGCGGAGCTATACGCTCAGGTAACGAAGAAAAAGGTAGATCAAATCATAAAAGACTTAGACCGGGATAATTGGATGACGGCGGACGAAGCCTTGGCTTACGGCCTCGTGGATCAGGTCCTTACCACTCGAAGCGAGCTATAAGATGAAGATAACTGTATTTGGCAGCGGCTATGTAGGTTTGGTCGCAGGGGCCTGTTTTGCGGAGTCGGGGAACCAAGTCATTTGCGTGGATGTGGACCCTCATAAAATCGAGATGCTCAATAATGGAAAAATGCCCATTTACGAACCGGGGTTGGAAGAAATGGTCAAGCGCAATATGCGCGCGGGCCGGATTCAATTTACCACGGATTTGGCTTTTGGGGTTCGGGCCTCTTTGTTTCAGTTTATCGCCGTGGGCACCCCCCCTGATGAAGACGGCTCCGCGGACTTGCAATATGTTCTCTCTGTCGCCGCTACGATTGGCGAACACATGGAAGGCGAGAAAATCGTGGTGGATAAGTCGACGGTTCCGGTGGGAACGGGGGACAAGGTACGGGCGCAGATCCAAAAAATATTAGACCGGCGGGGGGTGGATTGGGAGTTTGAGGTGGTTTCCAACCCAGAGTTCTTGCGCGAAGGGGTGGCGTTGAAAGATTTCATGGAGCCGGATCGGGTGGTTATCGGCGCCAGCGCGCCTAGTGCCCTGGCCTCAATGAAAGAGCTTTATGCCCCCTTTATGCCGGAAGCCGATAAACTCTTGGTCATGGACTTGCGTAGCGCTGAGATGACCAAGTACGCCGCCAATAGCTTGCTGGCGACTAAAATCAGTTTCATGAACGAGGTCAGTCAACTCTGTGAGCAGGTGGGGGCGAATGTGGATATGGTTCGCGTTGGCATCGGTTCCGATCACCGGATCGGCCCGAGTTTTTTGTTTCCCGGAGTGGGCTATGGGGGGTCTTGCTTCCCTAAAGATGTGCAAGCCTTAGTGCGTACGGGGGCGCAGAATCAATGTCCGATGGAGCTTTTGGAAGCGGTCGAACAGGTGAACGAAAAGCAAAAAAAGAGCCTGCTGGTCAAGGTGGATCGGGTTTTAGGCCAGCAGATTCAGGGGAAAAAGCTTGCGATTTGGGGGCTTTCTTTTAAACCCCAGACCGATGATATGCGAGAGGCCCCCAGTCGGGTGATTGTCAAGGGCCTGCTCGAAAGGGGGGCAAGGCTACATCTCCATGACCCAGAAGCCATGGCCGAGGCCAAACGCGTCTTTAGCCTCCCCGAGGAGGGGTTGAGGGATTATCTCGACCACATTCATTATCATCAAGATTTTTATGAAGCCTTAGAGGGGGCTGAGGCGCTCTTGATCCTCACCGAGTGGCATGAGTTTCATCGGCCCGACTTTGCCCGGATGCAAAAGCTTTTAAGGCGTCCCTTAATCTTTGATGGGCGCAATATTTACCATCCAACGAAAATGAAGGAAAAGGGGTTTGAGTATTACTCTGTGGGTCGGCCTGCATGAGCAAGCGGGTCTTGATTACGGGTGGGGCCGGGTTTTTAGGGTCTTATTTGGTGGAGGCGCACCTTCTGCGGGGGGACCTGGTTACCTGTTTGGACAACCTGCAAACCGGGAGCAAAGAAAATATCCTTCCCCTCTTAGAGCATCCTAATTTCACCTTTCTGGAGCAGGATGTAATGCAGCCGATTGAGGGGGAGTTTGAGCAAATCTTTAATTTTGCTTGCCCCGCGAGCCCTCCTCGGTATCAAGAAAACCCCATTCATACCTTTCAGACCTCGGTACTTGGGGTGGCCAATCTGCTGGAAATGGCCCAAAAAAGTGGAGCCAGGCTATTGCACGCCAGTACCTCTGAGGTCTATGGCGATCCCTTGATTCATCCCCAAACAGAAGCATACTGGGGCAATGTCAACCCCATTGGGGAACGAAGTTGTTATGACGAAGGCAAAAGAGCGGCAGAAACCCTGTGCAACGACTCCCGCCGTATTTTAGGGGTCGATGCGAAGTTGGTGCGCATCTTTAATACCTATGGCCCTCGTATGGACCCTGCCGATGGACGGGTGGTGAGCAATTTTGTGGTGCAGGCCCTGCAAGGTAAGGACTTGACCATTTATGGAAAAGGCGAGCAGACGCGCAGTTTTTGCTTTGTCGATGACTTGATCCTGGTCATCTTGGCGATGATGGATGCGGATAACTTCTCCGGCCCGGTCAACATCGGCAACCCCGGGGAGTTCACCATGCTGGAGTTGGCCGATTTGATCCTTGAGATGACGGGCTCAAAGTCCAAAAAAGTATTTCGCCCTCTGCCGGCGGATGACCCTACTCAAAGGCGACCGGATATTTCTCTAGCCAAGGAAAAGTTAGGTTGGGAACCTAAAATTTCTTTAGCAGAGGGGTTGAAACGCACCATCGTCTATTTTGACGAGTGGTTGAAGGGCCATGGATAAAGGCGATTTGACGGAGCGAATCCAGGTGGTTTTGGTCGAGCCTTCCTTTTCAGGCAATGTGGGTTCGGTTGCCCGTGCCCTGGATAACCTGGGCTTTCGTCATTTGGCTTTGGTTCAGCCTTGTGAACATCTCAATAAAGAAGCGAGGGCCATGGCTTGCAACGCGCTCTGGCTGCTTGAAGAGGCAAAAGTCTATGATAGCCTTGCCGAGGCCGTGGCCGAGAGCAGCTTGATCATTGGGGTGACGGCGCGCCACCGTAGTTTTTTGAGTGAGCCGGCCCTCCCGAGTCAACTCCCTCAAATACTTTCTTCTGCCGGTTCGGCGAGTTGTTCCATTCTGTTTGGGAATGAGCGCATTGGGCTGAAAAATCAGCACTTAAGTTATTGCAACTCCTTGCTGACCTTTCCGACCAATCCCTCTAATCCGAGCTTGAACTTAGCCCAGGCTGTCTTATTGACTTTATGGGAATTGAAGAAAACGGTGGAATCGAGTACGGACTTCTTTTCAAATCCATCGGATACTGCTATTTCAAAAGAAACCCAAGGGTTCAAGGCGCAACTTTCAAGCCTTTTAGATCGAGTGGGTTATTTTAAATCGGATGAACAAAAGACCAGTCTTGTACTGAGCTTAGCTGATTTGATTGGCCGTATGCGGCCCAATCGGAGAGATTTAGCCCTGTTGAGGGGAATGCTGCACCGGATGCAGTTGGTTTTAAATCGTCCGGATTTAATTCAAGAAAAGCAAGACCCTGATGATCGAGGAAACAAAAAAACTGGCCCCCTTTGAGCTTTTGAGTCGTTCTCAAAAGTGGAAGCTTTTATTGATCGACGAGGAGGAAGAGGTTCATGTCGCGGCCAATGACCTGTTAAAATCTTTTGTCTATCAAGGTAAATCCGCTGAATTGATCAGCGCGACCGATATCGAAATCGCGGAAGTGTTGATTGAGCAAAACACGGATCTTGCGGTTATTTTGCTGGGCAAGCTCTCGCAATCGGACCGTGCCACCCACCTGCTGCAATATACCCGCAGCGCCTGCCAGAACCATTGGACCCGCATTCTCAACTGCACAGGCCAGCCCAAAGATATTACAGACCCTGAGCTTTTAAAGGGGCTGCAAGGTTTTATGGGGCATGGTGTTTTAGGGGAGGTGCGCTTACTTACCTTTATCACCAGCGCTCTTAAATCCTTTGAAGAGGCGATTTATGCCTCTAGCCTCAGGGGGGGAGGGCTTTCTCTACCTGAGTCGGCAGGGCGCGGCGCGGTGACGATCTTTCGTTGGAAAAATTTCCCTGGCTGGCCGGTGGAGTTTGTTTCCTTAAATGTGCGCGCGCTTTTGGGCTATTCTGCCGAGGAGTTGATTCAGGGGGTGAAGTCCTATACTCAATTGGTTTTTTCCGCTGATTTAGAGCGGGTGGAGGGGATGGTCAAAGAATATTCTGAAGCCGGGGTGAGTGACATCACTCAAGAGTATCGACTCATTACGCAAGCGGGGCGGGTGATCTGGGTTTTTGACGCCACCAAGGTGCTGCGTAACGAGCAGGGGGAGGTCACTCATTATATTAGTTATATAACTGATATAACAGAAAAAAAAGAGCAGGAGCGCCTCCTGTTTGAAAAGGAGATTTTCGGTGTTTTGCAGATGGATTTGGCTTGTGAAATTCATGAAGCGAATGACATCGCGGCGGATTTATTGCGCATCGAACCTCTTCAGGCTCAAGGGCAGAAGTTTTTTGATTGGGTTTCTAAAGAAAGTTTTTCTAAAGTCGAAGGGGCGTTTAAAAGGGCAAGCCAGAGCGGTCAACCCGAGCGGTTGGAAGTCCCGATTCAAACCAAGGCGGGGGTTAGTTTTTGTCGGCTAACCATTACCATGATGCAGAATGCCGTGGATGACGCGGTAGGGTTTCTCGTTATTTTAGAAGACCTATCCGAAATGAGGAAGGTCGAAGAAGACCTAAGGCGGTCTCTTGCTTCGGAAAAGGCCTTTATCGCCAGTGTGAGCCATGAGATGCGCACCCCCCTATCTTCGATTTTAGGTTATACGGATTTTCTTTTAGCCAGCCCAGGGCTGAGGGATGAACAACGGCAATTTGCCGAAAATATCGCTCTCAACAGCCAGCACTTAGTCAGCTTGATCAATGATATCTTGGATATCTCTAAAATCGAATCGAACCAATTGAGTTTAAATCTGCAAGAGGTTGTTTTTGGGGATATTTTTACCGCTTGTGGGGTGATGGTCTCTTCCAAACTGAAAGAAGGGGTGAGGTTGGATGTTCAGCCAATTGATTTTACAAATTATATCAAATGCGACCCCATCCGCATCAAGCAGATTTTCGTTAATCTTCTTTCCAATGCCGCTAAATTCACGAATCAGGGAAAAATCAGTATCTATGTCCAAGACATGACTTCGATTGGGGAAAACCTACTTTCTTTGCGGGTTTGTGTAAAAGATACGGGGATCGGGATCGGCAAGGAGAAGCAAAAAGAACTGTTTCAGCCCTTTAAGCAGGCCCATATCGGGGAATACGGAGGGACCGGTTTAGGCTTGTATCTCTCTAGGCGAATCGCTCAGTTGATGGATGGCGACATTACCGTAGAGAGTGATTTAGGTAAGGGGAGCCGCTTTATTGTCGAATTGGTCTTGGCAAAGGGAAGGCTGAAAGAGGCGGATTTTGATTTTGCGGGGAGAAGGCTTTTGGTGATCGGGGATTACCCCAGTCTGTCAGAGCCGCAAAAGAGGAAAATTTTAGATACCGGGGCCTTTTTGCGTTTTATTGACGCGCACGAGCCCGGGCGAACCCTATTTCAAGAGATTTTAGACCTCGACCTTCCAGAAGTCGCTTTATTGGATCTGGATATCTTAAAAGAGCGCAGCATGTTTGTAGCCGGGGTTTTACGGGAGTGTCATCCAGAGATTTCCGTGATTGGCTTGAAAACAAAAACGAATTTAGAAAGCAATGAACTGGTGGATCAGACTTTGCTACGCCCGTTTAGCTACTTCCAATTGGGAAAAGCGATTAAAAAGAGTTTATTGGGAGGTGGCGATGCCAAGAGTGAGGATTTCAGCCAGTTGAAGGTGTTGATGGGGGAGGACGCGGACGCGAATCGGCAACTTTACGCCCAGATGTTCAAACGCTTTTTTAAGGTCGAATTGGATTTGGCGGTCAATGGCCGCGAGGCGGTGAAAAAGGTGAAAACTCAGCGTTATGATTTGGTGTTGATGGACATTCAAATGCCCGAGTTGGATGGAATCGAGGCAACCAAGGAGATTCGTAAATTTGACGCTTCCATTCCCATTATCGCGATGACGGGTAGCCTCTTTGCCGAGGATGTACGCAATATTAAAGAAGCGGGAATGAATGATTACCTCCCCAAACCAGTGCAGAAGGAAGATATTTTAAAGCTTTTGCGCAGTATTCGCGAGGTCGGTGGGGTGCCCAATCAGTTAAAGATGTTGGGGGTTTCTTCTGAAGAATTGGCGCTCGTCTTAGAAAAAAAACAAATGGGTCAGCGGCGGGCCTTAACCGGTAAGATGCGTGAGTTTTTGGAGACTATCGGCAGCCCCGAAGAGGTGCAAGAAGAAATATTATCCACCGCGGTGCGGGAGATTAGTGAAGGCTTTGCGGCAATTCGAAAGAGTTACGCAGAGGGGAGTAAAAAGGCCTTGTCGCAAGAACTGCATAAATTAAAGGGGCTGATGTCGAATATCAACCTGCAGGAACAGGGAAATTTGATTCAGGATATTGAGATTTTGAGCAAGCAGGGCGGGGATGTCAAGTTACTGAAAGCGAGGATGGAACAGCTTTTTAGTGAGTTGGCGGAGTTTGAGTGAGGTTAAATGAAGCGGAGCCATACTTGAACGAAAGCTAAAGCGATGAGGGCGAGGGCCGAACCGGTCAACAGGGGGTGTTCCCCCTTGGGGGCGAGGGGGGTGAAGCGGCCATAGAGCCAGCCGGCGATGAACCCGCCGATGTGAGCGGCGTTGCTGACTTGGGGAATGATCAAGCCGATGATGATCAAGATCAAGGCCCATTTGCCCATCTGCTTGGAGATCATTTTTGCCTCTAGGCGGGGCATGCGTTTGCCGTAGGCCATGATGGCCCCCATGAGGCCGAAGACGGCTCCACTGGCCCCCAAGACGGCGGTGGGGCCGGCGGAGATGCCCAAGGCCAGCCAAAAAAGGGGTTGGGCGGTGGCGACCAGATTGCCCATCAACCAGGTGAGGATCAAAAGCCAGAGCAGCCTGCCCTTGCCAAAGGCCTCTTCGGCTAGGCGCCCTAAATCCCTTAACCAGAGCATGTTGAAGATGAGGTGCAAGATGCCGCCGTGAAGAAAGGTGGCGGTGATGAGGGGGAAGGGGTTGAAGGTAAAGAGGTCTTGAGTGGTGGCCCAGCCTAGGGCCGCTAAGGCTTGTGAGCTGGGGGCGGGTAGACTGAAAAAACCGTGACCGAGGTTGACTCTCCCCTCAAGGACAAAAGAGAGGGCGAAACTGAGCCCGAATAGCCCCCCCTGGAACCAGATCAAGGGCTTGACTAGGCTTTGGGGGGCTAGGAAGTTTGACCTTTGGTGTTTTTTCAAGGGTTCCGGCAGGCCGCAATGGCTGCATTCCGCCAGATAGCTGGAGATTAGGTTTTTGCAGCGGGGGCAAAGGATGGATTCAGGTTGATCCAATTTATCCCTTTAGGGCCTTGTTCCATTCCGCGACATGGTCTTTTTGTTCTTCGAGCAGAGTTTCTACATCCCCTTCTAAGGTGATTTTTTCCATCTTATCTTTTTGTTGAATGCAATTTACGATTTTGATGTCCTCACCGCTGACGCATTCGCCAAAAACAGTGTGTTTGCCGTCGAGCCAGGGGGTAGCGCCGTGGGTGATAAAGAACTGGCTGCCATTGGTGCCTGGGCCGGCGTTGGCCATGGAGAGAACCCCCGCTTTGGCGTGCTTTAGGTCTGGGTGAATTTCATCGTCAAAGCGGTAGCCGGGGCCGCCGGTCCCCATGCCGCTGGGGCAGCCCCCTTGGATCATGAAATCCTTGATCACTCGGTGGAAGGTCAGGCCGTCGTAAAAGCCCTTTTGGACTAGGTTGACAAAGTTTGCCACGGTAACGGGGGCTTTGGAGGCGAAAAGGGTGATGTGAATCGGGCCTTGGTTGGTTTCGATGGTCGCTTGGATGTCGGTTGCCATGTGGTTGCGCTTGCTGGGGGTCGAAGTTTGGGTTATGAGTTTTTATTTTTCCTGATTTGATCGGTTCTGGCAAGGGGGCGCTTGGTTAGCGGTCTGTTTCTTTTTGGGGGGGGGTTGTTTCTTGATCCGGGGGGGTATGGATCATACCCAGTTTGTTGAACTCTTCTTCTCCGATTTCTTCAGGGGCCAGGGGGCCGAGTTGGGTGGTTTCATTGTATTTTGCCTTGGAAAAAGATGCCTCATAGAGTTGGGTATGTCGGAGATCAGCCCCTCGGAGATCAGCCCCTCGGAGATCAGCCCCTTGGAGATCAGCCCCTTGGAGATCAGCCCTTTCCAGGTTCGCCCCTCGGAGATCAGCCCTTTGGAGCTTCGCCCTTTCCAGGTTCGCCACTAGGAGGTTCGCCCCTTGGAGGTACGCCCCTAGGAGGTTCGCCCTTTCCAGGTTCGCCACTAGGAGGTACGCCCCTCGGAGGTACGCCTCTTGGAGGTTCGCCTCTTGGAGGTTCGCCCATAGGAGGTACGCCTCTTGGAGGTTCGCCTCTTGGAGGTTCGCCCCTTGGAGGTTCGCCCTTTCCAGGTTCGCCCATAGGAGGTTCGCCCCTTGTAACTCTCCCTTTGGAAGTTCCCAATCGAATAAGTCAGCAAAGGGAAGCTGAACCTCATTTAAGTTTAGACTTTGGAAAAGTTCCCCCTCGGTTTTGAAAAGCCGGTGGATCTCACGGATCGAGAGGGGGATTTGGACGGGGTTTGTTTTTCGTAGTTCCTGTGCTTGCTCCGCATCTTTGGCCTTTTCGATTTGTGCGATGGCTGTTTCGACTTCTTCACTCTCGGCCCAATGTGCCAGCTTGGTTTTGAGGGCGATGACAGCGGGCTCTTGAAAAAATTCTCCAAATTCCTTGTCTTTTAAAAAACGGATAAATTGGGGAACCGCTATCGCAGAGAGGGCGTCGTTCTCGCTGCTGAGCCATTCGACCAGTTTATGAAAATTGGTTTGGTTGTTGGTAATGGCGTGATTGCGCAACTCCTCTTTTTTATCGGCATTGCGCCAAAACCAGAGGGCAAATCCGGGGGGTAGGCCGAGCAAGAGAAAGAGCCCGTTCCAAAACGCTCTTTCCTGTGCCTCGGTTGTCGCCAGGGCCATGAGTTTGTTCCAATCGAAGGGCAATAAGCAGGCGATGATCAGGGCAGTTTCTACTGCCGCAAGGGAGAACAACGCAAAAGCACGCGTTTTTATCCCATTGGAAAGCCAATTCGAAACCTTTCCTAGGATTTTTTTAGCGCGTTTCCAAAGGCCAGCGGTTGGGGTGGTTGGTTCATTCATAGCGGCGTTGCGTTTTTATTTTTTCGGTTTGCCCTGGGGCCGCAAAAGGGGCCTGATTTCACCAAATATCCTATATGGCGCAGGCCACGGCAAGCTTGTCAAGACGAGTCTTGGCGGGGTAATTGAGTCGTTCTTCAAATCCTTGGCGCCTATTCCAACAATTCCCTTACGGCGTCGGGCAAATCCTTAAAAACCTTGGCATCGGCAAACCGCTCCTTAACCCGCGCGAGCTCTTCTTTTCCATGGCCGGTTAAGACCAGCCAACCCGCCAGCCCCGCCCTATAACCCAACTCCACATCGCATGATTTATCGCCCACCATGACCGAGCCTTCTCGTTGGATCTCTAATTCGGCAAAGGCTCGCTCCAGCATCCCCGTCTTGGGTTTGCGGCAATCGCAGGCAATATTGTAGGGGGCGTTGCCCAAGGGGTGGTGGGGGCAATAATAAATCCCGCTCAACTCCACCCCAAAGCCTCGCAACAATTCTTTCAAGCGCTCATGGGCCCGGGTCACGAAGTCTTCGTCAAAGAAGCCCCGGGCCACCCCGGATTGATTGGTCACCACCACCAAGGCGTAACCCGCCGCCTGCGCCCTTGCCAAGGCCTCCCCCACCCCCGGCAGCAGCTTGACGGCGGCCAGGTCGTTTAGGTAATCGACTTCCTGAATCAGGCAGCCGTCTCGATCTAAAAAAAGGGCAGGGCGCATGCTTGGTTTCGGGCTGGCTAAAGTTGTTGATTTAAGATATTTATTTTGAAAATACATTTTGGGCGATTTCCTCCCCATTCTTTACCAACCGCATCATCCTGACAAGCCCCATGACCGGCGCCGAAATCCGCAACGCTTTTATCACTTATTTTAAGTCCAAGGGGCACAAAGAGGTTCGTTCCTCCTCCTTGGTGCCCCACAACGACCCGACGATTCTCTTTACCAACGCGGGCATGAACCAGTTCAAAGATGTCTTTTTGGGCAACGAGGCCGCCGCCTACCCCTGCGCCGTGACAGCGCAAAAGGTGTTGCGCGCCGGGGGCAAGCACAATGATTTGGAAAATGTAGGCCGCACCGACCGCCATCATACTTTTTTTGAGATGCTGGGGAACTTCTCTTTTGGGGACTACTTTAAAAAAGAGGCGATCCGCTACGCCTGGGAGTTTCTGACCGAGGTCTTAAGGCTCGACACGGATAAACTCGCCGTGAGCGTCTATGAAAAAGATGAGGAGTCTTTTGGGTTGTGGCGTCAAGACATCGGCATTCCTGAAGAGCGCATTGCCCGTTTGGGGGAGAAGGATAATTTTTGGTCCATGGGGGATACGGGCCCCTGCGGCCCCTGTAGCGAGATTCATTACCATCTGCGGCCTTTGGTAGAGGGGCGCACCCCCAGAGAAAGCCTAGAGGCCGATGACGGCAGTTTTTTAGAGGTCTGGAACCTGGTGTTCATGCAATACAATCGGGGTGCCCAAGGCAGATTGAACCCTCTACCCAAACCGAGCATCGATACGGGGATGGGGTTGGAGCGCATTGCCAGCGTGGTGCAGGGCAAGGTCACCAATTATGATTCCGATTTACTCTATGGCTTGACTCGGCATATTGCCCAGGGCGCGGGGCACCGGCTTCACGAGTCCGAAGAGGTTGATGTGAGTTGCCGTGTCATTGCCGATCATATTCGGGCTTGCGTCTTCCTCATCGCCGATGGGGTTGCCCCTGCTAATGAGGGGCGGGGCTATGTCTTGCGCCGCGTCCTCCGTCGCGCCGCTCGTCACGGGAAGGAGTTGGGGTATTCCCCCGGCTTTTTTAGTGACTTGGCGGCCTACTTTATTCCCTTAATGGCCCCGGCCTACCCAGAAATCGCCGAGGCCCAAGACTTGGTTCAGATTCTCTTAAAGCGAGAAGAACAGCGTTTTGCCGCCACCCTGACTCAGGGAATGAAGATTTTAGATGAGCTTTTAGAGCAGCAAAAACAGGCAGGGAGCAAAGATATTCATGGCGCCGAAATCTTTAAACTCTATGATACCTACGGTTTTCCCCCTGATTTAGCGGAAGATATTTTAATCGACCGAGGTTATGCCTACTCCAAACCCCAGTTTGAGCAGGCCATGACCGAGCAGCGCCGGCGGGCCAAGGCAGCGCAGAATACCCGGGGAATTGATTTGCGGCTCGACAAAGCCTATCAAAACCTAACGGAGCAAAACCAAGAGAGCCGATTTGTGGGTTATGAGCGGCTCGAAGTGGAGACCGAGATTTTAGCGATCTTGCAAGAGGGGAACTTGACGCAAGAAATTCATCAAGGCGATTTGGTGGAAGTCTGGCTGAAAGAGACTCCCTTTTACGCTGAGGGAGGGGGCCAAGTGGGAGACCGGGGAGAGATTGAGCAGGGTGATTTTCTGATTCAAGTTGCCGAAACCCAAAGCCTGGCCCCGGGGTTGAGTATCGCCAAAGGTCAGGTCGCTCAGGTGATCGGTCAAGGGGCGAAGGTGAGCAAAGGGGAGCCGGTCATCGCTCGAGTCGATGCCCAGCGCCGTCGGGCCACGGAACGAAACCACACGGCGACCCACCTCTTGCAGGCGGCTCTGCGCCAAGTGGTGGGCGAGCATGTCAAGCAAGCGGGCAGCCTGGTGACGCCCGAAAAGCTGCGTTTTGATTTCAGCCACTATGCCCCCTTGACTCCGGTACAGATTCAAGACATTGAAGAACTGGTCAATAAAGCGATTCGTGCCAATGAACCCGTATCAGCGCAAATCATGGGCTATGATCAGGCGCTGCGCACCGGGGCCATGGCTATTTTTGGAGAGAAATACGGCGATAGCGTGCGGGTGATCACCGCAGGCAAGAGCAGTAAGGAGTTCTGCGGGGGCTGCCATGTTTCCGCCACGGGTAATATTGGGATGTTTAAAATCGTCGGCGAGGAGGCGATTTCCGCGGGAGTGCGCCGCATTGAGGCCTTAACCGGGCGGGCTGGCTTGGCCTGGACCCAGCGCCGATTGGGGCAGTTAGAGCAAATCGCCTCTCAGTTGAAGGTGGGCCTAGATCAGGTAGAGCCTCGTTTTGCCCAATTGTTGGCGCAGTTGAAAGAAAAGGAAAAAGGCTTAGAAGCGGCCCAGAAGGAGTTGAGTCGGCTTCAGGCCGGCAAGGCCTTAGAGCGGGCGCAAGAAATCAACGGGGTAAAGCTGTTGGCCCTAAAACTTGCGGAAGAGGCGAATTTAAAGCAGGTTGGGCCGGAATACCTCGCTCAATTGGGCAGCGGTTTGGTCATGCTGAGCAAAGAGCAGGCGGGCAAGGCCTCGGTCATGCTTTTGGTTTCCAAGGACTTAACCGATCACCTCCAAGCGGGGAAGCTGATTGCCGAACTGGCTCCCTTGATTCAAGCGCGAGGGGGGGGCAAACCCGAGTTTGCCCAATGCGGCGGGGGCGACCCCGCGGGGTTGGAGGAGTTTAAAGCGGGGTTGATCTCCAAGCTGAAAGAGGTTTTTAAATAAGGAAACTCCGCGTTTTTCAGAGTTTCCTAAGATGACTTGCCAGGTAGGCGGGCCGAGTTACAGGCGCACGGGGATGCCCCGGCTCGCCATATATTCTTTGACCTGACGAATGTGAAAGGTCCCGTAATGAAAGACGCTGGCAGCCAGTACGGCGTCAGCTTGGCCTTGCAGCACCGCTTGGGCAAAGCTCTCTAAGCTGCCCGCTCCCCCAGAGGCAATCACGGGGATGGAAACTTGAGAGGAAATTCGTTTGGTGATTTCCAAGGCAAAACCTTTTTGGGCCCCATCGCGGTCCATGCTGGTCAATAATATTTCCCCCGCTCCCCGCCGGGCGACTTCTTGTGCCCATTCTTCCGCCTTGATTCCCGTATCCCTCGTGCCCGAATGGGTAAAGACGCTCCAGCTTCCCGGGGAGGATTCCTTCACATCAATGGCCACCACAATGGCTTGACTGCCAAACTGCGCCGCCCCTTCGCTAATCAACTCGGGCCGATTTAAGGCTGCCGTGTTGAGGCTCACTTTATCGGCCCCGGCGGTGATGATCTCATGGATCTGCTTTTTGGTAGAGATGCCCCCACCGATGGTAAAGGGGATGAAGAGCTCTTTGGCCAAGCGGCTTGCCAAGTCCAAAACCGTGGCGCGTTTTTCGTTGGTGGCGGTGATGTCTAAAAAGACCAACTCATCGGCGGATTGCTCGTTGTATTTCTTGGCCAGTTCCAAGGGGTCGCCCGCGTCTTTGAGGCCTAAAAAGTTGACTCCCTTGACCACGCGACCCGTTTTGATGTCCAAGCAGGGAATGATTCGTTTGGCCAGCATCTCACACCTCCAAGCGAATGAAGTTGTGGAGCAGGGCCAGTCCGTCGGCTTGGCTTTTTTCGGGGTGGAATTGCACCCCATAGAGGGAGTTTCGTTTCACGATTGAGCAAAAAGGCTCGCCATATTCGGTAACCCCCAATTGATTTTGGGGGTTTGCGGGGTGGCAAGCATAAGAATGAACGAAATAAAACCAAGGCGTTGGGCGCAAGTCGCTGACTAGCGGGTCGGCCGAATCGGTAAAGTTCGCGTTGTTCCAACCCATGTGGGGAATTTTTAATCCTTCATGGTCAAAGCGGGTTACCTTTCCGGGGATCAGGCCTAAGCCTGGGTGGCCACCGTCTTCATCGGAGAAATCAAAGAGGAGTTGCATGCCTAAGCAAATCCCTAAAAGGGTTTTATTTTCTTGGGCCGCCCGCCGGATGGGCCGGATAAAGCCGTAGTGCTTTAGGTTGGCCATGGCATGGCCAAAGGCCCCCACTCCGGGAAGAATCAGCTTGGAGTAGTTTGCCAAATCGCCTGGTTGATCCAGCAGGGTTGATGTTGCCCCCAGATAGGTTAAGGCGTTTTGCAGGTTTTGCAGGTTTCCCGCGCGGTAGTTGATAATGCCGATCAAGGCTCCTCCAGATTGATTCTTTACTTTAGACAACGCGAAGAAAATTGCCAACGGAGAAAGTTGTTCTTTATGCTGGAAATCTTTGATAAGCTAATTTAAGATAGCTAAAACCATAAAAAAGACCTCATGAGCAATCGCCTGAGCCAAGAAAAAAGCCCCTATTTAAGGCAACACGCCAACAACCCCGTGGATTGGTATCCCTGGGGGGAGGAGGCCTTGCGGAGGGCGCGAGAGGAACAAAAACCCCTGTTTGTCAGCATTGGCTACGCCACCTGCCACTGGTGTCATGTGATGGAGCGGGAATCCTTTGAGGATCCGGCGATTGCCGATTTGCTCAATAAAGACTTTATCGCCCTTAAAATTGATCGGGAGGAACGGCCCGATCTCGACCGGGTTTTTATGTCCGCCCTGCATGCCATGGGGCGCCAGGGGGGCTGGCCCTTGAATCTCTTTGCCACCCCGGAGGGCAAACCCTTTTACGGGGGGACCTATTTCCCCCCGAAAGACCTCTATGGAAGAAGAGCCTTTTCCGATATCCTGCAAGCCCTTGCTCGGGCCTGGCAGGAGCAGCGCGAGGAATTGCTTGAGAGCGCCGACGAGCTTGTAGAGCGGCTTCGGGCAGGGCAGTCGGGGCCGGAAAAGATTCTCCCCCTCAGCCTTGAGGTGGTGGATACCGCCTGTGAGCAGTTGCTGCGATCCTTTGACCTAACCTGGGGCGGTTTGAATCACAACCTGCCCAATAAGTTTCCCTTGTCCATGAGCTTGCCGCTGCTGTTGCGCTATGCTCGCCGCAAGGGGGAGGCGACCGCCTTGGAACGAGCGCGCCTCACTTTAGAAAAAATGCTGCAAGGGGGGATTTATGATCAAATCGGTGGGGGGATTCATCGTTATTCCACTGACCCGGAGTGGCGGGTGCCTCATTTTGAAAAGATGCTTTATGACAACGCCCTGTTTGTTTCCGCTCTCGTTGAGACTTGGCAGGTAACGGGGTGGGAGGAATTTCGTCAGGCCGCGCAAGCAACCTTAGAATATCTTTCCCGTGACCTTTCCCACCCTGAGGGGGGCTTTTATTCCGCTGAAGACGCTGATTCGGCAGGGGCAGAGGGCTTGTTTTATCTTTGGCGCTTAGAGGAGTTGGAGCAAATCCTTCCCCCGCGGCAAGCGGCATTGGCTTGCAGGGTCTGGCAAGTTTCTAAGGAAGGAAACTACGAGGGGGCCACCATCTTGACCCGCTCTTTGGGGGATAGGGCAATGGCGCGGGGCTTGGGGCTAACTCAAGAGGAGTTCGCTCAAGAGTTCGCCTCGATCAAGTCGTTGCTGTTGGCGGCGCGGGCAAAGCGGCCTCGCCCCTTGCGGGATGAAAAGATTTTAACCGCCTGGAACGGGCTGGCGATCAGCGCCTTTGCTCAAGCGGCAATGGCTTTTGATTCGGAAGCTTATGCGCAGCGGGCGCGGCGGGCCGGGGAATTTGTCGTTGCCCATTGCCTGGATGCGGGGGGCCGCCTCTACCGCCGTTATATGGAAGGGGAGCGGGGCGCCCCCGCCTTTTTGGCCGATTATGCCCAATTGGGGCTCGCCTGTTTGGACCTGTTTATTGTGAATTGGGATTTAGCTTGGTTGCAACGAGCGGTCAAGCTCGCGGAAGAGACGCACCGCCTTTTTGCCGCGGACTTAGGTTATTATGATACGGCCAAGGATCAGTCCGGCGTTTTGGTGAGGACGCAAGAGGCTTATGACGGGGTCGAGCCCGCGGGCAACAGCGCGGCGGCCATGTTGTGGGCGCGGTTGGCGGCCTGGGGGTTTGCAGATTGCGCGGAGCGGGCGGACCGGATATTTCAACGATTCTCTCTGGAGCTTTCCCAGCAGGGGGCCGGCCTGACGGTAATGCTCGCCGCTTTTGAGCGCTGGCAAACCCAGCGGCAATTGGTGATTTTAGGGGATGAAAAGAAGGAGATGCTCCGGTTGGTACGCCAAGGTTATCACCCCGACCTCGCCTTATTGTGGGTGCCCTTGGGGCAGGAGGTCGCTTTTGCCCAAACGATTCCTTTAGCGGCGGAAAAAGAGGCCCTTGGAGGCCCCACCGCTTGGCTTTGTGAAGATTTCACCTGTCAGGCCCCCTTGACGGGTCTGGAGGCCTTGAAAGCGGCCTGGAATCCCTAATGGTTTTTTCGTCTCGCCTCGGCGTGGGTGACTGCTTGTCGCGGGGGCAGGGGCGGCCTGTTGTTGTTTTTCCAGCGCAGGTAAAAGACCTCACTCCCTATGGCCAAGGCAAGCAATAAAAAAATCAGTATCATGAAATGATTCGTTGTTCTTGGTCGTTAAACCATAAGATTTTGTTTTCCGCGGCCCAAACCGAGAGGTTCTCGCCCACTTGGGCCGGTTCTTCGGCGGTCACTAGGCGCAGAGTCCCTAAATCTGTCGCTAAAGTCACATAAGCCTCTCTGCCTAGATGCTCAATCAGTTGCGCCCTTCCTTGAAGTTGCAACCCCGGGCCTTGGCCTAGGGTCAAGTCTTCGGGGCGGATAGCGAGGGTTAAGGGGCCGGAGTGGATGGGCGCTTGGCATTGGAGCGGGCCGGCCTGAAAAACTCCCTCTCTTGCTTCCCCCGGAAACAGGTTGATGGGGGGGTGGCCTAAAAATTTCGCCGTGAACAGGGTTTGGGGGTTGCGGTAAAGCTCTAGGGGGGGGCCGATTTCTAAGATGCGGCCTTGGTTCATGACCACCAGCTTGTCGCCCAAGGTCATGGCTTCGTGCTGGTCATGGGTTACATAAACGCTGGTGCGTTTTAGCCGGAGGTGCAATTGGCGAATCTCTAAGCGCATCTGTTCTCTAAGCCGCGCGTCGAGGTTGCTTAAGGGTTCGTCGAATAAAAACACCTTGGGCTCTCGCACTAAAGCCCGGCCAATGGCGACTCGCTGGCGTTGTCCCCCCGAAAGCTGAGCCGGCTTGCGCTGCAACAGCTTCTCGATTTCCAATAGGCCCGCCACTTGCCGAACCCGTCGCGCTTTTGCCTCTTTGTTGAGTCGGAGAATATTCAAGGGGTATTCTAAATTGCCTTGCACCGTTAGATGAGGGTAGAGGGCATAGTTTTGGAAAACCATGGCAACCTGCCGTTTTTTGGGTTCCATCCAGGTCACCTCTTGGTTGTCAATAAAGATTTCCCCTTCGGTGGCCTCTTCCAAACCGGCGATCATGCGTAAAAAGGTGGTTTTGCCACAGCCCGAAGGCCCGACAAAAACGCAGAGTTCCCCTTCGGCGATTTCCAGGTTCGAGGGGTAGAGGGCTTGGACTTGGCCAAAGCGTTTTTCTAAATTTGCGATCCGAATTCCGCTCACTTTTCTCTCCAGCGGCGATAGAGTTGATGCTCAAGCTTAAATTGGTCTAAGATTTTACCAATCGAATGATCCATTAAGTCTTCGATGCTCAAGGGCTGATGATAAAAAGCGGGGACGCAAGGTAGGATGATCGTGCCCATTTGGCTCAAGGTGAGCATGTTTTGCAAATGGACGCTGTGCATGGGGGTCTCTCTAGGGCAAAGGACGAGCTTGCGCCGTTCTTTGAGCTGCACCCCCGCGGCGCGGGAAAGTAAATTATCGTCGTAGCCATGGGAAACGGCAGCTAGGGTTTTCATGGAGCAGGGGAGGATGATCATTCCTAGGGTTTGATAAGACCCAGAAGAAATCGGGGCGGTGAAATCCATCTCTTCCCAAACCTGATCCGCCAAGGCGCGCACTTCTTGCGGTTCTTTATTGGTTTCCAAGCGTAGGGTTTCGCTGGCGCCACCAGATAAAACCAAATGCGTCTCTACGAGGTCCAAGGCTTTGAGGTGTTCTAAGAGGCGCGCCCCGTAGATCACCGAACTCGCGCCGGTAATGCCGATGATTAAACGATCTTTATTCATTTTGTTCTCCTCTATAAGTCTACCGTTACAGTATAAAAAAGTCCAACAGCAGAATTATTTTTACCCCTAACATTCGGCTAACAATTGGGTCATAGATTGAATCCAACTTCTACTCTTTGCCGAGTTGACGGCCCGAGTAACTTAACCGCATGATTTTTCCTTATAAAGAGGTATCAATGGCTCCTTCTCATCTCAAGACTTTTTTCTTAGGTCTTTGTCTGGCACTGGTCAGCCAAAGCGCAATGGCGGGTATCAAGGTAGATAAGCGTATCGTGTCTTATAAAAAGACCAGCGGGGTTGGGGGAAATCTCAACTCGGTGGGTTCGGATACCTTGAACAACTTAATGACCTATTGGGCAGAAGACTTCCGCAAAACTTACCCCAACGTAAATATTCAGATTGAAGGCAAAGGCAGCAGTACCGCCCCCCCTGCCTTGACCGAAGGCACCTCTCAATTAGGCCCCATGAGCCGCGCCATGAAAAAGAAAGAGATCGAAGCTTTTGAAAAGGCGCATCACTACAAGCCCACCCGGATTGGGGTGGCTCTAGACAGCCTAGGCGTGTTTGTGAACAAGGATAACCCGATTCAACGCCTGACCATTAAAGAGGTGGATGCGATTTTTTCTTCAACTCGCAAATGCGGCAAAAGAGAGATCACCCAATGGGGTCAAGTGGGCCTAAAAGGCAAGTTTGCCAACAGGCCGGTAAGCTTATACGGCAGGAACTCGGCGAGTGGCACCTACGGTTATTTTAAAAAGCATGCCCTGTGCAAAGGCGACTTTAAAAACAGTGTTAAGGAGCAACCCGGCAGTGCCTCCGTGGTCTTGGGCGTAACCGAAGATTTAGCTGGAATTGGCTATTCGGGGATTGGGTACAAAACTAGCGGAGTGAAAGCTATTGCTCTTTCCAAAGACGGAAAAGAATACTATGAACCTAATTATAAAAATGTGCTGAAAGGGAAGTACCCTTTAGGTCGCATGCTGTACATTTATGTTCCCTTAAAGCCCGGTCAACGCATGGATAAATTGACCCGCGAGTTCTTACGCTTTGTCTTGAGCAAAGAAGGGCAAAAGATTGTAGTCAAAGACGGTTACCTTCCTTTAACTGCAAAATTAGTGAAGGCGCAATTAAAGAACATCAAATAAGGGTGGATGGAACGCAAGATCTTAGAGCGTAACAAGAGGGCTGACTATTTAGCGAAACGGCTGATAAGTATTGGCGGGGTATTCATTCTAATCTGTGTGATTGGAATCCTCGCGCTCTTGATCGAGGTGACTCTGCCTCTCTTTTTTGGCTCCGGGCAAACGAAGCTTACCCGCTTCGCCTTGCCCGAGGCGGCAGGCAAACCCATGGCCCTTTTACTGGATGAATATCTGGAAAAGGGTCTTTGGCTTTCTGATCAAGGTCATTATTTTGTAATCGATCTGGTTCAAGAACAGGTCAGTCAAAGTCATCCCTTGCCCGACTGGGTCGGGGGCCGCAAAATTCTTTTTGTGGAACGGCAAGGCACGCTTTTTTCTTCTTTATTGAGTTCCGGTGATTTTCGCTTGGATCGGCTCGCCTTAGTCCCTGTTTATGAAGGGGATGAAATCCCGAAAAGGGTGGTGCGCCCTCAGGTGGAAAACCTTTTGCAGGTTGAGCCCAGCGAGTTCGCAGAACAGCCGCTCCAGGTGATCGGTCGCCAGGGGGAAGACTCCGCCGTGGTGGCGGCTCTGTTGCCCTCGGGTCGGCTGCAGATTTTAAGAAAGGGGGCGGCGGCCCAAAGTGACGACCTCATGGCCATGTTTTTGGCAGAGAATAGCGATGAAGCCGCGCCTGAGGTTCAAGGTTTTATCTTAGATTCTCCCTACCCGATTCAAAACTTTACCCTCAGCGGCAATGGGGAAAAGTTATATGCTTATACCGCGGAGGGGCGGGTTCTCGCGTGGAATTTAGGGGAAGAGAGCGCCGAGCTGGTTGACGAGGTGTTGCCTTTTGGGGAACCGCATCCCTTAACGGCGATGGCTTTGGTTTTTGGGGATCAGTCCTTGGCCATTGGGGACGCTCAGGGCCAACTTTTTAGCCTTGCCGGGGTCACCGGGCCGTACGGGAATCGACATTTGACCTTGGTACATCGCTTTCAACGCCACAGCAGCTCGATTGTAGAGATTCAAACAAGCCTGCGCCACAAAGCGATTTTGAGTCGCGATCAAACCGGTCGAGTTCATCTCGATCATGTAACCAGTGAAAAGCACCTTTTGGAATTTGTCGCTTTAGCCGGTTTGAAACTATTTGACCTAGGGCCGAGGGGGAACGGTTTATTTGCTTTAGATCAGGCCAAGCGCCTGCATTTGTGGTCGGTTTCCACGCCGCACCCAGAAATCAATTTTAAGTCTTTGTTTCAAAAGCTTTGGTATGAGGGGTATGACGAGCCCGCCTTGGTTTGGCAATCCTCTGCTGGCGCGGATGATTTCGAGGCAAAATTCAGTCTAACCCCTTTGATCTTCGGCAGCCTGAAAGGCAGTTTGTATGCCATGCTTTTTGCCTTGCCCCTAGGTATTTTAGGCGCGGTCTATACCAACGAGTTTGCCAGCCCTCGTTTTCGCGCTTGGGTCAAGCCCACCGTAGAGATTACCGCGGCCGTGCCCAGCGTTATTATCGGTTTTATCGCGGCCTTATGGCTTGCCCCCTTGATTCACCAAGGGCTTTTGACCTTCTTTTTGTACCTGGTTTTGCTGCATATGGGTTTTGGGCTTTTTTTATTCATTTGGGCCAGGCTCCGTTGCCAAAAACGCTTTCAAAAGTTTGAGCAATCCAGGGAGTTGTTGTTGATGATTCCTTTGGCGGTGTTGATCTTGTTTGTGGCGATGTTGATTGCCCCGGGGGTGGAAGGGGTCTTTTTTGGCGGGGATTTTCATCGTTGGATTTTGGAAAACCTAGCAAGCGACTACGACCAACGCAACAGCATTATTATTGCGTTCGCTCTGGGGTTTATCGTGATTCCTTTTATCTTTACCATGACCGATGATGCCTTGTCCGGTGTCCCCCCTAGCTTAAAGGCCGCCAGTCAAGCCCTGGGGGCCAGTCGGTGGCAAACCCTGTGGAAAGTGCTTTTGCCCAGCGCCAGCCCGGGGATTTTTGCGGGTGTGATTTTAGGCATGGGGCGAGCGATTGGGGAGACCATGATTGTTTTAATGGCCACGGGGAATACCCCGATTATTGACCTCAGTCCCTTTAATGGGATGCGTACCTTGTCGGCCAATATAGCGGTAGAGATTCCCGAGGCCCCGGTGGACGGAACCCTCTACCGAGTACTGTTTTTATCGGCCGTGATTTTGTTCGCTTTTACCTTTGTTATCAATAGCCTCGCTGAGATAGTGCGGAGTGCCTTAAGGAAGCGTTATGCTCAATTCTAACCCCGGGATCGTCAAAGGTAGGTTTTGGCGCGAGGGCGAGGCCTTTATCTGGCTTAGCTCAATCGGAGTCGGTATGATTTTGTTGATCATCGGTACGCTCTTGTTTGTGATTGTGAAAAACGGCTTTGTCGCCTTCTGGCCCCATTCCTTAGCCTTGGTTGAAACCAACTCAGGGGAGTATTATCTCGGCGAGATCAAGCAAACCACCCTGCACCCCCATACGGGTGAGGAACGGATTCAGCTTAAGGTAGGCAATCGAGAGTTATATAGTCTCGACTTTAAATGGATTCAGTCTAAAACGATCTCGCGGATCACCTATCCGAAAGAAGCGGTAGCGATTGAACGGACGGAATACGGGAACTTTTACGGCTTTATCCAAGGCTATCAAAGTCCGCTTACCGGCGCAGAGCCGGTTCAAGGGCCCAATGTCTTAGAGCGGATTGAGCCTTCATTTACCGAAGAGGTGCAGGTTTTAGCTCGATTGAATGAGGAGATTAAGAGCGTCGCAGTCGAGATGGAGTCCTTGAGGCGAAAAATTCTCAAAGCCCAATACGAGGGGGAAAATCATGCCGCAATCGAGGCGGAACAACGAGTTTTAAGGGAACATTTTGATTTGCTTTTAGAGGCTCAAGGGAAGCAGCATACGGTTTTGTCGCAATACCAAGTATTACTGCGAGACGCCGAGGGCACCACAAAAACCCTACCCTTATCCCATGTTGTTCGCCAATACCAACCCAACCAAATGGGGCTTTTTGCCAAGCTTTCCCATTACCTTGCCCATTTGTGGGAACTCTTTTTCGACGAGCCGAGGGAATCCAATACGGAAGGAGGGCTTTTCCCCGCGATTATCGGTACGGTGATGCTGGTTTTGACCATGAGCCTTTTCTCCTTCCCCATGGGGGTGGTGGCGGCCGTGTACATGAAGGAATACGCTAGCCCCGGGTTTTTGTTGCAGACCATTCGCATTGCGGTCAATAATTTGGCGGGGATTCCCAGTATTGTCTGGGGGATTTTCGGGTTAAGCTTTTTTATCTATACGATTGGTTCAGGGATAGATCAGATTTTTTATCCCGAACAATTGCCCACCCCCACATTTGGTACGGGGGGAATTTTATGGGCAAGCCTGACCTTGGCTTTATTGACCGTACCGGTGGTGATTGTCGCCACCGAAGAGGCCTTAGGCGGGGTGCCCTCCGATGTGCGCCACGGCAGCCTCGCCTTGGGGGCCACGAAGTTTCAGACCTTGATGAAGGTGACCCTGCCCATGGCGAGCCCGAGGATTATCACCGGGTTTATTTTAGCCATGAGCCGCGCCGCGGGGGAGGTGGCCCCCTTGATGATCACCGGGGTGGTGAAACTCGCCCCTGCTTTACCGATTGACGGGACTTTTCCCTTTATTCATTTGGAACGCAAATTTATGCACTTGGGTTTTCACATCTATGATGTCGGTTTTCAGTCGCCCAATGTGGAGGCGGCAAAACCCATGGTTTTTGTGACGACCTTATTGCTCTTGAGCATTGTGATCCTTCTTTCTAGTACCAGCATTATTTTGCGCAATAAGATACGCAAGAGATACCAAGCGAAAGCTTTTTAGGATGAGCATGAACCCAACGGATTTTGAAAGTGTTATTTCCGTAAAGGAATTGGACTTTTTCTATGGCCAATCCCAGGCCCTGTTTGATATTAATATGGAGGTGCCCAAACATCAGGTCACCGCCTTTATCGGGCCTTCGGGCTGCGGCAAGTCCACTTTTTTGCGTTGCTTTAACCGGATGAATGACTTAGTCGGTGATGTGAGCATCACGGGGAGTTTGATCTTGGATGATTATATTGATATCAACCACAAAGACCAAGATCCCATTCAATTGAGAAGGCGAATCGGGATGATTTTTCAAAAATCGAACCCCTTTCCCAAATCAATCTATGAAAATGTAGTCTATGGCTTGCGGATCGCTGGGCAGGGCAAAAAGTCGGTGCTGAACGAAGTGGTGGAAACGAGTTTAAAAAAAGCCGCTTTATGGGATGAGGTGAAGGACCGATTGCACACCTCGGCCATGGGGCTTTCAGGGGGGCAGATGCAACGGCTTTGCATTGCGCGCGCCATTGCGGTCAACCCAGAGATTTTATTGATGGATGAGCCCTGTAGTGCCTTGGATCCAAAATCAACCGCGAGAATTGAAGAATTGATTTTAGATTTGCGAGGTGACTATACTATTATCATAGTAACCCATAATATGCAGCAGGCCAGCCGGGTGAGTGATTATACCGCGTTTTTCTTTGAAGGCAAGCTCATTGAATTTGGCGAAACAGGGCAAATTTTTACCAAACCGAGTTTAAAGCAGACCGAAGATTATATTACAGGACGATTTGGATAAGAGTTATGAGTATACATATACACAAAGAGATTGAATCATTAAAGAAAATGATTCTGGAGATGGGTGCCAAGGTGGAGCAAAATGTCCATGACGCCGTGGTTGCCGTAGATCGTTTGGATGTATCCGAAGCCAAGCGCTTGATTGAGCAAGAAGAAGAGATCATCAATCAGATGGAGATCGATATTGAAGAAGAATGCTTAAAAACCCTCGCCTTGCACCAGCCCGTAGCGATTGATTTGCGCATTGTGGTGGCCATCTTAAAGATCAACAATGAGTTGGAACGGATCAACGATTTTAGCGTCAACATGGCAGAGCGGATTATTGACCTGCATCGCCTCGAGGCGGGTAAGTTTCCCTTTGATTTGATTGGGCTGGCGGATATTGCCCAAGGAATGCTTTCTAAAGCGCTGGATTCCTTGATTGAAATGGACCCGAATAAGGCCCGTGAGGTGATCGCTCAAGACGATGAGGTGGATGATCGCCACGCCGCTGTTTATGAGGTGGTTAAAGAGGAGATGAAACGAAGCTTAGACCGGATTGATGTGATCATCCAGCTCCCTTCGCTTTCTCGCTATTTGGAGCGGGTTGGGGATTTAGCCTGCAATATCGCCGAAGATGTGATTTACTTGGTGGAGGGCGTTATTGTACGCCACCAAGAGGAGTAGGGGATAAGCTTTTTAGAAATTATAACCTACAGAAAGCCGCAAGGATTTGGCGACTTGGTCGGGTTGGCTGGTGGAGATTTGATAGTGATCGGTATAAGCTTGGGCAGAGGCGATAATGCCGTTGCTGGGGGCCCAACCGAGGCCCATTATGCTGCGGCTGCGACTTTGCTCCCCCCAGTAGGTCGCGGTGAGGTAACGGGTTGTTTCTTTGCGAAAGTGCAATAAAATCCCCTGCATTTTGACTTCCGCGCTGAGCAGGCTTTTTTGCTCTCCTTGGTGGCGCTGCGTTCTGCCCAAGTCATCGGTTTTATTTTTTTCCGGGCTGGTGATCCCGGCATACTCCAATCTTAATTGTGTCTCCTCCGGGTTGCCTGCCATGACCCCAAAAGCCCAGATTTGGTTGTTCCAGTTCAGGGTGGGGAGGTAGAGATTCGATTGGGTGACCCGCTCTAGCCCTAGGGAGGCAAACAAGACCTTGCCAAACTGCCAGGTGCCGCCTAAGGCGTAGCTTTGTCGTTTATAGGGGCTGGAGTTGGCCCAAGAGAATTCTTCGGTGTTGTAGCTTGCGCCGTAGCTGGCCCCCTTGGCCTTGAGGGAAAAGCCGAGCCGGTTTTCGACCCGATCTTGGGTTACCTTGCCGGTGCCGCAGAGGGGAATGTCGTCAACGCGGGTGCAGTCATAGGCCTGAAAGTTGATGGTGGTTTTTAGACTGGTGCGGTTGTAGGCCTCGATATTGACATTTTCGGTCTGGGCAATGAGGAGGAAAGATTTGCCGCTTGTTTCCCAGTCGGTTTGCTGGTTGTCGCTTTCTCCCTTGCCGTTGAAGGTGACCCCGGCCAAGGTGGCGGTACGGTTGTCGTCTTGTTCGTTTCCCGCTTTGACAAAGCGCCAGCTTGCTGCTTGGGGCATGCGGATTTCTAAACTCGAATCCAAGGGGGCGGTTGCCACCTGAGCGAGGAGGGGCAGGCTCCACCCCGCTGCCATGAGCAGGAGGAGGGGAAAGCTTAATTTCATGCTTGTTTTAAATCAATGGCTGAACGGGTTGCCTTTTGCTCGTCTAGAATGGCCTGAGCCGTATCTAAGAGAATCTGTTGGCGCTCCATGCTGTCATCTAAGTCGGCTCGCAGGCCTTGAACTCCTTGTAAAAACTCGATTCGTCTGGCGCTGTCTAAGGCAGCGACCATGCGTTCTTTTAAAACCTTGGGCGCATGGCTTAAGGCGATCATTAAATCTTCTAAGTTCATGCGATGGGCTGTTTCTACCAAAAGGGGGCGGCTCAATTTAGAGAGTTCATCCAGCGTTAAGGGATCGGTAAAGATGTCGTCTAAGAATACCTCGCTCTGGGGCGCGCTGACTAGCCTTAATTTTTCGCTCCCCTGCTGGTTGGCTTTGACCTGGAGCTCTAGGGAGAGAGCTGTTTTTTCGTCCTGCTTTAAGAGGTGGAGGTTCCCTAATTCCCAAACCACTTCAAAGCGCTCTTGGGGCTTGATGGAGGCGTAGATCGCTTCGGCCTTGCGCAGGCTCAAGCGGCTGATGATCAAGGCCCGCACGAGCGGGGTTTCTTGGGCAAACAGCTCGGTAAGGGCGGGTGTTTCTAGCCGGTTTAAAAAAGAAAAATCCACGCTGCTGGGCTCTTCTTCCGTGCTTTTTAAAGCGGTTTGTAGGTCTAAGGGGTTTTTTTCTTCTCGTAGCTTCTCGGCCTCGGTTAAAGCTTGTTCCGCGGCGAGAATGACCTCATCCATTTCCAGGTTGATCTCATAATCTAAATCTAGTTCCATATCCCCGGTATAGGCAATCATTTTTTCCATTGGGGCTAGGTCTTGTTCTTGGGCTAATTGGTCTGCCCGTTCAATGCGTTGGATCAGTTCCATAGGTGCCTTGGTTTTAAATTTATCTGCGGTGGTGCCGGATTTTTGGGGCGCTGGACGGTTTTTGCGTAGAATCCAAAAAATCAGGGGAAAGAAGGCGAAGAGGGCTAGGCTCTTCCAAGAAAAGATTGCTTTCAGCCGTTGCAGCGCTGGGTTGGGTGAGGTTGTTTGTGCCTCAGGGGTTGCATGGGCTAGGGCTTGCAGGGTTTCGGGGCCGAGTTCAACCGCGCCTTTGCCTCTAGTAAGACCGCTTCTTCAGGGGTCAGGCTGGGGGCTTTCGCTTTGGCTACGGGAACAGCGGGGCGTAGTTTGAAGTTCAGGTGAAGCTGGTCCCCCCGCTTGTTGTTGAGAACTAAAAGTGTTTTGATTTGGCTTTGGAGTTTTGCGGCTTTTTCTTGGCTCAAGCGGGTTTGGATGGAAATATTTGCCTCTTGTTTGCGCAAAATAAACTGAGTATCGCCTAAAATCTCGGTTTCCTTCGGCAAAAATCGCCCCTCTTTGGGGTAATCTCCATTGATTTTTTTGATTTTCCAAGAGGGTTTGGCTGGGGCGCTGCGGGTGGTGGCCTGCCAGTTTAATTGGACTTGAAAATCCTGGGTTCCCAGCTCGGTTTGCAGCAATTTTTTGATTTCTTGTATTTTTTCGACTCGTAAGATGTCCAATACGGGCGGCAGTTCCGCGCGCAAGAGGGGGGAGAATCCAAAAAAACTCAATCCGACTAAGAGGTAGATATAGGTCTTCATACTTTTGCTCGATAAAGGCGAGATTAGGCCAGGCCTGAATTTACCTGGTTTATTGCCGCTCCATACTTTGATTAAAGCAAAAGCCATACCAAGGGGATGTTTTCTGTTTTGATCTGCCATTGAGGGCCTGTTACTTTTTGTTACCTTTTTTTACTTGATCAAGTGATCGGGTATTTTTAGTATGTAAAATGATACAGGTATGGAAAGGAAAGGGATGAAGGATCAACGCAAAAAACAGGGGGAGAAAACCCGCAAACGCATCTTGGCAGCGGCGCAGGTGCTGATTGAAAAGGTAGGGATCGACAAACTGACCACCAGAGGGATCGCCGCCCAGGCCGGGGTCAGCCAGTCGAGCCTCTATCATCATTTTTCCGGGGTGGATGAAGTGCTGATGTTCAGCATGAAAGAACAGGTGGAAAAAAAGCTGGAAATCTTTCAACAAGCACGCTGCAATACCGCGAGCGAATACCTGCGGGCGGCCTTTGATTTTAGCGTAAAGCAGGTGATGGATAAACAAGGCGAAGGCTATATCGCTATTTTAGAGCGGGTACAGCGCGATGAATCCTTTCGCAAGCAGGTCCAAGAGTTTAAAAAAAGCATGATTCAACAGATGAGAGTGGATTTGCAAAGTTATTTTCAAAAACCCCTAGAGCCCCAAGGGCTAGAAAGGGTATTGCTCGGTTTTTCTCTATTGCGGGAAGGGATGATCAACCAGCGGCGGTTCTATGGAGCCCACTCCCCCTTTATGAACGCGGAGCAAGGGGCTAAGGAGATTTTGACTTTGCTCGTCGGGCAATTGATCGAGCAGGAAACATGAAAGCATTGCGGGGGCTTTTCCTTGGTTTGGGGTGCCTGCTTTTGAGCGCGGAGGGCTTGAAGGCGGAATTTAATCCCGCTTTGCCGAAAGGCTTGAGCCAGATTGTCATTGAGGGGAAGAAAAAGCTTGCCGTGGGTTTGGGCCAGATCTTAGCCCTGACGGTGGAGCGAGCGACGGGGTATAAAATTTCCTCCATTGAAACCAAGCAGGCCTTGCGCGACTGGCAAGAGCAGCAGGCGATGAATCCCTTGACCTGGAGCAATCAAGTGGTCAATACCCGTAGCGGCAACCTGCTTTCTTCCAGTTTTGTGAGTTCTAAGGCTTCCGGGTTGCCCTATTCCAGAAACGATTCCGTCATCGCCAGTACCGGATTTAGTCAAAAGGCCAAATGGGGTTTGAGTTATGGGTTGACCTATCAAAGGGCCAGCAGAAAAGGGTTTATCGCTTATTTTACTTCGCCGGATCAACCTTTGAGTAAATTTATCGCCCTGGATGATGCCTATATTGCCGATAGCTGGATCGCGGAGATGAAATTACCTTTGTTGAAAGATTTCGGCTCCATTGGCTACCTCCCTGAATACCGGGGTGAGGCCTTGTTTATCCAGGCGCAACACCGAGAGCAAAAAGCCAATCGAGCCTTGTTGCGTCAAGTGGGAGGGGCCTATTGGGATCTGGTCGCGGCGCAGAAAAACATTCAGGTCAGAGCCTCTGCCAAAGAATTGGCGAACCGGGTCTTAAAGGAGGCGGAAACGAAGTTTCGCTTAGGGGCCCTAGACCCCACCGAGGTGACCCAGGCAAAGACTCAATTGGCCTTGGCAGAGCAAGAACTCTTAACGGAAATAACCAAAAAGCGCTTGATTGAGGATCAAATCAAGGTCTTTTTAGACTTAAGGAATTTAAAACTAGAGTATTGGGCGAAGGAAGAACCGCAGATCAAACCCCTGCCTTTGCCCGAAGATAAGCTTTTAGCCCGGGCTTTGCAACAAGACCCGGATTTGGCGCTATTGCGGGCGGGAATCAGTTTGAATGAGTTGGACTTGCAAGAGGCAAATAACGCAGATTCCAGCAACTTGGATTTGAGCCTGAAGTACCAACAAAATGGGTATGGCACCTTTGCCTCTGAGGCGGCCAGAGGCGTGAGCAAGCAAGGCGCGGTGGATTACCAAGTGGCCTTGACTTGGCAAGTTCCTCTTTTTAACCATCAAGGGCAGCGCAAACGCATTAAGGCGGAGTTGGAAGGGGAGCGCATCATTTTGCAATTGGAAAATCAAAAAGCAGTGACCGAGGTGAACTTTTACTCGCTTTTGCAAACGCTGCGTTTAAATGAAGAGGCGATTCGCTTAGCCCAAACCGGGGTGCGACTCAACGAAGAACTCTATGGCAAGGCCTCGGCAAGATTTAAAGTGGGTCAATCCACCAGTTTTCGTGTTGCCTTAGCCCAGCAGGATTTAGCCGAAGCCCAGATGCGGCTGAATCAAGCTTTGATTGCCTATGAAAAGACTTTTTTGGATTTACTTTTAATGACCGATCAGGTCTTTAACCTGTACCCTCTTTCCTCATGAAACAAAGCCTGTTTTTGATTTTCTTACTTTGCTCAATGGGGTCGATGGCTCAAGCGGGAGCGAAGTTGACCAAGGTGAAAGCCTTGGTGATCAAACCGCGTAGCTTGACCAGCTATGCCTCTTTCGTGGGGCATTTGGCCCCGAAGGAACGGGTTCCCATCAGCTCTGAGGTGGAGGGAATCATTGAAAAAGCCAATTTCGACCTTGGGCAAAGGGTCACCGAGGGCCAGGTTTTGGTGCGCTTTGAAACCAGTAAATCGGCCTTGGCCCATAAGCTTAATCGTGCCAATTACAAGCTCGCCTTTGCGGAGTACAAGCGGGAAAAAGAACTGTACAAACAAGGGTTATCGGCCAAGTCGCAGGTGGAAACCTTAAAAACCAAGATGGAAGTGAACCGATACCAGATGGAGCTTTCTCGCTTGGACTTGGCGAAGTCCACGGTCAAAAGCCCCATTGATGGGGTGGTCTCGAAAAAAAAAGTGGAGCAGGGGGAATATAAAGCTCGGGGAAAGCTTCTTTTGGAGTTGATCTCCATGAAGTGGGTGAAGGCAGAAATCAATCTGCCAGAGCGGGATATCCGCTTTGCGAAGGTTGGGAAAGAGGTGATGGTCAGTCTCGATGCCATTCCCGGGCAAACTTATGAGGGGGTGATCTCCATGGTGAGTCGGGAGGCGAACACCCAAAACCGAAGCTTTGCGATTGAAGTCGAGATTTCCAATCCCCAATTCGAACTTTTGCCGGGAATGCTGGCTCGGGTGCGGATGACGACTTATGACCTTTCTCGGCAGGTGGTGATCCCTCGTTACGCCGTGCTGCAGGATGAGAAAGGCTCTTATGTTTATTTGGTCAACAAGGGGCATAGCCTGAAACGGCCCGTTCGCTTAGGGATCAGTCAGGGCTCGGAGGTGCAAATCAAAGAGGGGGTCGCTTTTGAAGATCACCTGATCATCGTGGGTCAGGAATTGATTGCTCACAATGAGGAGATCGAAGTGGTACAAACCCGTGATCAGATCGCCCAACAATGAGATTTAAACCAGCAGAGATTGCTCTCAATAAAGCTTCTGGGGTGCTGATCTTGATTGTCCTCATCACGGTGATTGGATTTTTGGATTATCGCGCCCTCCCACGAGAATCTGCCCCGGATATTCAAATTCCTCGGTTGATTGTGACCATTCCTTATCCCGGTTCCTCTCCTGAAGATGTGGAGGCGCTGATCATCCATAAGGCAGAAACCGAGTTTAAGGGGTTGGATCAGTTAAAGGAAATGAAATCCACCGCCACCGAGGGGGCGGCGATGATTACCCTGGAATTTGTTTTGGGCGTGGATATCGACGAGGCGCGCGCTAGGGTACGCGAATCCTTAGATCGGGTGGCCCCTGAGTTGCCCGCTGAGGCAGAAGACCCGCTGATCAAGGAAATCAACCTTTCTGAGCGACCGATTATGATTGTCAACCTGGCCGGCAAGCTGGGTCTGTTGCGTTTAAAAGAGATTGCCGAAGATTTAAAAGACCGGATCGAAGGGGTACACGGGGTTTTGGAAGTCAAGCGAGCCGGGGGATTAGAGCGCGAGGTGCGCATTGAGGTGGACCCGGATAAATTGGTTTATTACAACCTTGATCTCAATCAGGTTTCCAATACCATCCAAAGGGAAAATACCAGTTTGCCTGCCGGGAATATCACCGTGGGCACGATGAAATACAATATTCGGGTGCCCGGTGAGATCACCGACCCCGAAGAGATTAAAACCATGGTCATCACCGCTGCCGATCAATTGCCCATCTATACCCAAGATGTGGCGAAGGTGGTTTACGGTTTCCAAGAGATCACCAGCCGCAGCCGTAAGAATGGGGTGGATTCGGTCAGCCTTTCGGTTTCGAAGCGCACGGGGGAAAATCTCATTGCCATCAGTGACGAAATCAAAGGAATCGTGGCGCAAGAGCAGGGCAAATGGGGGGATAAAGTAGCCTTTAACATCCTAAACGATGAATCGAAGCGAATTCGCAGTTTGGTGAGTGATTTGGAAAACAACATTTACACGGGCTTGATTTTTGTTTGCCTGGTACTCATGTTTTTTATGGGCTTTAAAAACAGCCTTTTTATCGCCGTGGCCATCCCTCTTTCGATGTTGCTGAGCTTTATTGTGATTAGCTGGGTGGGGATGACCCTGAATTTTGTGGTGCTTTTTAGCCTGATCTTAGCCTTGGGCATGTTGGTGGATAACGCCATTGTGGTGGTGGAGAACATCTATCGTCATCTGGAGTCGGGGCTGCCTCGCATGGAGGCGGCCCGTTTAGGGGTCGGTGAGGTCGCGGTTCCCGTGATCACTTCCACCCTTACCACCTTGGCGGCCTTTGCCCCTTTGTTGTTTATGCCCGGTATCTCGGGGCAGTTCATGAGTTTCTTGCCCAAGACCTTGATCATTACCCTAACCTGTAGTTTAGTTGTGGGCTTGCTCTTTAACCCCGTTTTGTGCGGGTTGATGATGAAAAACCCGAAAAAATTAAAGTTGGTGGGAGAAGATCATTTCTCCGATGGTTCGCTTTGGTTGCGACAATACAAAAAGGCCTTGGTCTGGTCGTTGGATCATCGTTGGAAGGTGGTTTTCGCGATGCTCGGCCTCTGGGTTTTGTTGGCGGGAATCTATATCGGGGTGGTGTTCCAACGGGCGGGGGTGGAATTTTTTCCCACCTCTGAGCCCGGGAGTTCGACCATTGAGATCAAGGCTCCCTTTGGCAGTACCTTAGAAACCAGTGATCGGCTGGTACGGCAGGTGGAGGCGGTCATCAAGCCCTTTTGGCCCGCTACCGACGCCGTAGTGGCCAATATCGGCCAGCGGCAGGGTTCGGGTGGCGATTCGGGAAGTACGACCCATTTAAGCCATATTACCTTGAGTTTTCCAGATTGGAGCGAGTGGACGGTGAAACCCAGTGAGGTGATTGCGCAAATTCGCCCTCTGCTGGAACAGTTTACGGGGGGCAGCTTTACCTTGTCCAAACCCAGTCGGGGCCCCCCTTCGGGCAAGGCGGTCAATCTGGAGTTGTACGGCAATGACTTAACTCAAATGAAGGAATTGAGTTTGGAAATTCAGCAGCGAATCAAGGCGATTCCAGGCTTGGTGAATCTCAGTGACGACTTCACCAGCACCCGCAGCGAGATTCAAATCAAGCTGGATCGGATCAAGATTGCGAAACTGGGGTTGAATACCCGCGAGGTGGCGGGGATCATTCGCACGGCGATTAATGGCCGCAAGGTGAGTACCTATCGGATCGGCAAGGAAGAATATGATATTATCGTGCGGTTGGATGAGGCGCATCGGACCTCTTTGAACGATATTGAGCGGCTTTATGTCAAAACCCCGCAGGGCCAATCCGTCAGCCTTGCCGAGCTGGCGACGATCCTCCCCACGGCCTCCAAAGGCAGTATTCGCCATATTGATTCCAAAACGGTCATCACCATCAGCGCGGATGTGGAGGGAATCAGCGGCCCCAACGCCTTGAAAAAGGTACAAAAAAACCTCAAAGACTTTCCTCTGCCTAAGGGGTATCGTATTGAATATACAGGGGAGAATGAAAGTCGCAAGGAAATGCAACAATATTTGGGCAAGTCTTTTTTCATTGCCATCTTTTTGATTTTCTTGATTTTGGTATTGCAATTTAATTCTCTATTGCTCCCTTTGATCATTATGATCAGCGTTTTTCTTTCCTTTATGGGGGTTTTTTTAGGGATGATCATCCATCAAAGCCCGGTAAGTATTATGATGGGTGGGATTGGAACCATCAGCCTAGCCGGAGTGGTGGTAAATAACGCGATTGTATTAATTGATTATATCAATCAGCTCAGGGCAAAGGGAATGGAGCGGAGAGAGGCGATTGTGCTGGCGGGAATGCTGCGCATTCGCCCGGTTTTGCTGACGGCCATTACCACCATGCTGGGGCTTTTTCCCATCACCATCGGGTTGGACATCAATTTTTATCGCCCCGGCATTATTCATCTTGGGTCGGAGTCCGGCGCCATGTGGGTGCCCATGGCGCGAACGGTGATCTACGGTTTGGGGGTGGCCACGGGCTTGACCTTAATCGTGGTGCCCGTTTGTTATTCCTTGATTGATACCGGCAAAAAATATTGGTTGGGCAAATGGGAGGGGCTGCTGGCTTGGGCGCGGTCTCCGGCCAAGTGGGGCTACCTCGCCTTGAAGGCTCCGGCTGGGGAAGCGGCCCCGGTAATGGAAGAAACGGTTCATCCGACTCAAGTGGAGGCAGACCCCCCACAAGAAACCGGGCCGCCAAAAAAGGGCTTTGCCCGGGGAGTGAAAAAACTTTTTGAGAAAAAGCCCTAGTACCTTAAAAATCAACCGAATATTTCGGGGTAAAGAGGGCCGAGGCCCTCTTTACCCTTGGAAGCTTATTCCACTTCGGGAATATTGGGGATCGTGGTCGTCTCCCCCCGATGGTTTTTTAAGATATAATGTTCTTCGGTTTTTTCTTGGATGTAATAGTCGGGCATGAGGGGGATTTTACCGATATTGGTCGCCAGCACATACATCGGCTGGGCCAAGCCCGTCGTGTGCCCCCGCAAATTGTCTCGAATCAATTCCGCGCCTCGCTCTACCGAGGTGCGAAAGTGGTCGATCCCCGGCGCGGGCTCGCAATAAAAGACATAATAGGGGCGAATCCGCGCCTGCAAGAGTTTTAAATGTAGTTTTTTAAAGGTGGCGTCATCATCGTTGATCCCCTTCAGCAGAACCATCTGATTGCCCACATTGACCCCGCAGCTTAAGAGATCATAGACCGCGTGAGCGAGTTGGGGGGTGATTTCCTTGGGGTGGTTGACCTGGGTATTGAGCCAGATGGGAACCCGGTGAAAGCCGCCCAAGACCCGCTTTAAACCTGGGGTAATTCGCTGTGGCAACACGACCGGCAGACGCGAGCCAAAACGGATCATCTCGATATGGGGAATCTCGCGCAACTTGCGGATCAGGTATTCTAATTTGTCGTCCGACAGCATCAAGGGGTCCCCCCCGGTGATCAAGACATCGCGGATTTCTGGATGCTCGCTGATCCAGGCTATGCCTTCGTCCACATCAAAACGGAGCTGTATCTCCTGATCCACCACCACCTCTTTGCGGAAGCAGTGCCTGCAATAGATGCCGCAGCGGTCGGTGACCGTAAAGGCGATGCGGTCTTTGTACTGGCGGCCAATGGCATCGGGCCTGATATCGGCTTCATCACGGCGATTTTCCTTAAACATCAGGTAATCGTCCATGCCGTAGCGGTTTTCCTTTTCGTGAATGGAGGGGATGACCTGCTTGCGGATCGGGCAATTGGGGTCATCTGGGTCCATCAAGCTGGCGTAGTAAGGGGTGATGGACCAGCGGGTATGGGAAAGGGCCTGAATCCCCGCCTCTTCTTCAGGGGAGATATGGATCCATTTGGCGAGTTCTTCTCTGGTGCGAATTGAGTTTTGTAATTGATGTTTCCAGTTTTCGATTTGATAATTGGTATGGTTCATTCCTTTTTCCTTAGCTTCCCAGGGCTCTTGCTCGCGCAAGTAGGCCAGCGCGAAGCGCGTTGCCTAACTCTTGATTAGGTTTTTTCCCTAAAAAAAGAGCCACTCATTTCAGCCAAGGTTTGGTTGTATTCACTTTGTTGTAAGGTATAAAAGATTTCAGCATAGCAGTTCCAGCGCTTTTGGTCAAAATGGGGGGCTTTCCCCCTTGCCAAGCCCCTGCGACCCGGGCACTCTTAAGTTTTTGCAGGTACCCCTTTTATGTCTTTGTCCCCCCTAGCCAGTTGTAAAGAGATCGCGAAGTCTTTTGGCGGCGATCCACTATTTGAAAAGATCACTTTGGGTATTTTTCCCGGTGAGCGCTTGGGGTTGATTGGGGCCAATGGTTCGGGGAAGTCGACGCTCTTAAAACTCTTGGCGGGATTGGAAGAGGCAGACGAGGGGGAATTGGTTTTTCAAAAGGGAATCAAGCGGGTTTATCTCTCCCAACGCTCTGATTTTTCCGAAGCATCCGGTTTGGTGGAGACCTTAAGCCCCTTTCAACCCCTGTGGGAGGAGGCGAAGGTGATTGAGCTTTTGGAAGAGGCGAAATTTCCGGATTTAAATAAAAAGGTGGGCGAGCTTTCTGGGGGGTGGAAAAAGCGGTTGCACATTTTGACCGTCTTGATCCAAGAGCCGGACCTGCTTTTTTTGGACGAGCCGACCAATCATTTGGATTTAGAAGGGATCATTTGGCTTGAAGAGTTGCTCCGGGCCCCGGCCTTTGCCTTTGTTTTAGTGAGTCACGATCGCGCTTTTTTAGAGCGGGGGGTGAGCCGCCTTCTTGAGTTGAGCCACCATTATGAAAAGGGATTTTTCGAGGTACAAGGCGGATACGCGGATTTTATTGAGCGCAAAGCCCTGTATTTAGAAGGGATGGCAAAACAGGAAAGTTCCATTAGAAATAAGGCAAAGCGAGAAAAGGAATGGCTGGGCAAAGGCCCTCAAGCGCGGACCACCAAAGCCCGTTACCGCATTGACGAGGCGCATCGCCTGCAAGCCGAGCTGCGCCGCCTAAAGGGGCTCAACCGAGCCCAGGCCAAGGCGGGGATCGAGTTTGTGCATACCGCGCGGAATACCAAACGGCTGGTGGAAGCTTATAACCTAGGGAAGTCTTTGGGCGGGAGCCGATTGTTTGAGGGGTTGAAATTCAAACTCGGCCCGGGGGATCGCTTGGGGCTTTTAGGGCCGAACGGCTCGGGCAAGTCGAGCCTCATGCGGCTGGTGCAGGGCGAGTTGGAGCCCGATCAGGGCAGGGTGAAACGGGCGGCTGATTTGCGGGTGATCTATTTTGACCAAAACCGCGGCCAAATCAACTCAGAAGAAACCCTATACCGGGCACTTTGCCCCGAGGGGGACGCGGTGGTGTATCAAGGGAAGTCGATCCATGTTTATTCTTGGGCCCGGCGTTTTTTGTTTGCCGCCGACCGCTTGGAGCAACCGGTGGGGAGCCTTTCAGGAGGAGAGCAGGCCAGGGTTTTGATCGCTCAGTTGATGCTTTCTCCGGCGGACTTGCTCCTTTTGGATGAGCCGACCAACGACCTCGATATCCCCGCTTTAGAGGTTTTGGAAGAGGCCTTGAGCGAGTTCCCCGGGGCCATCATCTTAGTGACCCACGACCGTTTTTTGCTCCAGCAAGTCTCTACCCAAATCTTAGCCTTAGATGGCCAAGGAGGGGCTGGTTTTTTTCCCGACTTCGACCAATGGCAGAGTCGGCAAAACCGACCTCTATCCGAACCGAATCGGGAAGGGGCGGCCTTGGGGAAGGGAAACAAGTCCGGCTTGAGTTATGAAGAGCAAAAAGAACTCAAAAAAATCGAAGAGCGGATTCACAAACAAGAACTGCGTTGGCAAGAGCGGGAAAGAGCCCTGCTCGATCCCGATTTAGCCGGCAACCCGGCAGCCCTGCAAGAGGCTTATGAGGCGGTGAGGAAAGAAAAAGATCACCTGGAGGAGCTTTATGCCCGTTGGGAAGATTTAGAAACGCGCTCCAGCCAAAGCCAGGGTTGAAGAAGGGTTTTTATTTCCCTTGAGGCTTGACAAAGGGGGAGCGTTTCGCCTTATCTCTTGGATTCGATTTTCCTTTTCTAAAATATTAAAGTAATAAGTCCCGCATGAGTGCATTGGTTATTGTCGAGTCGCCCACCAAGGCGAAAACGATCAAGGATTTTCTTCCGAAGGGGTATGAGGTTATTGCCAGCATGGGTCATGTTCGAGACCTCCCCCAATCGGCCGCCGATATTCCCGAAGAGATCAAAAAGAATGAAAAGGCCTGGGCTCAATTGGGGATCAACACGGAAAAAAACTTTGAGCCTCTTTATATTATTCCCAAAGACAAGGCCAAGGTCATTCGGGAGATCAAAGCGAAACTGAAGGGAAAAGATGAATTGATTCTCGCGACCGATGAAGACCGCGAGGGGGAATCCATCTCGTGGCACCTTTTAGAGGTCTTAAGGGCGGATTTGCCCAAGAGAAAACCCATTGCCATTAAGCGAATGGTGTTTCACGAGATCACCAAGGAAGCGATTCAAGAGGCGGTAGACCATACTCGCGAGATCGACATGGACTTAGTCCATGCCCAAGAAACAAGGCGCATTTTAGACCGTTTGGTCGGTTATACCTTAAGCCCCCTACTCTGGAAGAAGGTAGCCGCCGGGATTTCAGCGGGCCGGGTGCAATCGGTTTCGGTGCGCTTGTTGGTCTTAAAAGAGCGGGAGCGCATGGCCTTTAAAAAAGGCAGTTACTGGGATCTCTTAGCCAAGTTGGGCAAGGGGAAAAATTCGCTTGACGCGCAAGCCTACTCGGTTGGCGGCAAGCGTTTGGCGATTGGCGCGGATTTTGATGAAAATACGGGTCAAATCAAGCAAGGCAAAGAGGTTTTGCTCTTGGGTGAAAAACAGGCGCGAGAGCTGGCCATGCGTTTAGAAACAGCGGAATGGAAGGTCTTGGATCAAGAAGAAAAGCAATCGAAACAAAAACCCTCTGCCCCTTTTATCACCTCGACCTTGCAGCAGGAAGCGGCCCGAAAGCTGCGGCTCAGCCCCCGTCGCGCCATGCAGGTGGCGCAGGCCCTTTATGAAAAGGGTTTTATCACCTATATGCGAACCGATTCGGTCAACCTCTCTGATCAGGCCATGTCAGCGGCACGCAAATGCGTGTCCAGTCGTTACGGGAAAGAGTACTTAACCCCCAAACCACGGGTGTTTACCAGTAAATCCAAAGGCGCCCAAGAGGCGCACGAGGCGATTCGCCCTGCTGGGGCCACCTTTGTCTTGCCCGAAAAGACGGGCTTGAGTGGTTATGAATTGGAACTCTACGACCTCATTTGGAAGCGAACCGTCGCCACCCAGATGAAAGAAGCCCAGCTCTCTCATGTGACCTTGCGCATTGAGGCGGAAGATTGTATTTTCCGTGCCCAGGGCCGCCGGATTTTGTTTCCCGGGTTTTTTCGCGCCTATGTGGAAGGGAGCGATGACCCGGCTCAAGAACTGGAAAACAAAGAGAGCCCTCTGCCCGAGTTAAAGCCGGGAGAAAGGCTCAAGCTAGCCGATTTAGAGCCCAAAGGGCACGAAACGAAACCCCCGGCGCGTTTTACCGAGGCGAGCCTGGTCAAAAAGTTGGAAACCGAGGGGATCGGTCGTCCCAGTACCTATGCCACGGTTATTGAAACCATTCAAGACCGGGGCTATGTCAAGGTGGCCAGTCATACCCTGGTGCCCACTTTTGTCGCCTTTGCCATGGTCAACCTGTTGGAGAATCACTTCTCTGAATTGGTGGACACGAATTTTACCGCCACTATGGAAGAAACGCTAGACCAGATCGCCAGCGGCAAGAGCGAATGGCTCCCCTATTTAAAAAAATTCTATTTGGGCAAGCAGGGCTTGGCAGAGCGTACCTTGGCCAAAACCGAGCAGATCGAAGCGAGTGAGTTTCGTCATTTGCGTTTTTCAGAGTTGAACGCGGATATTTGCATTGGCCGTTTTGGCCCTTATTTGGAAAAGGTCGAGGGTGAGGAAAAGAAAACGGCGAGCATTCCCCCGGAGATCAGTCCCGCTGAATTGGACCAAGAAAAGGTCGACCTGATCTTTATGCAAAAAGAAAAGGGCAATGAAGAGTTGGGGATTCATCCCGAGTTGCAATTGCCTGTTTTTTTGCTCAATGGAGCCTATGGCCCTTATGTGCAGCTTGGCGAGGTGGAAGAAGGCAAGCCGAAACCGAAACGGGTGACCCTGCCGAAGGGGATGAAGGAATCGGAAGTGGACATGGATACCGCCTTGGTTCTTCTCTCCCTTCCTCGCACCTTGGGGATGCACCCCGAGGGGGGGCCGGTTAAGGTGGGAATCAGTCGTTTTGGGTCTTATACGGTGCATGAAAAAGAAGACGGTACCAAGGATTTCCGCAGTTTAACCAAGGAAGACAGTATTATTGCGATTCGGCTAGAGCGAGCCTTAGAGCTCTTGGCGCAAGAAAAACGAGGGCGTAAAAAGGCCAGTGAAGCCCTGCGCGACCTCGGCAAGCACCCGGAAGACGCGCAGGAGATACAAATTTTTAACGGCCCCTATGGTTTATATGTAAAACATGGGAAAACCAACGCGAGCTTGCCGAAGGATGTGACCCCCGAATCGGTGACCCTAGAGCAAGCCTTAGAATGGCTGAGCGAAAAGAAGGCGAAGAAGGGGACTGGGAGAGGAAAAAGAGGCCGCCGCTAAGCTAGGGCAAAGACCGGAGTATCATATTTAGAAAATCTCTTTTATCTTGCGGAATCATAGGGTTTATATTAACATAAATATATTTATTTCACTCCGATTCTTGTAAGTTTCCCCCATGCAATCCTCGAAGGATTTAGTAAAAAACTTCCAGCACCCCGGCGCGGCCCCTCGTACTCCGGGGAAATTTGACCGCATCGCCCATGGGCACCCGAGCATTCAAAGGCCGGCCAGGCTTGATTTGATGAGCCATGATCTCACCCAACTCACCGCTCAGGTGGGGAGTCGATCCTATTCCCTTTGCGATATTAGCGCCAAAGGCTTCTCTTACGCTCAGCATATCCCCTTAAAGGCGCGCGCCTCATTGCCGATGGAGGTGGAACGGGTCAAGGCGAGCGGGGGCAATCTGCACGGCAAGGTTTTGCCCATTTCCTTTTATTTTCGTGGGGAGTCGGAGGGGGAGGTGCTGCGGGTGCATGGCCGAGTATGCAATCATCGGTTGTTTTTTGGGCTTTCGCTGGAAGATGTATCCAAAGAGCTCAAACAATTTTTATTTTTGCATCGCATTCCCAAAGACGACCCCTTGCATCGTTACGCCAAAGCAGAGGCTTTGCTCGATAAGGCGCGCCGTTTGGCCTATAGTAAAAACTGGAGCATGCCCAGTTTGCTGGCTTTAAATATTTCTTTAATCAATTTTTTTGAAGAGTTGGGTGCCACGCAAGCGGATTTTGATCGGCTTTGGCAAGGCTATGAACGAAGGCCGTTGTATATCAAGTTCGGGATTGCCATTGACGACCCCAATGAAGCGCGGCAATTGGCTCGGTTTACGAAGCTGCATGAGCATTATCGATCTCTAGAGCCTTCTTTTTCCGATGTCACCGCCACAGAAGAGGTGGACGCCTTGGAAGAAAGCGTTACCTTGGCGGTGCGGGAAAAAAAGCTTAAACCCAGTGAAATCGCCTTATCTCAGGCCAGGCAAGCAAGCAAAGCGCTTTTTTTGGAATTGCTGGAGGAGCGCTTTACGGCCTCTGACTTGTTGCAGCATGCCTGGGGTTTGGGGTTGGCTTATTTTAAGCTAGACCCTTCCTTGCGATTGCCCCTTCCTTTTTTAGAGCCGCTCTCTTCGGATTTGCGCATGGAGATGGCCGAAAAACCTTTGCAAGAAATTTTTGACCAGGATTTTCGGCGCGCGGAAGTGGTGTGCCATCAATTTCTATTTGAAACTTTTTTAGGCTTGGGCAACCTGGACATAGAGGAAGAGGATTTGAACAAAAGGGTATTTCAATTCATGCAAAGGGCGATGGAGGAAAAGTTAAAAGAGGTTGGTTGGCCAGGATAGCTAGATCTAAATGGAATAGGAAGCGAAAGGGACTTTTAGCTTGAATTTTTTGCCCAGTACAATTAGCTTTTAGGTTAAATACCCTATTTACATGCGGCGAGGAACTTATGGGAGCCCAAGAGATTGCCCAAGGCGAGAAAAAATTGCAATCCAGCAAAACGCTCTCAAAAAGCTTTCAAAAGGTATCTGGTGAAAAAAGCCTGCCCGAGGCGTTGGGGAAGATTCGCCTGGGCAACCGTAAATATAAAAATCGACCGGATCGCCTTGATCTGTTGAGCCATGATATTTTAGGGATCACCGCTCAAGTGGGGAGTAAGTCCTATTCCTTATGTGATATCAGCGAGAAGGGCTTTTCTTACGGTCAGCATATTCCGGCTTCCCCGGCCATTAGTTTCCCCAATCTCTGGCGCAAGGCCGATCAGGTTGCCCTGGCCTTGCATGGCAAAACCCTGCCTTTTATTTTTTCTTTTAAAAACAAAACCAAAGAGTCCTTGCAGGTCGTTGGCATGGTGAGAAACCACCGCATGTTTATCGGTTTGCAACGAGAGGATGTAGAGCGGGAAATCCATAGTTTTATGTTTAAACGAGGGATTCGACCCGACAAAGACCCGCAAGGTTTCTTCGCTAAGGCGGACGCGATTTTAAACAAGGCCAAGGAACGAACCGAGAGCGGGCTTTGGGACGCGGCAAGTATGCTCGCCCTAAACATGAGCATGATCAACCTGTTTGAAGAACTGGGCGCGAGTGAGCGGTTTTTTGACGAGTTGTGGATGGGTTACGAGAGGAGGCCTCTTTTTCTTAAATTTGGGATTTCCGTCGATGACCCGATGGAAGCAAGAAAACTTTTTTACTACGCTCAAAATAAAAAGGTAGTAGAGGCCAAGGATGAAAAAGAGGCTGGGGGTCAGGGAACAGACAAAGAGCCTTTTTTGGCGCCTCTCAACACGCAATTCCCGGCTAAAAAATTCCTTCCCCTGTTATGGAAAAATGCTTTAAGGCATTTTGGCTTAGAGGAGTCCCGTTTAGTTTTGCCGCAAAATGAGGAAGAGCGGGTCGCTTTGCTGACCGAGTTGAAGCAAAAACCATTGCAGGAGCTTTTTGATGCGGATTACAGCCCTCAGCCCAGTCTGATTTTGGAATATTTAACCACCTGCATTCATTGTTTGGCCATTGAAGAAGACCCTCGCTGGCTCAAAAGGCAGGATGTCTTGACAGAGATGACCCAGCTCTCGCAGCGCATTGTCGAGGCGGTTTTGAAACGGCTCGGCTGGCAAAAGCCGACAGGTTTCAACGAATAGTTTTAGCGGCGCTTGTTGTTGAAAGTCGGGGATGTTTTGATTTGGGGGAGCTGCTGGAGCGCTGGTAAAACAAGGCAATCCGGGAAGGGCGTAAGGTGTGCCGATTTGTTTTAGGGAAACTCTGAAAAACGCGGAGTTTCCCGGCAAGGCAGGGATGCCTTGCCCAATCAAAAAGTGGTACTTGTTGATTCGCGTTGGGATTGTGGATTTCATTCCCCACCGAAAAGACCGAAAAGCTCAATGCGCCTCAGGGGCTATAATCAGCCCGAAGGGCACGAACCTAACGCTTGAGCAAGCGGTAGGCAAGGAGTTTTTCAGAGGGGTCCTTAAGTGAATCGCTTTGCGGGCCTGGACCTCTTGAGTGAGGCCTTTTCCACGGGGCAACCTAATTTTTATTTCCGGTCTGGAAGGGGGTGCTGGAGAGAGCCGAGGCCCCGCAAGTTTTGTCGAGTAGGCGCTTTCTTCGATGCGCTTTGCCGGGTTGCGGGGTCGCGAACTGAAAGTTATTTGACCCCTTTGGCGATCAGAAAGTCAGAATAACCTTTATCAACCCCTTGGATGTGGTTGACCAACCAGTCGGTCAAGAACTTCATTACATCCACCCCGATCATGAAGTTGCTGCTCCCTACAAACTGCTTGTGCAGGTCGCCTACCTTTTGGGTGAATTGGTCGTGTTCTTTAATGTGGTCCTCGGCACCGGGGAACCCGTACTTTGCAAAAAGGTCTTGCTCAAACTTAAAATGCTCAATCGTGTAATTCAGTAAACCATCGAAAATCTCACCCAAGACCGAACGCGAGTCTCCACTAGACATGGCGTCTTGCAGTTGATTGATTAAATCAATCAATCGTTTGTGCTGATTGTCGATAGAGAGAATTTTAACACTTAGGTTTTCGTTCCAAGTCAGAAGAGGCATGGCTGCTCCATTAAGAAGAAATTAATTTTGATTGGCTCTGCATGACAATAGATAATATCTTAAAAAAATCAAAAAAAGCAATGGAAACTTTTCAATCTGGCCATGAAATAAGCTCCTTCAATCAAGCCTTGATTTTTAAGCGTTTTTTCTTTATTTTAAAAGGTCAACCCCAGCAAACGATAAATCATGAAAGGACTACTGGAAAAGGTAATTCGGAAAGAAAATTTGACCAGTTCAGAGGCAAGAACCCTCATGGAGGCCTTGATGGGGGGGGAACTTTCCCCTCCGGTCATGGCGGCCTTTTTAGTGGCCTTGCGCATGAAGGGGGAAACAGCGGAAGAAATCACGGTTTTTGCGCAAGTGATGCGAGAAAAGGCGACTCCGATTGCGGCGGACTACGCGCAGGTGGTCGACACCTGCGGCACGGGGGGGGACGCCTCGGGGAGCATCAATATTTCGACTACCGTCGCTTTGTTGATGGCCGGCGCGGGGCATAAGGTAGCCAAGCACGGCAACCGGAGCATGACTTCTCGCTCGGGTAGCGCCGATGTGCTGGAGGCGCTGGGGGTGAAAATCGACCTAACCCCGCAGCAGGTGGGGCAATGTATTGACCAGGCGGGGATCGGTTTTTTGTTTGCCCCTGCCCTGCATTCGGCCATGAGGCATGTGGTGCCGGTGAGAAAAGAGTTGGGGGTGCGCACTCTGTTTAATCTGTTGGGGCCCTTGACCAATCCGGCAGGGGCGAATGTACAGGTTTTAGGGCTCTTTGACCCTCAATTGGTCGGGGTGATGGCCAGGGTATTAAAGGGCTTGGGGGTTCAATCCGGTTTTGTGGTCAGTGGGGTTTCCGGTTTTGATGAGGTCGCTCTGAGCGAAAATACCCTGGTAGCCCATTTGGCCCCGAACGGAGAGATTGAGGAATTCGAGTTCGACCCGGAGATGTTTGGTTATGAAAAGGTGCCGCTCACAGAGATTGCCGGAGGCAGCGCGGCGGAAAACGCCGTGACTTGCCGCGAGATTCTTGGGGGGGCGTTGCGAGGCCCTAAGCGAGAAGTGGTCGCGCTGAACGCGGGTTTTGTCTTGGCCGCCGCTGAAGGGCTGAACTTTAAAGAGGCCTTTCAGCGGGCAGAAGCCCTGTTGGGCGAGCAAGTGGGGTTGCAGGCTCTAGAGAGGCTCATCCAGGTTTCCAACGGTTTTGCATGAGCGATATTCTAGCGCGGATCAATCGGGATAAGCGGTTGGAGGTCGATGCCCGTTTGGGTCATATGGCCGAATCTGACCTGCTCAAAGGCCCTCGAGATGAGCGGGTGCCCTTGGATTTTATCGGGGCTTTGGCGGGGGGCGGGCTTTCGGTCATTGCGGAGGTTAAAAAAGCGAGCCCTTCTAAAGGGTTGATCCGCAAAGATTTTTTCCCCCTCGAGTTTGCCCGCAGCTACGCCCGACAGGGCGCGGCTTGTTTGAGCGTTTTAACTGAAGAGAATTATTTTCAAGGCCACGCGGATTACTTAAAGGCGATTCGGGCCGTGGTTCAACTCCCTATTTTACGCAAAGATTTTATGGTGGACCCGCGCCAGATCCGAGAATCTTATGAAATGGGCGCGGACGCGGTTCTCTTGATCTGTGCGAGTTTATCCCAAAAGCAGCTCGATTACTTCCATCGCTTGGCCTTGAGTTTTGGCCTGAGCGTGCTGGTAGAGGTGCATGACGAGGAAGAGCAAGACCGCGCTTTAGAGGTGGGGGCAAAGCTGATCGGGGTGAATAACCGCAATTTAAAGACTTTTGAAACCAGTTTAGACACCAGCTTGCGCTTGGCGCCTCGGTTTCCAGAAGGGGTGATTCGGGTCAGCGAATCGGGGATTGGCAACGCGAAAGATTGCCAAACTCTGTATGCCGCTGGTTATCATGCGGTTTTAGTTGGAGAAGTCTTGATGAGGGCGCAAGACCCCGGTAGCCTGATCCCTTCTTTAGTGGAGGGGTTATGAGTTTGCCTCGTTTAAAAATTTGCGGCTTTACCCAGGTCCAACAGGTTAAGGCAGCGGCGAACTTGGCGATTGACGCGGTGGGCTTTATCCACCATGCCGCATCGCCCCGTCATGTGGAAGTGGCCCAACTGAAACGCTTGGCGCGGGCCGTGGGGCCTTTGCAGCAGTCCGTAGGGGTTTTTGTGGATCAGCCTTTAGATCGCCTGATTGAGATCATGCAAACCACGGGCTTGGGATTGGCGCAATTGCATGGCTCTGAGGGGCGTGCCTATTTGGATGAGTTGGACCGGGTCGGGGTTTCCTGGTTGAAGGCCTTGAGGGTGAAAGAGGCGGGGGATTTAGCCGAGATTGAGGCCTTGGGGCTGGAGTTTGTGCTGCTCGACGCTTATTCGGATCAAGGGGTCGGGGGCATGGGGAAACCCTTTGACTGGTCTTTGGCTCAAGCGGCAAGCCTGCGCTGCAAGGTGATCTTGGCGGGGGGGCTGACCCCGGGAAATGTAGTGCGGGCGACGCGGGCGGTACAACTTTACGGATTGGATCTTTCGAGCGGAGTGGAAGAATCCCCGGGGATCAAGGATTTTGCCTTGCTGGCCCAATTGCTGCAAAACCTGGGTCGGCTTCCATGTTGATTAAGATTTTTATTTTTATCGTTGCTTTGTATTTCGGCTATCGGCTGGTCAAGGCGCTGGCGCGCAAAAAGTTGCGGAGTCTTTTTGGCGCCCCCAGGCCGGAGATCAAAAAAGAAAACAAATTAGTGCCATGTACGGTCTGCGGCACCTGGGTCAAGGAAGAGGAGAGTTTGAAAAAAGGCGGGAAGCTTTATTGTTCTCAAGCTTGCCGGCAGAGGGGGCAGGGCTAGAGGTTTTTGGGGCCTTGCGGCTGCGCGGCTTTTTATTTTTAGTGAGTTCCTGTGCCTCAAGGCAAGGTTTCCGGCAGCCAGGAATGATCCAGCGGCATCTAAAATTGTGCCAGCCCTGCCCCCACCCCAGCGTAGAAAAAAGCCCCCGGCGCTTGCCCCACTAGGTTGGCAAGCAGAAAGCTCCGCCGACTCATGGGGCTTAAACCCAGGAAATAACTCAAGGGGTCGAAGGGGAGAAAGGGGATCAAGCGCAGGGCCACCAAGGCCCCGATTCCCCAGCGCTCGACCCAGCGCCGCGCCTGCAAAAACCTTTTTTCGCCCAATTTGCCCTGAACCCAACCCCGGCCTAAGGCCCGAGCCAGTTCATAGCCCAAAAAAGCGGCCGCCACTCCGCTGAGCAGGCTTAAACATCCACCCCAAAAGAAGCCGAATAAAAGCCCGTTGCCTAAGGTGACCGCAAAGGCAGGCAAGGGGGCGATCAAGGCCTGCAAGAGCATCAAGGCGAAACTCACTGCCGCGGCCCAGGCCCCGAAGCTTAATAGATAATGTTGAATGGCCTCCCCTTCGGTGGCGTAGAAAAACTCCCCTAAGCCTTCCATGGGTTCAGCCCTTTACCGCGCCTTGGGTGAGGCCCTTGATGATCTGTTTTTGAAAAACCAAAAAAGTCAAAATCACCGGCAGGCTGGCGATCATGCTGCCCGCCATCAGGTGCCCCGCGTCCACCCCCGCGTGGCTTGCCCGGTAAAAGGCGATTCCTAGGGGAAGGGTGCGCATGCTGTCGGAACTGGTGAGGATTAAGGGGTAGATATAGGCATTCCAACTCACCAGCACCGAATGGATGGCGACCACGGCCAAGGCGGGTCGGCAGAGGGGGAGAATCAAGGTGAAAAAGATATAAAAGTCCGATGCTCCTTCCAGCCTTGCCGCTTCTTCCAACTCCTTGGGTAGGCTGAGCATGTATTGGCGGAGTAAAAAAATCCCGAAGGTCTCTGCTACCATCGGTAAAATCAGGGCCAAGTGGCTATCGTAGAGCCCCATCCCCTTGATTAAGACAAAGGTCGGGACCATCAAAACAGCGGCGGGGATCATCAATTTCGCTAAGATCAGCACCATCAAGGGCCCCTTGAGGGGGAACTCTCTCCGGGCTAGGGCATAGGCCGCCAGAGAATCAAAGAGCAGGTTGAACAGGGTGATGGCTAAGGTGACGATGAGGCTGTTGAAAAAATAGATTCCAAAATTTCCCTCTGTCCAAACTTCGCTGTAGTTTTTCCAGGTTAAATCTTTGAGGTTGGGCCAAAAAGAATGGAGTCACAATTCCCCCGCGCCGGAGATCAAACTGGTTACGGCCATGACCCATAAAGGGGCCAAGGTGGCTAAAGCAAGGGTAAAAAGCAGAATCTGCAATAGGGTTCCTTGAACCTTGGAAGAGTCGATGATTTTTTGAATATTCAGATTCATTAATTTGCAATTTGCTGTATCCGGTGCTAAGCATCGGTTTCTGTTCCACTTTAGTGCAGTGGAACCACTTTGCAAAGCACAAGCTGGCAGGAGGTCTTTTTCCGTTTTTGAGACGAATAAGGCCTATGCAACTTAGAACAAAAAGAGAAAAGAAGGGGAAAAACTTCAGTTTCTGGCCGAGTTTGTTCTTTTTTTTTCTATGAAGCTATGCTTAAATTGGAGACTAATCTCCGCAATGGATGCGTGACTATTGGATTAAGGCAATATGATCAAGATCAAAAAAGGCCTGGACCTGCCCATTACAGGCAAACCCACTCAAACGATTTCTTCGGGGCGCCAAGTCTCGCAGGTAGCCCTTTTGGGCCCGGACTACAATGGGATGAAGCCGACTATGCTGGTGCAGGTCGGCGATAGCGTGAAAAAGGGTCAGCCCCTTTTTGAGGATAAAAAAAATCCCGGCGTGATGTTTACCTCTCCAGGCGGGGGGAAGGTCAGCGCCATCAACCGAGGGGAGAAGCGAGCCCTGTTGAGCGTAGTGATTGACTTAAGCCGGCAAGAAGAAGAAGTGACCTTTCCCGCTTTCGATGACAAGGAAATCGAAAAGCTCGACCCCGCTACGGTACGCAAACAACTGATTGAATCGGGTTTGTGGACCGCCTTGCGAACCCGTCCCTTTTCGAAGTCCCCGGCGGTGGAGGCGATTCCCGCGGCGATTTTTGTCAACGCCATGGATACCAACCCTCTCGCGGCGGATCCGACCCATTACCTTTTAGAGCAGACCGAGGCCTTTTGCCGGGGCCTGATGGTTTTGAAAAAGCTTACCCAGGGCAAGACTTACCTCTGCTACGGCGGGGGGGCATGGGCCCCTACGGTGCGTTTACCGGGTGTTACCCCGGTTAAGTTCGCCGGCAAGCACCCCGCCGGTTTGAGCGGCACCCACATTCATTTTTTAGACCCCGTTCATCACGACAAAAGCGTTTGGTACTTGAATTATCAAGACGCTATCGCCATCGGCCATCTCTTTCAAAGCGGTAAACTCTTTACGGACCGAGTGGTCTCCTTGGCGGGGCCCCAAGTGAAAGAGCCTCGTTTGCTGCGCACCCGAATTGGCGCCAACTTGGATCAACTCACTCAAGGGGAGTTGAGCGTTGGAGAGAATCGGGTCATTTCCGGCTCTCCTTTTTGGGGGCATCAAGCTCAAGGGGAACTGGCTTATCTAGGTCGCTTTAGTTTGCAGGTAACGGCTCTGGCAGAAGGGAGAGAGCGGGTTTTTATGGGCTGGCAAGCCCCGGGGTTTACCAAATTCTCGGTCAGCATGGCCTTTGCTTCGGGCCCCTATGGCCGGTTTTTATCCAAGGCCTTTACGACCAGCACCGAGGGCAGCCCTCGCGCCATTGTGCCCACGGGGATGTTTGAGGCGGTGATGCCCTTGGATATTGAACCCACTTATTTGCTGCGGGCTTTGGTCATGAAGGACACCGATCAAGCCCAAGACTTAGGTTGCTTGGAACTCGATGAAGAGGACTTGGCTCTTTGCACCTTCGTGGATACAGGCAAAACCGACTTCGGCCCTCTTTTAAGGGAAAATTTGACGATCATTGAAAAGGAAGGCTAGATGAAATTTCTGCGCGACCTCTTGGATCGGGTTCATCCACATGTAAGCAAGGGTGGAAAGTATGAAAAGCTATATGCCCTTTATGAAATGGCAGATACGCTTTTGTTCACTCCTGGTGATGTCACTCAAGGCAAAACCCATGTGCGAGATGGCCTGGACTTAAAACGCTTGATGTTTACCGTCATCATCGCGTTGCAAATTTGCATTATCATGGCGGTCTATAATACGGGGCTGCAAGCCAATCAAGCCTTAACCGGAATGGGCTTGGGCGAAATCGAGGGGTGGCGCGGCAGCCTGCTCAGCGCCCTGGGGGTCGGTTTTGACCCTACCAGCATCTATGACAATCTACTGCACGGCCTTGCTTGGTTTGTGCCCATCTTTTTGGTGGTGCATATTGTCGGTGGTTTTTGGGAGGTGATTTTTGCCTCTGTACGAGGCCATGAGGTGAATGAAGGTTTTTTAGTCACCGGAATGCTGTTTCCCTTGATCCTTCCCCCGACCATGCCCTTATGGCAGGTTGCCCTAGGCGTTAGTTTTGGGGTGGTGATCGGGAAAGAGGTTTTTGGCGGTACGGGCAAAAACTTCATGAACCCCGCCTTGACGGGCCGGGCCTTTTTATTCTTTGCTTACCCCGCTTCCATCTCAGGGGATCAGATTTGGACTGCCGTGGACGGTTTTTCCGGGGCGACCCCGCTCAGCATCGCCGCTAGCGGAGGGCTTTCGGCTTTAGAGCAGAGCGTCAGGTGGTCGGATGCCTTTATCGGTTTTATTCCCGGTTCCATGGGGGAAACCAGTGCCTTGGGTTGTCTTTTTGGGGCCCTGGTGCTGATCGCTACGGGAATCGGTAGCTGGCGTATTATTTTAAGCGTGCTGCTCGGCGGCATGACCATGAGTTTTATTTTCAACGAAATCGGTAGCGCCACCAACCCCATGTTTGCCTTGCCTTTTATCTGGCATTTGGTTTTGGGCGGTTTTGCCTTTGGCGCGGTTTATATGGCCACCGATCCGGTCAGCGCGGCCATGACCCAAAAGGGGCAATTTTATTACGGATTTTTAATCGGGGTCATGGTGCTGCTGGTGCGGGTGGTTAATCCCGCCTTCCCTGAAGGGATGATGCTGGCGATTTTGTTTGGCAATATCTTTGCCCCCGTCATCGACCACTTCGTTTTAAAGGCGAATATCAAAAGGAGGGCTTTACGCCATGCATAAGGACTCCGTTAGTCGAACCCTCCTCGTTGCGACGGTACTCTGTATTGTTTGCGCGGTCTTGGTTTCCAGTTCGGTCGTGGCCTTAAAACCCTTGCAAGAGCGGAACAAGGCCCTCGAAGAGAAAAAAAACATCTTAGAGGCGGCGGGCTTGATGGTCCCTGGGGGCGATATAGAAAAGCTCTTTGAGCAGATTGAGCCTCGTTTGGTGGATTTGGATACCGATCACTTTACCGATCAAATGGACCCGACCACCTTTGACCCTCGCGCGGCGATGAAAAACCCGGAACTCATAGAGAGCATTCCCGCGGATAAGGATATCGCAAAGATCCGCAGTCGTTCTCGGCTCGCTAAGGTTTACCTGGTCAAGCAGGGCGACCGCATTGAAACTCTGATCCTACCCGTTTATGGAAAGGGGTTGTGGTCTACCATGTATGCCTTTGTCGCGCTGAGCGGAGACGGCAACACGGTGAAGGGCGTTACCTTTTACGACCATGGTGAGACCCCGGGCCTAGGCGGCGAGGTGGAAAACCCTCTGTGGAAAAACCGCTGGCTCGGCAAGCATATTTATCAAAATGACCAGTTGGCGATTCGCGTTATCAAAGGTCGGGTTGATCCCAATCGACCCGGTGCCATAACCACAATGGACGGCTTGGGCGGCGCGACCTTGACGACTCGCGGCGTCAACAACCTAATCCGTTACTGGTTGGGTGAAGAGGGCTTTGCTCCCTTTTTGCGTAACTTCCGTACAAGAGGAGAAACCCATGGCTGAGTTGACCCCTAAACGGGTCTTGTTAGACCCTATTTTAGCCAACAACCCGATTATGCTGCAAGTGTTGGGCATCTGCTCCGCCCTTGCCGTAACCAGCAAGTTAGAGACGGTCGCGGCCATGAGCGTCGCGCTGATCTTTGTGACTGCTTTTTCCAACTTGTTTATCAGCGCTATTCGCAACCAGATCCCCAACAGCATTCGGATCATCGTGCAGATGACCATCATTGCCAGTTTGGTGATTGTGGTAGATCAGGTTTTAAAAGCCTATGCCTTTAGTATTTCCAAACAGCTTTCGGTATTTGTGGGCTTGATCATCACCAACTGTATTGTCATGGGCAGGGCCGAGGCCTTTGCCATGAAAAACCCCCCCTTGTTGAGTTTTTTAGATGGGATCGGCAACGGATTGGGTTACTCGACATTACTTTTTGTCGTGGGCGCGATCCGCGAGCTTGCGGGTTCCGGTAAACTTTTTGGGCATAACATTTTAACCCCCACCACCGAGGGGGGTTGGTACACGGTCAACGGCTTGATGATCCTGCCGCCCTCCGCCTTTTTTATTATTGGTCTGTTGATTTGGGCTTTGCGTACCTACAAGCCTGAACAGGTGGAAAAGGAATAGCCATGGCCGAACATTATCTTTCATTATTTATTAAGTCCTTATTTATCGAAAACATGGCCCTGGCGTTTTTCCTGGGCATGTGTTCCTTTTTGGCGGTCTCCAAAAAAGTTGAGACCTCGATGGGATTGGGGATTGCGGTTATTTTGGTGCAGGCGATTACGGTACCTGTCAATAACCTAATCTATTCTCTGGTGCTCAAAGAGGGGGCCTTGGCCTGGGCAGGGCTACCCAATACGGATTTGAGCTTTTTAGGTTTTATTTCTTATATCGGGGTGATTGCCGCGATTGTGCAAATCTTAGAGATGACCTTAGATCGTTTTTTCCCGGCCCTCTACCAGGCCTTGGGTATTTTTCTCCCTCTGATCACGGTGAACTGTGTTATTTTGGCAGGGAGCTTATTTATGGTAGAGCGAGATTACAACTTTGGCGAGTCCGTGGTTTACGGGGTGGGCTCGGGCGCGAGTTGGGCCTTGGCTATCGTGGCCTTGGCGGGGATTAGGGAAAAACAAAAATATTCGGATGTCCCCGTTGGGCTCAAGGGCTTAGGGATTACTTTTATTTCCGTGGGACTGATGGCGATGGCTTTCATGTCCTTTTCGGGCATCCAGCTTTAAACACTTCAGCTAAAGATCGATCATGACTCAGATCCTATTGGGCGTCGTCATGTTTACCAGTATCGTGCTGGCCTTGGTATTTATCATCCTCCTGGCCAAATCGCGTTTGGTGGCAAGCGGCGAAATTAAGATCAAAATCAACGGGGAAAAAAACATTCTCGTTGCAGCGGGCGAAAAGCTCTTAAACACCTTGGCCAGCGAGGGTATTTTTTTGGCTTCCGCTTGTGGTGGCGGGGGGACCTGTGGTCAGTGTCGCTGCATCGTAACCGCAGGCGGTGGAGATATTCTCCCCACTGAACTGAGCCTGATTACTAAAAAAGAAGCGCGTTCCGGGGAGCGGCTCGCCTGCCAAGTGGCGGTGAAACGAGATATGGTGATTGAGGTTAATCCCGAGGCCTTGGAGGTTAAAAAATGGGAATGCAAGGTACGCAGCAATCACAATGTAGCGACCTTTATCAAGGAATTGGTGTTGGAGTTGCCACCAGACGAGCATGTAGACTTTCGCGCCGGTGGTTATATTCAGATTGAAGCCCCACCCCATGTGGCGGATTATAAAGACTTTGATGTAGAAGAAGAATATCGATCCGATTGGGATAAATTCAACCTCTGGCAGTATAAATCGGTGGTCGAAGAGCCGGTATTGCGTGCCTATTCCATGGCGAGTTACCCTGAGGAAAAGGGGATTATCATGCTCAATGTGCGCATTGCCAGCCCTCCGCCCAATAACCCGACGGTTCCCCCGGGGCAGATGTCGAGTTACATCTTTAACCTGAAGCCCGGGGATCAGGTAACGATTTCTGGTCCCTATGGCGAGTTTTTTGCCAAGGAAACCGACGCGGAGATGGTATTTATCGGTGGAGGGGCCGGGATGGCCCCCATGCGCAGTCATATCTTTGATCAGTTGAAAAGGCTGCATTCGAAACGAAAGATCTCTTTTTGGTATGGTGCCCGCTCGAAGCGGGAGATGTTCTATGTTGAGGATTTCGACGGATTGGCCCAGCAGTTTGATAATTTCAGTTGGCATGTCGCTCTTTCCGATCCCTTGCCGGAAGACAATTGGAAGGGTTTGACCGGATTTATTCATCATGTGTTGCTGGAGGAATATTTAAAGAATCATCCGGCGCCGGAAGATTGTGAATATTATATGTGTGGCCCCCCCATGATGAATAAGGCCGTGATTGAGATGCTGCTGAGCCTCGGGGTAGAGCCTGAAAACATCTTGTTGGATGATTTTGGCGGTTAGATTTTTTCCTTTGCTTGTCTCCTTGCTGTTCCTTTTGGGTTGTGAGGAGAAGCGTCCCCCTGGCCCTGAGCTGGTTGAGCTCAAAGGGGCCAGCATGGGCACGAGTTACTCCCTCAAATATCTTGCTGGCGCTTCGGCCCCAAAGGCAGGAGCAATGCAAAAACTGGTAGACCAGCTTTTAGCGCAGATCGAAGGGAAGATGTCGACTTATCAAGAGACCTCTGAACTGAGTCGATTTAATTCAAACCACAAAAAAACGAGCTTTCATTTTAGCCCTGAGACCATGACGGTCATTGCAGAGGGCTTACGGGTCGGTGCCTTGTCTGAGGGGGCTTTGGATATTACCGTGGGTCCCTTGGTGGAGCTTTGGGGGTTTGGTAAGGCGACCCGCCATGGGTTGCCCTCTTCAGCGGCGATTCAAAGGGCAAAGGCCCATATTGGATTGAGTAAAATTAGGATGGATCAAGGCGAGGTGAGGGTTATGGATCCCTTGCTGCAACTTGATTTATCCGCGGTGGCCAAGGGCTATGCGGTGGATGAGGTCGCGGGGCTGTTGGAGGTCTTTGGTTTTATGAATTACATGGTTGAAGTCGGTGGGGAGATCAAGGTCAAGGGCAACAAGGGGGACAAACCTTGGAGGATCGGGATCGAACGGCCTGACCCGCAAGGACGGAGCCTGTATTTAGGGCTGGCCTTGAGCAATGTGGGAATGGCCACCAGTGGGGATTACCGAAATTTCTTTGAGGTCGGGGGAAAACGCTATTCTCACACCATGGACCCCCAAAAGGGGAAACCGGTGACCCACACCCTCGCTTCTGCCACGGTGATTGCTTCGAGCTGCATGACCGCCGATGCCTGGGCCACGGCGATGATGGTTTTAGGGGCGCAAAAGGGGCTGGAACTGGCAAAAAGCCAAAAGCTGGCGGTTTATTTGCTCTATTGGGAGGGGGCTGAGTTGAAAGAGGCGCATTCTCCTGCCTTTGCTCCCTATTTGCCGCAAGAAACAAAGAAAGACAAAAATGAATGAAACGGTTAAAATAAGAAAGAATTTAAGGAAACTCTGAAAAACGCGGAGTTTCCCAGCAAGGCGGGGATGCCTTGCCAAATCAAAAAGTGGAACTTATTGATTTTTCATTGAGGTTGTGGGTTTCATTCACAACCGAAAAGACTGAAAAACTCGACGCGCCCCCAGGGCCATAATCAGCCCGAAGGGCACGAAGCTACCGCTTGAACAAGCGGTAGGCAAGAAGTTTTTCAGAGGTTGCTTAAGTATAGGAGACCCTCAATGGGAGAATTTATCGCGGCCTTGGTTATTTTCAGTTTGGCGGTTTTAGGGATGTCTCTCGGGGTGTTGTTCGTGGGCCGTGGGTTTAAGGGTTCCTGCGGGGGGAGTGACCTCTGCGATTTTTGCGATGACAATACCAAGAAAAAAAAGAATTGCTCCAAAGCGAAGACCCAAGTGATTTTGAGCCTAGAGTAATGCCTTGATAATAAAAACATTCCCTTGCTTGGCAAAGGGGCGTAAGAAGGGCTAGAATAATTTTTAGATTTTAGGAACCTCTGAAAAACTCCCTCCTTGGAGTTTCTCAGTCTTTTCGGTTGTGAATGAAACCCACAACCTCAATGAAAAATCAATAAGTTCCGCTTTTTGATTTGGCAAGGCATCCCCGCCTTGCTGGGAAACTCTGCGTTTTTCAGAGTTTCCTTTATACAGGAGACGATATGATTGGTGGATTAGGCGTTGGAGAACTCTCCATTATTCTTTGTATTGTGGTGGTTTTGTTTGGCGCAGGTCGCCTCGCTGGAATCGGCAGCGGATTGGGCCGAGGGATTTCGAACTTTAAAAAAGAAGTGGATACGGGCAAAGCAGAGGGGAAAAAGGCCGTAGAGCATAAAGAGGAAGAAGAGGTTTAATTTTTGTTCGCAAAAGGGTTTGTTTGCGCTGCCACCCTTGAACGCGTCCGATCCATTCCCTAAAAGCTCGCAAGCCCTTTTGGCTTGGTCGCTGAATTGGGTGGGCGCGCTTTCACCCACTTTTAGTTCCTTGAGTTAGCGGTTCTGGGGCTTTCCTAAGATGATGGGGAGCTTTCTCTTTTTGTCGTCCTTTCCCACCACTTCTATGACGACTTGATCCCCCGGTTTGTGCCGCTCCAAGACAATCAAGAGGTCATCGCTATTGGTTACGGGGCTTGCGTCAAACCCGATAATGATATCCCCCAACATCAATTGCCCGCGGTTGCTGCGAGTGATTCCTCGTAAGCCCGCCTTATCGGCGGGGCCATTGGGTAAAATCTCTCCGATGATCACTCCCTTGACCCCAAAGCGCCGGGCAATAGGGTCGGCCATATAGGTCAAGCCCAGCACAGGGCGAATTTCCTTCCCGTACTTCATCAATTGCGGAATGATTTTTAGAACCGTTTTGACCGGAATGGCAAAGCCGATTCCGTTCGAGGCCCCGGTGGGACTATAGATCGCCGTATTGACTCCGATTAATTGACCCCGAGAATTGAGCAGGGGGCCGCCGGAGTTCCCTGGATTAATCGCCGCATCGGTTTGAATCATGTCGCGAATCGCGCGCCCCGAAACAGAGTTGATCTGGCGACCCAAAGCGCTGACAACCCCGACCGTCAAGGTGGCGTCCAAGCCAAAGGGGTTGCCGATGGCCAGCACCTTAGTGCCCACGCGAGGTAGTTTCGGGTTGGCGGTAGGTAGGGGGCTGAGTCGTTCTGGGGGGGCTTTGATCTTGATTAAGGCCAAATCCTTGTCCGGTGTCGCTCCGACTACTTTCCCCTCCCATGAACTGTGATCGGCTAAGGTGATGGTGATTTTATCGGCCCCCTGCACCACATGAAAATTGGTCACAATGTGGCCTTTTTTATCCCAAATAAAACCCGTGCCCGTACCTGCGGGGATCGCTTCAATATTAAAATTAAAGCTGTTGCGGCGAATTTTTGAATTGGTGACATAAACCACCGAGTTGTGAGCCCGTTCAAAGATTTGGATATTATTGATTTCTTGGGCGGTCAAACCGCTGAATTCTTCCTTTGCCTCGGCAGAGGGGATGTTTACAAGCAGCAGTAGGGAGAGGAGTAAGGTCAAGATGGGTTTCATAGAAGCTTTAGAATCGAGGAATAATGCCTTAGCTTAAAAGCTGAGACTTATTTTAGCAACCGCTTAAGGGGGTGGTTTGTTTTGCGTGGGGCTTGCCTTGTTGAGGAAGCCCTTGACCTGTGATGAAGGCGAAAAAAGCCTTTTGTTCCTGGGGCGTCATTTCAAAGCGATATCCCAGTCCGGCAGGGGAAGCTGATTTATTTTTTCTTCTTTTTTTCCAAGGGCTGATAGGCAAAGGTAAAGACATCCTTCTTGACCCTCACCTTGGCGGTGCCGCCCTTGGCGAGGCGACCAAAGAGGATCTCTTCAGAGAGTTGGTCTTTGATTTCGGTTTGAATCACCCGGTGGAGGGGGCGGGCACCGAAGTCGGGGCTGTAGCCTTTTGTAGCCAAGAGTTTCTTGGCTTCCTTGGACAGCTCAATGGTGATTTTGCGGTCTTTTAGTTGTTCTTCCAATTCCACAATGAATTTATCCACCACGCTTTCCATGACCTCCATACTGAGGTTGTTGAAGGTGACGATGGCATCTAAGCGGTTGCGGAATTCTGGGGGGAAGTGGCGCTCAATGGCGTCGCTTTCCTTGTCGGCATTATCGGCCCCAAAACCGATGGCTTTGGCGCCTCGCTCGCTGCTGCCCACATTGGAGGTGAGGATTAAAACCACATTGTGGAATTTGGACTCCTGCCCATTGTTGTCGGTCAAGGTTGCCCGATCCATGATCTGCAATAAGATATTGTAGATATCGGGGTGGGCTTTTTCGATCTCGTCCAACAGCAGCACGCAATGGGGATTTTTTTTAATCACCTCGGTCAAAAGGCCGCCCTGTTCAAAACCAACATAGCCGGGAGGGGCCCCAATCAAGCGGGAGACGGAATGCTTTTCCATGTATTCGCTCATATCGAAGCGCTCGAAATGAATCCCTAAAATCTCACTGATTTGTTTGGAGACCTCGGTTTTGCCGACCCCGGTGGGGCCGGAAAAGAGGAAGCTGCCAATGGGCTTGTCGGGATGGCCGAGCCCCGCCTTGTTGCGTTTGATTGCGGTGACGACTTGAGCGATCGCCTGGTCCTGCCCAAAGACTTTTTCTTTTAAATCATCGGCAAGACTCAAAAGCCCGGCGGTTTCGGTGCGCACATTATGTTTTACCGGCACACGGGCGATTTGGCTGACCACTTTTTCCACATCCGCGACGGTGATGGTCTTTTTACGCTTGTGTTGCGCTTTGAGTTGTTGGTTGGCTCCGGCCTCGTCAATCACATCAATCGCCTTATCGGGGAGAAAGCGGTCATGGATAAATTGAGCGGAGAGTTCAACGGCACTGCGTAGAGACTGATCCGAGTAATGAATCCCAAAATGCTCTTCATATTTGCTTTTTAATCCGCGCAAGATCTGCACCGTTTCTTCCAAACTGGGTTCGGGGACATCAATTTTTTGGAAACGGCGGGAAAGAGCCCGGTCTTTGTCAAAGAAGTTGCGGTATTCTCCATAGGTTGTTGCCCCGACACAGCGGATATCGCCGGTCATCAAGGCGGGCTTTAAGATGTTGGAGGCATCCATGCTGCTGCCGCTGGTGGCGCCGGCGCCGACAATGGTGTGAATCTCGTCGATGAACAAAATCGCCTTGGGTTTTTTCTTGATCTCGTTGACCACGGTTTTGAGTCGTTGCTCAAAGTCGCCGCGGAACTTGGTTCCCGCTAAGAGGCTGCCTAAGTCTAGGCTGAAGACCTCGCCTTCTGCCAAGGCGTCGGGAATGCTTCCTTCTTGGATTTTTAGGGCTAAGGCCTCGGCAATCGCGGTTTTCCCTACACCGGGGTCCCCGACTAAGATGGGGTTGTTTTTTCGTCTGCGGCAAAGGACCTGCATTAAGCGCTCGAGTTCATGCTCCCGCCCGATTACCGGGTCAATGCGGCCTTGGCGGGCCATTTCGGTCAGGTTTTGGGTATAGTTGTCCAAGCCTGATTTTTTCGCGCCCGCTTTGCCTGGTTGGTCTTCGACTTGCGAGATTCGCTCGCCCTCGGCCTGTTCTTTTTTTTCTGCCGCGGCCCCGTGACTGATGGTACGGAGGATGTCGAGCCGTTCAATACCCTGATTTCGCATGAAGTAAACCGCGTGGCTATCGACTTCTTTAAAGAGGGCGGCTAAGACATCGCCCCCATCGGCCTCTTTTTTTCCAGAGGATTGCACCTGTTTCATGACCCGGTGCATGAGGCGTTGAAAGGCTAGGGTTTGGAGGGGTTCGTGTTCCACTTCTTCAGGTAGGCTGGGCACCTGGGTGGCGAGGTATTCATCGACCTGTTTTTTGAGTAAGGCGACATCTCCATCGCATTCCTCAACGATTTCCGAGGTTAAGGGGTCATGTAGGAGCGCGAAAAAGACATGTTCCAAGGTGACATATTCATGTCGTCTTTTTTTTGCGTCCCTAACCGCGGAGATTAAGGAAATTTCAAGTTCTCGGCTCAGCATTTTACTCCTCCTCCATGGTCGCTTTGAGGGGGTACTCGTGCTGGTTAGCCAGCTCGTGTACCTTCGCGAGCTTAGTTTCGGCAATCTCGTAGGTATAAACCCCACAGACACCGTGCCCTAGGTTGTGTACATTCAGCATGACCTGCATCGCGCTGAAGCGGTCTTTGCCGAAAATCGTAATCAAGAGATCCACCACGAAATCCATCGGGGTGTAATTATCGTTGTGAAGTAAGACCTTATAGTGTTTAGGGTGCTCTAGTCCCGTCTTTTCTTCCGTCGAGCCGTGACCGATCGGACCCTGATCGGGTTCAAAAGGCATTTGTTTCTAAGTCCTCACAAGGGTTCATGATCTAACTGCAAAATAAAATTATCACGGGTCTCCCCTTTTTGTCAGTAGTTTTCACTCTTAATTCTCGCTATAGCCTTAGACTGCTGAATCTGCGCTTGAGCCGATTTTTGACGCAGAATGCGCGCCACTTGCAGCACCGTATCCACATAGGGGGTGGAGTGGTTGTAGCCGTAAATTGCTTCCCTTTGGGCAGGGAGGTGTTGCTTTTTCCTTAAGCCGTACTTCCAGCCGTGCGCCTCGAGGTAGCGGGCCGTGGAGTGGATGGCGTCGGGCACGCCGTAGAGGTTGACCCTGCCGTTGCCCTCTCCATCGGCGCCCCATTTCAGGTAGCTGCTGGGCAAGAATTGAGGCAAGCCAAAGGCCCCGGCATAGCTGCCTTGATAGCGGTAGGGACTATGTTTTTCTTGCAGGGCAATGGTCAACAAAGCGGCTAATTCCGTTTCTGCCCATTGAGCCTTTTTTTGTAGCCGTTTGAGGCCGTAAGCTTCAGGGGCGTCTAAGTAGTCGAGTTGAGGGTAGCGGTCTTTGTTGTTTTCGTGGGCCACTAAAATAGAGGAAAAAACACTGATCACCGGATAATGCCCCATGACATTTCCTAAACCTGTTTCAACCAGTAAAATGGCGACTAAAACTTCTTTATCGACTTTGTATTTTTGGCTCGCCCTGCTCAATTGGGTGCGCCAGCGCTTTTGAAATTTATTGGCCAAATGGATGCTGTACGCGTTGGTGAAGTCGCTATAGTCCCTGGGGTTTTCTTGATGATACAGGTTTTTTTTCAAGGAGAGAGGTCTTTTTTTTAGCCTTGGATCAAAAAAGATTTCTCGCAGGTAGGCCGCGTTAAACCCTTTGTCGGAGAAGTGTCGCACCAAATAGTTTCGTTCCGGCACAGCAAGGGGGCGGGGCTCGTCGCTAGCGGCCAAAAGCGGGCCTGTGCAGAGTAACCCGAGGCAAGTAAGTAAAAGCGCGATTTGTTTCATAGTGGTGAAGTCCTTTGACTTTAAGAATAACAAATTTGTTTTCTAAAGAGCAAGTCTGGGGTGCAAGAAAACTTTACTCAATTCTCTTTATTCAATCTCTGTTCCAAATCTAGGTTTGCGCCGCTTTTTTTAAGTGAGGCAAGCTCCGGGGCGTTTTGCTCTCAGCTCGGCAAGCCGCTTAAAAAAGAAAAGCTTTTGCTCCTTTTGCCCAATTGCGCTACAAATTCCAAAACCCTTTGGATTTGCCCATGAGCCCTTTTTTTTGGACCCACTATAGTCTTTTTGCCCTGCAAAGCCTTACCTTGTTGGCGCTGTTTTTGTCCGGCTTAGGGATTGCTTTGCTGCTGTTGCGTTCCGGGCGAAGGAAAAAAACATCCGCCTTGCAGGTGGTTTGTCTCAATCAGGAATATCTAAGGCGGCAACTCCAACTGGCGAGAGAAACTTGGCCGAAGAAAAAGGTCCGGCAATGGCTGCGAAAGCAAAAAACCTCTCACCTGCAAACTCGGCCTAAGTTGTTTGTGTTGAGCTTTAAAGGGGATGTGCAAGCTCAGGCAACCCGGGCTTTGAGCCGTGCCATTTCGGTTATTTTGCCCTTGGCGGGGCCGAAGGATGAGGTCTTGCTCCGCTTAGAAAGCCCCGGCGGTTTAGTCCATGCCTATGGCGAGGCCGCAGGGGAACTGGTGCGGGTCAAGCGGGCGCGGATTCCCCTGAAAGTCGCGGTGGACCGGGTTGCCGCCAGCGGCGGCTATCTGATGGCGGCGGTAGCCGATGAGATTCTGGCCGCTCCCTTTGCCCTCTTAGGCAGCATCGGGGTGGTGGCGCAACTGCCTAATTTTCATCGTTACCTGAAAGAAAAGGGGATTGACTTTGAGCTTTTGACCGCCGGGGAATATAAACGAACCCTGACCCTCTTTGGGGAAAATAACGAAAAGGGTAGAGAAAAGGCGCAAGAACAATTAGAAGAAACGCACCGCCTGTTCCAAGACTTCATTCAAGAACAACGCCCCGGCTTAAACTTGGAAAAGGTGGCCACAGGGGAATATTGGTACGGGCAAAAGGCCTTGGAAATGGGTTTGGCCGATCAAATCATGGGTTCTGAAGAATACCTGCAAACAGCGGCGCAGGAATGGCATATTTTAGAGCTGCGTCCGGCGCCCTTACCGGGCAAGTGGACTCGCTGGCTTGGCCGAGGCTTGGAAAAAGAGACCTAAAGCAAGCTAAAATCTGGGAGGATTGCCCCCAGTGAAGAAATCGGGGCCACAGAATTGGTGCTTGGCAAGATGGCCCCGCAAGCCTTATGCTTTCAGCAAACAGGTTCGCCCTAAACCCGACTAAACAAGAGCATGCAGATTACAGATCCGATCCTGGTCGTAGATGACGAAGTAGAAATGCGTATCGCCATGTCCGCGGCCCTCAAAAAGTGTGGTTACCCCGTTGAGTTGAGTCACAATGCCATTGATGGCTTGAACAAGTTTAAAAGCAACAAGTACAGCTTGGTGATTACCGACATGACGATGCCTAAGCGGAGTGGGCTGGAACTCTTAAAAGACATTAAGCAAATCAAGCCCTTTGTTCCGGTGATTTTGGTCACCGCCTACGGTACGATTGATACCGCGGTTGCCTCAATGAAGCACGGCGCCTTTGATTTTGTGCAAAAGCCCTTTAACTTCGATACCTTTATCTTTCTCATTGAGCGTGCCCTGGCCTATAAACCGGAAACCCACAAGGTGCAGACCCTTGAAGAGTTGGAGCAAGAACAAAAGCCGCGGCAAAAAGGCAAAAAGGGGGAGCAGCTCAACAAGGCAAGTTTTAAAGAGATCATCACCAAGGATGAAGGAATGAAAAGCCTGTTGCAGGTGGCCAAAAACATCGCCACTTCTCGGGCTACCGTTTTAGTGCAGGCGGAGAGCGGAACGGGCAAAGAACTTTTAGCCCGCTATATCCACAATCATTCCGATCGCAAAGACAACGCCTTTGTGGCGGTCAATTGCGCCGCTTTACCCGAAAACCTGCTGGAGTCCGAACTGTTCGGTCACCGCAAGGGGGCCTTTACCGGCGCGACCCATGACCATCGAGGTAAGTTTGAGCAGGCCAACGGGGGCACGATTCTTTTAGATGAAATCAGTGAGATGCCCCAGCCCTTGCAGGCGAAGCTTTTGCGGGTGCTGCAAGAATATGTGATTGACCGGGTGGGAGGCACCGAATCCACCCCCATTGATGTGCGGGTGATTGCCACCACCAATCGTGATCTTTTGAGCTGTGTGGAAAAGGGAGAATTTCGAGAGGATCTTTATTTTCGTCTCAATGTGATTCCCTTAGCCTTGCCCCCCTTGCGGGAACGAAAAAGCGATTTGCGGCTTTTGGCGGATTATTTTGTGAACAAGCATGCAGAAATCAACCATTGCGAGGTCCCTCAAGTTCATGATGAAGTGTATAAGCTTTTGCAAAGTTACAACTGGCGTGGGAATGTGCGGGAGTTGGAAAATGTAATGGAGCGGGCTTTATTGCTCTGTGACGGCAAGATGATCATTACCGCCAACCTCTTGATGACGCCTAAGGCCTTAAGTCAAAATCAGACCAGCGCGGGGGTGGCCCCTGCGGCTAGCTCTAGGGCGGCAGAGCCCGGCTCTGAGGGGGAAGAAAATAGCGAAACCTTGGTGTTGCGGCTCGGGGTGACCATGGAAACGGCGGAACGGCAATTGATCTTAAAAACCCTAGCCCATACCCAAGGCAATCGCACCAAAACAGCCGAGGTTTTAGGCATCTCCATTCGTACCTTAAGAAACAAACTCAACGAATACAAGGCCAAAGGATTAGAAATTGAGATGAAAGCCCCGAAGGAATAAGCCTTTTTTGGCTTAACAGAGGGGCCGCGTTTTGGTTGTTAGGCCGATTCGACCGCCGCCTCTTTGTCTGCCTTGATTCGTGGCTCTGGGTTGGGAAAGCGTAAGAGGCGCAAGCCAAACCACAGGGCCGTTAACGCCATGACCAAGGGCAAGACGGGTTGATTTAAAGTATAGAGCAACCCCGCGACAACCCCTCCGCTGAATTGCCCAAAAAACTGGGTGAAGTTGTATACCCCGCTGGCCGTGCCCTTGGTTTCAGGGGTGGAGAGTCGAGTAACCAAACTGGGAAAGAGCGGCTCATAGACATTGTAGGCCATAAAAAACAAAAAGGCGGCGGTGATTTGTAAGGCGAGGTGGTCGGTGCCCCAGGAAAACCCAAGCAAACCCGCGCTGGCCAGCATGAGGACGATGCCCCCGAGCATGACTTCACGAAATTTATTTTTGACTTCCGCCAAAATCGCCGCAGGTACCATGACCACCGCCCCGGCCAGCAACATGGGAAGGTAGATTTTCCACCACTCGCCCTTATCCAGCCCCATGGCTTTTAAGACAAAGGGAGTGTGGTAAAAGGTCACCGTTAACCCCATACTGGCGACAAACGAACCGAGGTTGAGAATCCGTAGGGGCTTGATGGTTAAAACCCGCCCCAACAAAACCTTCATCGGTTCTTTGGTGACGACTCGCTCTAAAGGGGTAGGAACAACGATAAAAAGCAGGATTAAGGCAAAGCAAGCCATGCCTGTAATCACCATAAAAAGCCCGCTTAAACCAAAAAGGCTGGCTAAAAAAGGGGCCAAAAACATCGAGAGCCCAAAGGCGAGGCCGACCCCGCCCCCTAAAACGGCATTGGCCCTGGCGCGTACTTCGGGGCGGGTTAAGTCGGCAATCAAGGCAAAGATCGGGGCGCTGACCGCGCCTGCCCCTTGCAGCAGACGGGCTGCAATCATTTCTTCGATGGTCTGGGCATAGGCGGCCATCAGGCTGCCGGCGATAAATAAAAGCAGACCAAAAGCCAAAACGGGTTTGCGCCCGACCCGGTCGGACCAAGCTCCAAAAGGGATTTGTAAAATCGCGCTGGTCAGGCCATAGGCCCCCATGGCGAGCCCGACTAAAATTGGGGTGGCCCCCTCTAAGCCTTCACTGGCTAAGAGGCTAAAGACAGGGAGGATCAAAAACAACCCCATCATGCGAAAGAAGAGAATGGCCGAAAGCCCGAAAATACTTTTTTTCTCTTCTGGGGTAAAAACAGGCTTCTTGCCTTGTTGTGTCATCTAAGGAAATCTCCAAAAAGAGTTAAGCATAGCGACTTGCATAGAGCTTGTAAATGAAGGAGGCGAAAAGATGGAGCAAGGCTGTTCAAGCTAGTCTGGAAAAGGATTCAATTGCTTTTCTTCCATTTTTCCACTTCTTGGGCCAAGGCCTCTTCTCGTTGCGCTGGGGGCAGGGCGATTAAGCGAGGGAAAAGCATGACGGCGCGGGCTTCTAAAAGGCGGTGTAGGGGTTCGACCTCGACCCCTGTCAGTAAGGCTTTCAATCGTTTTTGCCAGTCGCTCGGTTCGGGGGGGCGGCCTCGTTTAGCCCATCCCGCTTGCCAGAGTGATTTTTGGATGTGACGCAGCAGGCTCAGCGCCTCTTCAATCTCTGCTGGAGCCAGGTCGTGCTTTAGGGTTTGCAGACGCCAAAAGTTATGGGCCAAGTGGCTGATCAGCAAATCAAGTTTGATGTCGTCAAAATGAATTTTGCCCAGGCTGATCGCGCCGATTCCGGGGATGGCGATGTAGGCCTCTTTTTTAAAGGCTTCGGCAACCAAATTGGAAAAGGCGTTATCCTCCTCTTCTACCGGGGGGTCGAAGAGTTCCGCCAAAAAGGAGCAGTCCAAGGGTTGATGTTCCGGGTTGCTTTCCCAGTCAACCAAGCTGGCGATGACCTTGCCGGTTACCCGAAAGAGGGCTTGGGGGCTTTGCACATGATATCCATAAAGGGCCAGCAGGATTTGCATGCGGTTCGCCGCCTTAATCAAGGTTTTAGTCAGGTTGACCGTGGCGACCAGCAGCCCGGTGCCGGGCAACTGACTCGCGGCCAAGGCCCCTAGGGTTAGGTTGAAGGCGGAGTCAAACCCGCGAATCAGGCGGGAATATTGCGGGCTGTCATAGGGGTAAAGGGCTTGAATCAACTGCTGCCGTTCTGCTTCACTGAGTTCATGGATGTCTCTTTTACCCATGATCTCGCGGTTTAAAACCTGGTTTGCCCGCTTTAAGATCCACTTTTCCGTATCCGCGTAAACCAACAGGGAAAAGGCCTGGGTGGTGTAGTCTTGGGCGTACTTCCAAAGGGTTTCTTGGGCCTCTTTGGTGCCTTTTTTGGCTAATCTTTGCAGCCCTTGGGTTTCTGCGTTGAGTTTTAAAAAAAGCTGGTTGAGCCCGCGCTGGGCCTTGGATTGTTCGGCGAGTTCCTCTAGTTTCGCTTGCGCTTTACGGCTTAAGGGGTTGTCGCTGAGCCAACCCCCGAATTTTTTGATGCTCTGAAAACTCTTTTCAATCGCGCCTTGCGCTTTTTGCAAGGCCTCTAAGGCCTTAGCCCCCTCAAAAGGTTCAATGACTTGGCAATGGGCGATGGTAGTTAGGTTTTGCAATTGCTCTGGGTTGATCTTTCCGACTAAATCGGGAACACTTTCCTTTTGCTTCATCGTTTTGCTTTTTTGATACCCTAGTCCAATGTTGGCCATGCCACTCATCCCAATTCTTACAGGTCGAGACTTTCACTATAACCCACAAGCGAGCCAAGGGGCAAACTTGGCCGTGCGAACCGGGGTGGCGGAAATAATCGGCAAGGTGATCGCTCAGGGCGACGCTGCTTTAGTGGACTATAGCCTAAAGTTTGACCAAGTGGAACTCAAAGCTTTAAGGGCCTCGCAAAGCGAGATAGATCAGGCTTATGGCGAGATTGACTCTAAGACAAAAGCTATTTTTCAAGGCTCCATCGATCATATTCGCGCCTTTCACCAAAAACAATTGCAACAAAGCTGGAGGCAGGTCGAGCCGGATGGGACGATTTTAGGCGAGACCGTCACCCCCTTGGACCGAGTCGGGGTTTATATTCCCGGGGGCAAAGCCTTTTACCCCTCTACCTTGATCATGAACGCGGTGCCGGCCTTGTTGGCGGGGGTGCCCGAAGTGGTTGCCGTGAGCCCCCCTGGGGAAACGGGTTTGCCGCATCCTTTGGTTTTGGGGCTCTGCGGCATGTTGGGGATCAAAGAGGTTTACACTGTCGGGGGCGCGCAAGCCATTGCCGCTTTGGCCTATGGTACGGAAACGATTCGCTCTGTGGCGAAGATCACCGGGCCGGGCAACCAATGGGTTACGGAGGCGAAGCGGCAGGTTTTTGGCAAGGTGGGGATTGATTCCGTTGCCGGGCCGAGCGAAATTTTAATCCTCCATGATGACCCCTCGATTGAAGTCGAATATCTGGTGCGCGATCTTTTGAGCCAAGCGGAACACGATGAAGAGGCGACCTCAATGTTGGTGACCACCAGTAAAACAACGGCCTTGGCGGTACAAAAACGCTTAGGGGAGCTGGTGCCGACGCTGCCCCGGGCGGAGATCATTACCGCGAGTCTAAAAAATCACGGCAAGCTTATCGTGGTGGAGCAAATTGAAGAGGGGATTGAAATCTGCAATCAAATCGCTCCGGAACACTTAGAGGTGCTGTTGAGCGACGCAAGCAAGTTCGCCTTGATTCGCAACGCGGGAGCCGTATTTGTAGGGCCTTATTCCTCCGAGCCTGTTGGGGATTACTACGCCGGGCCGAATCACACCATTCCCACCAGCGGCGCCGCTCGTTATGCCAGCCCCTTGTCTACCCGTGACTTTCAAAAGCATTCGAGTTACATTCAGTATTCTAAAGCCAGATTACTCCAAGAGGGGGAGCAAATTGCCCGCTTCGCGGATTTGGAAAACTTACATGCCCACGCCATGGCAGTGCGGGTACGACTGGAGAAAGAAGATGGCTAGAGCCCAAGTCTTTGCGCGCAAGACCAAGGAAACCCATATTCAGGGGGAACTCAATCTGGATGGAACGGGCAAGGCCGAGATTAATACGGGAATCGGGTTTTTGGATCACATGCTGGAGCTTTTCGCTTTCCATAGCGGCTTTGATTTAAGCTTGACCAATCAGGGGGATTTGCATATTGACGCCCATCACAGCGTGGAAGATATTGCCTTGGCTTTAGGGGAGGCGATGAATCAAGCCTTGGGCGAACGCAAGGGAATTGCCCGTTACGCGAGCTTTTTCCTCCCCATGGATGAATGCTTGGTGCGTACGGTTTTAGATCTTTCCGGAAGGCCTTTTCATGTTTTTAAGGGGTTTTTTCACACTTCGAAGGTAGGCGAACTGCCCACAGAGATGGTGGCCCATTTTTTTAAGTCTTTTGCCGATAAAGCGGGGGTCACCCTACACCAAGAGATTTTATACGGCTTCAATGATCACCACCTCATTGAAGCCTTGTTTAAGGGCATGGCCCGGGCCTTGCGCGATGCCGTGGCGGTGGTGGGGGATGAGATCCCCAGCAGCAAGGGGGTGCTTTAGTTTGCCCTAAGGGCGAGCTTCGGGTTAAAATCCCCGGATTAAGGCTAGGCTTTTCTCTGCGGCGCTGCGTACCGCTGGGTCGGGGTCTGAGGCCAGGTTTTCTAAAAGGGGTAGGGCCTCTCGATTTTTGATCTCTCCCAAGACCCGCGCGCTTGCCGCTTTTTGCCGAGTTGAAAGTTTGTTTTGTTGGAGCGCGGTTTCAAGCGCTTTGAAGGAATATTGACGCAAAGCCAGCATGGCCTCTTCCACCGCGTCACTGGCGTCTCCACCGAGATGGGGAATGAGGCCTAAAGCGGCCTCTTCGCTATGGTAGCGGGCCAAGAGGGCAATGCGTTGTTTTTTGCTTTTCCAAACTAAGCGGTTTAACCCCTGGGCTAATTGCCCTGATCCGATGGAGCCCGTGGCCAGCAAGGCTCGCTCGTAGGGGGGTTTGGCCTGCGCTTTTTCGTAGGCTTTCACTAAAGCCCGCACCGCCTCTTCCCCGAGCGTGGCCCAGCCTTGCCCTAGGGTTTCGGCTAAATCCGGTGCTTGGTTTAAGGTCTTTAAAAACCGGGCTCCTGTTTCTTTTTGTTTGTCTAAGCTTACGCCGAGTCGCGCCGCGAGGGGGATCGCCTCTGCGGAGTTTTCGTCGCCCGCTTCAACGAAGGACATGGCCTTTTCCCAGGCAGCGTTAAGCTTGCCGGCCTGTTCCAATTCCGCGATTTCGCTGAGGGAAGAACAAGCGACCAGCAGCCCGAAGAGCAATAAAAGGGTTAGGGCGCGCATTTTAGTTTTCCTCCAGGATTAAATCGAGTAGACCCTCTTCAATTAAGGGGGGCACCCCCTTCACTCCCGCTTTTTGCGTGATCGCGAAGAGTTTTTGGCTTAAAACAGCGGGGCGGGCGGCAACGCGGAGGTTGATCAAGGCTTTGGGCGGGTCGCTGCTGAAGGCTTTTGGATTTTCGCCTTGGAGGCGAAAGTCCTCCCCCTCCGCGTCTCGCATCGCTTGAATCAATTGTTGGACTTCGGATTCATCATAGCCGGAGAGGGTCACTTGATAGGGGAGGAGTTTGCCCGGGCTTTGATCTATAATATTGAATTCTTTTGTAATTTGCGGAATGAAGTCTTCCCCGGCACGGTTTAGGAGGTCGTCAATGCTCGCCGCGATCATGGCCCCCGGTTGAGCGGTTGAGCCTCCATAGCGGGCGCTGCGCACCCTGGTGTGGATCATCGCCCCGCCCTTGAGGGTCGAGATGTTGACCGCCGTTAAGGACAAGGCCATGTGCAGTTGCTGGTTTTGGTAGCCCACCTGCTCGATATTAAGCTTAATGATCACCTTGGCTAACCCTTGCAGCACCGCCAGAGCCTGCGCGTATTGCTTGCCGCTGGCAGAGCCGGGCTTGCTGGCCAGCTCAAAGTATTGCCCCGCGGTCAGCCTGCGGGCTTGTTTGCCGATGGCCGGGTTGGCGGATAAATGGCTCAAAAGATTTTGATAATCCATGACGCTAAAACCCTGGGCGTAGAGCTTCGCCGATAAGCCTTGCAAGAGCCCTGTTTCCAAGTCCGTCATTTTATAGCCCAAAGCGTCGAGGTTTTGTCCCTCCGGGCTTTCCACCAAGACGATAATGGAGCTGTGACTTTGGTCTAAGACCTTTAATTCTTTTTGCAGCACCTGGATGAGTTTTCCTCGGTTGATCACGAAGGCGGTGGAAACAGCGGCATATTGGTTGTCTAAAATTCCTTCTTTGCGGAGGGTTTTTTCTTGGAGGATCAAGTTGCCGGGGCGGCGGGACAAGCGGGTCCAGATTTTTTTGAAGTTTTTATTGTAGGCCTCCGGGCTTAAAAGCTCGCGCGCCGCTTGGTCCAAGGCCAACCTTCGCGCCCGCTTGGCGGCGACCCGCTCTGCCTGGGCGAGGTCGTTGTTGATTACGGGGGCCTGCGCCCGGGCGTTATAAGCTCTTTGACCGGCATTGTATTCGGGGAGTAAGTCCCCAGGTTCAAAACCCGCGAGGCCTAAGGAGCGGGAAGAGCCAGAGCAGGCGGCAAGGAAAAAGAGCAAGAGAGTCAAAAAAGAGGCAGATTTCATGAGACCCCTCGGGGAAGGCTTGTCAAAAAGGGTTGAACCGATTTGGATTGTATTTTTTATAATTATGCCATGTTGTAGGCCCCTTGAAAAGGCCTTTGACTTTGCCGGGGCCAAGGGGGAAAATAACCCAGCGTTGGAAATCATATCGCTCCGAGATGGGGCTGAACCGGCTAGGCGGGTTTTAAGTTCCCTCCTGATCGCGGTAGAGGTAAGGCGGTGAGCGAGTTTTTACTTTTTTTCTCTTTTTGGGTGTTGGGAATCGTCTTGTTGCTGGGCTTGGTCAGCGTTCCCCTGTGGCTGCGCTGGCGCAAGCAACAACAAGAGCGGGCCCAAAGGGACGCGAAAACCCCACCGAGAGTCAAATTGATTCAGTTTATCAAAAAATAAAAGAGCCCTTAGAACCCTTGCCTTTCTCGTTTTGCGAGCGGCAGGAGAGTTTCTTAAGGGGCTTTTGGGGGGGTCGGTTCGACTTCCCTGTTGTCTTGCTTTTTGGCGATGGCCTCTCGCTCTTCCATTGCCGCGGCCAATACCCCGGGGATATTGCCGCTGATTGCGACCCCATGCCTTGGGTAACGGCTTCTAAGGTCGGCTAATTCCCGGCAGTATTCAATAGCGAGGTCATAGCCTTGAATTTTATCTTGGGTCGTGGTTGCTGCCGTGACCTGTTGCCTTGCCTGTTCCAATTTTTCGGTTAGGCTTGCCACCTTATCACGCACTTCGTGAAAGCAATCAAAGCAGAATCGGGTGTTGGGGAAATATCGCTTGATGGTGATTCCACATTTTTGGCACTCTCGCTTTGAGCCCTTTTGCGCCATGCCGATCAGCCATTGAAAATAAAAGATGGCCCCAAAGAGTATGATAGCTAAAAGCCCAATGGATGAGCCGATGACTTCTCCAACCATGGGTAAAAAATCCATCTCAACCTCTTTTTGTTAAACTAAGTAAATAAAAACTTAAGGCAGTCAATATAATTGCGCCTCCGCTCACAATGTCAAAGACTAAAGAAAGGCACAAGCCCAGAGTCATTGAAGCGCAGGAAAAAAATAAGGCCCAAAGCAGGGTTTGGCGAAAACCGACTTTTAGGTTTAAGGCGGTTAGTACGGGAATCACCATCATGGCCCCTACCAGCATGACCCCCACGATGCGCATGGTTACGCTCACGGTGATGCTCGCAGCGAGAATCAAAAAATAATTGTATAAAGAGGGGTTTAAGCCGGAAACCAAGGCTAAGTCTTCGTCTAAAGCAATGAGAAACAAGCGCTTGGCAAAGAGGGCGAACAAAACCCCTAAACTGAGCCCCAGCAAGGCGATGAGTTGTAGGTCTTCTGGGGTAACCGCGGTGATGCTGCCAAATAAAAAGGAAAAAAGATCAATATTAAACCCCTGGTTGAGGCTGATCAAGACCACGGCCCCTGCTAGCCCAGCCCATAAAAACAGCGCTAAAAGGCTTTCCCCCAGTAGTTTGTTTTTTTGCCGGAGTTTTTCAATCAACAAAGCGGTGGAAGAAGAAACCCCCATGGCCGTAAAGACGGGGTTGATCTGGGTGATGAGGCCCAAGGCCACCCCGGCTAAGGAGACATGGGCCAAGCAGTCGGCGAGTAAGCTGTAACGGCGCACCACTAAAAAGTAGCCGATCAAGGGGGCGAGCAAAGCCAAGATAGCCCCTGCCATAAAGGCGCGCTGCACAAATCCGTATTCTAATAGTTCCAACATGCGGCTCAGTGGTGATGGGTCAAGGGGGTTAAGGTTTTGCCGTAGATTTCATCCATAAACTCTTGTTTTAAAAAATTATCAGGGCTTTCATGGCAGACCAGTTTTTTGTTGAGGCATAAAAATCGGTTGGCTTGGCGGCTCATGACCCCGACATCATGGCTTACAAATACCAAGGTCAAGCCTTCTTGTTGGTTGAGTCCGCTTAAGAGTTCATAAAAGCGGCCCTGTTGCCCTAAATCCACTCCGGCAACGGGTTCATCCAAAAACAAAACCTCCGGTTCCGCTGCCAAGGCACGGGCGATGAAGGCCCGTTGGCGTTGTCCCCCCGAAAGATTGGGGACGAGCTTTTTATAATCTTCTTGCAACCCCGTTTTGCTCAAAGCTTGTTCGATGATATCTCGATCCTCCGGTTTCAAAGGCTTCCCCAAGCCCAGTTTGGCGGTGCGCCCACTGGCCACCAGTTCAAAAATGGTGGCGGGAAAATCAAACGCTCTTCCTCCTGAAAGCTGTGGAACATAGCCCAACTTTCCTTTTTTGGCCGCCTCTTGGGGGCTTTGGTTAAAAAGAAGCACCTCCCCTACCGAGGGTTTCAACAGGCCTAAAAGCAACTTGAGCAGGGTTGTCTTTCCCCCGCCGTTGGGGCCGATCAAGGCGACATAGTCCCCCTGTTGGACTTGGAAGTTGACCCCCTCTAAAACCTTGGTCGCCCCGTAACCGAAATGAAGATTCTTAGCTTCAATGGCTACTTGCATCTTAATCCTCTTCTGAGTTGTTGGAGGTTGAACCGCATTAAAGTAAAGTAATTTTCGCCCTTGGTTAAGCGTTTTTGCGAAATTCTCCCCAAAGGATGGAGTTCCAGTTTTTGCGCTCCTGTTTCACGGGCTAAAATTTCAATAAATTTGGGCGCGCTGGTGGTCTCGAAAAAAATCGAGGTGACCTTGCGGCGGCGAATCTCTTGAACGAGGAGCGCCATTTTTTTTGGGCTCGGCAGGCTGTGGGGGCTCAAGCCCCTTAATGACAGGGTTTCTAAATTGTAGCGTCTTGCGAGGTGGCCAAAGGCGGCGTGTTCGCTGAGCAAGATGCGGCTTGCGCATTGGGCCAAGCCTTTTTCATAGCTTTGGTGCAGTTGGGCGAGCTTTTTTCTCAAGGTAATGGCCTGGTTGGAGATGTCGGCTTTTTGGTTGGGAAGCAAGTCAATGGCCGCTTTTTCGATGAAAGAGGTTACCTTTTGCGCTTGGAGAGGATCGAGCCAAAAATGAGGGTCGTAATTTTCACGGTCTTGCGGGTGGGCTGGTGGTTTTTTTTCTTTTAAGGTTTTGAAAAAATCTTCCAAGCGGAGGAGTTTTACCCCCTGTTGTTGTAGTTCCAGGGCTTGCTTTTCAATCCAGGGTTCCATGCTGGGGCCATGAAAAAGCACCAGTTTCGCTTGCTGCAATAGGATGATATCTCTGGGTTTGGGGCTGTATTCATGGGGTTCTGCTCCGTTGGGAGTCAGTTGGATCACCTGAACTCTATCTTTGAGGGTTTGTCGCGCTAAAAAGGCTAAGGGGTAATGGCTCGCCGCTAAAATCAAGGGTTGCGTGGCAAAAAGGGGGGGCGTGAGCCAGAAAAAAAATATAAAAAGCCCGTAGCGTTGGAACAACATAGTTTGCATAAAGTGGTTAAAGGCAAAGCTTAGGGGGCTTTCTAAGAGAGTGCAAGAAGCATCGGTAGGGGGAAATCACGATTTGCCCCAAAGCCCGGCCAAACCGTTTGTTTCGCTTTACTCCGCCAATCCCAAATGCACATCCTTTAAATATTTTGCCTGATCTCGCAGGTCCGCGGCGCGCTCGAAATCCAGGCTTGCCGCCGCCGTTCGCATCTCCTTTTCCAGTTTTTTGATCTCTTTGAGCAAATCTTTGGGAACCGGTTTGTGGTAGCCCATGCGGGCCGCGTCAAAGGGTTCCTCTTTCCCTTTGACCAGATGGTTTTGTATTTTTTTGATAATCGTTTGGGGAACGATATTCCGTTCTTGGTTGTAGGCTTGCTGGATGGCCCTGCGGCGCTCGGTTTCATCCATACATTGCCGCATGCTGGCGGTAATTTTATCCGCGAACATGATCACTCGGCCTGCCGCGTTTCTCGCCGCCCTTCCGCAGGTTTGCAGCAGGCTGCGATAGCTGCGCAAAAACCCCTCTTTATCTGCGTCCATGATGGTGACCAAGGCGACTTCGGGGAGGTCCAACCCCTCTCTGAGCAGGTTGATGCCCACTAAAACATCGAACTTGCCCAAACGCAAATCGCGTAAAATTTCGCTGCGCTCCACCGTGTCGATGTCGGAATGGAGGTATTTGACCTTCATTCCCATCTCGGAATAATATTCGGTCAAGTCTTCGGCCATGCGCTTGGTCAAGGTAGTGATCAAGACTCGCCAGCCCTGGGCGATCACCTCTTTGATCTCGCCATAGGCCTCTTCGACCTGCCCCTTGATGGGGCGCACTTCAATCACCGGGTCTAAGAGCCCGGTGGGGCGGATCACCTGCTCAATCACCGCGCCCTCGGTTTGGGTCAATTCTTTGTCCCCCGGGGTGGCCGAAACATAGATCACCCGGCGGATCAGTTGATCGAACTCCTCGTATTTTAAGGGGCGGTTGTCCAAGGCGCTGGGGAGGCGGAACCCGTGGCTCACTAAGGTGGACTTGCGCGAATAATCCCCCTTGTACATCCCCCTGATTTGCGGCAGGGTCACATGGCTTTCGTCCAAAAAGACCAAGGCGTCTTTGGGGAAGTAGTCGATCAAGGTAGGCGGCGGCTCGCCGGCTTTTCGGCGGGTCATAATCCTGGAGTAGTTTTCGATTCCCGTGCAATGGCCTGTTTCTTCCAACATTTCTAAATCATATTGGGTGCGTTGCTCTAGGCGGAGCTTTTCGACCAGCTTGCCCTCGGCTTCCAGCTCGAGGAGCCGGGTCTTTAATTCTGCTCGGATGCCTGTTAAGGTTTCTTTCAAGTCCTCTTTAAAGGTCACATAATGGCTCGCCGGGTAGAGCGCGATTTTAGAAACCCGGTGCAGGACCTTGCCCGTTAGGGGCTCGATCTCGTAGAGCCCCTCGATCTCGTCGCCGAACATCTCGATGCGCAAGGCAAAGTCTTCATAGGCGGGAAATATTTCCACCGTATCGCCCCGAACCCGAAAGGTTCCCCGGTGAAAGTCGTAATCGTTGCGGTCGTATTGGATCTCCACCAGCTTGGCTAAGATCTCTTCTCGTGGTTTTTGCTGCCCCTCGATCAAAAAAAGCAAGAGCCCCGAATAGGCCTCGGGGCTGCCGAGGCCGTAAATGCAAGAAACCGAGGAGATGATGATGACATCTTCCCGCTCAAAGAGGCTGCGGGTCGCGGAAAGCCTGAGTTTATCCAACTCGTCGTTGATGCTGGTGTCTTTTTCAATAAAAAGATCTTTAGAAGGCACATAAGCCTCGGGTTGGTAATAATCGTAGTAGCTGACAAAGTATTCGACCGCGTTGTGGGGGAAGAACTCCTTGAATTCGTGGTAGAGCTGGGTGGCTAAGGTCTTGTTGTGGGTCATGATCAAGGTGGGCCGCTTCAGCCTTTGGATCACATTGGCCATGGTAAAGGTCTTGCCGCTGCCGGTGACTCCTAAGAGGATTTGATATTTTTTTTGCGCCTCCAATCCCTTGGTCAGGGCCTCAATAGCCTGGGCCTGATCGCCCGAGGGGGAGTAGGGAGAGTTCAGTTCAAAGGATTTTTGCATCCTGGCCTTGTACCTTTTGCTCTATCGTTTTAATCTCAAGCCTTATTCTTAAACTTACAATCTCATTTTAGATTATCATGAAAGTCAAACGGGCTTTAGTCAGCGTATCGGATAAAACAGGAATTATAGAGTTTTCTAAAGAACTTGCCAAGCTGGGGATTGAAATTCTCAGTACTGGGGGTACGGCTAAGGCCTTGAAGGGGGCCGGGGTGCCCGTGACCTTGGTGAGCGAGGTCACCGGTTTCCCAGAAATCATGGACGGCAGGGTGAAAACCCTGCACCCGAAGATTCACGGGGGGCTGTTGGCTGTGCGAGATAACCCCGTCCATATGGCGGCCTTGCGGGAAAACGGGATTGATCCCATCGACTTGGTGGTGATCAACCTCTATCCTTTTTTGAAGGTGGTGGAAAATCCGGAGGTAAGCTTGGAAGAGGCCATTGAAAATATTGATATCGGCGGCCCCGCCATGTTGCGGGCTTCTGCGAAAAACCACAAGGATGTCGCTGTGCTGACCGACCCGAAAGACTATCCAGAGGTTTTGTCTCAATTGCGAACCCGGGGGGAGGTGGACCTAAAGACCAAGCAATACCTGGCCGTCAAGGTGTACAACCTCACCAGTCGTTACGACGCGGCCATTGATGCCTTTTTGAGCCGCCGCTGTTTGGAGCGGGAAAAACTCCACCTCTATTACGATCAAGGCGAGATGCTGCGCTATGGGGAAAACAGTCATCAAAAAGCCGTGTTTTACAAAGATCCGGCGTCCAAAGAAAGCAGCGTCGCCTACGCAAAGGTCTTGAGCGGCAAGGCAATGAGCTACAACAACTATGTGGATGCCAACGCCGCTTACGAGGCGGTGAAGGATATCCCCGTTGATATTGCCGCGGCAGCGGTGATCAAGCACACCAATCCCTGCGGCTTCGCCACGGGGGAAACCCCGCGTGAGGCCTTGGAGCGGGCCTGGGAAGGGGATCCCATTTCCGCCTTTGGGGGGGTGATCGCCTGCAACCAGCAGGTGGATTTGGATTTCGCCCGTTTTTTAAAGGGCGATAGCGTCAAGCATTACAGCTACCAGGTCAAAAAGGGGGAATACATTCCCACCGAGGTGAGCACGGGCAAGTTTGTCGAGGTCATTGTGGCCCCGGGTTTTAGCTTGGAGGCGGTGGAGTTTTTAACCCAGAAGTCCAAGATGATCCGCTTGGTGGAGGCGAGCCCTCAGGGCAAGGGAGAGGCCAAAACCTTTCGCGCCATTACGGGGGGGATTTTATTGCAAGATCGGGATCAACAGATTTTCGATCGCTTCGAGGTGATGACCCAAAAACCCTTTGACGGCAACTTAAAGGACTTGGCGACCTTTACCATGACCGCCTGCAAGCATACCAAGTCCAACGCCGTGGTTTTGGGCAGGGAATACGCCCCCGGTCGCTTTCAGGTGATGGGGATGGGCGCGGGCCAGCCCAATCGGGTGGACAGCATGCGCAAGCTCTCGGTGACCAAGGCCAAGGAAAACCTGAAACGAGAGTGGGAGGCTCAAGGCAGTTCCGGCGACTTCGAAGCCTTTTGGCAAGGGGAATTGGGCCGCATGGTCATGGCCTCAGACGCCTTTTTGCCCTTTGACGACACTATTCGAGAGGCCCACGATTTGGGGATTTGTTTTGTGGTACAACCCGGGGGGAGCATGCGGGACGAGGATTCCATCAAGGCCTGCGACGAACTGGGAATGAGCATGGCCTTTACGGGTCTGCGCCATTTTAACCATTAAGGGTTATTTCCATGCGCGCCCCCAACCTACCGGCCCGGTTTTTTAGCAAAAATCGGGAAGCCCTGCGCAAGCTCTTGCCCGAGGGCAGCCTGGCCCTGGTGAGCAACGGGGCTCCCTTGCCCCGCAACGCCGATCAAAATTACCCCTTTCGCCCCGATTCCACCTTTTTTTATCTCACCGGGATCGAAGAGCCCAAGGCCCGCCTGCTGTTGACCCCTTGGAGCGAAGGCCAGGCAGGGGAAACGCTCTTTTTGCCTCCCCTGGACGCGAGTAAGGAAACCTGGGAAGGGAAGATGACCGGCTTGGAGGAGGGAAAAGTCTTAAGCGGCATCGAAGGGGTTGCCGAACTTCCCGCCTTTGAGTTTACTCTTTTTAGCTGGCAAAAACACAGGGAACAACTCTATTGCGAGGTGAATCCGATTTTTCCGCACCAGCCCCTCACGGCGGAGCATTTGTTTTTAGAGAACCTGACCCGCCGCTTGCCGGGCTTGGCTTTTAAAAAACTCGGTCCCTTGATGCTGAAGCTGCGAAGCAAAAAGAGCAAGGAGGAGGTCGCCCGGATCGAGCAGGCCTTAAGTATTATGGGCCGGGCCTTGGATCGGGTGCTGCGAACCCTTAAACCAGGGAGGTTGGAATATCAAATCGAGGCCGAATTGGCCCATCAATATTTGTATGCAGGCTGCGACCGGGTCGGTTTTGATACCATCGTGGCTGCCGGGGCCAATGCCACCACCCTGCATTATGTGTCCAATCGGAGCCGGATCAAAAAAAGCGACTTGGTTTTGATCGATACGGGCGCGGAATACGGCATGTATTCGGGGGATATCACCCGGGTCTTCCCCGCTGGCGGCAAATTTAGCGCAAAACAAAAAAAGGCCTACCAAACGGTATTGGAGGTCAATCAAGCGATGATCGCCGAGGTCAAGGCGGGGATGAGTTGGCAGGAGATCAACGAGCGGGCGAAACGAATCCAGGGGGAAATCTATAAAAAGGCCGGTTATATTAAAGCGGAAAAAAATCTGCCAAGCGTGGGCCTGCACCGGATTGGGCATTCCTTGGGGCTCGATGTTCATGACCTGCAACAAGCAGAAGACCCGTTACCCGTTGGCGCGGTGATCACCATTGAGCCGGGTTTGTACTTAAAAGAGCAGGGGATGGGGATTCGTATTGAAGACAATGTGCTTTTAACCCAAGAAGGTTGCCGGGTATTGAGCCAAAAGATTCCGAAGGAGATTGCAGAGATCGAGGGACGGATGAAAGAGAGATAAAAGGTCGAGGTTTTTTTGGGGTCTGAGCGTCTCACTAGCTTTTTCCCCCTAAAGGCACTTTTGTTGCATTTCCCTGGGGAAACCCGAATGTGATTGCCCATGAATCTTGAAGAAACCTACGCCAGCCTGATCGGGGCTTTGGAATTGGCTCAATCAATCGAGCGGGCCTGCCGGATCGAGGTTCCCGGTTTGGGCGCCTTGGAAATCGCCCCTGGCGAGGCCTGGTTGGTGACTCTAGATGGTCGGGCTCACCTGTTGGCCTCCCCCCAACTCAAGGCTTTTTCCGCTCAATTGGCGACAGAGGTCCACCCCTTGGCAAACTTGAGGCCATGAATCAAAAACTAGTTGAACTCTCTTTAAAGTCGCAACGAGAAGGCCGGGTGATTTTTGCCTACGACTGGAACAGCAAGAGTTATTTTGAAATCCAAGGCATGCGCATCCAGCGGATTGACCAAAAGACCTATTTGAAAAAGCAGGGCAAGGTCTTAGGGAAACTCTGAAAAACGCGGAGGTTCCCAGCAAGGCAGGGATGCCTTGCCAAATCAAAAAACGCGACTTATTGATTCGCGTTGGGATTGTGGATTTCATTCCCCACCGAAACGACGGAAAAACTTGACGCGCCCCAAGGGCTATAATCAGCCCGAAGGGCATGAGCCTACCGCTTGAACAAGCGGTAGGCAAGGAGTTTTTCAGAGGTTGCTTAGGTTAAAGCGAAATATTGGAAGTGGCATAAAGGCCTTGCTCCATTCCCTTGGCTTGGGTAAACTTTTCTTTTATCAGGAAAGCCAATGAACAAGCCCTTTACCAGTCGCGACGAGATTGCCGAACTCTACCACCGCCCTCTGCTGGACCTCGTTTTTCAGGCCGCCGAGGTTCATCGCCGACACCATCCCTCCCAAGAAATCCAGGTTTGCACCCTCCAGTCGATCAAAACGGGCGGTTGCTCTGAAGACTGCGGATATTGCTCCCAATCGGTTCATTATGAAACCAGCGTGGCGCGCGAAAAGCTGCTGGATAAAAAGGAGGTGCTGGCCCTGGCCAAAGAGGCCAAAGAGGGTGGCAGCACCCGTTTTTGCATGGGCTCTGCGGGTCGCAAGGTGAAAGACGATGAGGATTTTGCAGAGATTTTAGAAATGGTTAAGGGAGTCTCGGCTTTGGGGCTGGAGGTCTGCTGTACCTTAGGCATGTTGGAGTCAAAGCAGGCCGAGCAGCTGAAAGAGGCCGGCCTGTATGCCTACAACCACAACCTGGATACGGGGAAGAACTACTATGCGAAGGTGGTTTCGACCCGCGGTTATGAAGATCGGTTGCGGACGATTGACCGCGTGGCCCAAGCGGGAATCAGCCTCTGCTGCGGCGGTATTTTGGGCATGGGAGAGAGTGAAAACGACCGAATTGACTTGCTTTTAACCTTAAGCGAGTTGGACCCGGCACCGGAGTCGGTGCCCGTTAATGTGCTGGTACCCATTCCCGGCACCCCCATGGAAGAAAAGGGGCAACGGGTTCCCACCTTGGAGCTGGTGCGGGTGATCGCCACCGCGCGGATTTTGCTGCCGACCACCATGGTGCGGCTCAGCGCTGGACGGGAGTCCTTAAATGAGGTGGAGCAGGCTTTTTGTTTTTTAGCCGGGGCGAATTCCATTTTCAGTGGGGACAAGCTTTTAACCACCCCTGGGCCCAGTGCGGACGCCGATAAAACCCTTTTTGACCTCTTATCCTTAACCCCGCAAAAACCCTATAGTCGAGAGGCTTAGCCCGCGTTTATTTTTTTGTTTTTTCTATTTGGCTTCACCTGGGGTGTTTTTTAATCTCAAGGGGGCGAGCCCTATCCATTCTTTCCAAAATGCCTGGGCCACCGGGCCGAGCTGTCCTTCCTTTTTTCGCGCCAAATAGGCGGGCAAACTAATTTTTTGGGGTAGCCCTTCAACCTCAAGCTTGACCAACTCACCTTGTTCCAACTCCTCTTCAACCACATGTAGGGGCAAAGCCCCCCACCCCATTCCCTCTAAGATAATGTCTTTTTTTGTCCAGAAATCGGTAACATCCCAATGGCGGCCCCCGCTGAGTACATTAAATTGATCTTTGGTGGGTTGAGACGAGCTGTCTTTAATGATGATTTGCGCTTGGGCGCGCAGCTCATTTTGCGTAATGGGACCTTTTTTTTGGGTTAAAGGAAATTTAGGGCTTACGACCATCCTCATCTCGATTTCCAGCACCAGGAGATGAGACAACTGAGGGGGAATTCTCGGCCAGGCAATGAAGGCTAAATCCACCTTATCTTGCAGGAGTTTTTCGATTCCCCCGGAAAGGTATTGTTAAACCAAGGTGAGCTGGGTTTGACAGTATTTTTGCTCAAAGGTTTTTAAGATATGGAGGATCGGTTGGATGGGGATCAAGGGGTCAAAGGCGACCCGAAGCTCCGGCTCATGGCCGGAGGATAAATAGCGGCCTAAGTTTTCAAATTCCCTGGCCTGTTCTAAAAGATATTGGGCTTTTCGCAAGAGCTGCTTGCCCGCGGCGGTGAGACTCATGCGGTAGGCCTTGCGGGAAAAGAGTTGGACTCCTAGAGCCTCTTCCAATTTTTTTAAGGCCACGCTTAAAGTGGGCTGGGTGCGAAAAAGGGCCTTGGCCGCGGCGCCTAAGCTACCGGTTTCGGCAATGGTGACAAAAATACGAATTTGATCGAGGTTCATCTTAGTTTAAAACTATGGTGTTATTTATAAAAAGATAATATTAATCTATCAAATAATCATTTAGCCTGTAAACATGAATGGTAAACCAAGCCAAGGCGAGGTTTGCGTTTTGATGCGTTTGAACGATTTTATCTTAACCTGGAGAGATTATGACTTGGCAAAACGAACCTTTTTCCATTGCTGTGAAAGCCGGTGAAACCTTATATCTATGCGCTTGCGGAGAGAGCAAAAAGGGCCCCTATTGTGATGGAACCCATAAAAGCGTCGGTGGGAAGCCTTTTGTGGAAAAATTTAGCGAAGACAAAACCATTTACGCCTGCGGCTGTGGAAAATCCAAGGGCAAACCCTATTGCGATGGGGCGCATAAACAAACTTAAACCCGCCTAGCTTGGGCAGGAAAGAGGGAACCCCACAAGGCGCCCCTGGTTGCCTTTGGAAGGGCGGCCAGGGGGCAGGGCGACGCTTTTCAATTTCAAGCAAAAGGAACAACATGATTCGCATCCTTCGCTTTAACGATCTTTTTGTCAGCGATTTAGGTTGGTTGAAAAGCAGGTTTCATTTTTCTTTTGCCGAATATCGAAATCCAGATAATTTGAATTTTGGTGTTCTGCGGGTTTTAAATGATGATCTGGTCCAGCCGCGCCAAGGGTTTGGGCGACATCCGCATCAAGATATGGAAATTATTTCTTATGTGGTCGCCGGGGGGTTGACCCATCAAGACAGTATGCAAAATAAAGAAACTCTAGGCCGCGGTGATATTCAATATCTCTCTGCCGGAACGGGGATCACTCATTCGGAGATGAACGAGGGAGAGGAGACCTGTCGATTTTTGCAAATTTGGATTTTTCCCGAGCAAAAGGATTTAACCCCGAATTATGGATCAAAACGCTTTTTAGAGTCGGAGCGTCTCAATCAATGGTTGCATTTGGTGGGGCCGCGAGAAGAAATTGCCGTCTGTCAAGATGTGAACCTCTATGTCACGGAGCTGACCGCCGGTAAATCCATCCGCTTCCCCTTGGCGGCAGGGCGGCAGGCCTACTTGAAACTCATTGAGGGGCAGGCGCTTTTAAATGGCGCTGCAATGCGCCATGGCGACGCCGCAGAGATCATCGCAGAAGAAATCGACCTGCGAACCGAGCCCGGGGCGCATCTGTTGTTGATCGAGATGGCGCGGGAGGGGGTCTAGGCGTTTAAAACCTCTTGAATCACCTGATAGACTAGGGCTAACTCGTCTCTGGTGATGCAGTAGGGCGGCAACACATACAGCGAGCTGCCCAAGGGCCGCAGTAGTATCCCTTTTTCGGCAAAGGCGTGCATGAGTTCCTTGCGGGTTGTATATCTTGCCTTTTTTTGCGGGCGGATTTCCATGGCCGCCATGCAGCCTAAGGTGCGTAAATGCTCGATTCGGGGGTTATTTTTCAAACTGCGCAATTCCTCGGTGTGCCACCCCTCTAAATGGCGGAAGTTGGCTTCGCTCTCTTTTTCCATGATGCTCAAACTGGCCAGGCCCGCCGCGCATCCTAAGGGGTTGGCCGTGTAGGAATGCCCATGGTACAGGGTTAAGCTGGGCTCGTCTCCCAAAAAGGCCTCATAGACCAAATCATCGCACAAGGTAGCGGCTAGGGGCATGGTTCCCCCGGTGATCCCCTTGGAAACGCAGAGAATATCGGGCGCGACTCCGGCCTTGTCGGCGGCGAACCATTCCCCGGTGCGGCCAAAGCCGGTCATCACCTCGTCAAAGATCACCAAGATGCCCTGGCTCCGAACTAACTCCACCAGTCCCTTTAAATAGCGGGCGCTGTAAAGCTTCATTCCCGCGGCCCCTTGAATCAGGGGTTCTACGATCAAGGCGGCGTAGTTTTCTCCTTCTTGGGCTAAGTGTTGGGCTGTTTGGGCCAGCAGGCGGTCTTCTTCCGCTTCGAGGTCTTTTTTTTCCCAATAGCTGTAGGGTAGGGGCAGGAGCTTGGCTTGAAAGAGCAGTTCGCCGAAGAGGTCGTTGAACAACCCCCGTTCACCGATTGACATGGTTCCTAAGGTATCGCCGTGATAGGCCCCCTGGAGGGCCAAAAAGCGGTTTCTTCCCTTGGCCTTTTGGTTGCGCCAAAACTGAAAGGCCATTTTCAGGCCCACCTCTACCGCTGTACTCCCGTTGTCGCTGTAAAAGAGGTGGTGGAGGGGTTTTGGGGTCAAGGCGATGAGGCGGTCGGCCAATTCCTGGGCCGGCTGGTGGGTGTATCCCGCCGCGATGACCTGTTAGAGTTTCAAGGCCTGCTGGTAGATGGCCTCGGCGATTTCGGGGCGGGCGTGGCCGTGCAGGTTGACCCACCAACTGGAAATAGCGTCAAGGAGTTTGCCCCCTCCTTCGGTTTCCAGCCAGACCCCCTTTCCCCTGGTGATCGCGAGAGGGTTCGCCTCCTTCATTTGGCTGTAGGGCATCCAAACCCTTCCGGGTACGATTTTTATTCCCATCGGTCGATTTCTTGTTGGAGGTTTTTAGGGGTCAGGCCGGGCAGGGGCTCGATTTCAAACAATACGGGCAGCCCGGAAAAGAGTTCCAAGGTTTTTTTGTTTGCCCTGTTTTTAGGGCCGTTGAGTACCAAGCCTAAGATCTCGATACCCCGGTTGCGTAAGGCTTCGATGGTGAGCAGACTGTGGTTGAGGGTTCCCAGCCCGCTTTTGGCCACCAAGAGGGTGGGCAGGCCGAAACCTTGGATGAGGTCGATAAAGAGGTCTCTTTCATTGAGGGGTACCATGACCCCTCCGGCGGCCTCGATGATTAAATGTTTATACTCGCCTGGGGGCGGGGAAAAATCCTCCAAATCAATGCGTAGTCCTTCCAGTTTCGCCGCTTGGTAGGGGGAGAGGGGTTCTTTGAGCAAGAAGCGTTCCGGGAAAAAATGACGGGTCGGCAGGCCCGTGGCTTGGCGGACAAAAAGGCTGTCTCGCTCGGTTTTGTAACCGGTTTGGATGGGTTTCCAGTAGTGGGCCTTTAGTTTCAAGGCTAAAAGGGCGCTGGTCAGGGTCTTGCCGATTCCCGTATCGGTGCCCAAGACCCAAAAGGCTTTCGGGAAAGTCAAGTCGCTCATGGTTTGATTGCCTCGATCAATAAGACCTCGGTGCTGAAGGCGCAGGGTCGGTTTTGGTCCAATTCGTGGAGCAGGGCTTTGAATTGGCCGAAGGTCAGCCGCTTTCCGCTCAAGGGGGTGTTGGCTCCAAGTTGTTTGATGTTGTTAAAAAAATCAATTGCTCGGGGGTAGTGGTTCTCCCATTGGGTGCGGTGAAAATGCCAAGTCCATTGGTCCAGCAAAAGGGCGATTTGATCCAGCGAGGGCAGGGGGTTGCCCGCAAAAGGCAGGCCCAGGCTCTTACAGGCGGAACGCCATTCCCTGTAGCTTCCCTCCCCTTGAAGGGCTAAGCCTAAGTGCCCCCCTGGAAGCAGCGCTTGTTGCATGCCCTTTAGGCCCTTTTTTAAGTCGGTGAACCACTGGAGGGTAAAGCTGGAAAAAATTCCCGAAAATTGGGCTTTTTGTTGTAATTCCTCCCCGTTTAAGCAGTAGAAATAGGAGCTGGCCCGCTTGCCGAGGCGTTGTTGGGTCGCTTCCACCATGGCGGGGGAAAGGTCGGTGAAGTGGATTTCCCGCTCTGGGTAGAGTTGAGCCAAGTGTTGGCTCAAGAGCCCGGTCCCGCAGCCTATTTCTAAGATTGGGCCCGGTGGGAGTTTTGGGCTCAGCCTTTTGGCCAGTTGCTTGGCCGCTCTGGCTTGAACCTCTGCGGCCTGATCGTAGCTGTCTACCTTGCGGCTGAAATTGCGGCAAATGTTTTGGCTCACGCTCATGCCACCTCTCGCAACCAATCCAGGCAGGCCTGGGGGTTTACCTGGGCAAAGGCGTGGCCCCCTTGGGAAAAGACCTTTAGTTTGGCTTGGGGCAGTATGGTCGCTAGGGCTTTGGCTTGGCTTAAGGGGCTGATGTGGTCGGCCTCTCCTTGGAGGATGTAGACGCGCGGGATGGGGGCCAAGCTCTCTAAGGGTAAAGAGAGAGATAAAAGGCTTTCTAAGTCCTGGGCGAGCAAGGCCTGATCCGTCACCCTCGGCGGGGTGAGGGGGCAGGGGGCGGGGGCGAAGAGTTGCCGGTAGAAGTCTCGCAGTAGGGCTTGGGGGTCTTGGCGCAGCTTGCGCCCCATGGCCTTGACTTGGGCCCGCCCGGGTAGAAAATCGGCAAAGCCGGCGAGGATCACCAACCCCTCTAGGTTATTTGCGTCTTCGGGCCCCAACCAGTGGAGCCCTAAGGAGTGGGCCATGACCCAACTCCTTGGGGGGATGGGGCGGCGGGTAGCGGGGCCGAAATAGCCTCGTTCCCATAGCTTGGCTTGGGGCAGCAGGGCTTGCAGGGGATGGAAAAAAAACCCGCCCAAGCCCCAGCCGTGGATGAAGGTCCAATCAGCCTTTAAAATCATGCAAGGCCCCTAGTAAGCGGTGAATGTCTTTTTCTTCCAAGGCGGCGTTGAAGGCGAGGCGCAAGCGAGATTGGCCCGGTGCCACCGTGGGGGGGCGGATGGCGACGGCCAAAAAGCCTTGTCGCAAGAGGTGGTTCATGCAGGCGATGGCCCGTTCTTCGCTGCCCATCCACAGGGGGACGATTTGGGTAGAAGAGTTCAGGCAGTCGTAGCCCATGCGACTCGCCTCCTTGCGGAAGTTCGTTGCCAGAGCGTGCAGTTTCTTGCGTTTTTCCCCCATTTGCGGGGCCAGCTCCAAGGCGGCGTCCATGGCGCCCAAGACCGAGGGAGGCAGGGCGGTGGTATAGATGAATCCGGGGGCGAAGTTGAGGGCGTAGTCCCGCACGATTTTGGGGCAGGCGAAGTAAGCCCCAAAGCCGCCGAGCCCTTTGCCAAAGGTGCCCATGACCAAATCAATCCCCAACCCCGTTGCCAGCCCCATGCCCTGTGGCCCCAAGACCCCGGTGGCATGGGCTTCATCGACCAATAAAAGGGCGTTGGCTTGATCGGTGAGGTTTTTGATTCCTTCCAGGTCGGCCCGGTCGCCGTCCATGCTGAATACCGACTCGGTGAGGACTAAAAGGCGGCCATAGCCTTTTGTTTGGGCCTCTGCTAATTTGTTTTCCAAGTCCGCCAAATCATTGTGGGCAAATCGGCGCATGCGGGCGCCGCTCAACAGGCTTCCTTGGATCAAGCTGTTGTGGATGAGCCGATCACAGAGAATCAAATCGCCTTTTTGCGCAAACAACCCCGGTAGGCTGCAATTGGCCTGAAAGCCGGAATTGAAGATCAAGGCCGCCTCTTGCCCCTTTAAATTCGCCAATTTGGCCTCTAAGGCGGCAAAGGGGGGAATCTCGGCGCAGACCAAACGGCTTGCCTTGGAGCCGGCACCGTATTGGGCGGCGTATTCCGCCGCCCTTTGGGCTAAGAGGGGGTGTTCTGCCAGACCCAGGTAATCGTTGGAACTTAAATTCACCAACTCTTTGCCCTGCCAGCGTACCCTAGAACCCTTTAGGGGGGTTAAGGGGCGCAGTTCTCGCTGTCGGCCCCGGGCGGCGGCGTCTTTCAAGGCTTGCTTGATGAAGGTAAAATCTTGCATAATGGCTTTATATTTAAGACTTGTTCAACCTTCCAGATTTAGCCTAAACCGTAAAGCGTCATGATCCCAGTCTATTTTTTTCACGGTTTGCAGGGTAGCCCGCAGGGAGTGAAGGCAAAGTTTTTTCAAGAGCGGGCGCCAGAGGTGCTGGTTCCTCTTTTGCCTCCTTCTTTATTCCAGCGTTTGGAACTGGTGCGGGGATTGATCCAGGAGCCGAGTCTTTTAATCGGTTCCAGCCTCGGTGGTTTGACCGCCTTATTGTATGCTTTAGAGGTTCCGAGCAAGGTCAAAGGGCTGTTGCTCATCGCCCCGGCGGTGGGGTTTTACGATCCTTTGATGGGGAATGAAAGGGAGCGGGCTCTTTTGGCGGGGCTTCGGTTGCCGGGCCGGATTCCCATTGAAATTTTAGCGGGTCGTCAAGATAAAGTGATCCCTCTCCAGGCGGTGGAGGATTTAGTGCGGCAGAGCCCAGAGGCAAGAGCGCGCTTGGAGGTATTCCAGAGTGATCATTCGATGAATTCTCACTTGGAGGCGATTTGGGGGGCCTACCAAAGGTTGTGTGATGGACTGGAATAAAAAAGATTTTTTGACTCTTTTGCGGCGTACGGTGGATGTCTTGGCGCAAGAGCCCTCCTTTTTAAGGCCCTATAACCAACAAGGCCTCCCTGGCGGGTTGCTGCGCTTAGACCCCGCCCTGCCTACGGTCTTGGTCGCCGATCTGCATGCCAGGTATGGATTGATTCCCAAACTCTTGTGTTCCCCCTTGCAAGGCAAGAGCCTACAGAGCCTTTTAGACCTGCAAAAGGCCCAACTCGTCTTTTTGGGGGATTACCCCCACAGTGAAGAGAATACCCAAGCGCGTTGGCAAAAGGCCTTAAGCGAATTTAGAGAGGATTTTTCCACTTCAACGGTCATGGATGAAGAAATGACAGAGAACCGATTGAGCTGGCGGGCGCTTTGTGAATTAAAGCTTCGTTACCCTTTGCGGGTACATTTTTTAAAAGGCAACCATGAGAATGTAACCAACCAAAGGGGGCAAGGGAACCGTGTTTTTTCCAAATTTGCTTTGGAGGGGGCGATGGTGAAACGCTGGATCGAGGTCAAATTGGGAAGCGAGGTTCTAAGGGCTTTAGATCGCTTTGAGCGGGCCTTGCCCCTGGCTTTGGTCTGTGGTCGTTTTGCCGCCAGTCATGCCCCTCCAGCGCAAGTGTTTTCGGCTTTAGAGGTGATTGAGAAAACGGAGCAGGCGATTGAGGGCTTGACCTGGACTAGGCCTCTAGAGGTTTCCAAAAAGGCGATTAGGGGGACCTTAAAACAGTTCTGGGGGCATTCGGCGGGGCTTTGGTTTGCAGGGCACAACCCGACTCAATCTGGGGTGGAGTGGGATCGGGCAAAGGCCTTGGTGCATTTTCACGACCCTTACCAACCCATTGCCTTGTGCTTATACCCTGGGAAGGCTTTTTCCCCATCGGGCTCAGTGATTCGGTTATAAGATTAGGGGGATAGGTTGCCTTGGCTCGAGATTTTGGGGGCAAGGGAGGGGGGAATAAAATTTGTATTCTTATTCTAGATCAAGGTCTTACCCTGTATGTTTTGGCAAGCCTATGCGATGGGCGGCCCCTTGCTTACCATAGGGCGAATTCCCCCTTGCACAAGTTTGCAAGGATTAGATAGTATAAAAATTAAAACCTCCCTCCCCTTGTCGATTATGGAAGAACAAATCAATGCCGACGAAATATTAAAAGATCGAATTCCCGCGCGATTAGACCTCTGGCAATCGGTGACGGGGGGAATATTAGGCCTTTTTATTGGGGTTCATCTTTTTTTTGATTCCAGTATTCTCTTAGGGCCCCAGGCCATGTATCGAGTTTCCAAGGGCTTGGAAGGGCAATTTTTAGACCCGGAGGGCAAGGGCTGGCCGATTTTAGTCAGCCTTGCCGCCTTGGGGATTTTGCTCGTATTTATGGCGCACGCGGGGTTGGCTTTGCGCAAGTTCCCCGCCAGTTGGCGGCAATACAAGGCCTTTGCCACTCATATGCACCGCATGCAGCATGCCGAGAGCAGCGCTTGGCTCGCCCAGGTGATTACCGGTTTCATCATGTTTTTCTTTGGCTCTGCCCACCTGTTGTACATGGTTTTTTTCCCCGGCGGCATTGGCCCCTTTTTAACCGCTGAGCGTATCTATGGCCAGGGGATGTTCTTTTTTTATCTGATCCTGCTTTTTGCCGTGGTGATTCACGCCGCAGCGGGTCTGTACCGAGTCGGCATCAAATGGGGCCTTTTTTGTCAAAAGAACCCTCGCCATGGGCGGGTGATTTTAAAAAATACCTTTCGCGCCTTCAGTGCTTTTTTTCTGATCTTAGGCACCTTAGCTCTATTAGCTTATGGCAAGCTCGGTTATGAACGAAAGAACGCCCCCCCGGGGGAACGCTTTCAACCAGAGGCGCACGCAAAACTGGAGGTTCAACCATGAAGGTAGTTTATACAGATAGTTTAGTGATCGGTGGCGGTTTGGCGGGCTTGAGGGTGGCGATTGCCTGTAAGGAGCGAGGGCTGGACTCGATTGTGTTATCGCTGATTCCCGCGAAACGGAGCCATTCCGCCGCGGCCCAGGGGGGCATGCAGGCGAGCTTGGCCAACAGTTTTAAGGGCTTGGGGGATAATGAGGATGTTCACTTTGAAGACACCGTTAAGGGGTCGGATTGGGGTTGCGACCAGAAGGTCGCCCGAATGTTTGTCCATACCGCACCCAAGGCAATTCGTCAGTTGGCCGCCTGGGGCGTGCCTTGGAGCCGGGTCACCGGCGGGGATCGACAGGTGGTGGTCAATGCCGAAAAGGTGACGGTCACCGAGTCGCAAGAGTCCCACGGGTTGATTACGGCGAGAGATTTCGGGGGCACCAAGAAATGGCGCACCTGTTATACCTCCGATGGCACCGGGCATTCTATGTTGTACGCTATGGACAATCGCGCCATTCAAGAGGGGATTGATATCCAAGATCGCAAAGAGGCCATTGCCTTAATCCACGAGGGGGATCAATGTTATGGGGCGATTGTGCGCGACTTGATCACCGGTGAATTGATTGCCTATGTGGCCAAGGCGACTACGGTCGCCACCGGCGGATACGGTAGATTGTACAGCATCACCACCAACGCGATTATCTGCGAGGGGACGGGGCAGGCCTTGGTATTGGAAACGGGCAAGGCCCCCTTGGGCAACATGGAGGCAGTGCAGTTTCACCCCACTGCCATTGTTACGGTGGGGATTTTAGTCACCGAGGGTTGCCGTGGCGATGGCGGGGTTTTGCGTGATGTGGACGGCTATCGCTTTATGCCCGATTATGAACCGGATAAAAAGGAATTGGCGAGTCGTGATGTGGTGAGTCGCCGGATGACCGAGCATATGCGCAAGGGCAAAGGAGTTCCCAGCCCCTATGGAGACCACCTTTGGCTGGATATCACCCTTTTGGGGCGGGCGCATATTGAAAAAAACCTAAGGGAAGTCAAAGATATTTGTGAATCCTTTTTGGGAATTGACCCTGCTGAGGAATGGATCCCCGTACGGCCCACCCAGCATTATTCCATGGGGGGGATTCGCACCAATGAAAAGGGGATGAGCCCCGGTTTAAAGGGGTTGTTTTCTGCCGGAGAAGCGGCCTGCTGGGATTTACACGGTTTCAATCGCCTAGGGGGCAATTCGGTTGCCGAAACCGTGGTGGCAGGCATGATCATCGGGGAATATGTGGCCGATTATATTGATGAAACCGACCTGTATATTCCCAGTGGCTTGATCAAAGAGTTTTTGCGGCAAGAGCAACAAAAAATGGATACCCTTCTCCATCGCCCCACGGGGGAAAGCGCCTTTGCGATTCGTAAAGAGATGCAAGAAATCATGATGGAGAATGTCGGTATTTTCCGCAAGGGGCCCCATTTGGAAGAGGCGGTCAACAAGCTGACCCTGCTGCTCGCGCGGGCTCGCAAGGTGGGGGTGAAGACCAAACAGCTAGGGGGCAACCCTGAGTTGACCGAGGCCCTGAAGCTGGAAAAGCAAATTAAGCTTGCCCTCTGTGTTACGGTGGGGGCGGCAAAACGCACCGAGAGCCGGGGGGCGCATGCGCGCGAAGACTTCCCCCAGCGCGATGATGTCCATTGGCTCAAACGCACCTTAACCTATTGGGAAACTCCCGCGGACGACTTGCCCACCCTTGCTTATGAGGACTTGGATATTTCCTCGATGGAGCTTCCTCCCGGTTTTCGCGGTTATGGCAAAAAGAATATTTCCCCCCACCCCGATACGGCAAAACGAGAGGCTCAGGTGGCCCAGGCCCAGGCCGCTCATGCGGATCGTCATGAGTTGCAACAGGCCTTGATGCCGATTGAATTACCTTCCCGTTACCAAGGGAAAAACGAGCGCTATCTAAAGGGATTGAACTAATGCAGCACAGTACCGGACGCATCTTAACCTTTGAAATTCTACGCTTTAACCCGCAAAACCCACAATCTAAACCCAAGGTCGTCTGCTACCAACTTGAAGAAACCCCGGGGATGAGCATTTTCATCGCCTTAAACGAGATTCGAGAAAAGCAAGAGCCCAGTCTACAGTTTGATTTTGTCTGCCGCGCCGGAATTTGCGGGAGTTGCGCGATGGTCATCAACGGCAAACCCATGCTCGCCTGTCGCACCCAGACCAAAACCTTTGAGCATCCTAAAATTACCCTGATGCCCATGCCCGTTTTTGAATTGATCGGCGATCTATCGGTCAATACGGGGAAGGCGATGCGAGAGATGGCAGAAAAGGTGGAAACCTGGGTCCATGACAAACGACAAGATTGGGTCGATATCACTCGATTGGAAGAAAAAATGGAGCCTGAGTTGGCCGATCAAATCTATGAACTCGACCGCTGTATTGAATGCGGGATTTGCTTGGCTGCCTGCGGCACCAAGCGGATGCGGGAAGATTTTTTGGGCGCTGTGGGTTTTATGAAGGTGGCCCGCTTTTTGGCCGATCCGCGGGATCATCGTGAAGAGGATGACTTCTATGATCTTTTAGGAAACGACAAGGGGGTTTTTGGCTGCATGAGCCTTATGGGGTGCGAGGACTTTTGTCCCAAAGAATTACCCCATCAGCAGCAAATCGCCTACATTCGCCGGAAGATACTTTTTGCCACAGGTTAGAAGGATGGGTAAGCTTTTCTCCTTTTTCCTTTTCTCAGAGACTTCCAACCTCTTGGTAGCCTTGGGCCTGGGGTATTTAGCTCAAAGGCTCTTAAATCAAGAGACGAGTTATTTTCTGCTCGCTTTCATGGCCTGTGCCGCCTTTTTTTTTTACAGTTTAGAACGAAACCTCACCTTACCGAGTTTTGAAGCGTCTATTTTTCCTCGTAAAACCCAATGGATTGCGGAGCACGCGCGGTTAAACCGCCTGCTTTTGCTGTGCAGCGGAGTGGGGTCGCTGGTTTTGTTTTTTTTCTTACGCTTTTTCAGCCAAGTTTTTTTATTCGGTTTTTTTCTTCTCGCTCTCAGTTACAGCCTTTTCCCCATTATGTGGCACGGGCGGCGTTTGCGCTTAAAAGAGGTGCCCTGGCTGAAGCCGGTATTATTGACCGGTTGCTGGGTAGCCTTGACTTTGTGGCTCCCTTTGATTGAGGGGGGGGAGGCTCTGGGGGGAAAAGCTTTATTGCTGACCCTGATTTGGTTTAGTTGGATATTTGCCAACTCGGTTTTTTTCGATATTCGGGATTTAGACTTGGATTCTCAAGCCGGGAATCGAACCTTAGCCATGACTTTGGGCAAGGAGAGAGCCCACCGGTTGATTCAAGGGACGCTGTTTGCCCAACTCTTTTTGGTCTGGCTCTGGCTAGAGCATGGGCATATCGCTTGGCTATGGGCTTTGAGTTTGGGAACCTTGGCCTTTTTATGGCTCAACCATCGCTTTCAACTCAACCGCCAGCCCGACCTGCCCTTTTTTCTTGCCGCGGATTTGACCTTGGCCTTGCCGGGGTTGATGTTGATTTTATGGTTTTAAGTCAAAAGGCGGTACCAGCGGCGTAGGGGAGGACGCAATTGCCCTCTAAGGTGCAGATGTTGAAGCTGATCCCCTTGCTCAGCTTGAGGTTGCGGACATCCATCAATTGCGCTGCGCGCTTTTCGTTTCCCTCGCCTTCGACATAGCTTTTGCAGCCTTCCTCCACTTGGCTGAAACTGCCTTCATACAAGGCGGCAAGGGTACCCCCTTGCAGGTTGGCCATCATGGAGGTCAATCCACCAGGATAGCCGACAAACTTAAATTTTCCAATGCAGGTGCCTTTGTTTTTTTCAATGGTGAGAACCAATTTGTTTCGTTTGGTTTCCACGGTCAAGGTGCCGCGGTCGTCTCCCATTTCGAGGCCCTTGCCGATCTCCCCCTTGAGGGTCAACCCCGCATCGGGAACAACGGCTTTACCGGCGCAACTGACCATGGCAAAGGACAGGGCGATGAGCGTAAAAAATAAATAAATTTTAGACATGGAACCTCCATAGGGGCTGTTGTTTGGTACATGCTTGTGTAAGGCTGGGATTAGTGTAGTTGCAAATACAAAATAATGCAAAAAAAAATAAACTACTTTTTTCCCAACTCTTTAGAACGCGCCTGCGCCGCTTGAATTCCCGCGATAAGCGCCTCTTTTATTCTCGCTTCTTGAAAAACGCCTAAGGCCGCCGCGGTAGTACCCCCCTTGCTGGTTACCTTGGCGCGTAGGCTAGAGGGGGGTTCGCCGCTTTCTTTAATTAAGTGGGAGGCCCCAATCAGGGTCTGGTTGACCAACAGGCGGGCTTGATCTGTGCTGAAGCCCAATTTAGCCGCCGCCTCCATCATGGCTTCGGCGAGATAAAACAGGTAGGCCGGGCCGGAACCGGAAAGGGCGGTAACCCCATCCATCATTGCTTCATCTTTGATTTCCATGCTTTGGCCTAGGCAGTCAAAAATCCGCTTTGTGAGGTCTAAGTCGATTTCATCGGCTTTATCGTTGCCCACAAAGACCGTCATTCCCCGGCCGATGGCAGCGGGGGTGTTGGGCATGGCGCGGATCACGCTGGCGAGGGGGAAGTGAGTGGAGATGGTTTCCATCGAGACCCCCGCCATGATCGAGATCAAGGTGCCCTCGGGGGCGAAGTGGGGGTAGAGCTGGTGAAAGAGGGGGAGGGAATCTTGCGGTTTCACCGCTAAGATAGCCAGTTGAACTTTTTCCTTGAGCCGGGAAAGGTCTTTGATCCTGGGGCAGCCCTGGGCCTGAAAGGCTTCGGTGTAGTCGTTGGTTTGTTTTTCTAAAATTAGGGTTTCTTTAGGCCACAACACCCCCTGGGCAAAGGCTCCTTTTAAGATCGCTCCGCCCATGTTGCCGCATCCGCAAAGCAAAACACCTGTATTCATGGTTACCCCCTGGTTTTTTCAAATTGCTGCATGAAGTCGGCTAAAACCCGCACTCCCGCTAAAGGCATGGGGTTGTAGATACTCGCTCGCACCCCGCCCACGGCGCGGTGCCCTTTTAAGGCAACGAGTCCGTTGGCTAAAGCCTCGCTTAAGAATAACTCTAAAAGCGCCTCATTGGGAAGAACGAAGGTGACATTCATTAAGCTGCGGTGTTGCGGGTCCGCCGTGCCTTGATAGAAGGAGGATTGATCTAGGGTTTCATAGAGTAGGCGCGCTTTTTCCAGGCTGCGCTGTTGCATGACTTTAAGCCCCCCCTCTTGCAGTTGCCATTTTAAGACCAGATTGATGGCATACATGGCAAAGGTGTTGGGAGTGTTGGCCATGGACTGGTTTTGGGCATAGGTTTGGTAGTCCATCAGTCTAGGGCAATGGGGGCCCGCATGGCCGAGGAGGTCTTTTCTTACGATAGCCATGGCAATTCCGGCAGGGCCTAGGTTTTTTTGCGCTCCCGCGTACAATACCCCGATTTGGTTCCAGTCCATCGGGCGGCTGAGGATATCGCTGGTCGCGTCCACCACCAAGGGGATGCCTTGGGTGTCCGGGTAGCTTGTCCATTGGGTGCCGTAGAGGGTGTTGTTGCTGGTGAGATGGATATAGCTTGCTGTTTTGTCGAGGGTGAGGCTTCGCAAATCAGGCAGGCGGGCAAAGTTTCCCGCTTCTCCGCTGGCAACTACTTCAATCTCACCGAATTTTTCCGCTTCCTGGCGGGCTCGTTGGGCAAAGTTTCCTGTTTCAACATACAAGGCTTTGCGCGCGGGCCGTAACCCGATGAGGTTCATCGGCACCATTGAAAATTGCATCTGCGCCCCGCCGTGGCAATAAAGAATGGCAAAATTCTCAGGCACTCCGGATACTTGGCGAAAGAGTTCATCCGTTTCCGCCAGCAAGGCGATAAACTCTTTGGAGCGATGGCTGATTTCAATGACCGAAATCCCTAAGCCCCGCCAATCTAAAAATTCCTTTTGGATCTGTCGCATCACAGGGAGGGGCAACATGGCCGGCCCTGCCGCGAAATTGTAAACCGTCATATTTCTCCTGATTGAGTTAACCTAAACCGATATTGTGCCAAATGGTCTGCGCGGTTTTGAGTTGGACCGTGATGAAGAGGCGCACCTCGTTGCTTTTTTCCACCGACTCTAAGAGCCTGCCCGTGCGGATATTGACCGCCGTGATCAGGCGATCGTTTTCCAAGGCGCATAAAAAGGGTTGCTCGTCTTCTTGGGGGCTATCGTCTGGGGTTTGGTTGTTGTCGGGTTTTTGCGGCGCGTCAAAGAGGGTCTTGAGGCGGTTGTCGATATCCGCCCCTTGGGTGATGATCTTGCCCGGCTCGGAGGGCTGCAACAAAAAGATTTCCAACTCCGCTACCAGGTGCAGCTTCTCGCAGACCAAAGAGGCAAATTGATAGTTTCCCTGGGGGGCCAACAGACTGATTTCACCTTTTTCGCTCAGGTAGTCCGCGTATTGGCTCAGGGGCCGTTGCTGCCACAAGACCCGCAATTGCCGGTGGAATACCTTGCGGATGGCATGCTTGTGCTTGGGGCTGCCGTTAGAGAGCAATTCCCCGTGATAATAGAGGGTAAACTCCATCAGACCGGTAAATGATCACTGTTTTGAAAAAATTGAATGCCTTTGAATTTCTGGCTCGCATACTCCAAATCCCAGTCGGAATTGCACAAAAAGGTCTTTTTTTCGTCCACATCCAAGGCGATTTGCCCGGCGTAGCGTGCCTCGAACTCTTTGAGGTTGTTGCCTTCTCCATGGTACCAGCGGGCCATGGCATAGGGTACGGGCTCAAAGATTCCTTCAACGCCGTATTCATGTTGGAGGCGGTATTTAATGACTTCAAACTGCAAGGCCCCCACCACCCCTAAGATATGGGTGTTGCTGCCAATGGCGCGGAAGACCTGGGTCGCCCCTTCCTCGGTCAGTTGGGTCAAGCCTTTGTCGAGCTGTTTCGACTTTAGGGGGTTGGCGAGGCGCACCCGCATGAAGTGTTCTGGGCTAAAGTGAGGGATGCCCGTAAATTGAAGGTCTTCCCCTGTAGAAAAGCTATCCCCGATCTTTAATAACCCGGTGTCGTGAATCCCGATGATCTCACCGGGCCAAGCTTCTTCAGCCGCTTCTCGCTCTTGAGCTAAAAAGGTGACCACTCCACTGGGTTTGATTTGTCTTTTGAGGCGGCTGTGGTAAATTTTCATTCCTCTTTTCCACTGGCCCGAGCAGACCTTAAAAAAGGCGAGGCGATCACGGTGGGCGGGGTCCATGTTCGCTTGAATCTTAAAGACAAAGCCCGTTAAGGCTTTCTCCGTTGGTAAGATCTCGCGGCTGGTGGTCGCACGGGCTTGGGGCGGGGGGGCGATGGCTAAAAAACCATCTAAAAACTCTTGCACCCCAAAGTTATTCATGGCTGAACCGAAAAACACGGGGGTTTGTTCCCCTTTAAGGTATTCTTCGAGGTTATAGGGGTGGCCCGCGCCCAGGGCCAACTCAATCTCTTCTAAGAATTGCTGGTACCAAAAGTGGCCGACCCGTTGTTCAATCAAGGGGTCGGTAGGGCCGCTAACCAGGAGGCGCTCAAAATCTTTGCTGCCCTTTGCGAACAAACAGAGTTCCTTGTTTTGCAGGTGATAAATTCCCTTAAATTCTTTGCCCATGCCAATGGGCCAGGTGACGGGGCTGCATTTGATTTTTAAGACCTTTTCCACCTCGTCCATGAGCTCAAAGGGGGTATGGCATTCCCGGTCGAACTTGTTCATGAAGGTGATGACCGGGGTTTGCCGCATGCGGCAGACCTCTAAGAGTTTTTTGGTTTGCGCCTCTACCCCCTTGGCCCCGTCCAGCAGCATCAAGGCAGAATCCACCGCGGTGAGGGTGCGGTAGGTATCTTCGGAAAAGTCCTGGTGGCCCGGGGTATCTAAGAGGGTGATCACATGTTGTTGGTAATCGAACTGCATCACCGAACTGGTGACGGAAATGCCTCGTTGCTTTTCAATCTCCATCCAATCCGAGGTAGCGTAACGGGCCGCTTTACGGGCCTTGACGGTTCCCGCCATTTGGATGGCCCCCCCAAAGAGGAGGATTTTTTCAGTAATGGTTGTTTTCCCCGCGTCGGGGTGGCTGATGATGGCGAAGGTGCGGCGGCGCTGTACCTCTTTTTCCAATGGGGTCATGGTCTTTTAAGCTTGCAGGGAATCAAAGCCTAAGGTTAGCGATTGCTGGCCGGTTTGGGAAGGGAGCAAATGATTTTGGCTGCGTGAACCTTCTGGCTCACTCGGCCAAATTGGCCCAACTGGTTTTTTTTGGCTCGGGCTAAATGGCCGATTAGGCAGGGGGTAACGGTTATCTTTTTGAAATTATATTCAAACAGAAGTGGCATAGGGGCTGCAATAAAAGAGGCAGGTCGGGGCAAAACCCCACCTCTCAAGTCAACCCAATGCAAAGGAGGTTATTATGTTCGGACTCACGCAAGCTTTAGATACCCTTTGGAATTTGCAAAGGGCGATGGATGATGCCATGGAAAACGATTATTTCGGCTATTCTACCGTTTCTCGCTCTACCCCGGCTTTAAATATTTTTAAAGAAGGTGATAATACCCTGGTGACCTTGGAACTGCCGGGAGTCAAAAAAGAAGATGTCCATTTAGAGGTGAAAGGGAAGCGCTTACGCCTGAGCGGAGAACGCAAGGTCGAATTCCCCGAAAAGGCGAGCCTGCACCGCAGAGAACGGCAGAGTTACAAGTTTGATCGCAGTATTCTCTTAGATCAAGCGGTGGATGAAAAAAACATTAAGGCGGAATTGAAGGACGGGGTTTTGGCAATTTTGTTGCCCCCTGCAGAGGATCAAAAAGCGAAAAGCATTACCATTCACTAACCCATCAATGGATCAAGGAGGTTGTTATGAGCAGTAAAACAAAAGAGATGGTTCCCGGGATGAAGCACGAACTGGAAACCAAGGTCGAAAAAACCGAGCAAGCTAGGTTTTATAAACCCGCTGCCGACATCATCGAAACAGAGCATGAATTGACCCTCTATTTGGATATGCCCGGCGTAGCCAAAAGCGGGGTTGAGGTCAAGCTGGATCAAGATCAACTCACTTTGGAAGGCAAGATTGATTTTGCCCGCTACGAGTCCTTAAAGGCAGTGTACGCAGAGTATAATGTAGGGCATTTTCGTCGGAGCTTTCAGCTTTCGAGCGCGATTGACCAAAAGCGAATCTCTGCGAAGATGGAAGCGGGGACTTTGGTTCTCACCCTGCCGAAAGCGGAAGAGGCCAAACCGAGGACGATTCAGATCAGTTGACCGATCTCTGGCGCGGCCCATTCTCACCCCAGTTCCTCTGATTCTCAGGGGGGCTGGGGTTTTTGTTTTTTTCATTCCTCAGCGCCATCTCTTGGGCTCGATGAGCATTGATTTGCCCTTTAGGAGGCTGAAGTTTTTTCAATGTCTTTCGCTTGGTGGTCGCTGTTGATTGACAAGTTTCCCCTCTACCTCTTCTCCCTGAAATCTGTTAACCTAAACCCAACCTGATTTTTTTGGTGGTTTATGTATGACGAGATGTCTTCTTTTTGGCTTCATCCAACCAACCTGACGATGCTGGGGGGGCTTTTGCTGCTCAGCTATGGGGCCGGTAAGCTGGCGCAGTTTTTGGGCGCGCCGAAGATCACCGGCTACTTGGTGGTGGGAATGTTGATCAGCCCCCATGTCACGGGCTGGATGGCCGAGCATTGGGTGCAGCGGGAGTTTAGTCTGGTTACCGATTTCACCTTGGCGGTGATCGCCTTTTTGATTGGCGGTAGTTTAGAATGGTCCAAAATGAAGAAGTTGGGCAAAGAGATCGGTTGGATCACCTGTAGCCAAGGGGTGGGGGCAATGTTGCTGGTGATCGCGGCCCTTTGGTTGGGCAGCGGCTGGGTTGAAGGGTTGGATCAAAGCGCGGCGAGTTGGTTGCCCTTTGCTTTGTTGATGGGGGCTTTAAATTCCGCCACGGCTCCGGCGACCACCTTGGCCACCATCCATGAATGTCGGGCCCAGGGGGAGTTTACCAACTGCCTATTAGGGGTCGTTGCTTTAGACGATGCCTTGGCCATCATCCTTTTTGCCTTTGCCGCCGCCTTGTCGGTGGCCCAGTTGCAAGGCGGCGGGGCCGGTTGGGCGGTCTACCTGCTCAATCCCCTGTTCGATATCTTGGGGGCTTTTGTTTTAGGGGGACTGGGGGCCTTGGTCATGATTTTGCTGGTGGAATACTCCTCTCATCACCGGGCTCTTTTGGTGTTGACCTTGGCGTTGGTGTTGTTGGTCGGAGGATTCGCCAGCCAAATTGGGATTTCTTCCCTTTTAACCAATATGGTCATGGGGGCTGTGGTGGCCAACTTTATTCGCCTTCACAGCGATATTTTTGAAAGTTTAGAGGTCTTGGAAGAGCCTCTTTACGGGTTGTTTTTTCTTCTCGCCGGGGCGCATTTAGACTTAACGCAATTAAAAGCGGCAGGGGTTTTAGGTTTGCTTTTGGTGGGGGGGAGGTTGTTGGGCAAAGTTGGCGGGGCTTGGGTTGGGGCGAGTATTGCCGGAGCTTCTCCCCCCGTGCGGCGCTATTTCGGTTGGGCTTTGATGCCCCAAGAAGGGGTTTCTTTGGGGCTGGCCATGGCAGGGGCTAAGTTGTTGGGGCCTGGGTCTTTGACCGATTTACTTTTAAGCGGGGTTTTGGTTGCTGTGATTGTCAATGAATTGATTTCTCCTTTTCTGACCCGTGACGCCTTGATTCGTTCCGGTGAAGCGCGCCGGGGTTGAAGGGGACGCAAAAAAAAGGCAAAATGAGTGAAAAAATACAACGAGCTAAAATAAAAGACCTATTGGCCACCCTGCCGATGCGAGATTTGCCTTTAATCGGTCCCAAGGCAAAAACCGCGGAGATCATTACCTGTTTGCAGCGGCATCGTCATTGCCGGGTTTTGTATGTGGTCGATGAAGAGAAACGGCTTTTGGGTTTTATTTCTTTGGGTGATCTGGTGCGGCATCTTTTTGCCCCCAGTCATGAAGTGGGCCTGCTGGTGCGCCATGCCTTGTCTTTAATCACCGTTGAGCGAGCCGAAGATATCATGTGCCGCCATCCCCTGACGACGGATCCAACCGAGGAGGTGGGTCAAGTGATCAAAAAAATGGTGCGGGATAATATCAAAGAAATCGCGGTGTTGGATGAGGCGCGGCGAATCATTGCCGACTTGACTCTTTTTGATCTCTTGCCCTCTAATTTGTAAGTCGCTTCGAGCGGTGATGTTTGGCTTTTTCCAGGCGTTTGACATAAGCGATGATCCCCTGGGCGTTTAAGTCCGTGTCGATGATCAGTTTGTTTAAGGCCTCGTTGTCGCGGGGTACCCCTCTGAGTTGCAACTCGTCTAAGATCGCGTCTAACAAAAATTTTTTTAAGGCCTCCAGACGGGGGTGCTGCTTATATTGCTTTATCGCTTTTTTCGCAAAGAGGGGAAGCCAGCCTTTTAGTTCCTTTACCACCCACTCCGGGTTGGGGTGGGTACCGTAATGGGTAAAGCAGATTTGTTGGGGGCGAAGCTCTAAGAGCCGAGCCAAAAAGGCCTCCAAGGCTTTAGGATCGTACTGGCTGGGGGTGGTGGCCGGGAGTACCAAGTCCACATTGTAATGTTCTTTCAAGATGGGGTAGCTCATCCCCGCCGCGTCGCCCGTAAAGAGGCTGCCCGTTTGGCTATCAAAGACCACGAAATGATGCAGGGCGTGCCCCTCGGCAAAATGAAAGGTCAGCTTGCGCTGGGGAGAAAGCTCAAAGGATTCGCCATCTTGCATGCTTTGCAAGCGGGTCGGGTCTACATCCTCGATGGGGGCAAAAAGGGAATCAAAGGCTTCTCCGTATAGGTTTCGCGCCGCTGCTTCCAGTTTGGAGCTGTTGCTTAAATGGGGGGCCGCTTTGGGGTGGGCCAGTAAAATCGCTTGAGGGCATTGTTTCATCAGCAACCCCGCCCCGCCGGAATGGTCCAAGTGGGCATGGGTAACGATAATCGCGTCGAGGTCGGCGGCCTTGAGGCCCACCTCGCTGAAAGCTTGGTGGATCACCGGATTGGAGGAACTGGCTCCGGTTTCAAGTAGAACTTTTTTATCCTCCAAGATCAGATAGCCGGTGGTATAAGACAGGTCGTCGGTTCCCACCAAGGCGATCTGCCATATCCCTCCACCCAATTCGGTCGTCACGCTCATCATGCTCCTTACTTGCCAGGTCGTTGCGCCTCAGCTAGAATCAACTATACACCCGAACCCTTTCTTAGGCAAATTTAAGGATGAGACTCTTTCGTAAAGAAAACCGCTTGACCAAGCTGGCAAAAACCTGCGGTTGAGCTGCTAAGCTTGGCCCGACAGGTCTGTCGGCTGTATTGGCGAAACTGGAACACAACTCAGATCCAAACCTTTTAGTGGGATTAGAGGCGATGGATGACGCAGGCGTGTATCTTTTAAACGAGGGCTTGGGATTGGTCAACACCGTGGATTTCATTACCCCGCCGGTAGATGATCCCTATTGGTTTGGGCAAATCGCCGCCGCCAATTCGCTGAGTGATGTCTATTGCATGAACGGCGAGCCCGTAACGGCAATGAACCTGGTTATGTTTCCCGCCAAGGTGCTGGATTTAGGTGTTTTACAAGAGATTTTACGCGGTGGATTTGATAAGATCAAAGAAGCGGGGGCCTGTTTGGTGGGGGGGCATTCTGTAGAAGATGACGAGCCGAAGTATGGCTTGAGCGTCTCAGGACGGGTAACCCCGAAGCAAATATGGCGCAATAGCGGAGCCCAAACGGGGGATGCCCTGATATTAACCAAGCCTTTGGGCACGGGGGTGTTGTTCAACGCCGTGCGGGGGGGGAAGTTTCCCTACGGACAGCTGGAAAAAGAGGTTTTGCCGGTGATTGGCAGTTTGAACAAAGCGGCAAGGGAAGCGGCGCAGGGTTTTGAAATCCACGCCTGCACCGATGTGACCGGATTTGGCATCTTAGGGCATGGTTTGGAAATGGCCCAGGGGGCGCAACGGAATTTGAGCTTTGATTTCACGGCTCTCCCTTGGTTTGATGGGGTTTTGGAAATGTACAAAAAACGCCAAACCACGGGGTCGAACAAGGCAAACCGGAAGATGCTGGAGGGGAAATTGCAAATCCAAGCCCCCTTGAGCCGAGCAGAAGAGGAGATGCTGTTTGACCCCCAGACCTCAGGCGGCTTGCTCTTTGCCTTGCCGGCTCTTGAGGCGCCTCAATTGCTCCAACGCCTACAGGCAAGCGGTATGACAACAGCTTGCCGAGTGGGGGAAGTGACCGAGGAGGGGGCTGCTTCAATTCAGGTTTTATGAGTGGGCTCTATCCGGCCAGATATTGGCATCAACTTCCCAGCGGAAAGCTGCAATGCGACCTGTGTCCTAGAGGCTGCAAACTGGCAGAGGGGGTAAAGGGCTTTTGTCAAGCGCGCCAGGCCAAAGATGGGGCGATGTGGCTTACTACCTTTGGGCTCAGCACTCCTCCGCGACTCGACCCCATTGAAAAAAAACCGCTCCATCATTTTTTGCCGGGCTCTCAGGTGCTTTCCTTTGGGCACCCCGGTTGCAACCTCGGCTGTAAGTTTTGCCAGAATTGGTCGTTGAGCAAAGCGGAAGAATTTTCAGGCCTAGTGGAATCCCATAGCCCTCAAGATATCGTGAGGCTCGCTCAGTCCAAGGGGGCCGCCTCGGTGGCCATGACCTATAATGATCCGGTGCCCAATCTGGAGTTCGGCGCGGAGGTAGCGGCAGCCTGTCAGCAGGCTGGGTTGAAGGTGGTTTTGGTCACTGCCGGTTATATCAACCCCGAGGCCAGGGCGGAATACTTTGCCCAGGTGGACGCCGCCAATATCGACTTAAAAGCTTTTCACGACGCCTTTTATAAAAAACTCTGTAAAGGGCGTCTGCAACCTGTTTTGGATACCCTTTGCTTTGTGCGCAATTTCACGACTCTCTGGCTGGAACTCACCCATTTGCTGATCACCGGTTGGAACGACGATCCAAAGGAAACCAAAGCGATGTGCGACTGGATCGTGGAGAACTTAGGCCCGGATACGCCCTTGCATTTAAGTGCCTTTCACCCCGCCTATAAAATGGCGGAGGCACCCCCTACCCCCTTTAGTACCCTGCGCAGAGCTTTCGACATCGCTCAGGAGGCGGGGTTGCGCTTTGTTTATACCGGGAATGTGCATGACCCAGAAGGAGACCGCACCCGTTGCCCCCATTGTCACCGAACCGTGATCCAACGGGATTGGTATCGCATTGTGGATTATCGACTCAAAGGCTCTGCTTGCGGCTATTGCGGGGAGAAAATCCCCGGTTGTTTCAGCGCCGCTTGATTTTGCTGGGTCGAGGGAGAGAAATTAAGTTTTTTTAGGCTAAAAAAAAACCCCCTGAGAGAAAATCTGCTCCAAGGTGAATGCAAGCTGGAGTAGCGTTTGTTGGGTTGGTTGGACGCGGCCTGATCCGACTCTTGCCCTTTGCCCCAAGCTGCTCTATTCTCCTAGGCAATAGGGGAGAAGGATTCATGGAAAAATTTATTGTAACCGGGGGCAAGCGTTTGGCAGGGGAGATCACCCCGGCAGGGAACAAGAACGAGGCCTTGCCTCTGCTCGCCGCGATTTTGCTGAGCGAAGAGCCGATTGTGCTGCATAATCTGCCGGTGATTGGCGATATTGCCAGCATGAAGCAGATTTTAGAAGGCCTAGGCGTGGCGGTGCGCAGTCTTGGCGGCTCGAGTTGGGAGTTTGACGCCGGCAAGTTGATTGATTCTGCGCCGGATGAGGCTTTAAGCTGCGCCATTCGGGGTAGTTTTTTGCTCACCGCGCCGTTAACCTTGCGCTTTGGCCATTCCAAGGCCTTTGTCCCCGGTGGGGACAGCATCGGCAAACGGCGGCTGGATTCCCACATTCTCCCTTTAAAAAAAATGGGGATGCGCTTTAGTTATCAAGGGAGTCACTACGACACGGAATTGGAGCCCGGGGGGCTCCAGGGGCAATATTTGCTGTTGGATGAAGCCAGCGTGATGGCTACCGAGCATTTGATCATGGCCGCTTGTTTGGCCAAAGGCACAACGGTACTTTATAATGCCGCTTGTGAGCCTCATGTACAGGGGCTTTGCCGTTTGCTGCTCGCCATGGGGGCGAAGATTCAAGGGGTGGGGAGCAATCTTTTGACCATCGAAGGGGTAGGGCGTTTAGGCGGCGCGGAGCATCGCGTCTCCCCCGATCATACCGAAATCGGGAGTTTGATCGGGTTGGCGGCGGTTACGAGGAGCGAGATCACCATCAAAAACCCCGCCTTTGAAAACATAGGTCAGATCCTCCCATTTTTTGGGCGCTTGGGGATTCAGGTCGAGCAACGGGGTGAGGATATGTTCATCCCCGCCGAGCAAGAATTGCGGGTGCAATACGACCTGGACGATTCCATTCCAAAAATTGATGACGCGCCCTGGCCGGGCTTTCCCGCGGATTTAACGAGTATCATGACGGTAGTGGCCACCCAGTGCGAGGGGAATGTGCTGATTTTTGAAAAGCTTTTTGAATCGCGACTTTTTTGGGTGGACAAGTTGATTCGCATGGGGGCCCGTATTGTGTTGTGCGACCCGCATCGTGCCGTGGTCAGCGGGCCGGCGAAATTAAAGGGGATGACTCTATCCAGCCCCGACATTCGCGCGGGCATGGCGCTTTTAATCGCCGCTTTATGCGCCGAGGGGACCAGCGAAATCCACAATATCGTACAAATCGACCGGGGCTATGAGGCGATTGATCAACGGCTCAATCTGCTGGGCGCGGATATTAAAAGAGTCTGATGTTTATTACCTTTGAAGGAATTGATGCCTCGGGAAAATCAACCCAGATTCAGCGCCTTGCCGAGTATTTGACCGCTCAGGGGCGAGAGTTCTTGTTGACGAAAGAGCCGGGGGGGAGCGCTATTGGCTCAAGTTTACGGCAGATTCTGCTCGACCCCAATAACCACCGGCTCGCTCCGCAAGCGGAGTTGCTGCTCTACCTGGCGGATCGGATCCAGCACTTGCAAGAGGTGATTCGCCCCGCTTTGGCGGCGGGGCGCTTGGTGTTGTGCGACCGCTACCACGATGCCACCTTAGCCTATCAGGGCGGGGGCCGAGGCTTAGACCTCGCTTGGGTGAAGCCCTTTGCAAAAAAAGAGATTTTAAAGCCCGATTTAACCCTGTGGTTTGACTTAGACCCGAGTCTTGCCCGCCAAAGGCTGGAGTCACGAGCAAAAGAACAGAGTGAGCCCCTGTGCCGCTTGGAGCAAGAAGACCTGGCCTTTTTTACGCGGATTCGGCAAAGCTACCAAGCTCTGGCCCAAGCCGAGCCCCAGCGCTTTGTGCGTATTGAGGCGGATCAAAGGCCAGAGCTTGTAGAGGCAGAAGTACGGGCTCGGCTGCGGGTCGAGGGGGAGCATGCCCTTTTCTAGTATTTTTGGTCATGGGGAGGTGATCCATAAATTGGAGGAGGCCTTTCGACGGGACCACCTTCCCACAGCCTACCTCTTTCGGGGGCCGCAGGGTGTGGGCAAGGGGGTGGTGGCCAAGGCCTTGGCCCAAATGCTCAATTGCCGGAGCCACAACAATTGCGGCCATTGCCCTTCTTGTCGGCTTCTGTTGCGGGGCGAACACCCTGACTTTCATCTTCTCTGCCCCCAGGGCAAGTTCATTAAAATCTCTCAAATTCAAGAACTGATCGCTCAACTCTCGTTGAAGCCGAGCCTCGCTACCAAGCGGGTGGTCCTGCTCAAGCACGCTGATAAGATGAACGCGGAGTCGGCAAACGCCTTTTTGAAGATTTTAGAAGAGCCCCCCTTAGATACCCTCTTGATCTTAACCGCTGTTGAAGAGAGCTTGATGCTCGAAACCCTGCTCTCTCGTTGTCAAAAAATTTCTTTCGCTCCCTTGGGGCAGCAAGAGATCGACGCGATTTTACAAAAGGACTTTCATCTTGCTGAGGATTGTAGAGCCCTGGTATTGCGGTATTCCCAAGGTTGCTTGCGGCGGGAGTTTATTGCCAAGGGGGGGAGGTTGTTGAGCCTGCGCTCCCAAGCCTTGCACATGCTGTTGAACCTTCATGCAACAGAGATGGAAGGCCATTTTAAGCAGCTCGAAGGGGTGGTGAGTCAAAATCTTTTTAGTTATTTTTTGGAATTTTTGGCTCAGTTGCTGAAAGATTTGCTGTCGCTGCAATTGGGCTTTTCAGAGCGAATCGTGAATCGTGATCTTTTGCAGGTCTTGCGAGAGCAGGCGGAGCGGTGGCCGGCCGAGTTGTTGGAACAAGCCTTTTTGAAGGTGATCGCGACGGAAATCAATCTGCTGGCTTTTGCGGCAAAAGGTTTGGGTCTGGAGGCCTTGATCGTGGATTTAAAGATGAGGTTGGGCAGTGGGGGTTAAGCTATGGGTTTTTTGTGGGCTGCTGGGGCTATGTTGGCCCTGGGCGGCCCTGGGCGGGGACTGGTCTGGGGTTTTGTCCCAGCCTTCAGCGAGAAGCTTACTGGAGCGGCGTTTGGCCGAGCAGCCCAATCCCTATCTAGAGCATGACTTGGCGCAGCTCTATGAACAGCAAGAGGAATGGCTCCAGGCGCTTTATCACTATCGTCGTTCCGCGGCCGCTTTGCCGGGGGAAGTTTTGCCCCAAGAGGGTGTGCGGCGGATGCTTGAAAAATTAGCGCTCCCCCATGAACCGAGGGCTTTTTCCTTAACCCCGGCGCAGGGGCTGTTGCTGGTTTGGTTGGTCGCCATGGTAGCCGGGTTGCTCTGGGGGGGGAGCTATTCGCGCCACAACCCATGGTGGTCGCGGGGGGGGAAGCTTTTGGCGGCTCTGTCGTTGGGGTCGCTGCTGCTTGGGGCCTGGTTTTGGATGCGGCCTGTCTCTGTTTGGCAGGTGATGGTGGAGGCTAGGTTTCGCATGGGGCCGGGGATGAGTTTCGCGGAGGGAGAAACCCTCCGCCCGGGAACCTCGGTAGAGGGCACAACAACCTTGGCGGGCTGGTTGCTGATACCGGGGCGAGGGTGGATCAAACAAGCTCGGGTTAAAAAGCTGTAAGCCTAGTAGGAGGTGGTTAAGTAGATATACTTGAGCCACTGGCTAAAAAATTCGTTGCGGTGGCTCCTCCAGGTGTTGACCGGGTTTTCTACATTAAAATTGACGGGCTCGTTGACATCGGTGCGGCCTGATTTTTTATCTCGCCAATATTCTTCAACGAGGCGACCGGAATTGTATTCCGGGTGACCTAAGTGCATCAAGAACTTTTTGTCGATGCTTTCTATAATGGTGTACCCGGTTTCTACCGAGTGAGCCAAAAGGTTGACCTGTCCGCTGTCGCGCGCTTTTTCCAATAGCTCATCGGAATAACCGGCATGGCGGCTCTGGGGGCAGTTGAAATAATCGTCCAGGTCGCCGGTAATGGGGTGGTGGCTGTTGAGGTTGCGGGTGCGGTAAACCCCAAAGAGCTTTTTTTCAAAGTTGACCTTGTCGATGTTCAACACCTTGGCTAAGGCCATCGCCCCCCAGCAAATTCCCAAAGTGCTGGCAAAATGGCTTTGGGCATAGTTGAGAATGTCGGTAATTTCATCCCAGTAATTGATCTCGTCAAAACTCAGCTCTTCAACGGGGGCACCGGTGAGGATCAAGCCGTCCAGAGGTTTTTCGCGAATCGCTTCTGCAAAAGAGATGTAGAAGGTATCCATGTGTTTTCCCGCGGAGCTGGCGTAGGCATGGGTATCCAACTTAATCCACACCGGGTAGATTTGCAGGATGGATTTCCCTAATGGGTAGAGCAGGTTGAATTCGTAGTTTTGCACATTGGGCATAATATTGAGAATGCCAATGCGCAGGGGGCGAATATCTTGTTTTTGCGCTGCGTCTTTGCTGATGCAGGTAATGTTGTGTTCTACCAAGGCATCCTTGGCGTGGTAGAGATCGGGTACGATGACGGTCATGCTGCCCTCCGGCTGCGTAGGATGAAAAAGATTCCCAAAAGGATCAGCGGAAGGCTGAGAATCTGCCCTATATTAAGGGCTAAATCCTGCTCTGCCAAGGTTTGGTTTTCCTTAATGAATTCAATGAAAAATCGAAAGGTAAAGGTGGCGAGCAGAAAAAGGCCGACCAAGCGGCCCGGGGCTTGAGCGAGTCCTTTTTTCCAAAGAGCCCACAGCAGGCAGGCAAGGGAGAGGTAGAAAAAGGATTCATAGAGTTGGCTCGGGTGTCGGGGCAAGTTGTCAATGGGTACAAAAACCACGCCCCAAGAACCGTCGGTGGGTTTGCCGATGATTTCAGAGTTGAGGAAATTCCCCATACGGATCATCCCTCCTGCCAAGGCGGTAAGGATGGCGACCCGATCTAAAAGCCATAGATAAGGGGTCGCGGGGTGTTTTTTGGCAAAGAGCCAGAGGGCGAAGAGTACGCCTAAGCCCCCGCCGTGACTGGCTAGGCCCCCTTCCCAGACAAAAAGGATTTGTATGGGGTGGCTTAAATAGTAAGCGGGTTCATAGAATAAACAATGCCCTAAGCGCGCTCCGATGACCGTGCCGAGCATGATGTGAACCAAGAGGGGGTCTAAGAGTTTAGGAGAGATTTTTTCTTGGCGAAATATCCCCTGCATGACCCGCAAACCGGCTAAAAACCCCCCCGCGAAGAACAACCCATACCAGCGAATCGTCAAGGGGCCAAAGGAGAGTAAAATAGGGTCTGCGTTCCAGTAGTAAATCATGAGGCTAAGGGGTTGAAGCTGCCGAGAATTTGAAAGTCGATCTTGAGCTTGCGCAAAGACTCCAAACAAGCTCCGGTACGGTTATTATTATAAAAATCAATAAAGAACCCGTATTGCCAGCTCTTTATTTTAGAGGGGCGAGATTCTAAGCGGCACAGGTTGATGGAAAAAACATGAAACTCGCCTAAGAGGTCAAAGAGCAAGCTGTGCCGATCTTCATGGAGTTCAATATAGATACTGGTTTTTTCTTTGGAAAAGTCAGGGGTATAAACCGCCGGTTTTTTGCGAATCACCAAAAAGCGGGTTTGGTTGTGGGGCACATCCTGTACATTTTTCGCTTGAATCAAAGGCGCGAGTTGTGGGTCTGCCTGGGCCCGTTGCAAGGGGACGATTCCCGCCACCGGGGTATGTTTTTCGCTTAAAAAAAGCTCAGCGGAATGGATATTGGAATTGGTATAGATCACTTGAGCCTGGCCCAATTGCTTGCCCAAATAGTTTTGGCATTGGTTAAAGGCTACGGAGTGGCAGAAATAGCGTTGCACTGTTTTGATGGGCACTGCGGAGATCAAGGCGTAATGTACATCAATATAGAGTTCCGCGGTGGCGATGACCGGTTGCAGGATCAGGCTGTCTTGGGCCGGGGCTACGGTGCCGCCAATGGAATTTTCAATGGGCAATACCCCTATGGAGTCTTCGTCTTGGGCCACGGCCTCGGTGATTTGAGGCAGGGTGGTACAGTAGGTGATGTGGGAAAAATCAAGGCCGCCTACTCGTGTTGCCGCCTGATTTGAAAAGGTTCCCTCTGGGCCGAGAGTGTAAATACGCTTAAATTTGAAGCCAGTTAGAGGCATGGAGAGTCATTTTGAGAGGGAAAAGGTTTCCCCTTCTCCCTAGGGGGTTAAGATCCTTAAAATAGTAGGAATCCAGCGTTCGAGCAAGTCTAATTCTCATTTACGGGGGGAGGGAGGAGCGAGTCGATTAAAAAACCCAAGCACAAGTTGAGCTCAAGAGCCCTTTAGGGGATCGGGGCTGCTTCCTCTTCGGGTGGAGCCTTGGCTTGAAGTGATAAAGAGGGCTTCCATCGTTGACGGAACGCCGGGCTTGCGGTTAATTTTAAACCTTAACCGATTCGGCTTTATATTATGCTCACTTTTATTCGCTCCAATGTTCAGTCTTTTTTTGTCAAAACCGTAATCTTGCTGGTGGTGGTGGTGATGGGGTTTTTTGGTATCGACGCCTTCAATCAAGAAGGGGCCAATGTTTTGGCTACGGTCAACCAAGAAGAAATTTATTTAACCCAGTACCAACGGGCCTATCAATCGGCAGAAGCGGAAATGCGCAATCGTTTTGGGGCGAAAGCCGGTGAGGTGATGAAGCGGTTTGATCTAAAACGAGAGACCCTCGCCCGCTTGATCAACGATGCCTTATTGGTACAAGCCGCTAAGGAGAGTGGGATTGTGGTGACCGATTTGGAAGTGGCCGAGGCGATTCGCGCTATTTCTTATCTGGCAACAGATGGCCGTTTTGATGGGGAAAAATATCAACGCCTGCTGGATCAAAATCGCATCACCAGTCGAATTTTTGAAGAAGACCTGAGAAAAAACCTCACCGCGCAAAAGTTTATCGGCCTGGTCATGGCCGGACATTCGGTGAGTCGCAACTATGTGCGAGCCTTGGCGGATCGGGGGGCAACCAGGCTGGAGTTTCAAACGCTGGAACTCAACGCGGCGGAATTTTTCACCAACGCGACCGTAACAGAAGAAGAAGCAAGGGACTATTACGAGAAGAATTCGATTCGCTTTCACCAGCCGCGGCGTTATGCGATTCAGTATATTCTCTTAAAAGGAGAGGAGGCAAAAGGTAAGGTTCGGGTTAAGCTTAAGGAATTGGAAAAATATTACCAAAGAAATAAGGCGGAGTTTGAGGCTAAACCCAGTTGGCACAGCCGTCATATTTTAATTGAGGTCCCTCAAGACGGCAACCAGGCGGGGATCGAAAAAGCGAGGAAAAAGGCGGAGCGACTCAGTTTGGAGTTGCGTAAAAATCCGGCTTTATTTGCCGCCAAGGCCAAGGCGTTTTCTGCGGATCAAGGCAGTAAAAATAAAGGCGGTGATTTGGGTTGGTCGCGATCAGGTCAGTTGCTCGGCCCCTTTGAAAAGGCCTTGAAGACCTTGAGCCCAGGAGAGATTTCCGCTCCGATACTCACCCAGTTTGGTTACCATGTGATTCAACTGATCGAAAAAAAAGCGGGAAAGAGCTTAACTTTTGCAGAAGCAAAAGAGCAGATCGAACTTCAGGTAAAGCGGAAAAAGGGGCAAAGGCGGCAGTCGAACTTGGCGGCTAAGTTTTTGAATATAGCGCGCAATCAAGGGATGCAAGAGGCGGCCAAGCAAGCGGGGAGACCGTTGGAAAAAAGTCCCTTTTTTGATCAAAAAGGCCTGCTCCCTCAATTGGGCATGACCCATCAGCTATATCAGGCCTTGCAGGGCAAACCCTTAGGGGGGAAGGGGAGCTTTGTACTTAGCGAGGATCGGTTGATCTACGAGGTGACCGAGATTCAAGAAGCCTCGACTCAGCCTTATGCCGAGGTAACAGAAAAGGCAAAACAATTGGCGGAAATGGAAAAATCAGCCCGCTTGGCCCAAGAAAAAATGGCGCAAGTGGCCCAAAAAGCAACGGATGCCAAGGGCTTTGCGGAGTTGGCCAAGGAACTGCGCCAAACCCCGAAGAAGTATCAAATATTCTATCGTGACCAACGCGTTGAGGGGATCCCCAACGCGCGCGCGGTGGCGGTAAAACTCTATGCGTCGCAAGCGGGGGAGGTTACGGTCTTGCCGACTCGAGACCGTGCCCTGTTGCTCTATTTGAAAAAGAAAACTCCTGGCCATGCGGCAGAGATTGAAGTATCCCAATTAGAAACTAAGCTCAAAGAAGAAAAAGCACAGGTTTTATTGAGCGGTTTGGTAGAAGAGTATAAAAAAAGCTCGGAAGTGCATTACAATCAAAAGCTGGCCAAGGCCTTGGATTTAGCTATATAAAAGAGTCGGAAACCATAAACCTTTGATGAAGGGGGATGAATTTGGATATTCTTGCGCAAATTGAAAGCAAAATTCGCCAGGCGATGAACACCATCATCCAGTTGCGAAAAAGAGTTCAGGAGTTGGAAGAGGAAAACCGTCAACTTCGTGAGACAGAGCAGGAGCATCAAGTAAAGCTTACAGAGATGCTCGGGGAGTTGGAGCAGGTGGAGGATCATTTCGATACAGCCATGATTGAAAAGGAGGGGGCGCCCATCGCGCCGCAAACACCGCGGGAGCCTCCGGCGCAGACTTCGACGGAAAATTCCGCCCCCCTTGAGGAACCTTCTACTCCAGAGCGCCATGACGATGAAGAACACCCCAGTTCAAACCCCTTTGGGTTCTATCGTAGTTAAGGCAACTTACGGGGCTCTGTTGGGCTTTTTTTTGCTTTTCGCTCCTTTTTTGATGGCTGGGGAATCCTTGCTGTTGCGCCCTTGGGTCAACCTGCGGCCTTCGCAAGCCCACGCTTGGTTGGGGCTCTACCTGGAAGAACGGCTCTATACCCGTATGCGTGCCGGGGGCCTATCGCTGTACAGCTTAGACGGGGGTCGGGTCCTCCCTGTTGATTGGGAGGGCTTGCAAATCCAGGGGCAATATTTAGCGGTGGCGGGCCAGGTTTTTTTGCATCTGAAAGGCCCTGGGGGGTTGCAACTCAAGGGGAGGTGGAACCAGACTCAATTGATGAACGAGTTGGACCAATGGGCCGATCAAGTCGGAGCGCTTGTAAAAGCCGATTACAGGCTGGAAAAAAAACCGTTTTTTCCTGATTTGAGCGACCCCTTATATGTAAGCTTGCTGCGGTTTCAGTCCAAGCACGCGGCTAAGGCCTTGCGGCCTGTAGAACTCTTGGCCCTCTATCCTTTGGTTCAAGAAAGCCGAGAGCCGGTCATGGCAGAAAAGCTCGCTCGTTTAATGTTGCTGGCCAGCCCCCAGCGCAAGCAAGAGACAAAGCGCTATTTTCGCCAAATTGAGTCTTTGCTGCAAGAGGCCTTGCAGCAAGAGCCACAACAGGGGAACCTTTATGCCTTGCTGGCCCTGACTTACCACTTGATGAAAGCCTATCCGAGTTGGGTGGAAAAAACCGCGGGGGAGGCAACCCATTACGCCCCCGACAACGAACTCGGTTGGATTTTGCTCGCTTGGGCGAAAGGGTTTTCTACCGGAGGCGGCAGGGAGGCCTTGTTGCGGCTGGAGAAGCAAAATCCTTGGCTTTTTAGCGAAGCGAAAGCAAAAAAAGAGTATTTTCAGGGCCTGCTGTTGTCGGAACTCCAGCAAGCGGCCTTGCGATTAGAAGAAGTCAAAAACCCGAAATTGCCTATTTTATGAGACGGACCGCCTTAGTTTTTTTCTGCCTTTTTTTAGTTTCCTGCAATTATAATTATTGGCGGGGCAAGGAGTTGGAAGAGGAGGGTCGCTTTGAAGAAGCGAACATCGAATACCATCGGGCCCACACGGCCAGCCCCAGCATTGATGCCTACCGCGAGGCCTTTGACCGCACCGCGAAAAAGACGGCAGTGGATTTGTTAGAGCGCTATCAGGGGTTTTTATACCTGGGCAAATTTGCTTTAGCTTATGACCGCTTAACCAAAGCGAGGGCTTTAGACCCCGAAAATACGGCAATTCAAACGGAGTTGCGCAAGTGGACGCAGGTCTTGATCATCGGGAAATTGGATTTGCGTTTTCAATCTTTAAAGCATCAAGTTCCCTTGAGTGATGAGATGACCTTGCAGGTGGTCATCAACAGCCCTAACCCCAATGCGTTGCTTTATGCCAAGGTGGACCCGCAAAGCCAGGTATTTAGCGTGGAAGATCATATTTATAATGCCAATGTGCAATATTTGATGACCTATTCCATTCATGCCATTGGGGTGAAGCTCGTCAAATTCAAACCAAAAAGTGAACGCTTTCAGAAGTTCGTTGATTTTAAACGCCCTGTCATCATCGGGGTGGAGGGGGGGTTGGAGCCCAATGCCTCCGCGTTGACCCCGATTGCTCAGGCTTTCCCCTTTAAGGCTCTAACCCAGGGGCGGAGCGAAAACTTTTGGTTCCCCCAACAAGCGGTGGAATACGGGGTTCAGCTTGCAGGGTCCAAGATTCTGATTACCAGAGCCGCAGAAATCGACTTTTTGCCGCAAATGCTTTACCTCAATCAGGCGGATCACCGTATTTTATTGGATTTCGGGCAACTGCAACTCCAGCAGAAAGAGGTGGGCGGGTTATGGCGTTTTCGCCGTAAATTGACCTTAGAACGCGACTATCTGGCGGCGTTGCAAAAAAACATCTTGCTCAAGCCCTTTTTTGAGTTTCGCGAGGGGGCTTTCCCCTTTGTGAAGTTGAAGGGTTAAGTCTGGGCGGATTTTCCCTTTTCTCCTTCTGCCGCGGCGGCTAGGTTCGCTTCGATCAAGTCGTCTAAATTCCCGTCCAGTACCGCGGCGACATTGCCGCTTTCCCAATCGGAGCGGTAATCCTTACAGAGTTGGTAGGGGTGCAAAACATAAGAGCGGATTTGGCTGCCCCAGGCGATATCGGACTTTTGCGCTTCTTCTTGGGCTCGTTCGTCCTCTTGTTTTTGCTCTTCCAACTGATATAAAGCGGCCTTTAAGAGCTTCATGGCCGTGGCGCGGTTTTTGTGCTGGCTGCGTTCATTTTGGCATTGCACCACAATTCCGGTGGGTTGGTGGGTGATGCGAATCGCCGAGTCGGTTTTATTGATATGTTGGCCCCCGGCCCCGCTAGCGCGATAGGTATCAACGCGGAGGTCGGATTCTTTAATCTCAATTTCGATTTCTTCGTCTAAATCGGGGTAAACCGCGACCGAAGCAAAGCTGGTATGCCTTCGTCGATTGGCGTCAAAGGGGGAGATGCGCACCAAGCGATGCACTCCCATCTCGGTTTTGAGTTTCCCATAGGCGTAATCCAGCGCAATCGACAAGGTGGCGGACTTAATCCCGGCCTCTTCTCCCGGTTGCAGGTCTAAGAGGGTGACTTTCGCCCCTTGGGCCTCTGCCCAGCGGGTATACATGCGCAGCAGCATGCCTGCCCAGTCCATGGATTCGGTGCCCCCTGCCCCCGAATTGATCATTAAAATCGCCCCTGCCTTGTCGTGAGGGGCACCGAGCAGGTGGTTGAGCTCAAAGAGGCGTAAGAGCTTCTCGCCTTCTTTGTCCAAGCGTTGCCATTCTTGGATGAGTTCAGGGTCTTCTTCCGTTTCTAAAAGCTCTAAAGCGGTCGTCATGTTCTCTAAGATTTGGTCTGCCTTGGCGATGCGCTCTAGAATCTCTTTGATCCCCGCGATCTCTTTTAAAACCAGGGTTTGTTTTTCTTGAGCTTGGGACCAAAATGAGCTTCGTTGGGTTTGAAACTCCAACTCTTCAAGTCGCGCGGTTTGTTTTGTCTTGTCAAAGAAAGCCTTCGACAGCGGCGAGGCGCTCCCTGCGGTTTTGCAGGAGTCGTTTGGCCTGATCGAAGGCGAAATTAGCGGTGTTCATGCAGATAGGAGGTAAAGGTTTGTTGGAGCAGGTTCAACGCTTGTTCCACCTCGGTTTCGGTGATGAACAAGCTGGGAGCGAAGCGCAAGACATCCGGGCCCGCTTGCAGGATCAAAAGCCCCTTTTGCGAGGCTTGCAGTAAGATGTCTTTGGCTTTTTGCTGGTGGGGGCCTTTTAACTGGGCGCCGATGAGCAGCCCCCGCCCCCGTACCTCGCAAAAGAGGTCAAATTTTTGGTTTAAGTCATTGAGCCCCTGAACGAATTGCTCCCCCCTGGCCCGAACCCCTGCCAAGGTTTCCGGAGCGCTCACCAGTTCCAAGACCTTTTTGGCCACTGCCGCGGCCAAGGGGTTGCCCCCAAAAGTCGTGCCGTGAACCCCGGGTTGAAAAACCTGGGCGATTTTTTCGGTTGTCAGCATGGCCCCAATGGGAAACCCGTTCCCTAAGGCCTTGGCAGTGGTTAATATATCGGGGGTTACCCCTAAACCCTGGTAACAAAAGAGGTCGCCGGTGCGGCCCATGCCCGTTTGCACTTCGTCAAAAATCAGCAGGGCTTGGTGTTGGTCGCAAAGCGCCCTCACCCCTTGGGCAAATTCAAGGTCCATTTGGTGGATGCCCCCTTCGCCCATAATGGGTTCTAGGATCACCGCGCAGCTATCTTTCCCCATGATTTGACTCAGCGCCTCCAGGTTGTTGTGGGTTGTATGCGCTAACTGGGCGGGAAGAGGGCCAAAGTTGGTTTTGTATGCCTCGGTTCCCCCGGCGGTGACCGAAAAGAGGGTTCGCCCGTGAAAGGCCTTGTGGAAGGCGATGATCTTATGCTTTTCGTGCTGATTGGTTTCAATGGCGTAGCGTCGGGCAAGCTTTAAGGCCGCTTCGTTCACCTCTGCGCCGGAATTGGCAAAAAAGCATCGCTGGGCAAAGGTGAGTTGGCAGAAAAGCTACGCCAATTCGATGACCGGCACATTGGCAAAATAATTGCTCAAATGCCAGACCTGATCGGCCTGTTCCCGGAGCGCCCGTAAAACTTCCGGGTGTCCATGACCTAAGCCGGTAACGGCGATTCCGCCAGTCAAGTCGAGGTATTTTTTATCTTCGGCGTCCCAAAGCCAAACCCCCTTGCCGCGGGTGGGAACGCAAGGGAGGGGGGCATAGTTGGGCACCATGACTTGTTTATATCGCGCAAGCAGTTCTTGGTTGGTCATCTGGCTGTAAGCTTTATCGCCACTCCTTGGAAGTTTCTAAGATCAATCTGTTCAATTTGCTTAAAGCGTTTTGCGATTTGTGGCAAAGCCTTTTTGAGGCGGGTTAGTTTTTTGGGCCAGTCGCGGTCACCAAAGTGGATCAGTTTGCCCCCCATAACCGTAATGACTTGGATGTCTAAAGGGTCTTGCAGGCGAATCTCGCTGATGGCCGAAAGGGGCAGGGGCGCAAAGTTTTTGAGTAAATGGAGCAGTCTTAAACCCCGTTCCAAATGAAAGAAGTCGGGTCGCATGCCCGCTTGCAAGTTGGGGTTGGCCCGATCACTGAGTACGGGTAAGTCCCAGGGGGTTTTCCCTTGGCGCATCGGTAAAAGCTTATGGTTTGAACTCAATAAAAACAGCCGGGTGCCCGCACGGTAATAGGCGATGGGTCGATATTCCTCAATTTGGGCCACGAGGCCGAGGCTTGGGGTTTTATGGATTGTCGCCGACTTGATCCAAGGATGGGAGAGAAGTTGGGAGCTAAGAATATAGGCGTCTAAACTGAACCAACTCTGTTCGGGGTCAAAGAGGACTTGATTTTTGATTTCCTTCGCTTTTAAAACCTCGTTCCCCTCCACCAGAAAAAACCGCGGCGCGGAGGTGAGATACAAAGGCAAGAGCCCCAAGCCACCAAGGATCAGCAGGAAAGCCAAGATGCCGGTCAACCCCTGGGCAATGCGCCAGGGGCCGCGGGGTTTTTTTTCGCCCTCTTCTCCTAAGGGGGGAAGGGAGTTGGCATGAGGGTGGGAAAAGTCGTTTACCATGTTCCTTCTTGAGGAAAAAGTTCGGGGAAGAACCGCGGAACCGGTTCATGCCAAGGGAGTTGTCGTTTTTGCCTTGGCGGAATCCTTTGCCTGTTCAGGGGGGCCTTAATTGAAAAGGATTTTTCGCACATCTTGCAAATAGATCTCGAATTTGCCGAAACTTGTTTCCCCATAGGCTTTTGAAGTGCCCTTGACATGGAGTTGCACCGATTCCCCACTACGCAGGGTGACCTTGGTGGCGATGCTGCCCGGAGGGGCGGTGGTTTGGGGAATCATCTCGATTTGACTGATTTTTTCAAAGGGGATGGTGGTTAGCGCTTCTCCCCGGCGGCCTTGCAGGTAGACCTTTCCCTCCCAACTCACGCGATCGGCCGAGGTTTGGATATTTTGCACATCGGTGATTACCACGGAGTAGTTTTTTTCTGGCAGGGGGATGCTGCGGGTTTGCCCTGCGTCTCCGCCAAGCGCAAAGGTGAAGTTGGGCAAGAAACCGAAGAAAAGAAGGAAAAAGAAGGTTCGTAGGTTATGCATGGCTTGATCTGGTTAAAGAATATAATGGCGTAGTCCCTCTAGGGTAGGGGCTTTGATTTGTTGCAATTGATCGAGTTGTTGGGCTAAGTGGGTCAAGGTTTGCTGGTGCGCGTCTTTTTCGATCTGCTCAAACAATTGGGCAATCTGCCGGATTCCCATATTCATGCTGGCCCCTTTGAGTTTGTGGGCTAGGTGCTGTACTCGGCTGTAATCTTGAGATCCAAGGGTGGATTGCATTTCGCTGAGGGTGTCATCCAATTCTTGAGTATAAAACTCGGTGAGGTCGGCTAAGAGGTTGGTCGGATAGTTTTGCTTGATGCTGCGCATTAAGCAGGGGTCAAAGAGGGTATCGTCTAATGCTTCTTCTTTTTCTTTGCTTTCTTCCGCCTCCATCCCCTTGAGTACGACCCCAGCGGGCGCGTAGCGGTGCAAGGCATGGATCACCTGCTCGATGGAGATGGGTTTGGCCAAGTGCCCCTGCATTCCCGCCCGCTCGCAGGCGGTGATGTCTTCCGCCGAGGCGTTGGCGGTCATGGCCAAAATAACGGGGGTTTCTTCCCCAAAGAGTTTGCGAATCTCACGAGTTGCCTCTAGCCCCCCCATGACGGGCATTTGCATATCCATAAAGAGGAGTTGATATTCCCGCTCTTTACATTTTTCTATCGCGATTTGACCGTTTTCGGCAATGTCGATTTGATACCCTAAGACCTCTAAAGCCCCTTGGGTGATTCGTTGATTGACGAGGTTGTCTTCGACCAACAAGATGGACAAAGGTAGAATTTGAGCCACTTTTTCATAGGTTACTGCCTGAGAGCGGCCATCGACCTCAATTAAGTTCAAACCTTGGATTAATTGCGTGAGGGCTTGGAAAAAGCTCAGACGCTTGATGGGCTTGTGCAGCATGCCGCCGCGAAATTGATTGAGTTGCCCGGGAGACAGCACCGTGCCCTTGCGGCCTAGGAGTAAAGTGGGGGGGAGGTAGCCGGTTTTTTTGCAAGCGGTGACAAAATCCCAGCCCGGGGCATTGGGATGCTCCCAGTCGATCAATAATAAATCGGGTCGGCTTTGCATGGCCTGGGCGGCCTCTTGGGGGGTGTTTGCCCTTTGCGCTTCCATGCCGGCCATTTGGGCGTAACGGTGAACCTTGCCTTGGGCTAGCTTATGCCCCAAGGCGATCACGATTTTTTTACCTCCTAAAGCCTCAAAAGAGGGGTTGGCTCGTACCGCTTCATCGCTGATTTGCAGGGGCAGGGTAAAATAAAAGCTACTGCCTTGGCCCTCTTCGCTTTCCACCCAGATTGCGCCGTTCCACAATTCGGTCAGCTTTTGGCAGATGGAAAGACCTAAACCCGTGCCCCCGTATTTGCGGGTGGTGGATACATCGACTTGGCTAAAGGCGTGAAAGAGGTGATTTTGTTTTTCTTTGGGAATCCCAATTCCTGTATCCTGCACGCAAAAAAGGAGTTCTTTGCCCCCCTGCTTGCCGGGCACCACTTCGGCGGTAATTTTGATCGTGCCTGTGGAGGTAAATTTAATGGAATTATTGACTAAATTAACCAAGACCTGGATTAATCGAGTGGGGTCGCCATAGAGTTGTTTTTCTAAGGTGGGGGATTGAAAGATTAATTCCAGCCCTTTTTCCGCCGCGGAGATGGAGAGCAGGTCCACCGCTTTTTCCATCAGTTCTTCTAAGTCGAAGGGGGTGTGTTCGAGTTCCAGCTTGCCCGATTCGATTTTAGAGAGGTCTAGGATATCGTTGATCACCACCATCAAGATGCGCCCGCAAGAGAGGATGGTCTCGATATATTCTTGTTGTTTTGGTAATAAAGAAGTGGTTTGCAGGAGTTGCGCGCTCCCTAAAACCCCGTTTAAAGGGGTACGGATCTCATGGCTCATGCTGGCGAAAAAGCGGGCTTTGTCTTCTAAGGCTTGCTCGGCAATGTCTTTGGCGGCAACCAATTGAATCTCGTTTTCCCGCAAACGGGCTTCAATTTCTTTTCGTTTCTCGATTTCTGTAAGCAGTTTCGCTTCGGAATTTTTTAAGGCCTTTTGCTGTAGGTCATTGATCTTGACGATGCGGTTGAATTGCTTGAAAAGCTTAGTGTATTGGTGGAGCAATTGGCCATAGCTAGCCGCGTCCTTTGTTGCTTCGGGGTCGCGCAACAGAGTTTGGGCCGCCTCAATGACTTTTTGTTCCTGCTCGAAAAGATTGGGTTCGCTCATGTTTAGTCAATTCGGAGGCTTGATTTTTTGAGCTAATCATACTCGAAATGATGGAAAAGGGGAAGGATTTTGCCTTCAAATTAACTGATGAGAGAAGAAAGAAAAAAATTTAGGGAGTGCCTTCGTCAGGGGGTGGTCTACGCGATTTTGTCAGAGCCAAGCGAATTGCCGGATGGGGTTAGGCAGACGAAAGGCTTGCTTGCCGCGGGGGTAAAAATTCTGCAATATCGCGCCAAGGGCTTACAAAGAGAGCAAAAAAGGGCCGAGTTGGAGCAAATCAACGCATTGCCCGGGCGGGAGAATATTTTTTTGCTGGTCAATGATGACCCTGTTCTCGCCCAGGAGGTAAAGGCCGACGGGGTTCATTTAGGGCAAGAGGATATGCCCCCAAAGCAGGCCCGAAAGATACTCGGAGAGGGGGCGATCATCGGCCTTTCGACCCACAACCCAAGGGAAGGGAACCGAGCTTTGAGTGAACCGGTGGATTATCTAGGGGTGGGGCCTGTGTTCCCGACTCAAAGCAAAGAATTTAAGCAGTTAGCCGGTTTAGCCTATGTGGCTTGGGCAGCCGGCCACCTCCCTTTGCCCTTGGTGGCGATTGGGGGGATTGACGAGGCTAACTGCGCTGAGGTGGCTCGACAGGGGGTACGGGCTTGCGCCATGATCGGGGAGTTGGCCCAAGCCGCTGATGTAGCGGAGAAAATCCGCCGTGTAGAGCGGATTTTGCGCGCTTAGCTTGTAGGGAAGTTTAAGGGTTTGAAGGAAACGGGTTTTTGCTTGACCTGTTCTTTTTTGACTTGATAGCGCCCGTTGATCTGCAAGGCCAATTGGCCGTGGGTTTCACCCAAGCAGGCGCTCAATTGCGGCTGACCGTTGAGATGGACGACCAAATCCCCATTTAAGTAAGCCTTAAAGGGGAGGATTGTTTTTTGCTTCAAAGCTTCTTTTAATTGAGCGGGGGAGAGGGTGAGTTCTCCCGCGAGGGCCTGAATCTGGTAGCAGGATTGGGTCAATAGGGATTGCTCTAAGTGACTTTTTTCCTCTTTGCGGGGCTCGGTTTCGCAATAGCCGGTGAGCAAGGCTTTTTTTCCGTATTTTTTTAAAAGCGGGTCCAACTCGTAGGCAGAGAAACAAAAATCCCAATGGCTCTGAAATTTTTTGTACCGGAGGCCTACCTTGACCATCACGGTGGATTCGGTGGGGGCCAAAACCTTAGCCTTAAGCCGGTTGGCCACCAAGGTGGTGACTTGAGCCTCGGCAGGGGCTAGTTTCCGCCAAGATTTGGCAAAGGCGTTCAGCATGGTTTTTGCTGCCCGCTCCAAGGGGCCGAAGTTTTGTTTGGTGACCTGAAACTCATTTTGAATCAAAACCCGGCCTGTATCGACCAGTTCTTTTTGTTGTAAAAACAGGTTGGCTAAGGCGTTGTCCATGATGAGCAAACTCTCTCCCCGCCAGGGAGAAAATTGAAAGCGAAAGATAGGGCAGGGCTGAGGGATGTCGGCTAAGATTTGGCGAAACTGCCGGTTGGAGTTGATGCTGTAGTCGAACTCGCAATGAATTTTAAGCTGATCGAAGAAGAAGGATTCCATCTCGGAGACAAAGCGGCGCATGACCACTTCTAAGGCGGCAAAATAGCCCTGTTGGATCTGTTCCCCTCGGGTGAGGTCGTAATTTTCCCAAATCGCCTGATTCATCGGAGCTTGCCTAATGGTTGATGCGGGTAATGCGTACCCCTAATTGGTCTTCGTTGATGCGTATCACTTCTCCCTTGGCGATCACTTCGCCGCCGAGAAGGATATCCACGGGGTCCCCTGTTTTTAGGTCCAGTTCGATGATGCTGCCGTAGGTGAGGTTGGTGATGTCTTCGCCCTTTAAACTGGCGTGACCCACTTCGACTTTCAGCAGGTGAGGCAGCTTAAAGAGCAGGCTTTTTTCCATCAAGCCGCCTTGTTCCTCCTCGGTGACTTGATAGCTGGTGCTGGGGGCTTCTTCAAAGGGGGCGCCGTAGTCGAAGGCCTGCTCGGAAAGGTCGACATCCATTTTGCTTTCATTTTCTTCTGGTTCTTCAAAAGAAAAATCTTCTTCTTCTAAGCTCGGCTCGTCTTCGATGAGGTCGTCACCGAGATCAAAGTCATTGTCCGCGCTGTTGATTTCCACCAGTTCCGCTGGTTCCGCAAAGTCGTCTTCATCTTCTAGATCGGTTGTGGGTAGGGAAAAGGGGCTGTCGCTATCTTCTAGTTCGTCGGTGATTTCTTCTTCAAAGTGAGCCGCGCCTTCCGCCTCGAGGTCGTCGTCTAGGGGGAGGGGCGCAAGCTCTTCATCCAGCGCGGAATCCTCGGCAAGCTCGAGGGGCTCTGTCGTATCGGGGTTTTTGGCCAAGCCTTCTGCGTCGAGCATCTGCTCTGGGACCTGCATGCTTTGGTCGAGTTCCACCTGAGGGCTTGTGTCCGGCTTGGAGGAAGCGGAGCCTTTGGCCTCCGCGCTAAAACTGGCGAGTTCGTCATCTAGGCTGGAGTCGTCTAAATCTTCAATCTCGGCAACTTCGGGGGTATCGACGGAGGCTTCATCGCCCAATTCGGTCTCTAAGCCGGAAAAGTCGATGTCCTTCTCCTCTTCTTCTATAGCTGGGTTGAGATCGTCATTGCTGTCGAGGTCTGCTTCCAGGTCGCTATCGAGGTCTGCGTCCAGGTCGTCACCGAGGTCCAGGTCGCTACCGAGATCGTCATTGCTGTCGAGGTCTGCGTCCAGGTCGTCACCGAGGTCCAGGTCGCTACCGAGATCGTCATTGCTGTCGAGGTCTGCGTCCAGGTCGTCTCCGAGGTTCATGTTGAGGTCATCATCCAGGCCCGTATCCAGGTCATCGTCGAGGTTGAAGTCGTCGCCTGAATCCAAATCGTCAAGGCTGCCCAGATCTATCTCTTCATCGAGATTCAAATCATCCATTTCAGCCATGTTTTTCCTCCGTTACAGCTGAATCTTACTTGCCCGATCCAGCCCCGTGTTTTAGGGTTCTCCCATGCAAAGGGAGAATTTTGCTTGAGTCTATGCTAAAATCAAACCAAACTTTAAAAGCTTGTGAAAAATTGTTTTGAAAGCTTTCCCCTCCATGAGGGGCAAATAAAAAAGCTTAAAGATTTTAGTGCCTACCTGCTGGATTGGAACCGCAGGGTGAACCTGATCGCGAACTCCACTCAAGAGGATATTTTCAACAGACATCTCTGTGACAGCCTCCAAGCTTTAAACCTAGAGCATTTTGCCGAGATCAGCCCAGGGCTTGCTTGGGTCGATTTAGGCAGCGGGGCGGGCTTGCCGGCGATTCCCTTGGCCATTGCCTTGCCCAGGGTGGAAATCCACGCCGTGGAGCGGGTAGGGAAGAAAAGCGCCTTTCAAAGTTTTTGTAAGGCCCACCTCGGTTTGTCGAACTTCGAGGCAAGAAACCTCCGTTATGAAGACCTTTTTGCCCAGGGAGAACGCTTTGGTCTCGTAATGGCGCGTGCCTTGGATAAAACGGCTCACCTCTTGGCCTTGGGTAAGAAATTGCTGGCGCCTCAAGGATACATTCTACTCTGGAAAGGGCAAAATTGGAAGGAGGAAGAAAAGAGCGTCCACCCTTCCCTAGCGGAGGCGTTTCGACTGGTGGAAAAGCGGGAGTACGGCGAGGGCAAGGGGACCCTGCTGCTGTACCAACTGCAAACCGAAACAGCGTGATCCTTACGGGGCTGAGAGTACCGATCACTTCTTGAGTCTAGGAGCGCTTTACCTACCAAATGGGGATTGATCCTGCTGGAAGTGGGTAAAGAGCTGAAAGCTCGTGATTGAAATCTCTCGGTTGTCGGCTCGCTTCGCTTGAGTCCCATTGGAAAAAGGGATGGCCTGGAGTTATGATCCGATATTTGCTCGCCGGCAGAGGCCTGCCCGCATATAAACCCAATGCCCCCGAAACATTTGATTTATTGATGCGCCGGATGAATAGTCGGGTGGGGTAAAGGCGTTTTAATCAAACTGCAACCGGGGGAAGTGAGTTTGCAGGTTGTTTAAGATATCCAGGGTTTGTTTCGAGCGGTTCATGGTGTAAAAATGAAAGGCGTTGACGCCGGCGTTTAAAAGCTCTTCCACCTGTCTTGTGGCAAATTCGGTGCCCGCCTTTTCCATGCTGAGGGGGTCGTTTTGGTATTTTTCGATTTTTTCGAGCAAGTCGCGAGGAGAACTCGATCCGCTCAACTCAAAGATGCGTTTTGCCTGTTTTGCGTTGGAGAGGGGGAAGATGCCGCAGATCAAGGGTTGGGTAACCCCTGCTTGGATCAGTTTATCTCGGTAGGTCAAAAGATAGTGATTGTCGAAAAAGGCCTGGGTGACGATCCCATCAGCGCCGGCTTGAACTTTGGTCACTTGGCGTTGAAAGTCGTTGTTCTTATCCGGGTTTTCCATATGCCCTTCGGGGTTGCCCGCCACCAAGATGCCCAATTCCGGTTTTTTTCTCCGGATGTAGGCAACCAACTCATTGGCATAGCCAAAGCCGTTGCGGGGCCGCTCGAATTTCTCCTGCCCCTGCGGCGGGTCGCCGCGCAGAGCCAAAACATTTTGAATCCCTTGACCTTCTAATTTGTTGAGGAGTTCTAAAACCTGATCTTGGTCCATGCCCACACAGGTAAAGTGCGCCACGCAGGTCACCTGGGCTAAGTTGGTGATGGCCGAGGCGATTTCCAGAGACTTTTCTGCCGTACTGCCTCCGGCCCCATAGGTGACGCTAAAAAAATCCGGGTTGAGGCGGCTCAAACGGGCGATGGTTTGGTAGATTTGTCGTAAGCCCTGGGCTGTTTTGGGGGGGAAGACCTCAAAGGAGACATGGTTGTTTTTTCCAAAAATTTCAGAGATGCGTTTTAAATGGGTCATGAGGAATAGGTTATAAAGTTTTTGAGCATTTCCTTTCCCTGCGGGGTGAGGATGGATTCGGGGTGGAACTGGATTCCCTCGGTGGGGGCGGATCTGTGCCTCAATCCCATCAGCACTCCATCTTGGCTGTGGGCGGTGGCGATCAGTTTGGGGGGAAGGTTTTTTTCTTCCACCACCAAGCTGTGGTAGCGGGCCACTTGCAGCTTTTGGGGGAGCCCGGTAAAGACCCCTTTTTCATCGTGTTCAATCACGCTGGTTTTCCCGTGGAAGAGTTCGGGGGCGTAGGTTACCTGACCCTGAAAGGCCTGGGCAATGGCCTGATGGCCTAGGCAGATGCCTAAGATAGGGATTTTGCCGTGAAACTCCTGAATATATTCGAGCAGGTAACCCGCTTTTTCAGGGCGGCCCGGGCCGGGGGAAAGCACAAGATGGCTGGGGTTGAGTTTCGCGGCTTCTTGGGGGGTGAGTTCGTCGTTTCTCTTGACGCTCAGCTCTGCCCCTAATTCACCTAGATATTGGTAGAGGTTGAAGGTAAAGGAATCGTAATTGTCGAGGAGCAGAATCATTGCTTCTCCTGCGCTTGGGCAATCGCGGTGAAAACCGCTCTGGCCTTGCTGAGGCATTCTTGGTATTCCGCGGCAGGTACGGAATCGGCTACGATTCCCGCCCCGGCTTGGACAAAGGCCTTTTGATCTTGGATCACCACACTGCGAATTCCGATACAAGAATCAAAGTCGCCGTTGAAATCCAAAGCCACCACGGTGCCGCCATAAAAGCCGCGGCGGGAGACTTCCAACTCGTCGATGATCTCCATGGCGCGAATTTTCGGGGCGCCGGTCAAGGTACCGGCGGGGAAGGAGGACATCAACACGGCGTGATTATCCATACCTGGGGCGATCTGCCCTTCTAAATTGGTGACGATGTGCATGACATGGGAATAATTTTCAACAAACTTAAAGTGGGTGGGCCGCACGCTGCCAAAGCGGCAAACTCGCCCGAGGTCATTGCGTCCTAAATCAACGAGCATCATGTGTTCGGCCACTTCCTTGGGGTCTGCCAGCAGTTCTTTTTGCAAGGCGAGGTCTTCTTCTTTGTTGACGCCTCGTTTGCGGGTGCCCGCAATGGGGCGGAGGGTCAAGGTGGGGCCTTCTTTTTTGACCAGAATCTCCGGGCTCGACCCGGCAATGGAAAAGTCGGGGTAATGGAGATAAAAAAGGTACGGGCTGGGGTTGACTCGCCGCAGGCTGCGGTAGATCTCAAACGAATCCCCGGGGTAATCGGTCTCAAATCGTTGGGATAAAACCACTTGGAAGATATCCCCTTCTTTAATGTAATGTTTGCCCTGCTCTACCATTTTGCAATAGTCCGCCTCGCTCATGTTGGAACGAAAATCCGCCGCCGCCTGCTTTTGGGGGAGGGGGGTCACCGCCGGCGACCAGGGCTCAGCTAGTGTGGCGGCCAGCTCCTCTAGACCTGTTTTGGCTTGCAGGTAGTTTGCCTCGCTACCGGCTTTAGCCAGTTCGATGAGGGTTACGGATTGGCTGAGGTTGTCGAAAATCACCAAGCGGCGCGGCAGGATAAATAGACTTTCGGGAAGCTCTAAGGGGTCGGGGTTTTGGTCGGGGATGCGTTCGATATGGCGGATGCAGTCATAACCAAAATAGCCGACCAAGCTGCCTTTGTAGTGATCTAATCCCTCAGGTTGGGCAATTTTGATCTGCTCGGTGAGTTCCATGATCAGGCGAAAGGGGTTGCCTTGTTGAGTTTTTATGGGCTCATTGGGTCGCTCCATGGTGATTTGCTCGCCTTGAGAAGAGATTTTAAGGCAGTAATCCACCCCCACTAAGCTGAAGCGGCCCAGTTTTTCATTTTGTTGTACCGATTCTAAGAGGTAAGAGTAGGGGCTCAGTTCCCTGAGTTTTTGATAGACCATGACCGGGGTCAAGCCATCGCCCAAGATTTGGGCAAAGAGCGGCACAAAGTCTTGCTGGGGGCTGAGGTCTTGGTAAGTCGTTAGAGTCGGCTGAATGGGTAGCATGGGTTTTTTCCTGTAAGCTGAAAGAATACGATAACCAATGCGTGGCCAATTGCCAAGGGGCTCAAGTCGCCTTGCTTGTATAAGGGGATGGAATTTGGCCGGGAGTGTGTTTTTCTTCTGTAGAATCCCTTGCTTTAAGGATTAAAGACAGATATATAGGGGAAGCACCCTAGTGAGAAGGACATGAAAAAGTTTAAGATTTTGTTGGCCTGTTTGTTGCTCCCCTCTTTACTATGGGGGCAGGAAAAATTTTGGCAGGTCAACGAAACCTTGCCCGCCTTTAAATTACAAGACCAATTTGATCAAACCGGGCAGCTGGATCAAACGGTTCGATTGGTTATTTTTGCTCGAGGGATGGAGAGCAAAGACCTCATTGATGAATTGCTCAGCGGGGAAGATGGAGACTTCTTAAGCCAGCATCAGGCTTTGTATATCGCAGATATCAGCGGGATGCCCAGCTTGATCACCAAGTTGTTTGCCCTGCCTAAAATGCGGGGTTTCAACTATCCCATGCTGTTGGATTATACGGGGAAGGCCACGGCGCGCATCCCCTCGCGGGAAAAAAAGGTCACCCTGGTGCATATTGAAAAAAACAAGGTGATCAACATCCAATTTTTGGATGATGTAAAGCTATTGCGGGCGGAAATTATTCGCGAAGGGCTGCCCTGAAATTTAGGGTTTGGGTTTTTCAGGGTTGCAAAAACCAATGGAACCTTTTTGGCAAATGGTGACCCCGTCTATCCATAAGGCCCCGGTGAGATTGGCGCCGGTGAGGTCGCAACCCTCTAGTTTGGCCCCGGTTAGGGTGGCGCCGCGCAGGTTGGCGTAGCTGAGGTTGCTGCCGGTTAAATCCACCTGGGAGAGGTTCAGCTCGGCAAACTTAGCGTTGCGCAAATAGCAACCTTTGCACTTTTTAAGGTGAATGACCTGTTCTTCGGGGCTGTAGGCCATGAGTTCGCTCGGTAGGCCGAGGTAGGCCAGGGGGAGGGCCGCCCCAAGGGGGCTGAAGAGGGTGAAGAGCCCCCCGATGAGGAAGGGGCGAAGGATTTGACTTAATTTCATTTTTTTTCTCCTTGCAGACTTTGATTGAATCTTAAGAGGAAAAAAAGAAAATATCCAGTGAGTCTTTATCCTTTTAAAAATTAAAGATAACCTGAACTTATTTTATCGTTAATTTTTATGAAAGAGACGCAGGAACAAGAGCTTTTATCGCAATTGCAGACGAACTTAGATCAAGTATTGGATGTGGTCTATGCCTTGGTGGGGGAGAACGGGATATCGGATGAGGATGTCAAATCTTATTTTGATCCCTTTTTTCAGACGACAATGGCGCTAAGGCTTTATGTAAAAACTCGCAACAAGCAGCTTGAAAAGTCCAAAAGAGGAAAAAAAAGCTTGCTATCTGGTCGTTGACGGAAAAGAATAGGGTATTTACCTTAGGAAACTCTGAAAAACGCGGAGTTTCCCAGCAAGGCAGGGATGCCTTGCCAAATAAAAAAGTGGTACTTATTGATTCGCGTTGAGGTTGTGGATTTCATTCCCAACCGAAAAGACCGAAAAACTCGACGCGCCCCAGGGCTATAATCAGCCCGAAGGGCATGAGCCTACCGCTTGAACAAGCGGTAGGCAAGGAGTTTTTCAGAGGTTCCCTTAGTGTAGGAAGGTGGAATGCATCATGTCGTGTTATTTGGCGCGGGGAATCAAGGGGTTCGCCACTTAGAAAGTTTGATGAAGATACAAGAGCCTTTGCGGATTTCTGTAGTGGATCCCTCGGATCAGGCCCTTTTTTCTGCCAGCGCTTGTTATAAGCAGTTCTCCTTTGAGGGGAAGGTCAAAGAGGTACGGCTTTTTCACAGCATGGTTGACCTTGACGATACCATTGATGTGGCGCTCATCGCGACCCACGCGGACGCAAAGCGAGGGATTGTAGAACAGTTGATGCGCCAAACCTTGGTCAAGCACCTCTTGATCGACCCGGTGGTTTTTCAGGCCAAGAAGGATTTTATCGAGATGTTGCCCCTTTTGGCCCGGCATCAGATCCAAACCTGGGTGATGAATCCGAGGCTGTATTATCCGATTTATGACGAGGTGCGAAAGTTTTTTAAGCCCCAGGCGACCATCGAGTTTCAAGCCCATGGCGGTAATTGGGGGGTGGCGGCGAGAGCGATTGATTTCGCGGATTTGTTTTCCCGCTTGCAGGGAAGTTTTTCCTGGGATTTAGACGCAAGCCAGATGAACAAGACGGTGAACTACAATTATCGACGGGGCAGCATGGAGTTGAAAGGCTCCCTGACCGGCAAGGGAGCCAATAAAAGTCGCTTTCAGCTTTTGGAATATGAGGGAAACAGCCCCTTGGTGGTGCAGGTGCAGGATAGAAATTACCGTTTCATCATTAAGGAGGATGAAGGACAGGTAATCTGGAGCCAAGCGGCGACGGACTTTAAAGCCGAACCCTTTGATTTGAGGCCTCCGAGCAAAGGGGTGGTGACGAATTTGATCGTGCAGGATTTGGTGACGCAAGGGCGTTGCAAACTGACCTCTTTAGAGGAGTTGAGCCCGTTGCATATCGCGGTGAACGAGGCCTTGCGAAGGCACATTGAAGAATGCCAGGGGAAACGCTGGAGTTATTGCCCGATCAGTTGATTTTTTACTTTTTATGTAAGGTAGCGCTAGAATTCGAGCAGCCAAAGGGGTGAAATGTTTAATCCAGAGATGAAAATTTTAGTGGTCGATGACTTTCAAGTTATGAGAAAGGTGGTTAAAACCTGTTTGACTCAATTGAATTGCGCTCATATCGAAGAAGCGGCCGATGGGGTCGAAGCCTTGGAAAAATTGCACCAAGGGGGGGTTGGCTTTGTCATTACCGATTGGGAAATGCCGAATATGAATGGGATCGAATTGTTGCGAAAAATTCGCTCCGAGGAAGCGTTACAGCATATTCCGGTGATGATGGTTACCGCAGAAGGGTTGCAAGATAATATTATTGAGGCGATTCGCGCAGGGGTGAATAACTATATCGTGAAGCCGATTGATGTGGATAGCCTGCGAGAAAAAATGCACAAGATTTTTGACGAACTTTAATGAGCACTCTTTCCTAAATGAATTATGACAACAATTTTATTTGCAGAAGATCATGAAATTACAAGAGAAACACTTTCTAAAATGGCCGAAAAGATTGAGGGGATGAAGGTCATTGGCTCGGCCTCCAACGGGAAGGAAGCCGTGGAGTTTTCCGCAAAGCTGCACCCTGAGGTGGTTTTTATGGATATTGTCATGCCGGTGATGAATGGGATTGAAGCCACGAAAGCGATCTTGAGCGAAAACCCCGAGGCGAAGGTCATTGCCTTAACCAGCCACACCCAGGCGAATATGATTCAAGACATGTTTAGCGCCGGGGCCTTGGCTTTTTTGGTAAAAAATTGCAAGCCCCAGGAGTTGAGTCTGGCGATTGATTCGGCCTTGCACAATCGCTATTATGTTTCCGAAGCCTTGACGGGCAGCGTGATTGAGAATTTTGTGGTGAGCAATAAGCCGATCATTACCGCCTTTTCGGACAACCTCACCTCTCGCGAGCGGGAAGTACTCAAACTCATTGCCGAGGGCTACTCCAGCAAGGAGATCGCCAATAAGTTGAAAATTAGCGCAAAGACCATTGGGGCTCATCGAGAAAATCTAATGAAGAAGCTGGATTTACACAATATCGCTGGCTTGACCCGCTACGCTATTCAGCGGGGAATCGTGGATTTAAGCTAGTGGAGTTGGCTTGAAGTAGAGGGGGAGCCGTCAGCTGGTTTTAGGTGAACTCCTCGGTTTGGAAAAGGAGTCCTGTGAAAGACTCGTTCTGGCGGTCGCGAACAGACTAATCGCGATTAGAGGGTTGGGGTTGGGTATCCCGAGATTTTAGGTAATTCCATTTGATTTAAAGAACTGGATATATTGGCGATCTGTCCCTTGAATATGGGTCACCAGCCAGTCGGTTAAAAACTTCATCACATCCACCCCGATCATGAAGTTGGTGTTTTCTTGGAACTGACTGCGTAGGTCTTCCATGTTGGCGATGAACTGGCGGTGTTTTTCTAAATGGGCTTCGGTTTCAGGATAGTTGATTTTTTTAAAGATATCTTCTTCAAACTGAAAATGCTTTTCTGTGTAGTCGATGAGTCCGCGAAAGATATCCTGGAGGATAGAACGCGATTCGCCGCGGCTCATCGCGTCTTGGAGTTGGTCAATTAAGTTGAAGAGGACCATGTGCTGGTCGTCAATGGAGTCGATGCCGATTGCGAGGTCATCTGTCCAGATCAAGTGGGCCATTGTATCTTTAGGGGTATTTTTAGGTTGAATGGTCTTAAGCTCAATGTTGAGCCAGCATAGCGAATGCAAAGCTAAGAAACAAGCTACAGTTGTAGATTTTATTCGGGGCGGGGGCTTAAAATAAACTGATTCTTGTATATATACAATGGACTATCGCAGTATATGAAAATTAATTGTTAGATTTAGCGTAAAAATTATTTTTTGTCAATCATTTTTCTTTTAAGCCTGTAAAATCACATGAGATTATTTGAAATTCTTTTAATTCTGTTGCTTGTTTGGCAGGCCTGGACGGTGATTTACGCAGGCAAGGGGCACCGCCGCCGCGGCGGGGTGACTCTGCTTATCTTATTGGCCTTGCTGGGGGCGCATTGGTTTTTTGAGGGCTGGCGCTGGCAAATGCTGCCGGTCTACTTTTTTATTGCTTTAGCGGTTTTAGGCACGCTCTATCGCTTGACTCAAAAGAGGTTTTATTTGGTTCGTGCCGCTACGGGCGTGAATGTAAAGCTGCGCCGAGTCAGTTGGAGCGTTGCGGTATTTTCGCTCATCGCCCTTGCCGCCTTGCCGCCTTTTTTATTCCCCGTGTTTCGACTGCCCGCGCCTTCGGGGAAGTTTCTTGTGGGGGTCAGTTGGCTGAAGGTGGTTGATCTGGAGAGAACAAACGCAATTTATGGGGCACCTCAGGAACCGAGAGCTTTATACCTGACTCTATGGTACCCTAGGAGCGACGACAGCACGGGCATGCCGAACCTGCCTTTTGCCTCTGATCCCCCATGGTATTTAAATCATCTGCGTTTGATTGATACGGGTGCCGTGGCCAACGCGGGCCTGGCCGATACTCTGGAGCTATTGCCCCTGATTGTGTTCAGCCATGAAATCGGCTCGGTCAGCTCCCAAAACACGCAACTTTTTATGGAGTTTGCCAGCCGAGGATATCTGGTTGTTAGTATCGCTCACCCCTATGAGGCGCTTTATGCCGGAATGCCCAAGGGGGAACGCACCGGATTTGCCCAAACCTGGGCAATGGTGGTGAGCGAATCCTTAGCCAATGTCCCTTTGAAAAAGCTGCGGGCCGTGAAAGGAGCCGTAAAAAAGAAAAAGTTACTCTCTGGGTATTGGGGTAAGCAGACCGAACTGGCCAAGAGCTTCAAAATGCGGACAAATGATATTTGGTTTGTTTTTGATGAACTGGAAAAGCTGCAAAAGGGAAGCATCAGCAGTCTGTTTACCCAAAAGCTTGATTTGTCGAAAATCATTCTCATGGGGCATGGCTTGGGGGGGTCGGCCTCTTTGGAGGCTTGCGAGGGGGACCAGCGTTGCATGGGGAGTTTCTTGATCGACGCCATGCCCTTGGGCGCAGTTTTAAAAACAGCCCCGATCAAACCAGTGCTGGCTTTGCATCAACCGAGTTTAAACCCTCTTTATGATTTGGCGTTGAACACGGCAGAACAAGGGGTTTCGGTCTCCTTAGAGGAGGTTCGCCATTTTGATTTTACCGATCTCCGCCTCGCGGTGCCCGATATTGCCTTGGGTAGTTTATTGGGAACCACAAGCGGCAAGCTTACGCAAAAGGTTGAATTAAGCTTTGCCGGTGAGTTCGCCGATTACTTGGTGTGGCAAAAGCCGACTCCCTTGTTTTTTCTTCAAGGGCAAGAGGGGTTAAGGATTTCTCGTTATGGCCAGTGGGACAACAACCTTTCACAAAACGATTTGAAAGGTGAAAAACCGACCCCCGTAGGGCCTTGAGTTGGTTGTTTGAACGCGTTTTTTGGTCTTGCCGAAGCTTTTACCGGCACAGCGCGCTGTTTTTTCGGGGGGGGTCTTCTTGCTCCTTGCCTGTCCCTCTATATTTTCGTTATTAATCCGGCGTGTAAAGGAACCTCTGAAAAACTCCTTGCCTACCGCTTGTTCAAGCGGTAGGTTTGTGCCCTTCGGGCTGATTATAGCCCTGGGGGCGCGTCAAGTTTTTCCGTTTTTTCGGTTGGGAATGAAATCCACAATCCCAACGCGAATCAATAAGTTCCGCTTTTTGATTTGGCAAGGCATCCCTGCCTTGCTGGGAAACTCCGCGTTTTTCAGAGTTTCCTATTATAATTTCCAATGTAAAAAAGCATTGGGGTCTGGGGCTTTCAGCCCCAGCCCGCGGAGCATGTTTAAATTGCGGGGGCGCTGATGCCCCGCCGGTTGCGGCAGCGGGCTGTAGGCTGCGCCTAGCTTAGGTTAGTTTGCGTAAGAACAAGCTTAGGCGCCGTTAAGATTGTAGGGGTCTTGGGTTTTGCTTGGAGCTAGAGCCTTGCGCAAATGAGGCTGAATCATTAGAAATGAAAAAGCGACCTGGTTTGGAAAAGAGGTTCACTGAATTTTAAGGAGAAGCATGGAGCAGATTCAATCTGGGTTGACAGCGGTCAATGGTCTGTTATGGGGGCCTTTGATGTTGCTCTTGATTGGGGGGACGGGGCTTTATCTCATGGCGGGGCTGAAACTGCTGCCCCTCCTGCGGATCCGCGCGGGCTTTCGCCTTTTGTTTGCGGGACGAGAAAAAAAAGGAGTGGGCGACATCACCCCCTTTAATGCCTTGATGACCGCCTTAGCCGCGACCGTAGGCACCGGAAATATTGCTGGAGTGGCTACCGCCATTTTTTTGGGGGGGCCCGGTGCTTTGTTTTGGATGTGGTGCACCGCTTTGGTGGGTATGGCGACTAAATTCGCCGAAGCGGCGCTGGCGGTGCATTATCGGGAAACCGACAAGGCCGGGCTGCATGTAGGCGGCCCCATGTATTATATCCGCAACGGCTTAGGCCCTAAATGGGCTTGGCTCGGGGGGGTATTCGCCTTTTGCGGCGCCCTTGCCGGTTTTGGGATTGGGAATATGGTTCAATCCAATTCGGTCGCGCATGTTTTGGCGAGTCGTTATGATCTTTCCCCCCTGGTTTCGGGTTGGGTCATGGGGGGGTTGGTCGCTTTAGTGCTTTTGGGGGGGATTCAGCGCATCGGCGAGGTCGCGGGCCGCTTGGTGCCTGTCATGGCCTTGCTTTATTTTGTGGGCGGCTTAAGCTTGATTGTTTTGGAAGCTTCTAAGTTGCCCGAGGTATTTGCTTTGATTTTTACCCATGCCTTTACCCCCCATGCGGCGGTGGGCGGCTTTGCCGGTTCGAGCCTCTGGCTTGCGCTGCGTTTTGGGGTGGCGAGAGGGGTTTTTTCCAATGAGGCCGGTTTGGGCAGTGCCCCCATCGCCCATGCCTCTGCCGCGGTTGGTAGTCCCGTTGAGCAGGGGCTGGTTGCCATGCTGGGAACCTTGATTGATACCCTATTGATTTGTACGATTACTGGTTTGGTGATTTTGCTCAGTGGGTTGTGGACGAGCGGGGTAACGGGTGCCGGCTTGTCGGCAGCGGCGTTCAACCAATTATTTCCCTTTTGGGGGGGGCAACTGGTTGCCTTGGGGTTGGTCTTATTTGCCTTTTCCACGATTTTAGGTTGGAGTCATTATGGTGAGCGCTGTGTGCAGTACCTCTTGGGGCGCTCTGCCATTCTTCCCTTTCGTGTTTGTTGGGTTATTGCGGTTCCCTTGGGGGCCATGGCTAAGCTTGAGTTTATCTGGCTCTTAGCAGATACCCTCAATGCCCTGATGGCCATTCCCAACCTCATCGCCTTGCTGCTGCTCAGCCCCGTGGTTTTTCGCCTCGTGCGTGAACACTTCTCTAAAGCTTAAAAAATGCCTCGATTTATGGTTGTCCTTTTTTGGGTCTTGTTTTTGCCTAGCTTGGCCCTGGCAAAGGAAGGCCGTTTTTCCGGGGAAAACGCCTTGAGACATATTCAGGCGTTGGTGGATGGAGGGCCGCGGGTTATGGGCAGCCCGGGACACAAAAAGGCGAGGGCTTATTTTAAAAGCCAACTCCAGGGGGGGGAATGGGTGATTCAGAGTTGGGACTTGAAGGCAGGCAGTGGAAAGAGTTACCGGCTCTATAACCTCATGTATCGCTTTTATCCTGAGCGAACGAGGCGGGTTTTGCTGGGGAGTCATTACGACACTCGCGCTTGGGCGGATAAAGACCCGGTTGACCCTCGAGCGGCGATGCCCGGCGCCAATGACGGGGCGAGCGGGGTAGCGGCTCTGTTGGAGTTGGGGCGGCTCTTTAACCGGTATCCTTTAAAGAATATCGGGGTTGATTTGGTTTTTTTTGATGGAGAAGAGGGGGAGCCGAAGCAAAAAAGGGCTTGGTATCCCTTAGGGAGCTACCGCTTTGCTCAGGAGTTGGGCCGTTTTTATCCCTTGGGAAAGCCTTTTTTGGCGCTCGTTCCAGATTTGATTTGTGATCGGGATTTGCAACTGCACCCCGACCATTTCAGTTTGGAAGCAGCCCCCTGGGCGGTGAAGGAATTGTGGGAGATCGGCGCGTCGGTACATCCCGGGTTTTTGAAAGAACCCAAATATTAGATTTATGACGACCACAGCGCCTTGAACCGTCAAGGGGTTCCCGCTGTGGTGCTGATTGATTTTGATTACCCCGCTTTCCATACCCAAAAGGATTTGCCCGATCAATGCTCGGCGCGAAGCCTACAGGGGGTTGGTGAAACCTTATGGCTTTACCTGTTGCGCCTAGATCAGAGAGAGGCTCCTTAGGGAACCTCTGAAAAACTCCTTGCCTACCGCTTGTTCAAGCGGTAGGCTCATGCCCTTCGGGCTGATTACAGCCCTTGGGGCGCGTCGAATTTTTTCCTCTTTTCGGTGGGGAATGAAATCCACAATCCCAACGCGAATCAATAAGTCGCGCTTTTTGATTTGGCAAGGCATCCCTGCCTTGCCGGGAAACTCCGCGTTTTTCAGAGTTTCCTCAGGTTTTCGGGTCGATGGGGGAGGCGGGCAACCCCGTAGATTTCCCATCAATGGTGAAGCGATTGTTCTTATCTTGGTAGCGGGCGATTCCTAAAGGGGTTTTGTCCGCAATCCATTGTGTGAGTCGTTTTCTTTCTGTTTGAAACTCAAACAAAGGCACCCCGTAACCGCAAGAGGTCTGGGCGCTGTCCACCGCGATATCAATGATCTGTCTCATTCCCTTTTGCGGAGTGAAGTAAGCGGCTAATTTTTCATAGTCCGCCTCTTCGGGGTGAATCGCCTTGCCTCGGCCATAGATTCTTAAAATTTGCGGTTCCTCGGTAAAGGAGCAAAACATTAAGGTGATGCGGTCCTCTTCTAAAAGATGCCCTGCCGTTTCATTCCCACTCCCCACCAGATTTAAAAAGAGTACCCGGGTCGGGCTGAGGATGTAAAAGCTTTCTAACCCTTTAGGGGAGAGGTTGATCCTCCCTTGCAAGGGGGCGGTGGCAACAAAAAAGATATGCTGTTCGCGGGCAAAGTGTTGCAGGGACTCGGTGAGGGAAGAGTAAATTTTACCCATGTTTGTTCCAAATTAGGTAATCTAGCATATAGTCTTGGGGGAAAATTTTTGCTAAAATTTTTAATTGCGCCAAGATGTGAGTAAAAGTTCGTAAAAATATAACGAAGAAACCCTTAGAAGCTTTGCATATACAAGGTTTTTATTTTATTCTAAGGCAAGCTAGTTTGCCAGGCAAGCACTTTTGTAGAAACCTTTTTTGTTCAAAGCCCAATGAGAGTCGAATTACAAGCCTTGCAGCGGATTATGGGGCAGAGTCAAGTTGCCGAGTCTCTCATCAAGTTGGCCTTGGGGCAACTCAATGCTGAAATGGAAAAGGCACTTGCCGATGGCTTGGATGCGAGCATTCAAGATTATTCCAAATGCCACCTCTTAGAAGGCCGCCTTTCTGGGGTCAAGGATTTGGGAGCAAAGTACCATAGCTTGGCCGAGGCGATGCCGATTTTTTTGTGCAATCTCGCCGGCAAGCTCATACCTTTTCAAGATCAGCCCAAGGCTTTGATCCGCTATCTCTGCGCCAGCAGTGATTTTTTGATTTATTCCACCATGGGAAACGGGAATCTGCACCAACCGATTTTGCAGTCTTTGTCTCCAGAAGACAATGTGGCGAAGTTAAAAGAAAAACTTGAAAGCTCAAATCATGAAGGTTATTTACCCCGGATTTTACGGCAAGACTTTCTTACCTTAGCGGGAATTTTAACGAGTTTTCCAACCCTAAAAACTCGACAGGACGCCATTGAGGCGTTGTATTTTTTACGCGCCTTAACCGCGATTTATTACCGGATTTTTTTTAATGCCCTGCTGCATGCTTCTAAAGATCAGATCGCCGAGCATTTGACGGCGATTTTTTCCATTCTTTTTGTGGCCTTGCGCCGTTTTGAAATCAACATGTTCATCAAAGGACCGATTCCGCAGAGGAAGCTTGATTATATTATCGAACGAGATGATGCCAATTTGCGCCATCCCCTGTTGCGCAAGCATATTTTTACGATGCTGGTCAATTACAACCCCCTGCTTAGCGATGGCAAGGGGCAAAGCCTGAATGTAACCGGGCAGAGAATTTTACGCAGCCAGTTGGAAGCGCTGCACGCTATGACGGATCATCGTTTGACCTTGTTCATGCTGGTGGTCAAACGATACCGGGGAAAGGCGTACCTGCAAGCCCTGCTCTCTTCACTCCAGCGTACGGGCGCGGACCGAGTCGGTAAGTTTTATCACTCCCTTTCTGGTCAACAGGGGAGTGAAGCCAAAGAGGTGTTGGAGGAGGTGCGGGTTTATTTATCCCGCATTACCGGCAAGGTGCGGCCTGGGCATGCCCCGGCCCCAAAGCCAAAGATGTTGACCAGCTTCGGGACGATTCGCCAGATGGAGGCAAAACGCAATCTTGCCGCCAATAAGAATCGACATATGATGAGTCATAATGATGTAGAGGAATACCTGCGCCGCAGGTTGGAAAAGCTTTATGCCAAAGTCAGAAAAGAAGGCGCCCTGACCAAGGATAAAATTCCTGAATATCTTGCTCAATTCGCGGAAGCGAGTATTGAGATTATGCATGATCGAGACCTCACCGAGGATGAGATCACGGAGTTTGAAACCAGTACCTGTGGTCTCTTAGACGATATAGCGAAAGAGGCGAATGTAGACCGTGCTTCTTTAGTGGAGCATGAACAAGAGATTTTGCAACATACCGCGGAGTTGAAAACGGCGAGCGTGGAAGATCGTGCCGATATTGTCAGCAATATCGGCGTGACCTTGATGGACGCGCAAAAGAAACTGGATCAACCTGAGAGTAAAAAGAGTGAGGAAGAAGATATAACGAGCTTGCTTAAGGTAAAGGCTATTGCCATTGGGCTAGAGGAAAACGCGCCCTGCATCCCCATCAAAGATTTTTTTGAGTTCCCCCTCGGCCCTCGTGGAGGGCCCGAGACGGAAGAGGTCTGGTTTGACCTACACCTGAAATATTTAGAGGCTTTATTGACGAAGGGAAAGCTCGACTCCACTGTGTATGATAAAATAAAAACTCATTTAGAGAAATTTGAAAAATATCGTTATCGGAAATATTTTGACATTTTTCCTGGTGGGAGTTATTAAGATACAGTCATGATGGCTGTTTTTAGCTTATGGGAAAATCAAGCCTTAGCTACTTTAAGAGTTGCTGATTGAGTATAAGCAAATGAATTGGTGTTTATTGGTAAGGGGTTAAGATGGCAGAAGTCCGCACTCAACTGGCTGTGGTCGGTATTAAGGAGCTGAAAAAAGGGATGAATATTCTTTCTTTTTTGGGTTTTTCCGACAAATATCATCATCTGGACGAGGCGACTTGCAAGTGGGTGCAGCATAACTTTCGCGGCTCTCAAGTCACCGTGCTGCGGGGGGAGCAGGAAGTCGAACTGATGGTGGATGACATGCAACCCGCCGACAACCTGCAAAAGCTTTATAAACTCCCTAGCCACTTGACCAAGATCACCCAAGTTTCGGACCGGTTGGTTCAGGAACTGGAAAAACGAGGTTTTTTACGCTTTCGAGTCGAAAAAAAGGTGCGGGTCGTTTCCCCAGACCAACAAAAAAGACAGCAAAACTTAAATCGCTGCAATAAGCTTTCGGCCAAGGTCAAAGAGTCGGTGGAAACGCACGAAGAGGCCAGCGAAGCGGTAGAAACCCTGTTGGATAGCGCGAGAGATGGGGCGTTTACGACAACCGAGATTCAGCATTATGCCGAGAGCATTACCAGTGACAGCAGCGCCGAGGCGATTGCCGCCATGAGCAGCCTCAAGGCGTCGGACCAAACCTATGCCCATTGTGTCGAGGTCGCCGCGATTTATACCGATATCTATTTTAAATGTATGGCCAAATTAGGTCAGCCAACCCCCTTTAATGGTCCGCAAGATAGTCTGTTGGGTGGTTTTTTACATGATTTCGGCAAATCAAAGGTGCCGAAGGATGTTTTGGATTCCACCGCCAAGTTTGAACGAAACTCAAAAGAGATGCGCCTTTTGCAGAGCCATCCTACCTTTGGGGCTCAATTGCTCAGCGATTTGGGCATGCCCAAGCATATTGTCAACATGGCTCATTATCATCATGTCAAGCTCGACCCGGGAATGAAGTCGAGCTATCCTAGGGTGAGCCCCAACGAAGTGATGACCGAGACCCATTACCTTGCCTTGGTGGATATCTATCAAGCCCTGGTGGGGAAACGAAAATACAAAAAAGCCTGGACCCCTTTTGAAACCATTAAGTATTTAGATGCCCTAGCCGGGGTGGAATACCCCTTGGAACTCTTTAATGTGTTTTTAAAGGTGATGGGGAAATATCCAAAGTCCAGCTTGGTACAGTTGAATGATGGCCGCGCGGGGTTTGTGATGTCCGTGCCCGAGGTCGATTTAGAGAGGCCTCAGATCGCGGTGCTGAAGAATGCGGAGGGGGAAATGTTAACCCATCATGATTTTGTCGATCTTTTTGTAGAGCGGGATATTCAAATCAAGCAGGTTTTAGATGCCCAAGTCGTGTTTGGAGATGATGCCTTGGATATTTTTTCAACTATCAATATTACCTGAAATCAAGGGTTAGAAAGGGCTTTTTTCATGGTAGTACTCCCGCCAATTGGCTAAAGAAATATACTCCAACTCGTCTGTGCGATAGTTCATGCGCACCCAGCCCTGGCATGCCTCGGAGAGTTGATTTAGGCGCTTGATCTCATCTTCTTCAATTAATTCCGCATCTTCTCTGATATCTCGCCAAAGTTCGAACTCGAACTGTTCGACCCAGGTTTGGCCGTAATATTTTTGGCTGAGCCGTGACATGTATTCAGCCAGGTTTTGCGCAAAGCCTTTAATTTCCATCAGTAAATCAAATTGAGTAATAGTTTAGGGGTGCTTTAACTTTCAGTTTGCCTTAAGTTACCCTATTTTGTCCATAGATAGAGCGCATGTATTGGGTCTGGTAAGGCAGGCTTGTGGTTTTGATTTTTTTGGCTTTCATTTTTACTGTTAAATTAGTTATATTAAAACCTATGGCTCAGCCAGCGTTTGCTGGCAGGGAGCAATGAAGGAAACTCTGAAAAACGCGGAGTTTCCCAGCAAGGCAGGGATACCTTGCCAAATCAAAAAGCGCGACTTATTGATTCGCGTTGGGATTGTGGATTTCATTCCCAACCGAAAAGACGGAAAAACTTGACGCGCCCCCAGGGCTATAATCAGCCCGAAGGGCATGAGCCTACCGCTTGAACAGCGGTAGGCAAGGAGTTTTCAGAGGTTTTTTAACTCTAATTTGGAGGTTCTATGACCGCAAAGTTGGCACTGGGCGCACGCGCTCTTTTGGGTTTGATTTTTTTGGTTTTCAGTTTGAATTTCTTTTTTCATTTTTTTTCTATGCCCAGCCCTGAGGGCCCAGCTGGGGATTTGATGAAAGCGCTTTTTATGAGCGGGTACTTTTTGCAGGTGGTGAAACTGACCGAGCTCACCGGGGCTCTTTTGGTTCTGAGCGGAAAGCTTACGCCCTTGGGCTTGCTGTTTTTAGCCCCCGTGATTGTAAATATTTTTCTGTTTCATCTGATCTTGGCCCCAGAAGGCTTGCCTGTAGCCATTGTGTTGGTTGCTTTAGAGTCCTTTTTGGGCTGGGTCTATTTTGAGCGCTTTCGCTCTATTTTTTCTTCTCCTACAGCTCAGGAGTAAGTCGTTTTCGGGGAGGGAATTTTTTTACTTCTTTTGTTTTCTTCGTAATCTACTTGATCTAAGTTTTGCGCAAAAAAGCGGTATAATACTTCTCTAGGCATCGTATTTGCGAAGGCTGGGAGCGGGGGTGCCCCGCCCGCCCAACCGAAGGAGAGGTATGAGGTACTTATTGCGGTTTTTTGCTCGCTTTGGCTTAAGCTTGATTTTAATCTTGTTTAGTTTAAATTATTTTTTTCCTTTTTTGCCCCTACCGCCGTTTTCTGGCCCGGGGGCGGATTTGATGGAGGCTTTCGCCGCGACCGGTTATTTTTTACCGCTTTTAAAGCTTACCGAATTGGTGGCAGGTCTGCTGCTTTTATCGAAGAGTTACGCCCCTTTAGGGGTCTTGCTCTTTTTTCCCATCGTGGTGCAGATCAATTTGTTTCACTTTTTTCTGGCTCCAGCAGGGCTGCCCTTATCGGTGTTGCTCGCGTTGCTGGAGGCCTACTTGGTCAAACAGTATTTCTATCTTTTTTATCCTTTCTTTTTTCCTGAAGATTAAAGGGCGGGCGTAGACGAAAGGGGCCGATTGGCCTAGCATGGAGTCAAATCGAACAGGGTTCCATGTCTTTTTTTTTAAAGGGCTCCCAAGAGGGGCACCAGCTTTGTAAACTGTGGAAGGCGCAGCTTTTAACCGAAGAGGCCTTAAGTCGGAACCTAAACCCCATCGCTCCTAGGGTGGCGGCCTTGGAGGGCAGGCCTTATTTCAAGTTCGCCTTAAGCAAAGAGGGTTGGAGTGAATTTCTCTTGCGGGAGGCCAAGCAACTCCCTTGCCCCATTGGTGAGGAAGAGGCCCCCTTTGCGACCCACCTGATTGAAGGTGAAAAACGGCGCAAACGCTTTGGAGCAAGCAGCGAACGCGAATTTTTGGTTGGGTTCCCCGCCCTGTTGTTTACGGATCGACAGGGTAAAAAGCAACTCACCGGCTTGTTTAAATTTCCTTTGGCGGAATTGAGTTTTCCCAATCTTGTTGGGGGGCGACCCGCAGAGCTTTTGGCTCAACTCGAATTGGCCCCTGAATCTTTAAAGCTTATCCAAGAGGAGTTTCTTCCCAAAAAAGGAGATTTTCCCTATTGGTTTGACGAGCTTTTTTGCGGTGAGCAGTTGGGGGTGGAAGAAGAACGGATCGAGGCGTTTCGCGAGGCTTTGGCTCAGAAGAAGCATTCTGGGGCCGCCATGTTGTCTTTAGCCTGCGACTTGCTGCTCGGCCAGGCGCTCAGTGACGAAAACCCCTTTTTAGGCCTTGTATCCAGCTTGCAGGGGCATTTGCAAAAAAACAATTCCCCTGCTCGGGTTGAGGTTTGGCCCTATGGTTTGTTGTATGAACTCGAAGCCAATCAGCCCACCCGCCAACTGCAAAACGATTTAGACGAGATTTTGAGCAATGGGCTTTTAGCGGAGGTCGGGCCGCATCATCCTGCCCTCGCTTTTTTAACGGGCGACCTGGCAAAAAAAGAGGAAACAAAACCCATTTTGGGGCAGCCCAGCGCGGACCCTCTTACGGTAAGCCAAGAGGCCGCTTTGGGGCATTGCCTAGGGCAGCCCTTGAGCATTGTTTCTGGTCCGCCGGGAACGGGCAAGACCCATTTGATCCGCAGCCTCTTGGCGCATCGTTTTGTAGAGTTCGCGCGGCGTTTGCGGGGGCCCGAAGACCGAGGTTTTCACTTGGGCCATGTCACCTTGGTGACCAGCACCAACAACCGAGCGGTAGACAACGCCTTGGAGGGGTTGGACTTGGCAGGGCACCCGCCGGTGGCCCTGCGCTTGGGGAGTCGGCTGGTGCTGCAACGCTCCACCTTGGGGTTTTTGAGAAAATTTCTTACCCTGTTGGAGCCTCTCTCCCCCGAGGAGAGCCGAGAGGCCTTTAAATTAGGTCGGGGGGCGTTGCGGACCGCTCTGGAAGAAAAAAAACCGACCCCAGAGCAACGCCGGCAGAACTACCTGCTCGCGCGCAAACTGCATTTCCATTGGCTGGGGGCCAACAAAAACCGATTGATCGAGGTGATGGGGGAGTTTGCCGAGGAGATTGAAGAAAAGCGAGGCTTCCGCAGTTTAAAAAAGAGAAAAAACTTAGAACTGCTGCTTTCGGCTTTTCCTTTAGTGGGCTGCACGCTGTTGAGCCTGCGCAATCTTTTTGAGCTGGATCCGGAGTCTGTGGGGATGTTGGTTTTAGACGAGGCGGGGCAATGCAACCCCGCTTATGTGTTGCCCGCTCTGTTGCGGGCGCGTCAAGCGGTGATCTTGGGGGACGCGCGGCAGTTGGAGCCGATTGCGCGCCTGAGGGCGGAGGAAATCGAGGCTTTGCGGGAGCGGCGAAAGGTGCGTTTAGGGCCGGAGCAAGTCGCTTTTTTTACCTCCAGTATTGATGTGCCGCTTTCGGCCCAAGCGGTGGGGGAGGCGATTGGGCCCGGTCCCTTGAGCTTGCGGGAGCATTTTCGTTGTCATCCGGAGATTATCGGAGTGAGCAGGGAGCTTTGTGATTATGATTTGGAACTGCTGGGGGAATGGGGTGCGGAACCGGCTCTGTGGTATAAGGTGGTTGATGGTCCCGAAAGCCGTTATGGCGGCTCCTGGATTAATGAAGGGGAGTTGGCGGCCTGTCTGCAACTGCTCGAAAAAGCCTTGGATCAGGGCTGGCAACCGAAAGACATCGCCAT
>JAJRZQ010000047.1 GCA_024275165.1 bacterium | reverse complement strand
TCTTCTTTTATTGGAGGGCTGGGCCAGTTTAGATCACCCCCGTATCCACTGCCTACAACAAGATGAGGCCCCCCCGCAACCCAAACCGGGGTTGCTGGCGATTCAGTGCCCCAGCGAGGCGCAAGCCCAAGCGATCAACAATAGTTTGGCAGAAGACTTGGCCTTTAGCTGGGATCAACCTCCCAGCGAGACTTTCGCATGGCTGCTGCCTCGCCTACAGGGGTACTTGCTCCGCACCCGCCCTCTGAAGGTCGCGATTCTCGCCGGGGGGTGGAGCCGCCGCATGGGGCAAGATAAAGCGGGGTTGGATTTTGGTCGAGGGCCCCATTTAAAGTACCTCAAAGATCTGGTGACCCGGTGTTTCGGCTTTCCTCCGGTGCTTTCTTTCAGGGTGGAACAAGAACTCAACTCCTTTGGCATGGAACCAGTTCCCGACCGCTTTTTAGACGCCGGCCCCTTAGGGGGAATCTTGAGCCTGCAAATGAAAGACCCCAAAGCGGCTTGGCTGATTTTATCCGCGGATTTGGCCTGCTTAGGGCCCGAGGGGTTAAAAACCTTAATCCAAGGCCGTGATCCCCTAAAACCGGCAACTCTCTGCAAGCGCGAAGGGATTGAGCCTCTCGCGGGGATTTATGAACCGGCGACAGCCCGATACCTGCGCGCCGCGTTTTTTCAACTTAAATTCAGCTTAGTCAAGAGTTTTAACAAACTGCCTTATCAAGAGGTTCAGCTTTCATTAGAGCTTTGGCCCCAACTGTTTAACGCCAATGAACCGGGTGATGTAGAAAAGGCCCGTGCTTATTGGCGGGGGAAGTTCACCAACCATTGAGCCTCTCCATTGGAAAAATATTCCTTTTTCCAAATGGGAACCTTTTCTTTGAGCCGATCAATCAAAAAGTGGCAAGCCTCAATGGCTTCTTTGCGATGTGCCGAGGAAACGGCAATGATCACGCTTTCTTTTCCCACCGCGACGGGGCCAATGCGGTGATGGATCGCGACCTTTTCCAGCTTCCATTTATTTTTTGCCTCTTGGGCAATTTGTTCCAGCATTTTTTCGGCCATGGGCACAAAGGCCTCGTACTCAAGGTATTCGACTTCCCTGCCCTGTTGGTGGTCTCGGGTGACCCCGATAAACAAGCTGATCGCGCCGGCTTTGGTACTGGCAACTAGGTCTGTTAGGTCTTTGGCGGACAAGTCCTGATGGAGGATGCGAAACAATCAACCTCCGCTCACCGGGGGGATCAAGGCCACCTCGGCATTGGGTCGAATTTCCTCGCCGAGGGGGGTGTATTCCATGTTTTGGGCCAGGGTGCAGGCCTGGATGGTTTCTGCTGCCTGGGGGTAACGGAGGGATAAAAGTTCCAACAGCCCTTGCCCGGTTAAGGGGGAGCTGTAGTCCAAGCTTTCTCCCGACTTCCCTAAAGCCTCTTTCAGGGCGGCAAAATACAACAACTGAGTTTTCATACAATGATTTTGCTGGACTGGGCTAAAAAGCGCAAAGAATTTTTTTCAGCCAAGGCGAAATTTTTGCAACTCTGAACGAACCATGGAAACCTTTTCCGCCAGTTCATCAGCAAGGTTTTCTAACTTTTCGGCTTCATTGTGATTGCCCTGAACCGTTTTGGCTAGGTCTAGGGCCGCATGCTCGATTTCTCCCACCTCACGGGCTAGTTGGTGGTTGCGGATCGTGATTTTCTGCACCAGTTTTGCCGAAGAATCGGCATCCTGGGCCACGGCCGCTAGGGTTTCCTTAACTTGTTCCGCGATTGCGCTCCCCTCCTGGCTGCGGCTTGCCGCTTCGGCCGCGGCCTTCCCACTTCGTTCGGCAAGGTTTCGCACCTCATCGGCAACCACGGCAAAGCCTTTACCCTGCTCCCCTGCCTTGGCCGACTCAATTGCCGCGTTGAGGGCCAATAAGTTCGTCTGACCCGCAATGTCTCTAATGCTGGAAACCACCTGTAGGATCTCGTTCATCATATCCATTGCCTTGCCCACGATTTGCGATGCGATACTCAGGTCTTGGGCGGTTTTGGAAGAAAGGCTTTCCGCTTCGTCTAGGTTGTCGGAGTTTTCGGTGATCTCTTGGTTCATCTGCTGTATGGTTTGGGAAAGCTCTTCCGCCGTACCCGACTGGCTGGCCGCCGAGCTGCTCATTCCTTCGCTGGCCGCCAACAAGGAGCTGTAAAATTCCGCGATTTGCCCCGAGAGATTCATCATTAAGTTGACCCGTTCGCTCAAGCTTAAAGTCGCTTCTTTTAAGGCTTCTTGGATAAAGCCGGAGGCTTGGGTCTCAAAATTTCCTTATGCTAGGCGGTGAAAGCTCGGCAGTACCTCGGCTTCGATGCTTTCGACAAAGTCATCTAGATTGCGGGCTAAATTCCCGATCACATCGGCCCTGGTAAAATTGAGTCTGGCGGAAAGCTCTCCTGCGCGGATGCGAAATAAGGCTTGGTCCACTTGCTCAATGGGGGACAAGACCCATCGGCTCAGCATGCGATTCAACACCACCAGGGCAAACAGACCAAAGAGGGTGCCTACGGTGATGGAGATCCATAAAAATTGTTTCGCTCCCGCCTCCAGGGCTTCTTTTTCCGCTGGAATAATCAAATAACCTTGCCCAAGGGGTAGGGCCAAGTAGATCGTCTGTCGGTGACCGAGCAAGGATTTCAGCATGGAACCCCAACCTGAAGCAGGGAGGGTGAGAACCTCTCCTGGTTGAACCCCCTTGAGCAATAAAGCCGCTTCTTGATTTTGCTTTTTGTTTTTCAACGGCGCCATCCATTGGTTTTTCAGCCATAAGCCGCTGACGCTCAATTGCAGGCGGGGTAATATTTTTTCAGCCGCGAAGGCTATTTTTCCCGATTTTTGGGGGAACTTAAAAACCCAAGCCTGTTTTGAGCCGATCTGCGCCAACCCCTCTTTGGGGGGGAGGGGAGGGCCAAAACGCCGTTCTCCATTGATCTCTAAGCCGATTAAGGGCAAGCCTAAGGCATTGCTCTCTGTTAGAGGGTCCCCCCCTTTTTGCACGGCTCGCAGCAGCATTTTTCCTTGCTCCAGCAGGTTGTTTTGATTTTGCTGTAGGGTGAGAGAGGCTTGTTTGAACTGCAACTCCAAGGCCTGGTGGATTGCCTCCACCTGCCCCCAGATCAGCAACAGGGTGCTGCTCGCACCGGTGAGAGAAAAAATACCAAAGATTAAAAGTAAAATTTTTCGACGCATAAGAACCTTATTTGATGCCCCTGGCTAACAGTAATTTCTGTATTTGTCAAATATTCAGATAATTTTATAATATAAGGTTTCGGTCTTTTGCGGGTCTTTCTTTTTTTTTGTAGGCCTTTAGCCAAAAGCTTGGTCGAGGCAACGACGCAGTTGGGCTAAAAAAATTCCAACCAGATTATAGGTGAGGGTGGCACCTAATTTTTTATTTTCCTTGATGAGTTTCTCTAAACCTCGAGAACTCAAATAAAAAATTTGAGTGGGCTCGACAGCGATGGCGGTTACCTCGCGCCGGTAATCGGGCACAAATAGAGCGGTCTCTCCAATGATGTCTCCACTGCTCAAAACGCTGATGGGCGTTTCGCCCTCAGGGGGGGAGGAGGCAAAACTATGAATTCTTCCTCGCAAAACAACCAGCATGGAATCGGAATACTCTCCCACAGAAAACAGGGTGGAGTCTTGGGGCACCTCTTTGATTTCTAATTTTTTTTCAATCCAATCTAATTCTTTTGCCCCCAATCCCTGAAAGAGGTTGGAAAAACTCGGTTTGATTTCCACCACTTCTCCGCTGCGAATCTTTGCGATCAACAGTTCCAAGCGTTGATTTTCCTCTTTTTTTAATGGATAACCCAAATGGGAAAAGCGTTTTAAAAGCAATCTCTGGTAATAGGTGATTCCTTTTTTTTCTAAGACTTCGTTGACTAAGCGGAGATAATCCTCTGGCGCGCTCAACTCTCCTTTTCCCTCAAAAAGATGAGGGGGAAAGAGCCGCTGATAATAATCCCTAAAACGCGGCCAGTTGTCCTTGGTTTCTACGGTGGGGCCGCGCATACTGCGAATCTTGGTCAGGGCGTGGAAGAGGTCGGGTTTTCCGACCGATGGAGCAAAAGAGGGCGAATTCGCGTGATCTTGCAGCTTCAATTGGCAATGGTAAATAGAAACGCTGAGGTTTTTACAGAGGTTTAAATAAAGTTTTAAGGCGGTTTGGGGAAAACTATCCTTCAGCCGAGTTAAATTGTGCTTGTTGAGTAAAAGCAGTTTAGAAGGCACAATAGCGCGAGCCGAATCCATCCGGCTTCCCTGCTCGAACAAGGCCATTTCCCCAAAAACCTGCCCTCGCTTAAAGAGGTCAACCAAACGATTTTCTCCATGATATTTCTCATCGAAATAGACTTCGATTGCCCCTTCTAAGATAATAAAGAGTTCTTTTCCTTCGTCGTTTTCCTGAAAAATAATCTCCCCCGCCTGATAATCCTTGGTTTCTCCCACCAGCGTGACGAGGCGAGACTCCACTAAAGACATATTCTGAAAGAGATTAATGCTTTGGATGAAGTCGGAGGAATAGCGAATATTCAAGTAATCCCAAATGACAAAAAAGCGAACCCGCACCAACAAAGCGGGGAGTAAAAACAAATTACTCAAGAGGCTTAAAAACAAAGTAAAGGCCGTGAGCCAACCGAAGCTGGCTTGCCCGGTGACTTCGCTCGCCATTAAAACCCCAAAGCCCAGCATTAAGGCCAAGGTCGTGTAAATCATGGGCTTTCCCACGCTGCGGAGGGTTTTTTCCGCCGCTTCCTTCGGGTCTTTTAAGTCGTTTAAATTCTGGTTGAAATGGGTGATGAAATGAATGGAGTCGTCTACCCCGATTCCTAAGGCAATGGCCCCGATTACCGATAAAATCGCGCTGATCGGGGTGCCTGAAAAGCCCAAGAGACCAAAAAAGAGTAAAATCGCGGCTACATTGGGCAAGAGAGCTAAAAAGCCCACCTTGAAGGAAAAAAACAGCAGGGATAAAACCACTAAAATAAAAGCCAAGGCCAAGCCTAAGCTGATGATCTGGCTTTGGGCGATGTTGTGCGCCGACTCCGCAGACAAAACCACATTTCCCGTAAACTTAGCTTGCAAATGGGGAAAGAGTTCCTTTAATTTTTCCTGTAATTTTTCTTGAAAGGCGAGGTAGCCCGCGGTGCTTTGGTTGGCGACGCGCAGGGTAACACTGAGCAGGCTATGGCGTGAATTGAAAAACAAGGCTCCATACCCCTTTTCCATGCGGTTAAAGTAAAAGCGCACCTCTTCATCATTTAAATGGTCGAGCCCGCCCCTTAATATCTCCAGATACTCTAAGGGGCTGTACATCCGGTGTACTTTCAGACTGTTGGGATGGAGCAAGGCCTGCTGGGCCAACCATTTTTTTAAAGCCACTAAACCCTGGACGGTTGCCGCCCTTTCTAGTTGACCTGCCTCGTCCTTAGAAGAAAAAACAAGGCGAATGAAATCTGTGCCTCCAAAATGGGTTTGTAAATATTGATGATCCTGCGTGATCTTGGATCGAGCGGGGAAGTTTTGGGTTTTACTGTCCACCCTGACTTGAGTGGCCCCCAATAGGGCGGTGAGAGTGACGGTTAAAAAAACCCAGAGAATCGGGCGGGGTTGACTCGTCACTAAGGCGCCTAAACGAGTCAAGAGGGCCTCAAAAAAGCTGCGTCGCATGGCGGCGGATTCCAAAGCGGGCCGAGGCAGCAAGTAGAGGCCGCAAGGCAGCACGACCATGGCAAAGGCAGCCATGAAAAAAATCCCGACTGAGGCGAAGATTCCCATTTCGCGAATCGCGGGGATGGGGCTTAAAACCAGGGCAAAAAAGCCCAATAGGGTCGTGATTAAGGCTAATAAAATCGGGAGGCTTACCTTTTCTAGGGTTCGCTCAATGACCTCTGTCTTGCTGAGGTTCGATTTCTTGGCCGCTTGAATATACTGAGCCAAGACATGGATTGCGTAGCTGGTCCCCACGGTGGTCACTAAAGGCGGCAAGACAAGGGTGATCAGGTTGAGCCGGGCCCCGCTCAAGCCAAATACTCCGGCGGTCCAGAGCAAGCCGAGGGCCAAGTTGCCCAAAAGCAGCAGCGGGGGGGTCAAGCTGCGAAAGGAGAGAAAGGTCATGCAGGTCAAGAGTACCAATGAGGCGGGAATCAACCGAGAGAGGTCTTGCAGCAATAAACGGGCAACCTCCAGCTCTTCTCTGGGCAGCCCGCTGTAATAGATTTGCATCCCCATTCCCCGATAATCGGCAAAGATTTTTTCCAAGTCCGCCAATTCTTGGTTGCGTTGTTTGGGATCAGTGGAGTAGAGGCGTACAATGATGGCCGTCGCATTGGCGTCAAAGCTCAACAGGTCTTGACGGATGAGGGGAGTGGCCTTGATTTTCTCTAAGACCTGATGGGTCTCATCCTCCCCCGCAAGCCACAAGGCGGCTCGTCCCTGATTTAAAATAGCTTGGGTACAGGCAAAAGCGGGTTTCGCTGCCCTGGGTTCTAAGGTACTGTCTAGGGTAAAGGAATCTAAAGCCAAAGGGGAGGCTTCAATAGGGTCTGGAATCCCCTTTTTTAGACAGGCTAGGTTCGCTTGAATCTGGGTTAAAATATCCAGGCAGACTCCGCCGGGTCTCAAGCGGTGAAAATAGCTCTTGCCCAGGCAATCCCCTTTGGTCTGGGGGACATCCAACAAACTGGTGAGGCTCTCGATTAAGGGCCGGGCCTTGAGTTGGTCCCGTAGTTTTTTTAAGTTTAAAAAAAACTCCAAATCCAGGCGCTGTTGGCCCTGAATGGGGGTGGGGGCTAGGGCGATCAAAAGAATATTTTCAGAACCGAACTCCTGCTCCATCTGTTTGGAGTAGACATAAGCAGGGCTGGAATTATCAAAAAAGGGTTCAAAGCTCGTATCTAAAATTAAGCGGGATTGCCCGTCAAAGAGCCGCTCGAAAACAACCCCGGCAAAAAACAAACTGATGAGGAAAAAAAGAATTAAGGTGAGTTTGGGGTGACGGTAAAAGCGGCCTAGGATTTTGATACTCATAGCTAAAACCTAAGACTATATTGACTTTCCAAGCGATTTAGGCTTGTCGCCCGTTGGGTCAACAAGCTGGTCTCCATTCCCACATGGGAGAGGAAAACCCGCACCTCCGTTCCTCTAGAGCCCTTCCACAACCATTCCAGCAATCCCCCTTGACGGCGATAGGGCAAGCTGGCGAACACAAAGCCTCGGATCTCATTTCCGTCAAAGATTTCATAAGCGAGCCCCACCGCCCCTTGGTGCCGTATTAAATTTCGTTCCTGGGCCACCTTGTTTGGGGTATTTTCAAACTGGAAGATTCGGGTTCCCGCTGGGGCCTTGGCCAGGGCGATACTGGAGATTTGTCCCAAGTAAAACCAATCTCCTGATTTTTTTTCGATGCTCATGGCAAAGGCGGTTTGCTTTAGGCTTAAGGTCTTTACTTCCGCCAGGTCGGAAATCTCCTTTCCCGGGGGGGCATAGAAATGATAGACATGCTTGTTGTAAAAAAAACCAAAATCCCCTTTGAAAAGCCAAGAGCCGATGGGGCCCTCGGTGCTGAAAAAGACAAAGCTCAAGGGCGCGTCTTCCAAAGCGAGGGTCCAGGTGGTTTCTTCTCCTTGTTTGTTGAGCTGGGGTTCGAGCCGGACCTCGTTATCCACATCGAGCCAGGAAAAAAGGCCCAAATCCCATTCCCAGGTACTTGCTCGATTTTGATAAACCACCCCCGAACTGGCCCGCAGGCTCCTCGCTTTTTCGCTCAGCCGTTGAAAGGGGGCCCAATACAGCTTGAGTCGATTTTTCCCCAAATCCTTTTCATACACGAGGGCGGGCATCAGATAGCGATTGTCTTGATAGTCTAGGTGAGCGTATTTATCGGAGTCGTAGAGGTTTAATACATCAATGGGGCTTTCAAAGTCCACTCGTCCCAAACGCAGTTGTTGGCCCCCGATGCGAACTTGTTGGCCCTCACCGTTCCAGTCGAGATAGGCCTCCCATAAGTCCACGGCGGGTTGATCTTGATAGCTGCGGCCCAAGACCTCCCAATTTTGCACAAAGTAATAATCAAAGCGGAGGTAGCTGGAAAGAGTTTCCGACACCTGTATTTTTGAATCCGCGGAATAGAGGTTAAAGAGGGTAAATTTCCGTTCTTCCCAAACCAGTCCCGGGTTTAAGGGGAGGCCCCAAGAATCGTTGCTGACTCTGGTTTTTAAACGATAGGTCGAGCGATAACTCGCTTTGAGATAAAAAACCTGCCAATCGTCGTTTACGGCGGGGGTTGTTTGGGGGCGTATCTCCGGCTCGGGGGGCGGGGGTTCCTCCAGATTTAAGTCTTGGCCGTAAAGCGGGGCTGCCAGCATGCATCCATAAACCATCAAGCTAAGGGATAAAAAGGGCTTCACGCGCCTCCTTTGCTCCCAGCAGGGGGTCTTGATTCGGGTCGAGGAAAAGCTGCAATTGCCCCGTGGCGTTGGCCAGTACCTTGACCGCCGTTTCAAAGAAAAAGCGGTTTTCGTCCCCCTCCACCCCGCGCACCCGAAATTGGGTGGAGTACCAATGCCCTTGAAGCTGTACATAAGACTGGGGGTAAAAGCGATACACCTTGGTTAAGCGGTCTTGATAAAAAAAACGCACCAATACGGGGATCTCTCTTTTTTTCTCCAGATAGATTTCAACCTTACTCCACAGGCTGGTGGCCGGGCCAAGGGCAGTGAAAAGTAGGTAATTGGGGTTTTGGGGCCAGGGGTTGCACTGGTTTTGATAAGAGGGGTCGCTTAAAAAATCGAAGTCCGCGCTGTCGATATTGGTCCCCTTGAGCAGGGTTTTGGAACCCTCCACCTTGGTGGCGCGGCAATTTTCGTTGCGGGTTTCGGTACAGCGGGTACATTTGTAATCTTTTTCGCGGAGATTCAAAAAACATTGGGGGGAGTTGCGCCCCACCAGAAAATTAACGCGCTTGCTCGTTTCATTTTTATACAGATGCAGGATCTCTTTTTTATCCAGCCGTTGACCTCGATTGGCTTGGTCGCACTCGCTGCTCTCGCAGGGGCTGAGTTCCAACAGCAGGCTAAAGCGGGATAGGTTCAGGGGATTCGTCGCTTTGACCCGTTCATAAAAAGCAGTGAAGTCTGCGGGTTGTTGAAAGCTTTTGCAAGTGACTGCCCCAACGGGCGGAGGGAAAAGTACGAGAATAAGCATAAAAATCCAGGGCATGGATTCACCTCCTTGTTTATATTCATCCGGCGTATAACTTGTTCTTGATAAATCACAATGTTTCGGGGTCTGGGGCCTTCGGCCCCAGACCCCGGAGGCATCGGGTTTATATTCGGGTCGGCTACTGTCGGCGAGCCCTGCCCGTTTGGTATTGTTGGCCGCTTTTACTTGTCCAAGGTTTGCGTTTAAGAAAACATCAGGAATACTATCAATGTCCGATTAATAGTATAGCGCATTGATCTAAAAGTGAAAGTGTCTTATTTCATGAAGAGGCGGTTTGGCTTAAATCGGGCCAGCACAGCTTTGGCTAAGCTTTTGCTGACTTGCAAAAGGCGAAAGCGGATCGGTTTTAGCCGAGGAGGGATAAAACCCGGACGGGTCCAAACAGGGTCCCCCCATACTTCTTCTTGCCGAATCGGCCCCAGGGCCGAAAAAAGCGGGGTCCGCGCCGGGTCCAGCCCCACTAGACGGCAGAAGAGCCAATCTAATTGCAAGGCCTCGGTGGAGGCCAAGATAGCCCCCAAATCAAAGGGTTGCCCCTCAATGGGGCCTTGATGGTGGAGAATTTTTATTCCATCGGCTAAGTGAAACAAGGGGTTGGCTTCTTTTGCTAGGGCGTGGATCATGGTTAAGAACCCTTTAAGGTCGTCCCGACTTCTAACATGAAGGAGCGCCTTTTTTTTCCCTGCCAAGCAACCAAAGAGGTTCTTGGTGGCGCCGGAAAAGAGGGTTTGCTGGTGGGATTTGAGTTTAGGCAGGTTGATCATCCCCTCCCAGGCGGAGAGTTCCTTCGCGATTCCCAGCCCGGGGTAGTCTGGAACCAAACCCTTTAAGGATCGGTTTTGGCGAAAGCTAAAACATTTTACCCCTCTGGCCTGCAAGGGTTTTAAGACCTCCATTTTATCCAACGCCGCTTCCGCGCTACCGGTACCGGGTGAGTCGGCTACTCCCACCAGATAGGCCTGATCCAGCAAGAGTTCGGCAACGGCGAGGATAAACAAGGGGTGGGTATTGCGGAGGGCTGTCGGGGGGCCGGATAAAACCAGATTGGGTTTGAGTAAAATCCGCTTGCGCCCTCCAAGCAGGGTATTCCACCCTCCTAAAAGGCGAACCGCCTGCTCGAGTTGATCCTTCAAGCCTTGCCGGTAACCGCGCTGCTCAAGGTGAACTAGAGGCATAGGCTAATTCCTTTACTCTTTTTTCTCACGCTGCTCTGCCTCTTCTTTGTCGGCAAGCTTTTCCGCGATAGCGTCCCATTGCCAAAACACATAGAGCAAAACCGCCATCATGCTCATGAGCACAATAAATAAAATAGCCCAAATGATATAATCGTTAACGGTACCCATTCATTCTCCTTGTTTAGGGCTAGCTTAGACCTTTTTTATTAATCCGGCGCCTATATTGTTCTTCCGAGAACTGGACCGACCTAGGCTCAGCCTACAGACCGCTTCCTTTGCTTTCGCGGAGTTCGCTTGAAGGCGGATCGCCTTGATGACGCTCTGCCCAAAGCCGGCGGGGCGGC
>JAJRZQ010000046.1 GCA_024275165.1 bacterium | reverse complement strand
AGCGTCGGGGTTCCACCTCGACCGAAACCCCGGGGAACTCTTCTTGATAGGCACTGACCAAGGCCATCTGGTACCAGGTCAAGTCGGTATAGATGATCACCGGCTTGAATTGGCGCGTTGATTTGTGTTTTTTTAAGGCCGCCTGCATGGCGGAGAGGGGGATTCTTAAGGTGAGCGCGAGTTGATGAAACACGGCCTCTACATCGGGGCAATCTTCTTGCACCAAGGTCAGGTTATAGTTGGGGATATTTTTCGACAAGATGACCCCGTTGCGATCATAGATCACTCCGCGAGGCGCCGCCACCGAGTTGATGCGGATTCGGTTCCCTTTGGAAAGTTCTTGGTACTTCTCCCCCTGCTTGATCTGCAAATCCCACAGCCGCCATAAAAAAGCGGAAAAAGGCAGAGCCAACATCCCCTTTAAGAGAAAATCTCGGCGCTTAAAAAGCTGTAACTCTTCTAGGTTTAGGGGCTCTTCTCTCAAAACTTTCTCTCAAAAAGGCGAATACGCCAACGGCGTTCAAGCTGGACCAACAAAAGATACAGGGGGGCCGCGCAAACCATCGTGGGGAGAATCTCCCAAAGGGTTAGGTGATAAAGCCAGCTTAGGCTCAGGGCACCGGTATCGTTTAAGGCGTAGGCCGTTGCCCAAAGGCTAAGGTGTACCAGCAGCATAGCGATTCCGCTGGCAATGGGCAAGGCCAAGGCAGAGCCTTGGAAGCCTTTTAGGGCGTACCACCGAAAGGGAAAACTCCAAAGCAGTAAAATCAATCCGTTCAAGCCAAAAAAAAGACTGGAGAAACAATCGGCGACCAAGCCGAAAAAGGCGGCGAGAAAATGAGTCTCCCGCCCTCTCCAGCGCAGGGTAAAGATAAAAGAACCGAGAAAAAAAAGGTTCGGGTTTAAATTCCAAAACCAGTGGGCCAGGCTGGGCTCCAGCCAGGCAGCGAGAAACAGATACCCCCCGGCTAAGAAAAGGGCATTCATCGCGCGGGCTCGGTTGTGAACAGGGGTTGGTGAATATTGCCCTTGCTGTAGAGAATCACGGCCACCTCTTCGAGTTGATCCAGGTTGACTGCCGGGGTCAAGGTGATTTTTTGGAACAGACCAAAATCCTTTTTTTCAATCTCAGAGACAATGCCTAAGGGGAGGCTTTTGGGGAAGATGCCCGCTAAGCCGGAAGTAATCACCTTGTCCCCCAGCTTGATACTCATTCGGCGGGGGAAGTTGGCAATGATCAAACTGCCGTCTAAATCCCCTTGGACCATGGATTTAAGGCGGGTTCGCTGCAATAGGGTGGGGAAGTGGCTGCGCGAATCGGTGATCAATTGAACCACCGATTGAAAGGGGGTGACGCTTTGAATCTTACCCACAACGCCTTGGGGGGTCACCACGGCAAAGTTTTTATGGATCCCCGCCTGGGTGCCTCGATTTAAAATCAGCAGTCTGGAAAAGGCATCTTTTTTCTCTCCAATCACTTGGGCAAAAATTTTCAGGTCCGGGTTTTCATTGCCGAATTGCAACAAAGACATCATCCGGCGATAGGCTTGCTGAATCTCTTGCATCGCCGCCTGCTCCCCTTGGAGGCGGATGAGCTCTTTTTTTAAAGCTTCATTGTCTTTCGCGGTGTCGATCAGCCAGATGTAGTGGGTCCAGAGTTCAATGCTGGAGTTGACGACCCAGTCCCCCCCGGCCTGAAAAGGATAGACAAGGGTTGAAATCGTGGTGACAAACCAGTTTTGCATCCTGCCTTTTTCGAGTTGGCCGACCAAAACCAAGAAAAAGGCGATCAGCAGCAGGCTGATCGAGATGCGAAACCGATATTGTTTGAGGAAGTTAAACATGCAGGCCTAGCCCTCTTTAAGGGGGGGCTTCCCTTTTTTTTGCAGGTGGGAGGGGGCGGTCTCACCCTCCTGGTGAAGAATCAGTCAACGGCGATGGTTCTTAATAAATCAATGTTGTCGAGCATTTTACCGACTCCTAGGGCAACGCAGGAAAGGGGGTCTTCCGCGTAGATGATCGGCAAGCCGGTGCGCTCTCGCAATAAAATATCCAAACCCCGCAGCAGGCTGCCCCCGCCGGCCAACACAATGCCCTTGTCTACGATGTCCGCCGCCAGCTCAGGGGGGGTGTCTTCCAGCGCGTTTTTTGCCGCTAAAACCACCTGCTCGCAGACATCGGCTAAGGATTCGCGGATTTCTTCATTGGACAACACTAAGGTTTTTGGTATCCCCGTTAAGAGGTCGCGCCCTTTCACATCCATGGTCTTGTTCTCATCTACCGGAAAGGCCGAGCCAATGGTGATTTTGATCTGTTCTGCCGTGCGTTCCCCAATCAAAAGATTGTAACGCTTTTTAATGTATTGGATGATGGTCTCATCCATGATATCCCCCCCCACCCGGGTGGAGTTGGAATAGACGACCCCGGCGAGGCTGATGACCGCGACTTCGGTCGTGCCCCCGCCAATATCAATAATCATGTTGCCGCTCGGCTCGGTGATGGGAAGCCCTGCCCCAATGGCCGCCGCCATAGGCTCTTCCACCAAATAGACCTCTCTGGCGCCGGCGGACTCGGCCGCTTCTTTTACCGCTCGTTTTTCGACTTGGGTGATCCCGCTGGGCACGCCGACAATCACCCGGGGGCGAAATTTCAACACCCCGGCTTGTTTTTGCACCTTTTTAATAAAACTGCGGATCATTTCTGAGGTGACATCAAAGTTGGCAATGACCCCGTCTTTCATCGGGCGAATCGCTTGAATGCTGCCGGGGGTTCGCCCAAGCATGGTTTTGGCTTCGGTTCCCACCGCTAAGACCTTCATTTCGCCATTGGGTAGATGTTTCACCGCGACGACGCTCGGCTCGCGAATGACGATCCCCTGCCCGGCAACATATACCAAGGTGTTGGCTGTGCCTAAGTCAATCGCGATGTCGTTGGAAAAGAATTTTTGAATTTGTTGCAGCATTGTGGTTGTTGGCTAGGTCTTTTTGAAGGGTCTAAGTTCGTTTTTTTCATTGGATGGGGGTGCTTCTTGCTTTAGGCATAGATTCCCCTACGGCTTTGATTAGTTGTAACCTATCGCAATCAGGGTGTAAATCGCCCCTTGAAAAAAAACGCATAATTCAGGTTTGGCTTGTAAGGGGGATCACCGGGGCGCTAAATTGATTGAAATTGAGCTTGCCTAAATAGTAGATTATGATATTAAAATGGCCTAATGTTTTTTTAATGATTGTTGATTGCAAGTTGTACAACTTAGGATGAGCCTTTTCCCCCGTCACCCCATTGTGAAAGCCTTGAAAAAGGCAAAGGCGATCTCTAAAGATCTGCGTTTGGAGTTTTCTAAATTTTTAGCCGACTTTGAGGATTGGGAGGCCCAAGCCCTCTATCTTTTAGAAGATAAAGGCGAGCCCATTGAAAAAATCATCGAAGACCTTTTCGATGTACCCCAAAAAGATCAAGCGGACTGGAAAAAGGCGCAAGCGATCACCAACTTCGAGGCAGACCCGACCCTCAACCTACCCCCGCCCCCCGTGCCGGGGCAGCCTAATTTTGGCATCTACCCCGATTACCCCCAGTTTTCCTTTAAGGATTGGAAGCAAGAACATGGATTTGACTCGATTCCCATTGAGGTGGGAGACATCCATACGATTATTCGTTTTGAGCAGATTCAATCGCCGGACTATGAAGATAAATTTAAATGGTCCTTTAATCGTTCCCGCTATGGAATTCGCGGTTGGGGGAATGAAAAGCCGATTAAAAACATCTCTAAATCCCTTTTAGACAACAACAATAATCCCGGTTGGGTGGTGAAAACCTTTTTGGAAGAAAACCGCCTGATCACGGATGAAGAGCATCATCTGAGAGAGGAAGGGGCAGAGATACCCAACCCTTTAATTCTTTCGAGTCGAGATAGCCATAGCTTGCTCTTTTTGCTTTTGGGGCATCCCTTTTTATATTATGGGGATTCCAATAACCCGGTGCGCAACAGCCACAAAAAGGTGGAATTTGATTTGCAGGTTTATACCCTTCCCAACCATCGGATTCTCTCCGGGGCTTTTTTCCATCGGGAGGAGGAAAAAAGGGTGCCCATTATCGCCGAAGATTTTGATGAAAACGGGGTGATGTTTTACGGGCTGCCCAAAGCGATTTTGCACCATTATCGCTATTATGAAATCTTGCCGACCTCCATCCCGGCGACCATGATTCAGCAAACCTTTAACGGGGTTTTGATTCCCAACGAGGAGTGGAAGGGCTTTTTGGAAAAATGGGAAATCTGGTATCCCGAACAGGAGTTGAAACAGGCCGAGTCCACGGAGGCCGATACCCCGAACTTTATCGCGAGGAAGATTCGCGACTGGAAGTATTGGCTCCACGAGCCGGAAACTAAGGTGCAGCTCTTTGATTCGCCGGAGCAAATTGTGCGTTTGCGGATGCATGAGGAAACCAAGCACTTCAACACCAACCGGATGGCCATTACCATTGAAAACTTTGAACCAAAAACCGGCAAATTGGCCAACCCCAAGGCGGCACCGAAGGCGGCCAAACTGTTTCAGGTTTTTCGCGCTATTTGGAAGGGGAAAAAAACCGAGGATTTTTTTTCCTTAGAACGGCACCAAGCCAGTCAAGTGCTGATTTTAGCGGAAGAATACCCCTATTCTTTTAGTTGGGACGATCAACCGCTCTTCAACAAAGAAAAGGTACAATTTCGCATTATCGTAAAACGAAACCCGGAAAACGAGAATCAATACCTGCTCAAGGGGGAAATCGGCCTTTGCCCGAAGGGGAATAAATTTATTCCCCTCAAGCCGAAAGAGGATTTTCGCGATAAGGCGGTGGGCATGGCCCCCAGTTTTATTCTGCGGGGTTCTCAGTTGGCGCGGGTGGGCAGCATGCTCTCGGGGCGTTTAGCGAATGATTCCATGTCGGGCATTGTGGTGGAGGAAAACGAAATCAGTGATTTTTACGCCGCTGCCCTGCCTTATTTAAAACAGCGAAATATTCAGATCCACGACCCTCAAGGGGTGCTGCGGGTCTCGGCCCTGTTCAACTACCGGATTCAAGGCCGCATGGGAATTTGGGAGGTACAGGGCGTGCTCATGGGCCGACTCAATACCTATATGCTCACCGATATTGGGGAATACCCCTATCCTTTTCAGTTGAACGCCGATGAGTTTACCCAGGTTCTGGATGGGAAAAAGTATAAGATTCCCAAAAACTTCAATCAAGAACAACGGCTGCGAGATGAATTGGTGGAAACCGGTTGGATCGACGAGGGCAATGGGGAATACTCCATGCGTGAAGACATGGCCATGCAGTTTGTCTTAAACCGCCTCCCCGATGTGAACCATGAAAATTTAATTTTATATCTCGGCTCCACGAAGCTTAAGCGCTGGAGAACCAAAAAATTGGTTCCCCAGATTGCCACGGCGATCAAAAGCGGGATGGACTGGTTTGATGTGGATATCAAACTCACGGTGGACGGTCAGCTTTTTGATCTCAAAAAGCTGGTGGAAATGTGGAAGAAAAACGAAGAGGCGATTGAGCTGACCGGTTCGGAAGGGATTGCGGTGATTGATCAGGCTTGGATTGAGAAATATGCCCCCATTTTAAACCGTTTGGTGCAAAGCTCTCAAGGTGAAGTCCCCGAAGGGGCGGGGGAGGAGCCTCAAGGCGAATTGTTGAAAGTCGATAAATACCAGATCGGGCTTTTGAGTGAATTAGAATCCATTGCCGCGGAAAAACAGCATGACGAGGGCTGGATTGAGGTTACCGAAAAACTTTCCAACTTTAAGGGGCTCCGGCGGCAGCGCATCCCTAAAGAGATCACCGCCACCTTGCGCGATTACCAAAGGGAGGGGGTGGACTGGCTCTGCTTTTTATACGAGTTTGGTTTTGGGGGCATTTTGGCGGACGATATGGGTCTGGGGAAAACTCTACAAACCTTAGCTTTTTTAGGGATTATCCAAAAAAAGCAGAGGCCCAAAAAACCCAATCTCGTCATTGCCCCGACCAGCGTGGTCACCAACTGGATGGCGGAGGTGGATAAATTTATCCCCACCTTCAACGCGGTTTTGCTCCATGGGCAGAAGCGGAAAAATCTATTGCAGGCGGCAAAAAAAGCGGACCTGATCATTACCACCTATGGTTTGTTGCAGCGCGATTTGGAATGGCTGACGGGGATTGAGTTTCAGGTTATTATTTTAGATGAGGCGCAAAATATCAAAAATGCCCGCTCCAAAACCGCGCAAGCGGTGATGGAACTCAGGGGGAACCGCCGCCTCACCTTGACGGGAACCCCGATTGAAAACTCCGTGAGTGAGCTGTGGAGCCAATTTAATTTCTTGATGCCCGGCTTTTTTGGGAGTCTGCGTGAATTTGAACGAGACTACATTAAATCGAGGAAGGGAAGCCGACGAAAAAAGCCCAACCATGGCCTTTTGCGCCGTCAAACCAGACCCTTTATTCTGCGCCGCCTCAAGCAGAATGTGGCCAAGGAGCTGCCTCCGAAAACCTTGCAGACGCTGCATTGCGAGATGAACGAGCAGCAAAAAAAGCTCTACTACTCCGTGATGGAGGTGGTGCGCCAACAGGTGAAGGAAAAGATCTCCGCTGGGGGGGTGAGAGGGGCAAAAATCGCCATCTTCGATGCCCTCTTAAAGCTCCGTCAAATCTGTAATGATCCCAGGCTCAGCCCTTTAGCCGGAGAAGATCCCCCCACCAGCGCCAAGTACAAGCTTTTTATGGAGACCTTGACGGAGATCGTCGGTGAAGGTCATAGGGTATTAGTCTTCAGTCAGTTTGTGAAAATGCTCAACTTGATGCACGCGGACTTGAAAAAAGAGGGGATTCCCTTTTTGCAACTCGATGGAACCAGTAAAAATCGGGAGGAATTGGTCGCTAAGTTCCAACAAAGTGACGACTACCCTGTTTTTCTGATCAGCCTGAAAGCGGGGGGAACGGGCATCAACCTCACGGCGGCGGATTATGTCATTCATTACGACCCCTGGTGGAACCCCGCCGCGGAGGCGCAGGCAACCGACCGCGCTTACCGAATCGGGCAGAAAAATCATCTCTTTGTATATAAATTGATCACCCGGGGCAGCATCGAAGAAAAGATCATCGAACTGCAAGAAAAAAAACAAGCCCTGGCAGACAATATTGTTGGGGGGAACGACTCTTTAGAAGAGATGTTGAACCTCGACGACCTTAACGACCTTTTCGCAATCTAAGCTTAAAAACGCTATGGAACGACCACTTATTACCAAAGAAGGCTATCAGAAACTCAAAGAGGAATATCAAAATTTAATCAAGGTGGAGCGGCCTAAGGTGATCGCCGCGATTGAAGAGGCGAGGGCTCACGGTGATTTGAAGGAAAACGCGGAATACCATGCCGCCAAAGAAAAGCAAGGCTGGGTGGAAGGCCGTATTCAAAGAATCAATCACCTCTTGGCCAACAGCCATATCGTGGATGTCTCGGCCATCAAGGATAATAAGATCGGTTTTGGGGCAACAGTGACTTATGAAAACCTAGATACGGAAGAAGAAACAACTTGGCAGATTGTGGGGGAAGAAGAATCCGATATTGCCCGGAGCAAGATATCCATTAAATCCCCCATTGCCCAAGCCTTGATCGGCAAGGCCGTGGGGGATGATTTGGAGATTCGCATTCCGAAAGGCAGCATTGAGGTGGAAATCACCCAGTTGTTTTATCGCTGAGTTTACCGGGCTGAGGGGTAAATCAGGTGCCCGGCCCGGCTCAGTTTTTTGTTGGAGGTCGCGCCTTGGTGATTTGCGCCTCAATCGCGGGCCATTGGTCTTGAATTTGCGCCAGAAAAAAGGCTGTTTGTTGAAAAGGAGCGAGAGCTTTTTTGTGGCTGAAGAGGCCGGTTAACTCATGGAGGGTGGGGGCAATGGATTCAACAAACCCCGCCTTTTGCATCTTCACCCCTAAGTAGCCGTAACTCCCTAAGCTGCGGAGGCGGCGCAGCAGAACAAAGAGATAAAACCGCCGCTCAAAGGTAGCGTAATCGGGTTCTGGTTGGCAGACTGAAAAATAATGCCGGAGCAAAGGCTCTCGCTCAGCGGGGTGGAGCCCGGATTTGCTGGCAAAGAGCAAGCTCGCCAGATCGTAGTAGCGGCTGCCTGACAGGGCCGATTGGTAGTCGATCAGGTAGATTTTGCCTTTGAGATACATCAAGTTTCTGGCCTGAAAATCACGATACACAAAAAATTGACCCCCTAAGCTTGTTAAAGGCACGACTAAATGCTCTTGCAACTCGGCCTTGACCTCTACAGGTAAGTGCTCAGCCAAGCCCAAACGCTGTAAAAAGTTGGTTTGGAAGTAGGCTAAGTCTTCTGCAAAAGCCTCTTCGCCCATCTGTTTGTACGCTAAAAAGTCCTTTAGTTTTTTAGGAAGCTCCACCTGCAATAAAGGCATGAGCTCAATCACTTGTTTATAGGCCTGGAGCAGGGCGGAACGCTCTCCTTCGCGGGCCCAGCGCTCCGCCATTTGGGCTAGGTTGTATTCCCCTAAATCGGTTAGGAGATAACAAGACCGATCAGGGGCCACAGCGTAGACTTCGGGCACGGGCAGGCCGATTTTTCGCATCTCTTCGGTGAGCGACAAAAAGGCTTGATTCTCTTCTACATCTTGATGCCACACTCCGATGAGGCTTTTGAAGCGATGTCGCTTGGGGGTGAGGCGGTAGATTTTTCGCTCTGAGCCGTCGCCTCGCAGGAGGCGATAGGGGGGGCTTTCTTGTAAGAATTCTTGGGCCAGGGCTTGTAAGGGAGCTTTCATGGTTCTTTCCATCTTGGGGGCACCAACCAGATTAAAGGGTCTACCGGTCGGCTGCGATAGCGCAATTCAAAGTAAAAGAGGGGAAGGTTGTTTTCCGGGTCTTGGCGAACCTGCCCTAAAGGGGTGCCTTGGGATACTTCGCTGCCCTTTTTCACGGCTAGGCTTTTTAAGTTGCCGTATAGAGAAAGGGCGCCCTTACCGTGATCGAGCAAGACCAGTTGACCGAGGCCCACAAAGGGCCCGGCAAAGACGACCCGCCCCCCCAGCGTCGCTTTGACTTCCGCGTCCGCTTGGGTTTGGACCAAGACGCCCTTTCCATATAAATCTCGAGCGCGGGAGGGGTTGTAGTTTTGTTGTAAGAGCCCCTGCACCGGAAGGGGCAGCTTCGCCTTGAGCCCTTTTAACCCCCTTAACTCAGGGCGGGCTTCGTGATACTCCCCCTGGGCCGTTAAGGGGAGGAGGAGTTTTTCAGGCCGCAACCGAGCAAGTTCCTCCCCCGCTTTTGCCCGCTCCTTTTGATAGGCGATTTTTGTCGGCCCCGGGCTGCGCAGTTGGTTTAAAAACCGGGTCTGCTGTTGGAGTACTTGGCTTAGGGTGGTTTTTTTAATGAATTCTTGTTGTTCCAACTGCGCCCAGGTGGTTTTGAGTTGTTGGAGGTTTTTTGTTTTCCGCCACAGCAAGGCTTTTTTCTTGTTCCAAGAGCGCACCGCGGCAAAATCCAAGGCCGCTGCTTTTTGCAACAGGCGTTGGCTGCGCAAAAAATTCGGGTCGTGATGCAGCCCCGGGAAGAGGGTTGCCGCCCTGACCCGGCGCAATAGATAGAGGCTGTAAAACTCGTCTTCCAAATGCTTTTGCCCTAGTTGAATTTGCCCTTTTAACTGGATGACGCGACTTTGCAGGGTGGCCAGACGACTCTCGGCCTTGATTTTTTTTCCTTGAATCTCCCTTAAGCGGTTTTCGGCTTGGTCGAGCTGTCGTCGAAACAGTTCTAGTTTTTCCAAGAGTTGCTTGCTTTGCTCTGTTGCTGCGGCCTTGAGGAGGGGAGCGCTGGAGAGAATGCCCAGCAAAGCGCAACAGAGGAGAAAAAACCGGGGGATGTTGTTGTTACGCCAACGCACTTTGACCTAAGCTTAAAGATTCATCTGGTTTAAAAGCTTTTTTGCCGCGACCTGCGCGGAGCCGGCTCCTAAGGCGAAGGCGAAGAAAAAGCCCAGGGCCAACTCCTGGAGTTGAAAAAAGCGCGCATGGGCGCGAATGGCATAGGTGGGCGCGTCAAAGGTCACCCCCGCTAGGGTGAATTGGTACAATAGATACAAAACCAAAAGGCTCAAGGCTAAGCCGGAAAAAGCGATAAACACTCCGTCTAGGAGCAGCGGCACCTGAACAAATCGGCGGGTCGCCCCTAAAATCGTAGCCAGTTGAATCTCTTGAAAGCGGGCATAAATGGAAAGCTGAATGGAGTTCCCGATCAAAATAAAGATGCTGGCCAGCAAGGCGAGCAGCAAGACCGAGCCCACAAAGCGGGCGATGCGAAAATAGCGGTTTAATTCTTCTTGGGTTTGCCGACCGCTAAAGACCTCGGTAACTCCGGCGAGCGAACGCAATTGATCGAGTTGCTTCGGGTTGGGTTGTGGCCCTGGGGGAAGGCTAAACTCCCAGACCTCGGGAAAGGGCTTAAAATGGGCCTGCTCTAAGATGCTTTTGGCCTCGACAAAAGATTGCAGCATTTCTTCTCGTGCCTGTTCCGGGCTGATTTTAACCAGGTTTTGCGCCTTTTTTTTTCGCAAGGCTTTTTCTAAACTTCGTTTTTCCTTCCCCCCTAGGTTGTCGCGGAGAAATAAAGAATATTGATTTTGTCCAAAAATCGCGGCGCTCACCTCAATGAGGTTCAAATAAAGCAATAAGACCGCCCCGAAAATAATGAGGCTAAAGGCGCTGGTGAGAATTCCGCCCCAGAGGCTGGGCAGTTTTTCCCTCCAGGTAGAGCGATCCAATAGAAGAGGGTAGCGGCTCATGGGGTTTTCACCTCAAAAAAATTGCGATCTTTAATCAAGAGGGTTGGATGGGGCCGTTCTTTTAACAGTTCGAGGTTGTGGGTGGCAAAGATCACGGTGGCCCCTTCTTGGTGGAAGAGTTCTAAGAGGTCTAAAACTCGGGCGCTCATCTCCAAATCCAGGTTGGCGGTTGGCTCATCCGCTAAAATCACGGCTGGGGAGTGGATCGCGGCCCGGGCTAAGGCGGTCAATTGCTGCTCCCCTCCAGATAGGGTGGAAACGGGTTGCTCTAAAAGCGAGGTTAGATTGAGCTTTTCTGCCAATTGGGCCACCTGATGATCTGCTTTGCGCAGGGGAACCCCTTGGATTATCAAGGGGAGGCGGATGTTTTGCAAGACCGTTTGCTTTAAGAGGAGTTTGTTGTCTTGAAAGATGATCCCGAAAGAGCGCCGATGCAAGGGGCGCTTTGGGGGAGGGAGTTTCGCCACGATGCGCCCTCGAAAATGAACCTCTCCCCAAGTGGGTTTTTCCAAGCCTAGGAGCAGGCGAAACAGGGTGGTTTTACCGGCTCCGCTGGCCCCGGTGAGGTAGCGGAAATCGCCTTTTTCAAAGAAAAAGTTGATGTTTTGGTAGAGCGGTTCTTTCCCCTGATAGGCCTTGCCCAGCTTATAGAGGCGAATGAAGGGCGGGTCGTTCATGGGATCGGTTTGAGGTGATTAAAAGCCCTGAAGAATGTTTAGGGATTCTTTAAGATAACCTTGACTTGTTTTTAGGGCAAGGGCTAGTCCTTCCCGCCGATTTTTAAAATGGCTAAAAAGGCTTCTTGAGGCACCTCCACCTTACCAAATTGCTTCATGCGCTTTTTCCCTTTTTTTTGCCGATCCAGTAACTTGCGCTTACGGCTGATATCGCCTCCGTAGCATTTCGCCGTTACATTTTTGCGCATGGCGCTGATGGTTTCTCGGGCCACGATTTTTGCCCCAATGGCCGCCTGAATGGGGATTTCAAACATCTGCTTGGGAATCAGTTCCTTCAATTTTTTGACCAATTCCCGGCCTCGGTAATAGACCTTGTCTTTGTGACTGATGATGCTCAAAGCGTCGATGATCTCTCCGTTTAAGAGAATATCCATTTTGACCAAATCGGATTTGCGGTAGTCGATCAATTCGTAATCAAAACTCGCATAGCCTTGGGTCATGGATTTGAGTTGGTCGAAGAAGTTATAGACGATCTCGTTTAAGGGCATTTCGTATTTTAAGGAGACCCTGGTATCAGAGAGGTAATCCATCTCTTGCTGAAGTCCTCTTTTTTCCAAGCAGAGCTTCATTACGATTCCGATATATTCTTTCGGGATAATGACATTGGCCGCGACAAAGGGCTCGCGTATCTCGGTAATCTCGGTCGGGTTGGGGAGGTCTGCCGGGTTTTCGATTTTCAGCATCTTGCCCTTGGTGCGTTCCACCTCGTAAACCACGGTGGGGGAGGTGATCAGTAAGTCGAGGTTGAACTCTCGTTCCAAGCGTTCTTGCACGATCTCCATATGCAAGAGGCCCAAAAAACCGCAGCGAAAACCAAAGCCCAAGGCGGCTGAGGTCTCCGCCTCAAAGCGGATGGCGCTGTCGTTGAGGGTCAGTTTTTGTAAGGCTTCTTTTAATTCGGGGAAATCGGTGGAATCTACCGGGTAGACCCCGGAAAAAACCATGGGTTTGATTTCGTGGTAGCCCTGCAAAGGGGTAGCTGCCGGGTTGTGGGCTAGGGTGACCGTATCCCCGATTTTAACATCGGCAATGGTTTTGATCCCCGCGGCGAAATAACCGACCTCTCCAGCGTGTAGGGCAGAGACCTCCTTTTTGAAGGGGGTGAATTTGCCCAACTCGGTCAAGTGGTAATCCTTGCCCGAAATCATAAAGCGAATGGTGGATTTAGCCGGTAAAACGCCGCTCATGACCCGAAATAAAATAATAATGCCCACATAGGGATCAAACCAGGAATCAAAGATCAAACAGCGTAAGGGCTCGTTCAAGGGCCCTGCGGGAGCGGGTATCTTGGCCACCACCTGCTCTAGGATTTCTTGAATCCCAATTCCCGCTTTGGCGCTGGCGCGCACCGCTTCTGTGGTGTCGATGCCGACGATTTCTTCGATTTCTTGGGCCACCCGGTCCGGTTCCGCCGCGGGGAGGTCGATCTTGTTTAACACGGGGAGGATCTCTAAATCTTGATCCACCGCCAGGTATACATTGGCTAAGGTCTGGGCTTCGACCCCCTGGGCGGCGTCCACCACCAGCAAGGCCCCCTCGCAGGCCGCCAAGCTGCGGCTTACCTCATAGGTAAAATCCACATGGCCCGGGGTATCAATGAGGTTTAAGAAATAGGTCTGTCCATCTTTCGCCTGATATTCGATGGAAACGGTTTGGGCCTTGATGGTGATCCCTCGTTCCCGCTCAATATCCATGTTGTCTAAAAATTGAGCCTGCTTGTCTCGGTCGCCAATGGCCCCGGTGAATTCTAAGATCCGGTCGGCTAGAGTTGATTTGCCGTGATCAATGTGCGCGATGATGCAAAAGTTGCGGATATGTTGTTGTGTTTCCAGGGTAAAGGTCATAGTGAGCCGATCTGCATGCCGATTTTTCCGGTGCGGATGGATTCCAACACCTTAAATTTTTCGAGTTTACGAAAGACCTTGTTGATCTTTGCTTCTGTACCGGAGAATTCGACAATCAATTGGCCCTCGCCGGAATCAAGCATCCTCCCCCCATAGAGGTCTACGATCTCGTTGATTTCTTTGGAGTCTTCTAGGTTGTAATCGAGTTTGATGATGGCGAATTCCCGCATGACCGAGCGTTTTTGCTCCAAATCCTGCACGGTCAGGACATGGATCAGTTTTTGACTTTGCTTGCGAATCTGCTCCACCACCTGGTCATTCCCTTGCACGACAATGGTAAAGCGGCTGATGCCGGGGCGGTGGGTGTGGCCCACCGTCAGGCTGTCCACATTAAAGCCTCGGCGAGAAAAAAGGGTGGAGATGCGGCTTAAAACCCCGGGTTTGTCTTCCACTTCCAGGGTGATGATATGGCGGTGTTCCATGGTTTATTGATTGGCTACAGCGTGCAAATGCCCGGAGTGGGCGATTTTTTCCAAATCGAAATCAATGATGCAAGGGCGGCCCCCGTTGAGGGCCTTGAGCAGCATGGGGCCGATGTTGTCTTCATGCAAAACCCGGTAGCCCGTTCCGCCCATGGCTTTTGCAAAGCCCATATAGTCGATGCGTGGGCCGAGGTCGTGGGCGATGTGTCGCTTGCCGTATTGCGCGTTTTGCAATTCACGAATCATGGAGAGTCGACCATCGTTAAAGACGCAAACCACCAGAGGAATCTGGTATTCCACGGCAACGGCGAACTCCTGCATGTTCATCATAAAAGAGCCGTCTCCGGTCAGGTTGACGGCGGAACGGTCCGGCTGGGCAAACCAAGCCCCAATGGCGGCGGGCAGACCAAACCCCATGGTGCCCAATCCCCCGCTGGTCAAGAGGGGGAGGTGTTTGGGGTTGGTACAGTAATGGTTGGCCCACATTTGATGGCGCCCCACATCGGTGCTGACATGCAAGGGCCGATCAATGGCGGAAAGAGCCTTGATCACCAGCTCCAAGACCTCTGCCTGATCCTGGGTGGCCAAGAGGTGACTTGATTTTTTGCCGATGATCCAGGGAATCTGGTTTTGTCGGATGGGTTTTTCTTGTATGCGGCGCAACATATCCCTTAAGGTTTCCTTGATGCTGCCCACAATGGGGATTTGCGCGGGAATGACTTTACTGATTTCCGCGGGGTCGATATCCAAATGAATCAAGGTGGCGTTGCGGCTAAAGAGCTGCGTCCGCATGGTGGCGCGATTGCCCAACTTGGTTCCGATGGCGAAAATCACATCCGCGTCTTTTTGTACCAAGCGGTTTGCCGCCTGATTGCCGTGGGTGCCCACCAAGCCGATGTAAAGCGGGTCTTCTACGGGGATCACCCCCGTGCCCATCAAGGTGCGAACCACCGGCAGCTTGAGCTTGCGCACAAATTCCAGCAATTCGGGCACCGCTCCTGCCGAAACGACCCCGCCGCCGACCAAAACCACCGGGCGGGCTGCTTTGTTCAAGGCCTTTAAGGCTTTTTTGACCTGCCCGACATTGCCGATCACCGTAGGATTATAGCCTGGCAGAACCAGAGGGAGGCCAAATTGGTGGGGGTAGGAGTTGGTCAAGACATCTTTGGGAATATCCACCAAAACCGGGCCTTTTCGCCCTGTGTCGGCGATATAAAAGGCGGCTTCTAACGCAGGAACGAGTTGGGCCTCTTCATGCACCAATTCGTTGTGCTTGGTGACCGGCATGGTGATATTGAGGCAATCCACCTCTTGAAAGGCATCGGTACCGATAAATTCTCTGGGGATTTGCCCGGTGAGGGCCACTAAGGGAATGGAGTCCAGCAGGGCATCGGCCAAGCCCGTCACCAGATTGGTGGCGCCGGGGCCGCTGGTCGCCAAGACCACTCCGGGCCGATTTTTGATGCGGGCAAAGCCCTCGGCCATATGCGCGGCGCCTTGCTCATGTCGGGCTAAGACGAATTGAATCTGTCGAGATTGCCGTAAGGCGTCAAAAATAGGGAGGTTGGCCCCCCCGGGGTAGCCGAAGATATGGGTTACGCCCTTTTCTTCCAAGACCTTGACCAGGGCCTGCGCCCCGGTCAATTCTAGGTTTTTGGCTGAACCCATGGGAGTTAAGTCTCCTTGGCCTCGTCATCGGCAAGCTCGTCGAGGGTCGGCTCGGCAACCAATTCCGCTTCATCCCCTTCGTAATAGTCCTCCTCTTCTCCTTCAGTGGCCTCGTAACCAAAGGATCGATTCGGACTGTAGCCCGTTCCCGCCGGGATCAAGCGCCCGATAATCACATTTTCCTTTAACCCCTTGAAGGTATCGACCTTGCCGTTGATCGCCGCTTCGGTCAAGACCTTGGTGGTCTCTTGGAAGCTCGCCGCGGAGATAAACGAATCGGTGCTTAAGGCCGCTTTGGTAATCCCCAATAAAAGGGGCTCGCCAATCGCGGGGCGCAAGCCCTCCTCCATCAGTTTTTGGTTGGCCTGTTCCAGTTGGCCGCGGCTCACCGCTTCCCCAACCAGGTAATTGGAGTCACCGGGTTCTAAGACTTTAATTTTCCTCAGCATTTGCCGAGCAATCGCCTCAATGTGCTTGTCGTTGATGCGCACCCCTTGGAGCCGGTAAACCTCTTGCACCTCATCGACTAAAAAGCGTTGCAACTCCTTGACTCCCTTGACCCGTAAGATGTCGTGGGGGTTGGCGCTACCATCGGTCAAGGCTTCGCCCATGCGGACATAATCCCCCTCGACCACCACGACATGCTTCCCTTTGGAAACCAGATATTCCTTGGGTTCACCGATTTCCGGACGGATGATGATGCGCCGTTTGCGGCGTAAGTCCTCACCAAATTCCACAATGCCGTCAATATCGGAAATCTGACTGGGGTCTTTGGGGCTTCTCGCTTCAAACAGTTCCGCCACGCGAGGCAGACCCCCGGTGATATCCTTGTTCTTGGTGGTTTCGCGCGGAACCCGTGCCAAAAGATCTCCGGGGAAGATTTCATCCCCCTCAGAAACCATCAATTCGGCTTTATTGGGGAGATAAAAGCCCTGGTGCGGGCGGCCATCCTCTTTTTTGAGTTCCTTGCCTGTTTTCAGATGTTTTACCAAGAGGCGAGGTTTTAGGTTCTGATCCGGGGCCTCGGTAATGACGCGCCGCTCGTAACCGGTATCCTCGGCTTTTTGGATGCGTAGGGATTTCCCTTCTTCAATATCCTCAAACTTAATTTTCGCTTCCACATCGGCAATGATGGGCATGGAAAAGGGGTCCCATTCCGCGATTTTATCCCCTTTTTGGATGGTGTCGCCCTCTTTAAAGAAGATTAAAGCTCCAACGGGCAACATGTGTTTATCCACCTCGCGGCCATGTTTATCTTGGATGGCGATTTCCGTCTTACGACTCGCCAAGATACATATTCCCGCCCGATTGATGACTGTTTTTGCGTCATTAAAGAGCAGTTTGCCCGCGCTGCGCGACTCCCATTGGGTGGCTTCCGCTTTCCGAGAAGCCGTACCCCCGATGTGGAAGGTCCGCATGGTCAACTGGGTTCCCGGTTCGCCGATGGATTGGGCGGCAATGACCCCCACCGCCTCGCCCACGGAGATGAGATTGCCTTTGGCCAAATCCCTGCCATAGCATAGAGCGCAGATTCCCTCCCGGTTTTCGCAGGTCAACACGCTGCGAATGTTGATTTGATCAATCCCCAGGTTGTCGAGTTGGTCGGTATCGGCTTCGGTCACCAAGGTGCCCCGAGCGAGGATAACCTGACTGGTTAAGGGGTCGATGACATCTTCTGCGATGATTCGCCCTAAAACCCGTTCGCCTAATTTCACGATCACTTCCCCGTTTTCCAACAAGGGTTGGATGGTGATGCCCTCGGTGGTGCCGCAATCCTGCGAGGTGATCACGCTATCTTGAGCGACATCCACCAAACGACGGGTGAGGTAACCGGAGTTGGCCGTTTTTAGGGCCGTATCGGCGAGGCCTTTTCTGGCGCCATGGGTAGAGATAAAGTACTGGGCTACATTGAGCCCTTCACGGAAGTTGGCCGTAATGGGGGTTTCAATGATTTCTCCCGTAGGTTTGGCCATGAGGCCGCGCATTCCGCCGAGCTGGCGGGATTGGTGCTCAGAGCCCCGGGCGCCGGAATCGGCCATGACAAAGATGGGATTGGGGATCATGACCTTATCGGCCCCCATGACCTCTTTGGCCATGCCTTTTTTCATGGCCTCGCCCACTTCATTGGTGATTTTAGACCAAATATCAATGACTTTGTTGTAGCGTTCGCCGTCGGTAATGATTCCGTTGTCGTGCTGCAATTGAATCTCTTCGACCTCTTTTTGCCCTCGTTGGAGCAGCCCCACCTTTTCATCGGGGATGATCATATCGCGCATGCAAATGGAGAAACCGGCCCGTGCCGCGTGAGAAAACCCTTTGTTTTTCAACATGTCGAGCATCTCTACGGTTTTTACATTGCCCGCGACCCGGTAGGACTGGTCGATTAGGTTTTCTAAGTCTTTTTTCTTAAAGAGCTTATTGATGGAGGCAAAGGGAATTTCTTTGGGGATACCGTCATAGAGCAGCACTCGGCCCACGGTGGTTTGCACGATTTCGCCTTCGTGCCGCACCTTGATCTGAGCTTGCAGATGGACCAAATCGTGATCGTAAGCCGCCAAAACATCATCGTAGCCCGAAAAGGCCTTGCCCTCCCCCTTGGCGCCGCTCGCGGCGCGGGTGAGCCAGTAGATGCCCAAGACCATATCTTGGGTGGGGGTCATGGCGGGCTTGCCGGTGGCAGGCGATAAGATGTTGTTGGTCGCCATCATCAAAACCTTGGCTTCCATCTGCGCTTCCACCGACAAGGGAAGGTGGACGGCCATTTGATCTCCGTCGAAGTCGGCGTTGAAGGCGGAGCAGACCAAAGGATGCAGCGTCACCGCCTTGCCTTCGATTAAAATCGGCATAAAGGCTTGAATCCCCAAACGGTGCAGCGTAGGCGCGCGGTTTAAAAGAATGGGATGATCCACGATGACCGTATCCAGCGCGGGCCAGATTTCCGGGTCGTTGTTTTCCACCATTTTTTTCGCCACCTTGATGGTCGCCGCCTTGCCGCGTTCGATCAAGTAGTTGAAGATAAAAGGCTTAAAGAGCTCCAAGGCCATCTGCTTGGGCAGACCGCATTGGTTTAGTTTTAAGTCGGGGCCCACCACGATCACGGTACGACCGGAATAGTCAACCCTTTTTCCCAAAAGGTTCTGGCGAAATCGGCCTGTTTTTCCCTTTAAGGTATCCGAAAGGGATTTTAAGGGTCGCTTGTTGGTGCCTAAGATGGGCCGACCTCTACGCCCGTTGTCAAAAAGCGCGTCTACCGCCTCTTGCAGCATTCTTTTTTCGTTTTTAACGATGATCTCTGGGGCGTTGAGGTCCATCAGTCTTTTCAGACGATTATTGCGATGGATCACCCTACGGTAGAGGTCGTTTAAATCGCTGGTAGCGAAACGGCCCCCTTCTAAGGGCACTAAGGGGCGCAACTCGGGGCTGATCACCGGGATGATGTCCAAGACCATGTTGGAGGGATTGAGCCCGGATTTTTTAAAGGCCTCCACGATTTTGAGCCGTTTGATGATCTTTTTTCTTTTTGCTGCGCTGGTTACTTCGCGGAGTTCTTCGCGCAGGGTTTCAGAAAGCTCTAAGATATCCATGTCTTCTAAGATTTCTTTGATCGCCTCTGCCCCCATGCTCGCTTCCAAGTCGACATCTTCTTCGCTCAAGCGTTGGTAGGTGGTCTCGTCGATGACTTGATATTTTTCGACTTCCGAGGCACCGGGATCTAAGACAATGTAGGCATCGAAGTAGAGGATTCGCTCCAAATCCCGCAGGGTCATATCCAAGATATTGGCCAAGCGGCTGGGCAGCCCTTTTAAGAACCAGACATGGCTCACCGGGCAGGCGAGTTTAATGTGACCTAAGCGTTCGCGGCGAACCTTGGATTGAATGACCTCGACCCCACACTTTTCACAGGTGATGCCGCGGTGCTTCATTCGTTTGTACTTCCCGCAGATACATTCGTAGTCGTTGACCGGTCCGAAGATTTTACCGCAAAACAGGCCGTCTCGTTCCGGCTTGAAGGTGCGATAGTTGATGGTTTCCGAAGTTTTAATCTCACCATGCGACCAGGACAAAATCTGCTCGGCGGAAGCGAGACTAATCTGCACGGCGTAATAGTCGATCGGATCGAGATTCTCGTTATATGCGTTCAAGGGGCCTCCCTGTTTGTCAGCGCATTCGCTGGATTAGTCCTGTTCGGTTTCAAAGTACCCCTTGTCGGAAATCAGTTGGAAGTCCAGACAGAGGGATTTTAGTTCGTTGATTAAGACCCGGAAGGATTCGGGGATTCCGGTTTTGACATCATGGGTGCCTTTGACGATAGATTCATAAATGCGGTTTCGCCCCGTGATGTCGTCGGACTTCACGGTCAACAACTCGCGCAGGGTGTAGGCGGCACCGTAGGCTTCCAAAGCCCAGACCTCCATCTCACCGAAGCGCTGCCCTCCGAACTGGGCCTTGCCGCCCAGGGGTTGCTGGGTGACTAAGCTGTAAGGCCCGATGGAGCGGGCATGCAGCTTGTCATCGACCAAGTGGTGCAATTTAAGCATATACAAATAACCGACCGTCACCTTTTGCTCAAAGCGGTCGCCGGTGCGCCCGTCAAAAAGGGTCATCTGCCCGGAACTGTCAAAGTCGGCGAGCTTTAAGAGGGTGTCAATATTGCTTTCATGAGCCCCGTCAAAGACCGGGGTGGAGACATGCACCCCTTTTTTTAATTTGTCGGCAAACTCCATGACCTCTTCATCGCTGACCGAGTCGAGGTAGTCTTTTAAGAACTTGGATTGGTAGATCTCGTTGATCTGCTGTTTGACCTGGTTGACCGGGTGCATCGCTTGGAGGGCCTCGTTGATCTTATCGCCTACGCCCTTGGCGGCGAGCCCTAAGTGGGTTTCTAGCACTTGCCCGATATTCATCCTGGAGGGGACGCCCAAGGGGTTTAAGACGATGTCCACGGTATTGCCCTTTTCATCGTAGGGCATTTCTTCTAAGGGAATGATCTTTGAGATGACCCCTTTGTTCCCGTGGCGGCCCGCCATTTTATCCCCGACACTCAACCGGCGCTTCATGGCCACATAGACCTTGATGCTGCGGATTACCCCCGGTTGGAGGTCGTCGGTGCGGAATTCTCGTTCTTTTTTAGAGGCGTATACATTGTCTAAGAGTTCCAACTGAACCCGGGCATTGGCCAAAATAATGCGAATTTGCTCATTGGCTTCGCCATCGCCAACCCGAATATCGGCCCAGGCCTCTTTGGGGATGGTGACAAAGGTTTCCGCGTCCATGACCTTGCCCTTGGCAAGGATTTTTTCGTTGGAATGGGGGTTGAAGAGGTCGTATTCCACCTTTTTCCCTTCCAGCAGAGGCAGCACGCGCTTGTGTAGGTTGCCCCGCACAATGCGAATCTCGTCTTGGTAATCGGCGTTAATCTTTTCTAAGGTCGCCGCTTCGATTTGCTCGGTGCGGGTGTCTTTTTCCACCCCTCTGCGGTTAAAGACCTTGACATCAATCACCACCCCTTCGATGCCTTGAGGCACGCGGAGTGAAGTATCGCGGACATCTCCCGCCTTTTCACCAAAGATGGCGCGCAAGAGCTTTTCTTCGGGATTGAGTTGGGTCTCCCCTTTAGGCGTTGTCTTGCCGACTAAGATATCCCCGGATTTGACATAGGAACCGATGCGGATAATTCCCGATTCGTCTAAGTTGCGCAAGGCGTTTTCACTCACATTGGGGATGTCTTTGGAAATCATTTCCTTGCCGAGCTTGGTATCGCGGGCCAAGACTTCTAATTCTTCAATGTGGACACTGGTAAAGCGGTCTTCATGCAATACCCGCTCACTGACCAAAATCGAATCTTCGTAGTTGTACCCGTTCCAAGGCATGAAGGCGATGAGCATGTTTTGCCCTAAAGCCAATTCGCCCCCTTCGCAAGAACCGCCATCGGCCAGAATCTGACTTTTCACGATCCGTTGGCCCACCTTGACCACCGGGCGCTGGTTCACGCAGGTGTTTTGGTTGCTGCGGCGGTACTTGTTGAGGTGGTAGATATCTACATTGGCTTCAATGCCGCCTTCTTCGCTGGCGAGATCCACATCCGCCTCAATCACGATGCGTTCGGCGTCAACCCGGTCCACGACTCCAGAGCGACGGGCCACGACGCAAGAGCCGGAGTCATGGGCCACCTGGCCTTCCATGCCCGTGCCCACGAAGGGGGCCTCGGGCTTGACTACCGGTACGGCCTGGCGTTGCATGTTGGAACCCATCAAGGCGCGGTTGGCGTCATCGTGTTCCAAAAAGGGGATCAAGCTGGCGGCGATGGAGACCAACTGCTTTGGAGAAACATCCATCATCTCGATTTCTTCACGCCTGATCAGCTTGGATTCGCCCGTATAGCGAGCCTGCACGAAATCGCGCTGGAAGCTGCCCTTTTTGTCCAAACGCGCGTTGGCCTGGGCGATTTTGTAATTCCCCTCGTCAATGGCGGAGAGATAAACGATTTCGCCGGTAACCCGACCGTCCTCAATCTTGCGGTAGGGGGTTTCGATAAAGCCGAACTCGTTGAGTTTGGCGTAGGTCGCCACCGAAGAGATCAGCCCGATATTCGGGCCTTCGGGGGTTTCTACGGGGCAGATCCTGCCGTAGTGGCTGGTATGCACATCCCGCACCTCAAAGCCGGCTCGCTCGCGGGTCAAACCGCCCGGGCCTAAGGCGCTGAGGCGTCTTTTGTGGGTGATTTCCGAAAGCGGATTGGTTTGATCCATGAACTGGCTGAGCTGGCTGGAGCCAAAGAACTCATTGATCACCGCGCTGACGGGCTTGGAATTGACGATGTCATGCAGCATCATGGTCTCGGTTTCCTGCAGGCTCATGCGCTCTTTAATTGCGCGTTCCATGCGCACCAAGCCGATGCGAATCTGATTTTCCAACAGTTCGCCCACACTGCGAACCCGGCGATTCCCCAAGTGGTCGATGTCGTCCACCTGCCCGCCGGCCCCGTCTTTGAGCCGCAAGAGATATTCCACCACCGCCAAGATGTCGTCCTTGGCTAAGATGGTCTGCTCCATGGGGATGTCGAGGTGCAGTTTTTTGTTGATCTTCATCCGACCGACATTCGACAGGTCGTAGCGGTCGGGGTTGAAGAACATGTTGTTCAGCAGGTTTTTGGCCACCTCCAGGGTCGGGGGGTCGCCGGGCTTCATTTTTTTGTAGATTTCGATCAGGGCGTCGTTGGAACTGTTGACCTTATCGGCCGCCAAGGTGTTGCGTAAGGCGGCGCCAATGGTTTTGTTGCCCATGTAGAGCAGGGTGACGCTCTCTACTTTGTTTTCCAACAAAAGCTCCAGCACCTCTTCGGTTACCGGCTCGTTGCTGCCTAAGATGATCTCGCCGTCTTGACCTTTGATATCGGAGAGGCTGTAGCGGCCTAGGATGTCTTCTAAAGAAGAGGGGATCTCTTGGACACCGGCGTCTTTGAGTTTTCTTAAAGCCGCTTTGGAAATCTTTTTTCCCCCTTGAATCAGCAGAGTGCCGTCTTCTGGGGAGAGAATATCGTCAATGGCGCGCTGGTTTTGGGCCGCTTGGGAGTTAAAAAACTTCGAATACTTGCGCTTGGCGGGATCAGCAACCCAAGCCTTTTTGAGGTTCACCTTTTCGGTGTAGTAAAAGCGATTGAGCAATTCTTCGCTGCTATAGCCTAAAGCCTTTAAAAAGATACTGGCTAAGAACTTGCGACGGCGGTCAATGCGTACATTGAGCAAGTTTTTGGTGTCGAACTCAAAATCAAGCCAAGAACCCCGCTGAGGAATAACGCTGGCGGAGTAAAGCAATTTTCCGGAGCTGTGGACTTTTCCCTTATCGTGAGAGAAAAAGACCCCGCTGGATTTGTGCAACTGACTGACGATAACCCGTTCGGTACCGTTGATGATAAAGCTGCCCGTATCGGTCATCAAAGGGAACTCACCGAGGTAGATTTCTTGTTCTTTGATGTCGTGGATGCGTTTTTGCTCTGCCTTTTCGTCCTTTTCCCAGATGATGAGGCGCAAAAGGGCGCGAATGGGAGAGGCGAAGGTGACCCCGCGGATTTTGCATTCGTTTTCGTCGTATTTCGGCTCTCCTAAGCGGTAGGAGACATATTCCAAAGTGCAAGATCCCCCAAAGTCGGAAATGGGGAATACGCTGCGGAATACGGCTTCTAAGCCTTGGTTGGTCCGTTGCTCGGGGGGAGCGTCCTTTTGCAGAAACCAATCGTAGGAATCTTTCTGCAATTGCAGCAAGGGAGGGGGGTCCAAAATGGATTCGATCTTGCCGAAATTGACTCTAAGTCTTTGAGTATGTGGAAACTTTAGCATGGCCTTCTCGGATGATAGTTCGTCTCAACCAAGTGTGTCTTAGTCGTTAAAGGGCGCATTGAAAACAAGAATCAATGTCGCGTCAGAGGCGGCTTGTGGCCTCAATATTCCGAATGCGTTGCGCAAACCGTGGAGCGGTATAGGCTCTGTGGGTGGGAAATTCCATGTTGTGAACTGCTGTAACAGAAAATGGCCTTTTTTTAAAGGGAATCTATATTTATTATGGATACAGATTGAAACTGTCAAGAGTAATTTGAAAAAGACTGAAATTCCGCGATTTTTTTTGGCGGAGGGCCTGGAACAAGGCCTGATTGTGAAAATCCGCCCTGGCTACGGGTTTGTGGGCGGAGTGGGGGGCTCAGTTTTCCCGGTTGTCTTGTTGGGCCTGAACCTTTTTGATGGACCGGGATAAAAAATATCCCAAGATGCCAAGCACGGCCCAAGGGGCTAAGAGCATCATTAAAACCGCAAAATAATGCAGGCCTTGAAACCCCTCTTTACCTGCGGTGCAAACAGCGCAAGCAAACAAACTTTGTTGAAAAAGGAGTAGAGTGAGAACGATCAGGGTTAAAAAGCGCATAAAACCTCTTATAGAATATAGACGGTCAAATATAACAGGGGCCATAAACCAACCACAAAATACCAAAGAAGTTGAATCGTGGTAATGTTGACTCGGATTGCCGCTTTGTCATCACCGGAAAGTTCTTTATATACCCAGGTCAAGCCGAGTAGGGCGCCAATGGCGTGTAGGGCGTGCAGCCCGATAATCAGATAGAAAATTCCTCCATAATTGGAAGAGGTAAGAGTGAGACCGAAACTGATGAGCTGGGTCCACTCATAACCCTGGAAGAGGATGAAGAACCCTCCTGTCCCCAAACAAAGAACAAACTGTTTTTTGGCCCCCGCAAGTTGATCTGCAAAAAATTGCTTTTTGGCGCGGTATAAAAAAACACCACTGGCAAAAAGCACCAAGGTATTAAAGGTGGTGGTCCAAATCGGCAACCTTGGCTGTCCCCAGGGGGGCCAAACGGGAACGCCAGCGCGTAAAATCAAATAAGAACTAATCAAGGCGGCAAAAAACATGGTCTCTGCGGCGACGAAAATCGCCATGCCGACAATTCCGTTGGGAATCGCGGGTTTTCTGGGCTTGATGCGGGTAGAAGTGCTTGAAGTCATAAGGCAAGGCTTTGAAGTTCTGCGTCGTCTGCGTTCGACCAATGGGATTCATTGGAACCGTATCCTTTTCTTTATGCTTTTTTTCATCCCTTCGTCAACTAACAGGGCTAGAGAAACTGTAAACTAGCGAAAAGAACAAAAAAAAAGGCCCCTCACCGTGAGGTGAGAGGCCCGTGGAATTACCTTAAGGTTATCCTTTCTAAAAGCGTTGCTTCACGCAATCGACTCCAGGAGGCAAGGCAATGCCGGCTAAGTCGGGCCGTTTTTCAGCGACATGATGCGTTTGCTCCGCGATCCGCTCGCGATTCTGCTCGTTGATGGCATTGCAGCGTTTCCAAGAAACCCCTTCATCCATCATGATGTCTTTTGCCGATCCGAAGAACAAGGCGAAAAGGCAAATCAAAGCGGTGATCAGAAATAACCAGATCCAATGCTTTTCCACATTCAAGTGCATGAAGAAAGAGGCTTTATAAACGGCAATCACCAAGGCCGCGGCCATGATGACCGCAAAATGCCCCACAATGGGGCCGATGATGATGACCGCCGCGATCGCTGCCAGCAAGGTGACATAAATCTTGACATAGTAATTGGTTCCATGTTCTGCGTTTCCCATTTCTTTATCTCCGATAGGGTTACTTGACGATATAAAGCAAAGGGAAGAGCAAGATCCACACGAGATCGACAAAGTGCCAATAGATCCCGCAGAGTTCAACTCTTTGCAAGTTTTTGCCCTTGGCTGCGCCCAAGGAAACGATGTAAATCGCGATCATCCCAGCGACGACATGGCTGGAGTGAATGGCGGTCGCGGTGTAGTAAAAAGACCAAAAAGGATTGGCCCCAATGGTAAAGCCATGTTGAATCTCATGGATATACTCATAGCTTTTCACCGCGAGGAACAAAAAGCCGCCCCCTACGGTGGCGAGCATCAACTTGGCCGCTTTTTTCCCGTCTCCGGCTTCGGCCGCGTTTTGCGCCAAGACGATCAACAAGGAACTGGTTAGGAGGATAAAGGCGTTGGTCGCCCCGGTAACCACATTGGTATGACTGGCTTCCACGGCCCAGTAGGCGTTGTGAAAGCGGTAGAGCAAGTAAGAGGCGACCAGGCCACCAAAGATGACAATCTCTGAGGCCAGCAGGGTCCACATGGCCAAGCGACCATTGGGGATTCCTGTGGTACTCCGCCCTGCGGCGATGGATGAATCAAATGACATGTTTCTTCTCCGTTTATTTTGTGTAGTGGAGGCGGCTAAGCCGCCTCCACGGTAAAAGCGAATCTAAACCTTAAGCCTTGCTGGGCACATTTTGAGGTAAAAAGTCCTCTTCCATGTCCTCGCGGCTGTACTCGTAAGGCCCACGATAAACGGTGGGAAAGGTTTCAAAGTTGCCATGGCCGGGAGGGGAGGGAGCGACCCACTCTAAGCTGTTGGCTCTCCAGGGGTTGTTGGAGGCCTTTTCCCCACTGCGGAGGCTGCCGATATAGTTGATCACAAAGACAAACTGGAAGAGCAGCATGATGACCAAGGAGGTAGTGGCCATGACCCGCAAGTCCTGCATGCCCGGTTGCATCAACTCGGGGAAGTGCGTGTAATCATAGATCTTGCGATGCTGACCGCCAATCCCTAAGATAAACAGAGGGAGGAAGACCCCGTTGAAAAAGATGGCGGTGCCCCAAAAGTGGATCTTGCCCAAGGTCTCGTTGTACATGCGACCGTAAAGCTTCGGGTACCAGTAGTAGAGGCCGGCGAAACCGCAGAAGAAGGTCGCGGGCATCAAGGTGTAGTGGAAGTGCGCCACCACAAAGGTATTGTCATGGAAGTAGATGTCCATGCCGCTGGAGCCTAAGAACAGGCCGGTCAAACCGCCGACCAAGAATTCCACGATAAAGCCCAGGGCAAACAACATGGGGGTGGTGAACTGAATGCTGCCGCCGTAGAGGGTGGCCACATAACAGAAGTACACCACCGCGATGGGCAACGAAATCATGATGGTGGTCACGCTAAAGACCGAAGCCATGCGAGGGTCGATGCCCGCGACAAACTGGTGGTGCGCCCAAACCACCATGGAGAGAATCCCGGTCATGAAGGTGGTGTAGATGATGGTCTTGTAGGCAAAGATCTTCTTGCGGCTGAAGGTCGATAAGACCTCGGCTACAACCCCCATCCCGGGCAACAAGATCACATAGACCTCGGGGTGGCCGAAAAACCAGAAGAGGTGCTGGAACAAGATCGGGTCACCGCCCCCGCTGGGAACATAAAAGCTGGTGCCCACCTGCTGGTCTAAGAGCAGCATGATGGCGCCGGCGACCAAGGGGCCGACAGAGAACATGAACAGCACAACGGCGATGTCGATCATCCATACAATGGTGGGGATGTCCATCATCCGCATGCCCGGAGCGCGGTGGTTCATGGTGGTGGTCAAGAAGTTGATCCCTCCGACCAAGAAGGAGACGATCTCTAGGGCAATGGCCAAGAGCCACAAGGAACTCCCATAGGGGGTCAGGTTGTATTCCGCTCTGGCAGAAAGAGGCGGATAGGTGGTCCAAGAACCGCCAAAACCGCCCCCGGGAACCAACCAGCTCGCGATCAGCACCAAGATGCTGACAAAGAAGATTTGGTAGGAGAGTTGGTTTAAGCGGGGGAACACCATGTCATCGGCGCCGATCATCAAGGGGATCAGGATGTTGCCGAAGGCGGCGATCAATAAAGGCATCGCCACCCAGAAGATCATGATACTTCCGTGGTTGGTGATAAAGGCGTTGTAGTT
>JAJRZQ010000045.1 GCA_024275165.1 bacterium | reverse complement strand
CCTGATCTTTTCCAACACGGCCCAGCCTTTAAAGGAAGAAGAAGTCGAGCATTTGTTTGATCCCTTTTTTCGTGGCAGCAATGTGGGAGGCGCAAAAGGCAAGGGGCTGGGTTTGAATATCGCGCGCTACATTATTTTCTCTCACGGAGGCAAGATGGAGGCAAGTTATACTCAACCCCAAGAGTTCACCTTAAGGATGCAAATTCCCTTACGGTAATGAAGTAGGTTATTACAATTTAATTTTTTTTTGCTAAACTGACATTTAGGCACTTTGGTAGTTGCTTTTGCTTTGAGGAAAACCATGTCTTTGGATTATAAAAAACTTTTTGGACCCTTAACGCTAACTTTTTTGATTCTTTTTTCCTTTCAGGCAAAAAATTTGCGCGCCGGTGAAGCGAAAGTCTTGGGCGGGGTTTCTTTGACCAGTCAAGGGATTCCTATGCTGGGTCTCTCGGTAATGGGGGGGTATCAGGCTGATTTGTTTTGGGGAATGCAGCAAGAGACGACCATTTATCTGCATACTCTAACTGGTTCGGCCCTAAAAACCAAGAACGGTGCCAGTGGAACCGTGACGGTGGGCATGAGGTCGGTTGAGGCTGATTGGTTTGCCCTGTTTACCGATGTTTGGGGCTTAGATGGGATTGGCCCCGGTATTGGTTACGGTATTGCCGAGACAACCGAAACCCAAACCGGGAGTCTTGACCTAACTCCTTTTTTCACCGCAAAAGATGTGCATTATGGGGTTTTATTGTTCAAGCTTCAAGAACAATTTGGTCCCTTTGCTTGTGAGGCGACAGCCAATTCGTTTGGCGGCTTAATTGGAGGAGGCGTTTTATGCGGTTTTATGTTTTAATTTTAAGTTTATTGTTGCTGAGTTTCATCAGTGTCGGTTGTAAGGACGCGCTGAAGGGGCTGACTTCCCACAACATCAATTTAAATGGGAAGATGCATGGTAAAAAGCTCTATAAGGGGGCAAAAAACTGTACCGCATGCCATGGAATAAATTTAAACGGCAACGGCCCGATCAAGGGCTGCTACTCCTGCCATGATGTTTTATGGAATCGGGATGATCATCAAGTCAGTCGGCAAGGTTCCATGCACCGCTCCGGCGCGGTCATCGCCGCCACAACCTGCACCCCCTGCCACGGTTCGGACTTAAAAGGGCGCTATTCCAGGCCTAGTTGCTATCAATGCCATGGCGCGGTTTGGGAGCCCCTCGCCATTCATATTGATCAAAGGGGGGGATATTATCATGGGGTGTCTTTATATACCCCGGAAAAATCTTGTCTCAATTGCCACGGCGCGGACTTGAAGGGAGCGGGTAACGCCCCTTCTTGCTATAGCTGCCATAGCGACTATTGGATTAAAACCCCGCATGTTGAGAGCCAAGATGGGTATTTGCACGGGAAAAACCTCAATCAACCCGATGCCTTTTGCAGCCCTTGCCATGGGGCAGCCTTGACGGGCGGGACAAAAGCCCCTTCTTCTTGTTATAAGTGCCATGGAGCTAAATGGCTTGGCGAAGGAGACTAAAGGAGCCTATAAAAAAACTCCCTTCATGGAGTTTTTCAGTCTTGGGCGTTGGGAAGAAAATCCACAACCCTAACGCAAATCAAGGTGTGTAACATATTGATTTGGCAAGGCCTTCAGCCCTGCGCGAAACCTCTTCATTTTGCTGAGGTTTCTAAAGTTAGTCATTTTGCTTTGGTCCATGAAACAGTTTATTCGTAATTTTATCGTCTTGCTGCCTCTTTGGGCTTTGAGCGGTTGCTTTCTCCACAGCGATTTGGTGGAAGCCCCGCCCCATACGGCCAAGGCAGAGCAATGCAAAGAATGCCACCTGAATGAATATCAAGAGTGGGAAAAAAGTCGGCACGCTCAGGCCTATCGTTCCGTTCACTTTCAGCGGCAAACCGACAATTACGCGGTAAAAAAGTGCCTGGTATGCCATGCCACCGCCCCCATTTATGGGTCCAAGAAATTGAGCGTTCGGCAAAACAATATTACAGAAGGGGTAACCTGTGTCACCTGTCACCTGACCCCGGATCAAGAACTCGCCGGCCCTTTATTCATTTTGCCCGCTCATGCCAGTAAAACGGAAGATCCCTTTTATCGAGATTCCAAACTTTGCGGTACCTGTCACAAAGAGCATCTCAAAGAATGGGAGGGGGTCCAACAACTCAACCCCAAAAAAGAGCTTAAAACCTGCCAGCAATGCCACATGCCTCGAGCTGAGAGGAAACTTATCCCCCAAGGGATTTTTCAATATTTGCACTGGGAACAAAAAGTGGGCCGCCATACCTTCAATCTCGATGTAAAGCCCTTTGACGATCAAGATTGGGTGCGAATCAGCTCGAAGTTTATGGAGCAAAAAGAGCGCTTTATCGTTGACTTGGTGATTTCTCACCAGATTCCCCATAGCTTGCCGAGTGGGATTTTCGGCTTCAAGGCGATTGACTTGATTGTGGCCTTAAAAAATCCTAGCGGTAAGACCTTAGAAGAAAAAATAGTGACCTTTTATGTGGAGGAAAAGCGGAACATCCTCCCCGGTAAGAGGGTTAAAAAACGCTTTGTTTTTTCCGCTTCAGCCCGAGCTGAAGCGGAATATGTAGAGTTTCAGGTGAATCGGCGAACCTCTCGCACCGATTTTGGGCGAAGGATTTTTACGCAGCGCAACAGGATTTGATATGACTCCCATTGGCTGGATCAAACGCTTCCATAAAACCGAGATCCTTTTGCATTGGGCTAACGCGGTCCCCTTTTTGATTTTGCTGCTTTCGGGCTTTTGGCTTGCCTTAGAGGGCTGGTTGGGGATGCAGCGCGGTGAGTTCCTCAGTGATCTGCATAAGATCATGGGAATAGTCTTGATCTGTTTGCCCCCTATTGTCAGCCTAGCGGGCAAAACAGAGGTTATTACCCAGGATTTAACCGACATCGCAAGCTTTGGGGATTTGGATAAGCAATGGATTCAAGCGCAAAGGACTCACCAGCATTCCGCCCAGGAAAAGTTTAATTTCGGGCAAAAGATCAACGCCTTGGCTAGTTTGGTGAATTCGATTTTATTGCAGTTGACCGGGGTTTGGTTGTGGCTCGCCCCACAGGGCATGGCCCCTCGCTGGCTGCATACTTTAATTGCTTGTGCTGCCTTGGTGTTGGTGATGGGGCATCTTTTCATGGCGTTGGTCAATCCCAGCACAAAAAAAGGTTTGCCCGGGATGTTTAATGGGGGGTTTGTGCCTCGAGAGTACATGGAAGAACATCACAGCTTGCAATTGCGGGCCCTGGAGGCGAAAAGGGATCATGAGGTATAAGCTTGGGCTGATTTGCTTTTTTTTTATGTTTCCCGGATTGAGCCAAGGGGCCGGTAAGCCGGTTTTGCATCGTTTGGGCGATTTTCTAAGCCCGGGCCCCTTAAGTCAGGCCCATGCCTATTTGGAAACGACCCAAGGTTGTTTTTCTTGCCACAGCTTAAATCAGGGGGTGATTGATGAGAATTGTCTTTCCTGCCACCGGGAAATCGCCGTAAGCTTAGAAGAAAAAGAGGGGTTTCATGGGCTTTATCAAAAACCTCCTTCTTGTCAAACCTGTCATGGTGAGCATCAAGGGCGAGAGGCCCGGATCTATGATATCCAACAGGTGGATCACGATCAGGTTGATTTTCCTTTAGAGGGGGCGCACCAACGGGTCGAATGCAAAAAATGCCATCAGCAAAAATTCCGCAGTGAAAAGAGCAAAAGCTTGCTCATCGATAAAAAGCAGCGCGAACTGTTTAGTTATCAAGGGTTGGACAAAGCTTGCGACAGTTGTCATAAAAACCCGCATGCCAAGCAGTTTGATGACCGGTTTTGTGTGGATTGCCACCGAGATTCCGCTTGGGATAAAACGAAATTCGATCATGACAAGGATTCCGACTTCCCCATTGCAGGCAAGCATAAAAATCTGCTCTGCCAGGCCTGCCACCACAAAAGCGAAAAAAACCCGCGGGTGGTTCCTTTTAAGGATATACCGGGCCGCTGCGACCGGTGCCATCAAGACCCTCACGCAAAGCGACTGCCCAACTGTAAGAATTGTCACCAAGCCTTGGGGTGGAACCACCTCAAAGAAGAAAAGAGTGTCCGGCGTTTTAACCATGACAAGGCGGTTTTCCCTTTAAAGAATCTGCATAAAAAGATAGCTTGCAAGGAGTGCCACCCTAACAAGCAATATAAATTGCCGGGGAAAAATCAATGCGATACCTGCCATCAGGTGGCGCGCAAGGTGATGCTCGGTGACTTTCTCAATGCCAAGGGGGAAAGGGCCGGCCCCGACCCCATGTACCGCACCATGAGTTGCGAGGGCTGCCATAACCCGAAAGACAACCGGCTCACCTATAAAATGGTAAGAAAGCGCTGCGTGAAATGCCACAGTGAGCCCTTTGGCGATCTCTGGGATCATAGGGTAAAAAAATTCGGGAAAAGAAAACATCGAGAAAACCCGATCCAGCGGCTGAAACGCTTGAAAAAAACCCATCGCTTTGCCGATGAATTCCCGAAGGAACCTTGATGAAGGCAATGCTTGCCCTCTTGTTTTTTTTGCTGCCCTGGGCAGCCCATGCCACCGAGTACGAAGTCTATTATATTTTGCAAAAAGGCTTCATCGACATCGAGGGGAAAACCAATTTTTTTGATTTTCAAGGCCGAGCGCTGAAGCACGAGGGGAAATTAATCGAAGAGAATGACCAATATCGCGGGAAAATCATCCTCCACTTTAGTGAGCTCGACTTCAACCTGCCCGGGGTTTTAAGCGTCTTGGAAGATGAAGACTACATCAACGCGAAAAAGTACCCTGAAATCACCATCAATTTAGAAAACTTTGTGCCTTCAACCAAACCGAGAAAAGTCCAAAGTCTGCTTTCTTTAAGGGGTACGGTGCGGCCCATTACCATCGCGACCCGGTTTGAGTACTTCCCCCCCGTGGTCCAAGTGGAGGGGGATTTTGTCATTAAGCAGTCTGAATTTGGGATCAAGCCTTACTCAAAGGGGCTGGTGGATATGCAAGACGAGTTGAATATCTCCTTTAAGGTGTTTTTTTGTGAGATTCATGAAGGGGATGATCACAGTTATCATAAAAATGACGCACAGGCCTTCGCGGAGCTGTTTAAAAAAGAAAATATCCATGTTCTTTCCAAAAAGGATTTTTTCGGATGTCGGGAATTAAAAGGCAAATAAAGGTGCAATGAGAATTCTGTTGGTCGAAGATGAAGCCGGGGTCGCTTCATTTATCAAAAAAGGGTTGGAAGAAGAACGCTTTACCCTAGATCACCTCGCTGATGGGCGCGAGGGGCTGGATTACGGGTTGGGGACTTCTTACGACTTGATCATTTTAGATATCAACCTGCCCCGCATGAACGGCATTGAAATCTGCAAGTCCTTGCGTGGCCATGGGGTACAAACCCCAATTTTGATGTTGACGGCCCGGGTGTCGGTGAAGGAGCGGGTCACCGGGTTAGACGCCGGCGCCGACGATTACTTGACCAAGCCCTTTGCCTTTGATGAGTTTTTGGCCCGAATTCGTGCTTTACTCCGTAGAAAACAAGGGTTGCGGGTGGAATTATCCCTAGGGGATTTAAAAATCAATACCCAAAGCCATCGGGTTTTTGTGGGGGATCAAGAGTTGCAATTGCGCCCCAAGGAATACGCGATTTTAGAATATCTGGTTCGCAACCAAGACTGCGTGGTGAGCCGTACGCAGATTTTAGAAAATGTATGGGGCTATGATTTCGATCCCAACACCAATGTGGTGGATGTCCATATCAAGTCGATCCGCAAAAAATTTGAAGAGGTGACCCCGCAAGAATATATCCGCACCGTGCGGGGGGTCGGCTATATGTTGACTTTGAATTGAATGGGGGTCTTAGGAGGTGAGAAAGCCGTGATGTTCTTTTTGATCCACATTGATTTTCACTTCTCCTTGACTTTCCCCTTTCGGGTTTGCCCCTGTTGAGGGGCCGGGGGCTTTGGCGGGAGTTTTGTTTTCTTGGGGACGGAGGTGGTTGATCCGTTTCGAGGTCGCCGCGAGTAAGTCCTTGTATTGGATTGAAAAGCGGTCGAGTTCATGGACGAGTTGGGTCAGCATGGCCACGGAATCGGCCATTTCTTCTTCATGAATCGTGAAATAGCTCCCCGCGGGCAGGGTTTCGAGCAGTTTGGCCAACTTTTTTTGGTAGCTGAGGGTAACGGTTTTGGGCACCTCCTTGCCGCTGCCCGCTGCCACGACTTCCATGACATATTTGACTAAGGTTTCCCGTTTAATGACCTCAATGGAAAGATAGCTCAAGAGTTTGGCAAAGCTGGCAGCCAAGTCCTGGGGGATCCACAATAGCAGGCTGACAGGGTTCAGGCTTTCTTGGTTGAGTATTTCGGGGCGGCTGTGATCGGCTTTTAACCCATGGCTGAGCAAGACAAACTCATAGGCGTTGAACAAAAACCGATTGAGTTGGTTGCTCACTTCTAAATCAAAGGGAGACCCTTCGAGCAGGTGGAAGTAGACCTTTACCGGGGCAAAGCCTTTTTTCTCGGGGAAGTGGCCGGTCTCGCGCAAGAGCTTGCCTACGGCGAGATACTTCTCTAAATAACTATCCCAGCCGATCGCGATGCGATCAATTTCTTGCATCAAGCCCACTAAATGGTTTGGGCTGATCGCTTGTTTTTCGTATTTATAGATTTCCCAATGACGGGTTAAGAGGTCGTATAAGTTGTTGGATACGCCCTTTAAGGCTTCTAAATCATTGAGGTAGTCGAGTTGCAGGTGACCCGAGGCGATAAACTGTTCTAGCTTGATGGTTTCAGCGAGGATTTGTTTTTTTCGTTCTTCCAGCCCCTGGCAAAAAGCCGGTTCCATGAGTTTGACCTTTAGCTCACCGCTCAAGAACTCGTTTAATCTTCCCTGTTCCAGCCTGGTGCCTAGGTTGGCGATGAAGTGATTGCTCAAGTCAGCGTAAAAACCAAAGGTTTGCTGCATGAGCTTAAAAAAACCCTCGCACACGGGAATCGTTTGATTAAATTGAGTTCTTAGGTCATGCAGCAGCATGTCCGGCCTCCTAAAAATACCGAGTTGATAAGCTTTGGTTTGATCTTTGTATCCGATTTACCCCGCTCAACTAAGGCGGGGTTTTGCCCTTGCCCTAGTTGAGTTGGGTTTTACAGAATTTTTAAAAAACTTTGAGGTCCTTTAGTTTACGAGTTCCGTGGTGGCAAAGAAATAAGCGATTTCTGTTGCTGCCGTGTCTGGGGCATCGGAGCCATGCACCGTGTTTTCTCCAATGGAGCGGGCAAAAGCCTTGCGAATGGTGCCTTCGGCCGCTTCCGCGGGGTTGGTCGCCCCCATGAGGTCGCGGTTGGCGCTGATTGCGTTTTCCCCTTCCAAAACACTGATCACTACGGGGCCGCTCGCCATGTATTCGGTGAGTTCGCCAAAAAAGGGACGGGCACGGTGTACGGCGTAAAAGCCCTCTGCCTCTTGTAAAGAGAGCTGGGTTAGTTTAAGGGCTACGATTTTCAAGCCCGCTTTTTCAAAGCGGTTGAGAATATCACCGATCACCCCTTGGGCGACTCCGTCGGGTTTAATGATGGAAAGTGTTCGTTCTAGGGCCATAGATGCCTCGTATTATATTAAATGTGTTGGTGAAAGAATACCAGAAAAATCACCCAAAACGGGGCCTTGGGTGAGGTGACGACTGGGTCTATTGATAGTTCCATAACCCTGCGCGCCGCTCTTTGGCAAGGGCTTGCGCTTTGATATAGTCTTTTTGCGGTTCTTTTTCCTTAGGGTCGAAAAAATAGACGCTCAAGCCTTCATAAACCATCCTCAAATTGAGGTTGCGCATGATCTCGCCATCTTTGGTTTGAATGATCTTAAAGGCCTCACCTGAAAACTGCTTGGTTTTTTCATGGTAAAAGGTGGTGACATAGACCTCGTCTTGACCAAAGAGGGCTTCTAATTGCTGGGTCACATAGGGCTGCCATTGGCGGCGCAATGCCGGATCGGGGATGGAGCCCAAGGGAGAAACATATTTGAGGTGGATCCGGAGGCGTTTGTTTTTGTCATCTCGGTTCAGGCCCGTTACATGCTCTGCGAGCATCTGATAAGATTGCCGATCATCAATATAAACCCAAAAACTCTTTAAATCTTCAGAAAAACCGGAGACCAGGCCCCAAATCTGCTGGGGCTTTTTTTCACTCGGTTGACTCACCCCTAAGGTAGAGTGGCGGCTAGCGCGTTTGATGGGGCGCACATATTTATATCTTCCTGTTTTTTCATTGTAAAACCCCCCGTATTCATCCAGTTTTTGGCTGTCGCAGGCCGCAATCATCCAGCCGGAGAGGAGGAGGAGAGCAAGGCGCGGCCCCCTTTTCTTTTTAAGGTGAAAATTAAAAAGGATTGATTTCAATGTAAAAAGAAGAGAAAATTAAAGGAAAGAACTCAAAGTTCACCTGAACCTACACTAACTTATGGGCGCTAAAAAAGCCAGCTTTCTGATTGCCATGCCCTCGCTCACCGACGGGATCTTTACCAAATCGCTAATCCTCATGGCCAATATGGGTAAAGATGGGGCCTTGGGGTTTATGTTGAATCATGAAACCGGGGCAACCCTAAAAGAAGCGGCCAAGCTGATGAGTTTTGAGTCCGAAAAATATGACGATATGTCGATTCTGCTGGGTGGGCCGGTGCAGACTGATTTTTTTTGGGCCATTCACAGTAAAGAGGTTCGGGTTGCCAACACGGTGATTGATCATCCCCTATTTGCCGTTTCCCCTGCCTTGGAACTGCTGACAAAGAAGGAAAAAGACCCGACTTATACGATTTACTATCTTGGGGTTGGTTATGCCGGCTGGGGGGAGGGGCAATTGGAAAAAGAGATTGAAGAGGGGGCCTGGTGGAAAGAAGAGATTGATTGGGAAGAGATTTACGCCACTCCCAACCCGGCAAAATGGCATGGGGCCTTTAAGCTGATGGGGATTGAGTCCGACGAGATGGTTGATCCAACCAATCCCTTTGCCCCGCCAACGATCAATTGAACCCAAGGTAAATAAACGGGTTCAAGGGCTTGGGTAGACAAAAAAAAGGGTTAGAAATTTCTTTTTGAATCAACGAGTGATTGGTTTAGCCTATTAAAATCAAGCGATAATGATTTGAATTTCAAGCTGCTTATCCTGTATGGGCTAAGAAAAGTTTCCCCTGGTAGTCAAGCAGCTACCAAAAAGAACAGGAGGTCTTAAAATGCATTGGGGTGGCGGCGGTTAAATTGATCTTCTTTCCTTTCATTCCACTCCACAACCCCCTTCATAGCGTCTTCGTAAGAGTTGGTGTAGTCAAAGCTCAAGGCGATCAATCCGGCAAGCCCGATTAGCAAGAGGGGTTTGTCTTTTTGCCAATTGAGGTCGCCGTTGCTGCGAGCGGCTTCCCTAATCGGTAACAATAACGCCATAAGGGCAGTGGTGGCGATGCTCATACGAACAACTCCGCTTTTAGTTTGACCTAGGTAAATTTGACCGGCTCCAGGTAACAGAGACCAGGTGGTTGCGATGTCTTTTGATTTCCAGGGTACTGCTTTCGCTTCTTTGGCCAGGGAGGCCAAAGGCGAGAGGGGGTATTTACGAATGAGTTCCTCAAAAGCCTCGTTAGGCGAGTTTCGAGGCAAGCCCCTTGTGCCTACATTTCGGTAGGCCCATCCAAGGCGGTACAGCGTCATCGGCTTTAAGCTTGATTTTGGATAGAGGCTCAGTAGGGACTCCCAAAGCTGTACCGCGCTATCTGAAGAGCGATATCTGATATCTTGTAAATTCAAGGAACCTGCCAGAGATTGAAAAGCCGGAAAATCGGTGATCGCTGCGGCGGCTTGGGCAAAATACATTGCCGAGCTTTGGCTTAAGGGTTCAAAGCGATAGCGATAAAAGCCTTCGGCTTGAAGAAAGAGGGTTTGTTCAGCGGCGGGCGGATGCAGGGAATTTATCGTTTGCGTGGTTTTTTCCAGCTGTTTTTGGGAGCTTGCAAAGTATCGGTCTTTTGTGCGGATTAAGACCGATGAACTGGAACAATCAGTGAGCGAGACAAAAAAGCCAAGGAAAAAAAAGAACCCCAATCTGTTCAGAAGCCGATTGAAGTTCAAGCAGGGCGTCGTTTGCGTCCAAGGGGGGCTGACCCCTTTATCTGCGCAGAGGCTAGAAAGGATCATCAAATTCGGGGAAGCTCTGGGCAAAGGCTTTGACCTCTTCCCCAATCGCTTTGACCGCCGCCTCATCGGTAAGTTTGTTGAGCGCTTGATCAATAAAATTCGCTATCGTGACCATATCGGCTTGTTTCATTCCCCTGGTTGTCAAGGCGGGGGTGCCGAGGCGGATTCCACTGGTGATGAAGGGGCTGCGGGTTTCAAAGGGAATGGTATTGCGGTTGGCGGTAATGTTGGCCAAATCCAAGGCAATTTGGGCATCCTTGCCGGTAATGTCTTTGTTGGTTAAATCCACCAACATCAAATGATTGTCGGTGCCGCCGGTGGTTAAGTTGTAACCGCGCTCCATCAAGGCTTGGGCCAAGGCCTTGGCATTGTCTAGGGTCTGGCGCTGATAGACCTTGAATTCTTCGCTCAAGGCCTCTTTAAAGGCCACGGCCTTGGCGGCGATCACATGGCAGAGAGGGCCGCCCTGGCTACCGGGGAAGATGCGGGAGTTGAGTTTTTTTGCCTTTTCCCGGGCGCATAAAATCAAGCCTCCCCGAGGGCCACGCAAAGTCTTATGGGTGGTGCTGGTCACATAGTGGGAATAGGGCACCGGGTTTTGGTGCAGCCCCGCGGCGATTAACCCGGCAATATGAGCCATATCGGTCATTAAAACGGCACCGACCTCGTCTGCCACCTCGCGAAAGATTTTAAAGTCAATGGCTCTCGGGTAGGCACTGGCCCCGGCAATAATCATCTTGGGCTTGTTTTTTTTCGCCAGGTCCCTCAGTTGGTCATAATCAATTCGTTGGTTGTCGGGGCGCACCCCATAGCTGACGATCTGGTAGAGCAGGCCCGAAAAATTCACCGGGCTGCCGTGGGTGAGGTGTCCCCCATGGGAGAGGTCCATTCCCATGACCCGATCCCCTGGGTCCACCTCGGCTAGATAAACCGCCATGTTCGCCTGACTCCCTGAGTGAGGTTGCACATTCGCATGCTCGGCCCCAAAGAGTTGTTTTGCCCGCTCAATCGCTAGGTTTTCAGAAAGGTCAACAAACTCGCACCCGCCATAATAGCGTTTTTTAGGGTAGCCTTCAGCGTACTTGTTGGTCAAGACGCTGCCCGTAGCCTCTAATACGCGGGGGCTACAGATGTTTTCCGAAGCGATCATTTCCAGTTTGTCGATTTGGCGATGATGCTCTAGGTCGATGGCGTGAGCCAATTCGGGGTCAAAGGAGTGAAGGTCTTTCATAGTCGCTTATTTTTGGTCGATCAGGTTGAGTCGTTGTTGGTGACGGCCCCCTTCAAAAGGGGTGGTGAGCCAGATTTTTACCAGTTTTTTGGCAATTTTAGGGCTGAGGGCTCTAGCCCCTAAAATGAGTAGGTTGGAATTATTGTGCAGGCGGCAAAGGCGCGCTGTTTCTTCGTCATGAACCAAGGTGCCCCGTACCCCCTTAAAGCGATTGGCCGTAATCGACATGCCGATGCCGCTCCCGCAGATCAGGATTCCTCGTTCCGCTTGGCGTTGGGCCAGCAGTTGGGCCACTTTTTTGCCGTATTCGGGGTAGGGAACCGATTCGGTACTGAAACAGCCTTGGTCTATAGGGGTAAAGCCTTCTTGGGTTAAAAACTCAATGAGTTCTTGTTTGAGTTCAAATCCGGCGTGGTCGCTGCCGAGGGGAATTTGTTCAAGGGGCATGGATTAGCTCTTTTCAAATTGGGGCTAGGTTTTTATGCTAGGGAACCCTAAAAGAATTTTTGGTTCTTCATCACAATCTATCGGTCAGTCCTAAAATTGACAAGCAAAAAGCCCTATGCCCCGCTGCCCACATTGCCAGAACAAAAAATACATCATCGAACCTGTGGGGCTCTTTGCCCGGGCGCAACGCTGCCCGAGGTGTTATGCCCAATGCCCTTATTGTCAGGGGGAGGGGTATCAACTGAGCCGCGACGAAAAAGGGCGCGACTACATGCAGCCTTGCGGTTGTCAAGAGTTGGATCGCCGTATTTCCTTTTATAATCAGGCGCAAATACCGGCCCAGTTTTTTGACGCAGTCTTGGGTAATTTTAAAACGCTGAACAACAAAAGCCTGGAAGAAGCGTTTCATACCGTCAACATGCAAACCAAAAACTACAAAAAAGGGCATCATCGCGGGTTGTTGCTCATGGGTGGAGTGGGCACGGGCAAAACCCGTTTGCTCTGTAGCCTGGCCAAGGATTATATCTTTAACCTCGGGGTGCCCTGTTTGTTTCAGGAGTTTTCCAGGCTTTTGAGCGAGATTAAAGCGGGATATGATAAGGGGATCAGTGAAAGCGAGCTTTTAGGGCAAATCAGCGAGGTGGAGGTGCTGATTATAGATGAATTGGGCAAGGGACGAAAAACGGATTGGGAGGTGCAAATCTTAGATCAAATCATCTCTCGCCGTTATAATATGCAAAAGACCACCCACTTTACCACCAATTATACGGATCAACTCAGCACCAGCTATAAAGACGCCGCGGGGATTAAAGGAGAGGTCAAGGCGGAAACTCTAAAAGAGCGGGTGTTCCAAAGAATCTATTCCCGCCTGCAAGAAATGAGTGAATTCGTCCGGGTGGAGGCGCTTGATTTTCGCGATTCCCAAGGGGGTTAGCTAGCGCCGCGCTGAAACTTGGATATATTGGATTCCAGCCGCTCGAGCATTTCATTGACCTCTTCTTTATTCATCAAGATGTTGGAACGATCGGGCATGACGGCAAATACATATTTCATGTATTCTGGTAAAAGGTGCAATAAAAGGTTGTTTTCTGGTTGTTTAATTTGTTTGTTGATAAAGCTGTGCATCTGCCCGCTCGACATTTTTCTAAAAACGGGAGTAAACATCCCCACATCCTCTTCGAGTTCGGCGGTGACATCTTTGGGGTAAAAGGGCACAAAGACATAACGGCTGCAATAGGCTTTGGCAAAGGCAAACATTAAGGTGGCGGTAATGAGGGATTCTAAAATGGTGAGTTCCCACAACCCTAAATAGCTGGCCCCAACCGAGCCAATCCCAAAAAGAAAGCCTAGAACCTGGAGGGTGATTCTCACTTTTTCAACAGCTAAATATTTGAAATTATATCTTTTTTCTACCCAATAGAGGTAAAGCCCGTGATTGAAGGGGCGGGCCGCTTGAATCACCTCTTCCGCGCTCGCTTCCCGTTCTTTTAATTCCTTTTCCAGTTGCTTTTTCTTTTCGAGGGCAAAGCGATTCATGATGTCTTGGATCACATAACGGCGGGTGCTGCGCATGCGATCGGCCAACATCAAGATAAATTCATTGGGGTTTTTTTGGTTTAGGGTATCGGAACGGAAGTCCCCCCGATGGGAAACAAAATCAACCACATCATCATAGAGCTTTTTAGGGTTCAAGTTGCCGGTTTCTTCGTTTTTTCTGCGCTTTCTCGGGTTTTTTTTCTGGTGTTCATTTTTATCTTTTTCATCGAGATCGCGGGTCATCTCAAAGCGAATCAAATGACTGAACATTTCTGTTACGATATCATAGAGATCCGCGGATACCTTCATCATTTGAATAAAACATTCCCCCAGCAGGTAGGCAAAGTAAGAAAAAGACTTGGCGGTTTCTTCATCCACCCAAGACTCTCGCAGGTTGTGACGGTGTCCCTCTGCGCAGGTGTTGACGATGCTGAGAATAAAACTGTTGTATTCGGGGTGATTTTCCTCAGACCAAGTCAAGGAGGTCCAGATGCGGGCCGCGTATTTTTGGGTTTCCTCATTGGCTAAGAGAATATCAATGGCGTCTAGAAAAAAGGAATGTAATTCTGGTTCTTTGAGGTTTCGATAGACTAAATCAGCGACTCGGGTATTCGCTGTATGCTCGTCCATCTCCCGTTCATTGATGGTGATGATGCGGGTGGCGATGCGTAGAGCAAAGTCCTTGGGTAAAACAGAGGCTTTTTTGACCGTAATGGTTTTCTTCCCGGCAGAATTTTCTTTTTTCGGGCTTGAGGGGGCACCTTCTTCCGTGGTGGCTGCTGTTTCGGCCGCCTTGGCTTCGCCTGGGCTCTCTGGTTTTTCCGGGCTCTGCCGAGGAGGAGGGTTTTTTTTCTCCTTCTGCTCTACGCTTTCTGTGGAGGGTGTTTGCGGCTCTTCCGTGTCGAATTGTTGGTTCATTCTTTTTTGTTTTTTTTGGCTTAGAAATCCTGATTTGCCAGGCAATCACCGTGTATGCGCAAGCGTTTGCCGCTTAATTTTTTTACCTTGACCCGTGAGTCCAACTTTTTCCTTGCAACAGTCTTGCCTTGAACCTCGCTGCCCTTATATTTTAATCTATTTCTTTGAAAGATGGAAGAAGGGTGATGGAATGAAAAAATGAGATGGAAAAAGTAAAAAATTCGTTTTCTCGTAGAAAAAAAAAGGTTTATTGGTTATCTTTTGAGATAAAGCTTCGGCAAACTTTAAACAAAGGTGGAACATGACGATTCAAGTGGGAATCAACGGATTTGGCCGTATCGGTCGTTTGGCTTTTAGGGTGATGATGCAACGGCAAGAGTTTCAGGTTGTGGGGATCAATGACCTGATTGATGTGGATTACATGGCCTATATGCTCAAGTATGATTCCACCCATGGGCGTTTTCAGGGGGAAGTGGCCGTGAAAGAAGGGAACCTGATCGTAAACGGCCAGACCATTCGCATCACCAGCGAGACCGACCCCTCCAACTTAAAGTGGGACGCCGTAGGGGCGGAATATGTAATTGAGTCCACAGGGTTGTTTACGGATTTGGGGAAAGCGGAAGCTCACCTCAAGGCAGGCGCGAAAAAGGTGATTATCTCCGCGCCGAGCAAGGACGCGCCCATGTTTGTCATGGGGGTCAACCATGCAGAATACAAAAATGAGATGAACATTGTTTCTAACGCGAGCTGTACCACCAATTGCTTGGCTCCCTTAGCCAAGGTGATTCACGATCATTTCGGGATTGTAGAAGGTTTAATGACCACGGTTCATGCCACCACGGCAACCCAAAAAACGGTAGACGGCCCCTCTAAAAAAGATTGGCGCGGTGGGCGGGGCGCGAGCCAGAACATCATTCCTTCTTCAACCGGCGCGGCAAAAGCGGTGGGCAAGGTGATCCCTGATTTAAATGGAAAGCTAACAGGGATGTCGTTCCGCGTGCCTACGGCCAATGTTTCCGTGGTGGATTTAACGGTTAAACTAGCCAAACCGGCCAGTTATGAGGTAATTAAGCAAAAGTTAAAAGAAGCCTCTGAAGGCCCTATGCGGGGAATTTTAGGTTACACGGAAGACGCGGTTGTATCGAGTGATTTTTTAACCGATCCAAGAACCTCCATTGTTGACGCCAAAGCGGGGATCAGCCTAAATGATCGTTTTGTGAAGCTGGTCAGTTGGTATGATAATGAATGGGGGTACAGCAATAAGGTCATCGACTTGATCGCTCACATGGATCATTCTAAGTAATTTATTGGGGATAGTATGAGCATACGCAGTGGTCAGCGCTTTGATTATGTGTATATCAACATCAAGATGCAGCCTGAGAAGGATTGGTTTTGGATCAAAGCCCGCAACTGGTCTGCCAGGGGTTTTAATTTCTTCTCCGAGTTCCCCGTACAGCAAGGCTCCAGAATCGAATTCAAAAAAGGCCTAGAGCACTTCGAGGGAGAAATCATTTGGCAAAAGAACACGGTAGAGAAAGAGCAACTCTATCACATGGCCTTTAACAGCCTGCTTTCTCACCAGTTCATCCAGCGCTTTGGCAAAGAGAGCTTTGATCCGGACTTTGTCGAAGTGCTGCGCACTCCCGAATTGGGTCAGAAGCTCAATTATGCCCAACGCTATTTGAGTATTTTTATTTCCAAGACCCGATTGGAATTGGAACTGGCCAAACATCACTGGATCGCCAGCCAACCCCAGTACGGGGTTCGACTCGAGGACCCCACCTGGGAAGGGGTGGTGGAGTCCACCTTGGGTTGGGGCAAGATTCAGGTCAAGGCAAACTGATTCAAGGCCCTGTTAAGCTTGCCCGGGGAGAAATTCCAATTCCCCGGTAGGGGTAAGCTTGCGGTAATAGCAACCTCGTCTGGGCTCGCCGCTGGCTTTTTTGGTGTGGCAGGCTCCAACTTGACGAATCCTCACTTGGTATAATAGCGAATTCTGCTCACAGTTGACCCGGGTTTCCACCAGGTCTAAGAATTCACCGCTGGTCGCCCCCTTAATCCACAATTCATTGCGGCTGGTACTCCAAAAAACGGCGACTTTTCGTTTTAAGGCCTCCTGGAGGGCTAAGGCGTTGACATAGGCAACGATTAAGACCTCGCCCGTATCCGCGTCCTGCGCTACGGCCGGCAAAACAGCCTCTTTACCGGCGGCAACCTGAGCAAGCTTATTGAAATCAAGCTCTAGCTTGCTGCCTTCTTCTTTTTCTTTATTCATGATAGTCTTGTTTGAAGGTAATCTTGCAAGCGATCAATGGCGACGCGCTCTTGTTGCATGCTGTCTCGCTCTCGTACCGTGACCTGCTGATCTTCCAAGCTGTCGAAGTCGATGGTGACGCAAAAGGGGGTGCCGATCTCATCTTGCCTGCGGTATCGTTTGCCGATGCTTTGGGAGGCATCGTAATCGAGTACGAATTGATTGCAGAATTGACGATGAACCTCTTCTGCTTTTTCACCCAATTTTTTGGATAAGGGTAAAATCGCCGCTTGATAAGGGGCGAGTTTGGGGCTGAGGCGCAACACCACCCGGACTTCATCCCCCTCTAAGAGCTCTTCGTCATAGGCGCTGAGCAAAAAGGCGAGCAAGACCCGGTCCACCCCCAGGCTGGGTTCAATGACATGGGGCAAATAGCGTTCCCCTGTTTGGGGGTCGGTGTATTGTAAATCCTTAGAGGAGTGGTTTTGATGTTGCGTCAGGTCAAAATCCCCCCGGTGGGCAATGCCCCAGAGCTCCCCCCAGCCAAAGGGGAATTGAAACTCAATATCGCTGGTCGCTTTAGAGTAATGACTGAGTTCATCAGCGCCGTGATCCCTCAAGCGAATGAAGTCCGGATTCATCCCGTGCTGGGTGAGCCAATCCATACAAAAGTCCTTCCAATGACGGTGTTCGTCTAAGCTCCCGTCCGGGTGGCAAAAGTATTCCAACTCCATTTGTTCAAATTCTCGGGTGCGAAAGATGAAGTTTCCCGGGGTGATCTCGTTGCGAAAGGCCTTGCCGATCTGGCCGATCCCAAAGGGTACTTTTCTGCGGCTGGCGGTTTGCACCTGCTTGAAATTGACAAAAATCCCCTGGGCCGTTTCAGGGCGGAGGTAAACCTGGGCTAAGTGATCCTCATTCACCCCTTGGTAGGTTTTAAACATTAAGTTAAATTCCCTGATCTCGGTGAAGTCGGCAGAGCCGCAATGGGGGCAGGCGATCTCCCACTTTTGAATCTCTGCTTCTAATTGATTGAGGTCATAACCCAAGCCCTCAATGGCGTAGTCGGGGTCGTTTTTGAGTTTGGCTTCGATCTTTTCCTCAATGAGTTTGTCGGCGCGATGGCGGGTTTTGCATTGCTTGCAATCCATCAAGGGATCGGAAAAGCCGCCCACATGGCCACTTGCCTCCCAAACCTGGGGGTTCATTAAGATGGCCGTGTCCATTCCCACTACATCCATGCGGTTTTGCACGAAATTGCGCCACCAAGCTTGCTTGATATTGTTTTTCAGTTCAACGCCCAAGGGGCCGTAATCCCAGGAATTGGCCAAGCCGCCGTAGATGTCGCTGCCGGGAAAGACAAAACCTCTCCGTTTGGCCAGGGAAATGATTTTTTCCATTGTTGCTTTCATGGGCCCTACATTTTTTCTAAAGGTTGAATGCCTAAGATACGCAAGGACTTCGCGAGTACGCTGCGCACGGCCAGGGTCAGGCTCAAACGAAAGAGTTTGACCTCTTGTTCTGCCTTTAAGATGGGTAAGTCGTAATAAAATTTATTGTAAAGCTTGCAGAGTTCATAGGTCCAACCGGTCAGCACCGCGGGGTTGCGTTCCTTGGCGGCGAGTTGAAGAATATCGGCATAATGGGCGAGCTGCAACAGGAGTTGAACCTCAATCCGCTCTTTGCTGGTCGCCTGGGTAAAGCTTTGGGCTCTTTGCCGGTCTTTGGCCTCGGCTTTGGTGAGTAAACTGGAGAGTCGCGCGTGGGTGTATTGCAGGTAGGGGCCGGTTTGCCCTTCAAAACTCAAGGATTCCTTGGGGTTAAATTGAATCTCTTTGGCCGCCCCGCTGCGGAGGATGAAAAACTTGATGGCCCCTTGTCCAATGGCTTCCGCGGTCGCTTCTTTGATCTCTGTGGGGGCTTGGTTGAAGTTTCCCCGTTTGTCGATCTCCAGCAAAGCGAGGTTTTTCATTTCTTCCATTAAGTCGTCCAGGTCAACGACCGTTCCTTCGCGGGATTTCATTTTCCCCTCGGGGAGGGTGATCATCCCGTAGCTGATATGCTCCAAGCGGTTGGCCCAGGCAAAACCGAAATGCTCTAAGACTTTGAATAGGACTTTAAAATGGTTGTCTTGCTCGTTCCCTACCACAAAAAGACAGGCATCTAAAGGGGAATAATCTTTAAATTTCAAATAAGTGGTATTTATATCTTGGGTGATGTACATGCTGGTGCCATCGCCGCGGAGGAGGATTTTTTTTCCCAGATGATCGGTTTCTAGGTCAATGGACACCGCGCCGTTGTCTTCTCTTTGGCAAATTCCTTTTTCCAAGGCCTCTAAGATTAACTTTCGGCCCCCCTGGTAGGTTTCACTTTCGTAGTAGTAGCGGTCAAACTCAACCCCCATGCGTTGGTAGGTGGAACGAAAGCCCTCATAAACCCACTGGTTGAGCTTTTTCCACAGGGCGAGGGTTTGGGGGTTACCCTCTTCCCAAGCTTGGAGCAATTTACGGGCTTCTTCTTCTAAACTCGGGTCTGCTTTTAATTTTTTATCGTACAGAACATAGTAGTCCCCGACCAGTTGGTCCCCTTTTTTACCGGCCTGTTCTGGGGTTTGTTCCTGGCCCCATTTTTGGTAGGCGAGCATGGATTTGCAAATGTGAATCCCCCGATCATTGATCAGATTTGCCTTGATCACCTCATAGCCTTGCTCGACAAAGAGCCGCGCCAAGGTAATGCCCAAAAGGTTGTTTCTCCCGTGGCCCAAGTGCAGGGGTTTATTGGTATTGGGCGAGGAGTATTCTAAGAGGATGCGCTTGCCCTTACCCTCCTCCGAGGCCCCAAAGGAATCCTGTTTCGCGGCTTCTAAAAGCCCTTTGGCCAACCAATCGGGCCGAAAAAAAAAGTTGACATAGGGGCCGACCGCCTCAATGCGAGCAAAGATTGCATCGGGGAGTAGGCGGCTTGCCAGTTGCTTGGCGATCTGCGGCGGCGCTTTCCGCAAGTTCCGGGCTAAGGGAAAGCAGGCAAAGGCCAGGTGCCCCATGGTCGGGTCCGGGGGGAACTCAATTTTAAAGTTAGAGGCTTGGGCGGAAAAAGCAAATTCTTGGGCGATCACCTCCAGCATTTTTTGGGAAAGCGCTTCCTTAGCGAGGCGCATGAGGCTTTTGTTCATCAATCAGCTGCGGAGCCGGTCAAAAAAGATCATGATGGGGCTGGCTACAAAGATGCTGGAGTAGGTTCCTACCAGTAAGCCGATCATCATGGCGAAACTGAAATCGTGAATGATCTGCCCCCCAAAGAAAAACAAAATGGCCACCACGAAAAAAGTGGTTAAACTGGTGAGAATGGTGCGGCTTAAGGTTTCATTTACACTCAAGTTGACGATATCCAATAAGCTGGTTTTTGGTAAACGGGAAACATTTTCCCGAATCCGATCAAAAACCACAATGGTATCGTTTAGGGAATAACCAATGATGGTCAATAAAGCGGCGACCGTGGTGAGGTTGAACTCTTTCCCCAAAAGAACAAAAACCCCCATGGTGATCAAGACATCATGAAAGAGCGCGGCAACAGCGCCAAAAGCGTAATTGAAGCGAAAACGGACGCTAATATAGATTAAGATGCCCACCAGGGTAAATAGTCCCGCCTCCAAGGCTTTCATGCGTAATTCTTCCCCCACCTTGGGGCCCACGGATTCCACTCGGCGAATCTCGGAAAAGTGATCGAAGCGACTGCTCAAAAGACCTTTCAAACGAGTTTGCAGGTCTTGCCCAAGCGTACTCAAGGCCTCTTGGGGTAAGGTGATCAGGATTTCGTTGTCTTCTGCGCTGCCAAAGGTAATGATCTCGACTAAGTAGCCCAGTTTATTGTTTAAGAGGCTGCGAATCTCCGCTAAGGGGGGCGGGGCGGTAAACTTAACCTGGATCAGGGTTCCCCCGTTGAAGTCGATACCGTAGCGGATGCCGTTGGCAAAAAAACTAGAGATTCCCAAAATAATCAAGGCTAGAGAAATCGCGAAGGCGATTTTCTGTTTAGCCATGATCTGAAAAGATGGAATTTTATTAAAGAATTGCATGCTGTGGCCCTGAGGCGGATTTCGGTTAGTTAGATGGAAATTTTTTCCAAGCGGGATTTTCTTAAATAAACCACTTCAAAAAGAAAACGAGAGACGAAGATTGCCGTAAACATGCTCGCCACAATACCGATGGAGAGGGTCACGGCAAATCCCTTGATGGGGCCTGTCCCGAATTGAAAGAGGATGATTGCCGCTAAAATCGTGGTGATGTTGGCATCTAAAATAGTCATCGTCGCTTTTTGAAAGCCCAAATTAATGGCTCTGCGAGGGGCCACCCGCTTTTGCATTTCTTCTCGAATTCGTTCAAAGATCAATACATTCGCGTCCACCGCCATCCCGATGGTCAAAACGATTCCCGCCATCCCCGGAAGGGTCAGGGTAGCGCCGAAGTAAGCCAAGACAGCGACAATCAGCACCAAGTTGAACAATAGCGCCAGCACCGAAAAGATACCCGAGAGTTGGTAATAAAGAATCATAAAAAAGATCACGATGCCAAAACCAATGACTAAGGAGGTCATGGCCATGCGAATGGAGTCGTCGCCCAGGCTTGCCCCCACGGTGCGCTCTTCATGAATGATGATGGGTGCGGGCAAGGCGCCGGAACGCAAGACGAGAGCCAGTTCACTGGCTTCTTCAGGGCTAAAGTTCCCGGTGATTTGCGCTTCTCCTCCTTGAATCGGCTCGTTGATGCGGGGGGCGGATTGCACCTTGTTATCCAGTACGATTGCCAACTGGCGGCCAACGCTGTCGGTGGTGATCTGGGCAAAGGCCTTGGTTCCCTCGTCATCAAAGGACATGGAGACAAAAGCATCCCCGGCGCGCATAAAACCCACCCGCGCGTCGCGGATCAGGTTGCCTTGTAGGAGTACTTTGTTTTCCAACACCCAAGGGCGGGTTTGGATCACTTCTTTGGTGATGGGGTCGCGTTGTTCCTCAAATAAAAGGATTTGATCCTTTTTCAGCGCATTGGGATCGCCGTTTTGGGCGACCAGCATGAATTCGAGTACGGCTACTTGCGAGATCACTCTGCGTGCCTGTTCCGGGTCTTTTAATCCCGGCAATTGAATGATGATGCTGTTATCCCCATGCCGTTGGATACTGGGTTCTTTGACTCCTAATTGGTCAATCCGGTTGCGAATCGTTTCCAAAGCTTGGTCGACCGCTTTTTTGCGGATCTGTTTTTCTTCATCCGTGGTGAGGGTAAAACGGTAATGACTCCCCTGCTGCTCGACATCAAAGATTAGATCGGTAATGGAAAGCCAATTCTCCTCTTGGAGGTTGATTTGTTCATCGGCCTCTAAAACCACCTCGAGACTTTTATCTTCCAAGAGCCGCACTTCATCGTAATTGATGTTGTCTTCTAAAAGGCGATCCTCAATGGTTTGCAGGTAATGCTTTAAAACCGATTCAACGACCGTGTCGGTATCGACCCCGATATCTTGATACATTCCCCCTTGCAGGTCCAACCCGAGATTAACGATATTTTCGCTGCTCCTTTTGCGCAAGATGTAGGCGGATTGGTCTGGGGAATAGGTTAAATCCATGGAGCCGGCGAGCAGGGATTTTAAAGGTTCGATTTGATCGCTCATGCGTTTGTTGGGGGCAACCTTTAAGATAATGCTTTCGCTGTCCTCTCCTTTTTCCCAGCCTTGAATCTTGCGCGCTTCGGTTAAGATGGCATTGAATTGCTTGGCCACCTTACTGATAAAAACCTTTTTTTCTTCCGGGTTTTTCAAGACCAAGAAATCCCCTTTTTGGGCAAAGGGCGCGAGCAATTCTTTTAGGCCGGCAAGCTCGGTGACCTGAGGGAGGGGGCTGTCGCCCATCAATTGGATGCGGTTTTTCTTTGCTTCTGCCAAAACCAATTGCACCTGGGTGAGGCTAGCGATTTCTTTTTGGTATCGCTCGATTTTCTTTTGGGTCTCTTGAGCGGTTTGTTCCCCTCGCTGGGGCAGGAGGGCCTCGAGAGTCGGGATATTGTTATACAGGGCAATGAGCAGGATAAAAAGAATGATCAGGCCCTTGGTCGTGGTACTCATGTTGGATTATGCCTCCGATTTGGCCTTGGCCTCTTTGGGAGATTCTTTGACCAGTTCGCCGACCTGGCTTTTTTGGATTTTGATGATGGTTTTTTCCGCGATTTCAAGGAGAACTTGGTTTTCATCTGGGCTGGGTTTTTTGTGGACCTTGCCGTAGATTCCTCCGGTAGTGATCACCTCGTTGCCCTTGTCTAAGGTTGTCAGCATGGCTTTATGGGCCTGTGTTTTTTTATTTTGGGGGCGCAGAACAAGAAAATAAAAAATCAGAAAAATCAGCCCGAAAAGAAAAATCTGACCTGTTAGGGGGTTTTGGGCTTGCTCGGCCGCGGCAAAGAGGTTGCTGGGTAGAAGGATCATTTTTTAATTCAATAGACGAAGGGTTGAGATATACAAAAGCATCTACCTTTTTAGGCTCAAGTGGCCCAAAAGGTCAACCGCCATTGCCAACCCTTGACAGGGGGGAGGCACTGCCCTTAATTTGATGAAGGTTCATTCTTCTGCCTCTTCCCTCATTTTTCAAGGGGATTTTTGAATATTATCATCGCAGGCGCCGGAGAAGTCGGCTACAATCTGATTGCCGCCCTTTACCGCGATTACCCCAAGATTACCGTTATTGATTTCAATGGAGAGACCCTAGAGCGCATTCGCAATGAATTCGGGGTAAAAACCCTAGAGGTGAACCTGGTTGATTGCCCGCTGTTTAACCATCGGGGAATGGAAGAGGTCGATTTGTTTTTGGCCATTACCAGTGATGACGAGACCAATATGATTTCTTGCAAGATGGCCAAGGAGGCGGGAGCGAAGAAAACCTTCTGCCGGATTCGGCAAATCGACTTGCAAGGCAGTAAGCGCAAGCAAACCCAAGAGACTTTAGGCATTGATGTGGTGATTAATCCGGTTCGCCTTGCCGCCTTAGAGTTAACCCAGCTCACCTTGACCCCTAATTTAATTGAGAAACAAGATTTTTTTGGGGGGGATATGCTTTTAGTGGGGTACCGAGTCCAGCCCTACTGCCAAATTATCGGCAAAAGCGGGAAGGAGGTCCGCAAGTGGCTGCTGGAACGCAATGGAGAGCTGGCTTTAATTATGCGCAACGAGCGTTCCATTGTCGCCACTTCCGAAATGATTGTGGAAGAGGGGGACCGTCTATATTTCTTTATCCACTCCTATCTTCATTCCGACCTGCGCGCCTATCTAGGTTATCGGCAATACCAAAAAGATCGCAATCGCATCTTTATCAATGGAGGGGGGAACATCGGTTTATGGTTGGCAAAAGCCTTAGAAGAAGAGGGGTATGAGGTTAAGATCATTGAAATCAATGCGGATCGCTGTCAATATCTATCGGAGCATTTGGAAAAAACCATGGTGCTCAACTTTGATGGGACGGATAAAAATCAACTCTTAGCAGAAGGGTTGGAAGAAGCGCATCATTTTTATTCCTTAACCAACAATGAAGAGGTGAACATCGCTTCTTGTCTTTTGGCCCAAAGTTTAAGGGTGCCGCGCACCTTAGCTTTGGTGAAGCAGGTGGAGATGACCTCCATCATCGAACACGCCACCCCCATTCACGCGGCGTTAAACCCGAGACAAGTCACGGGGAAGTATCTCAGCCGCTTTGTTAAGGGGATTACCCTTAGCTCCTTTTGCAATGTGGGGCATATCGAAATCCAAGAGATGAAGATGGATGCCGATGCCCCCTGCGTGGGCAAAGACTTGGCTGCCCTTGGTTGCTCCGTGGATTTGCGGATTGCCATGATCAAGCGGGGGCAAAAGTTTATCTTACCTCAAGCCGACACCGTACTCGGGGCAGGGGATCAAATTATTTTGTTGTTTCATCAGTTGGATCGAAAAAAAGCCCGAACCCTGTTTCACGCCAAAGAGGTGGTATAAATGCAGTTTAACAGCATCTTCAAAGCCTTAGGGGTGATTGTTCTCGTGGTTGCCTTGGGGCTTTTGGTTCCCCTGGCCTATTCTTATTTGACGGAACAAAGGGACTTCATCGCCCTGGCCATAAGCTTTGGGGTTACGGTGGTGGCCGGGTTGCTGCTGTTGTTTATTCCCAAATCAGAACGGCATTTTAAAAGTAAAGACGGTTTTGCCTTGGTAAGTTTCGGTTGGCTCGCGGCGGGGTTGTTTGGGGCGTTGCCCTTTTGGTTTTCCGGGGCGACGGCAAGCTTTACGGACGCTTATTTTGAGTCGATTTCGGGGTTTACCACCACGGGGGCGAGCATTTTAAGCAATATCGAAGGCCTAAGCCCCGAGCTTTTACTGTGGCGAAGCCTGACCCAATGGTTTGGGGGAATGGGGATTATCGTGCTCACCTTGGCGATTGTACCCTATTTGAATATCGGTGGGGGGATGAGCCTCTTTCAGGCCGAGGTGCCCGGGCCCACGGCAGAAAAACTCACCCCGCGAATTCAAGATACGGCCAAGGTATTATGGGAGGTCTATGCCATTTTAACCGTGATTTTAATCGGCTTGCTTTGGCTGGCGGGGTATAGTCTCTTTGATGCGACCTGTCATGCTTTTACAACTATGTCCACCGGTGGGTTTTCTACCCAAAATACAAGTGTGGCGGGGTTTCACAACCCCTTGGCGGAATGGATCATCCTTTTGTTCATGACGATTGCGGTGATCAACTTTGCCCTGCATTATCATTTTTTCTTTCGCAACTTCAAGGTGAGCCAGTATTGGAGGGACGCGGAATGTCAGTTTTACTTAGGCCTGCTGCTCGCCGCCGCCTTAACGATCTTAGCGACCATCTACTTTACCCAAGAGGGTTTGGACGCCACCGTGATTCGCGGGGTATTTTTTACCGTGGTCTCGATCATGACCACGACCGGGTTTGGTACGGCGGATTATGAGTATTGGCCTGTTTACGGTCAATTTTTGCTCCTCTTGCTGATGTTGGTTGGGGGGAGCGCGGGCAGCACTGCGGGGGGGATGAAAACAGTTCGGGTGTTGTTGATTTTTAAATACATGTACGGCGAAATGTTGAAGCTGCTGCATCCCAATCTGGTGCGAACCGTTAAATTGGGGGAGGGAATCGTTGGGCGGAGCTTGCTCTCGAGCATTCTTGGCTTCAGCTTTATCTACCTGACCGTCATGATCTGCTCGGTTTTGCTGGTGAGTATTGAAATCTCCGACCTCACCACGGCAATCAGCGCGGTCATTGCTTGTTTGAGCAATATTGGCCCCGGTTTGGGAGAGGTCGGCCCGACCGATAATTACGGGCACTTGGGCAGCTTTACCAAATGGGTTTTGTCCCTCAATATGGTCATGGGCCGCTTAGAGATTTTAACCCTGCTTTTGCTCTTTTTACCGCAAACCTGGAAAAAGGGTTAGGGAGCCTTAACCTTGTTTTTTGTATTCTTATGAATTTAAGCAAACCCCCTGTTTTAATTATCGGCTCTGGCCCTGGTGGCTATGTGGCCGCCCTGCGGCTTGCCCAACTGGGCAAAGCGGTCACCTTGATTGAAAAGGCCGCTTTAGGCGGCACCTGTCTCAACGAAGGTTGCATCCCCTCCAAGGCCTTACTGGAATCGAGCAAGCATTTTGCCGGGGTGAAGAATAAATTCAAGATACATGGAATTGTAACCCCCGAGGTCTTCCTCGATTTTGCCGCTTTGATGGCCCGCAAGCAACAGGTTGTGGCGACCAATCGCCGGGGGCTGGAATTTTTATTGAAGAAAAACCAAATTCAGGTAGTGCGGGGCCGGGCAAGCTTTCAAGGAGACGATGAAATCCTCGTGCGGGGGGAGACCGGTGAACAGACCCTGAATTTTGAGCATTGTATCTTGGCCACGGGTTCGCGGGCCACCGCGCCGCCGAATTTGAAGCTGGAGGGGGAGCGGGTTCTGACCTCGACCGAGGCCTTGAATTTAACCCAGCTACCCCAGAGTTTGTTGATTTTGGGCGCTGGAGTGATCGGCCTGGAATTGGGTAGTGTCTATAGTCGTCTTGGCACGAGGGTGGAGATCATTGAAATGCGAGAGCGCCCCTTAGCCGAAATGGATGGTGAGGTCTCTAAGGAATTGCTTCGTTGCCTTAAAAAACAGGGAATCAAGTTTCATCTTAGTTGCCGGGCAACGGCTTTAGAGACCGACATCGAAGGGGCGCGGTTGAAGGTAAAAAATAAAAAGGGGCAGGAGGTCGTACTTTCAGGAGAAAAGATACTCGTGGCCACGGGGCGGGGTCCCAATACCCAAGGTTTGGGTCTGGACAAGGCGGGGGTCGCGATTACTCCGCGGGGTTTTGTGCGGGTCAATCAAGCGTTGCAAACTACGAACCCCAGAGTGTTTGCCATTGGTGACCTGATTGGGGGGGATATGTTGGCTCACAAAGCGAGTGAAGAGGGGGCGCAGGTTGCGGAGATCCTCGCTGGGTATTTAGAGGGGTTTACCCCGCGGCCCGTTCCCTTGGTGATTTATACAAGCCCGGAAGCGGCGAGCGTGGGGGAGACCGAAGAGGCGCTGATCCAGGGGCAACTTCCCTATAAAAAAGGGTTTTTCCCCTTAAGGCCCTTAGGCCGAAGCCTAGCCTCTGGCGAGTTGGACGGTTTTGCCAAAATACTCAGCAACGCAGAGGGGAAGGTCTTGGGGGTCCATCTCGTAGGGGAACGAGCAACCGACCTGATCGGTCAGGGGAGCCTAGCGGTGGAGTTGGGTTTAAGTCTCGAAGAGATTCAAAGGGCGATGCAACCTCACCCGAGCTATAGTGAATCCTTTAAGGAAGCAGCCTTACAGGCCCTGGGCCGCAATCATCATCTATAAAGTTTTTATGCGCGCAGAAATTTTACGATACTTTCCCCATACCCAATTTGTTGAAGTGGGCCCGCATTCCTTGCCCTTAAACCTAACCGCTCGAGAAGACCTCACCTCCCCGATTCGGGCCTTTTTCCCCTTTTCCAAGGGAATCATCGAAGTGAGCGGCGCGGATCGAAAAAGCTTCCTCCAAGGGCTTTGTACTGCCGATGTTTTAAAATTAGGCGAGCGGGAAGGGGTGCGTTGCCTGTTTACCGATAAAAACGGCAAGATTCACTTTGATTGCTTTTTGTGGGCGAATTCCGATCACCTGTTTTTAATGACCGACCCTGGTGAAGAAGCGGGTTTAGTTCAGCATTTGGAGTTTTACCGTATTGTAGAGCAAGTAGAGTTGACCCTACGAGACAACCTGGATTGCTTTTATTTGTTGCTGGAAGAGGGGCAAGCTCCTCTCGCGGGGATGCAAGTCGTTTATCGACAAAAAAAAGCCCAAGGGGAATGGGTTGTGGCCTTAGCGGAGCAGCAGGATCAGGGTTTTACTTCGCTGCAAAAAGAGGGGTTGCGGCCTGTGGGTTTTGAATTGTTTGAGGAATTGCGCCCCGCCTTTGAATTGAGCCGCTCCGGGGTTGATTTCGATAACCAACGGCTCCCCCAAGAGGCGGGTTTGGAAAGGGCGGTAAGCTTTACCAAGGGGTGTTACATCGGGCAAGAGCCCATTAGCCGAATCGCTTATCGGGGGCGGGTAAAACATAAACTTTTTTGTTTTAAGGGGCCGAACCCCATTCCGAGCGGGGCTCCGCTTGTCGCGGGAGATCAAGAGGTCGGGGTGGTGACGAGCGGATCGTCGATTCAGGTACGGGGTTTTTTCTATGCCTTGGCCTACTTGGAGACGATCTGGTTGAAGGAGCCCCGTCATCCGCTGTATTGCGCTACCTCAGAGCTTTTGCTCGACCGAGAGATAGACCCGCAGGCTCAGCCGTAAAGCAGATGATCCATGAGATCTTTTTCCGTGAAAAAACCTTTTTTGCCCAAAATCCAATTCGCCGCGAGCAGGCTGCCATAGGCAAAGCCCTTGCGGGTGCGGGCTCGATGGGTCAACTCAATGCTGTCGAACTCGGAATCAAACAAGACTTGATGGGTCCCTGGGATGGCTCCGCCGCGAACCGAGGCAAAGTGCAATTCTTCGGCTTTAGGTTGTCGGTCCAAGCGCTCGGTAACCAGGCTGGTCTTTCGGCTTAGATTTTCTAAAAGCAAGCCTCCTAAGGTCAAAGCGGTGCCCGAGGGGCTGTCTTTTTTTAGGCGGTGGTGCCACTCGGTCCCCATTACATCATAGAGGTCAAAGGGTTCGATGATTCTTGTCGCCTCTTCCACCATGCGGAAAAAGAGATTGACGCCCAGGGAGAAATTAGAAGAATAGAGCATGGCGACACCGGATTCCTGCACCCAGGCCCGTACCTGTTTTATTTGATGTGTCCAGCCGGTCGTGCCCATAATGAGGGGGACTTTGCATTGTAAGACTTTCTGGATATTCTCCAAAGCCGAATCAGGTTGGGTGAAGCAAATGGCGGCATCCGCTCCGGCTAGGCTTTCGGCGGTGATCTGAGGGAACTTTGCCTGGGGCGAGTAGGGGTCGATGGTGGAGATGATTTCATCCCCACGCTCGCTCGCGCAGTTTTCGATCATTTTTCCCATTTGGCCGTATCCGATGAGGGCAAGTTTCATTTGGCTACTCCTTTGAAATGAATCAGGGGCACGAAAGCCCCCTGTATCCATAAACATGAACCAACCTGCCGGGGAGAGCAAGGGCAAAACAATGACTTCCCATAGCGAAGATGAAGAATTTAAAAAGCTGATGCAAGGGGTGAAGCCTCTAAAACGAGAGCCCCATAAAGAGAATCAGCGAATTTTGAAAAAAAATCCGACCTTGCCTTCTCTGCGGCCTGGAGTGGTAAAAAAGACGGAGCCCAATAAATTTCTCGGCGCGTCCAAGGTGGCGCGAACTCGTGCCCCTTTAGGGAAGAAAAAGCATTTTCAACCTCAAAAAATCCTGGACCTACATGGCTTGACCTTAGAACAGGCCATGCGCCAAACTCAGATCATGTTGGATTTAGGGCGGGCGGGGCGCATTCAAAGCCTATTGATCATTACGGGGAAAGGGCTCAATTCCGGCCCTTCAGGAGGGGTTTTGCGGCGAGAAATTTGGGATTGGCTCTCTCATTTACGAGAAGCGAAGATCAAGGAAATGAGACGAGCCCCTCAGCATCTCGGGGGCGAGGGGGCGATTCTATTATTTTTTTCTTAAAACTCGAGTTTTTTTTCAGAATTTCCGCAAATTCCAACTTGTGGATAACCTGTGTAAAACAGCCTTTCGCGAAGCGAAATTCTTAAGAAAAACCGAGCAGTAAAGGGAGGGGATTGATTCTTTAAAAGTGTTTATTTTACCTATTAAAACAAAAGATTACCCGAATATAGACAGCGTGGTGGCGGAGGGGCAAAAGCAAACCAAGCCGGATCAATAAAATCTTTCAACAGACAAGGTGGTTAAGAGCAAAGTAATTGGAATTTATGTAGCTATGCTTACCAATTTGGGTCTTGAATCTCAATGATCTGGCTGTCTTTAATCTTAAAGGAACCGCTGGTGACTAATTTTTTGGTTAGAATCAACTGAGTGACCGATTCATCCCAGGTACCGATGCTGCCATCTTTCGCTAAGAAGATCCAGATCGACTCCATGCTGTTGACAATGAACTCGCGATCGCCAAAGTTCCAGAGGGTGGGCTGGCCGGTTTTTCGTTTCTCCGGGGCAGAGGAATCGTCATTTTTTCGAACGACCACATGCCGCTGCTCCCCCTCCCCTTCGGAACTGGTGTCAAATTTAAACTCCGAGGCCAATTGATGGATCAATCGGCGTTGGTAGGAGTTCATTGGCGGTAGATGCAAAATCTCTTCACCGGACTTCAAAAAGCCGATAAACTCTTGCTCGTAGGTCTCAATTAGCTGTTCGTCCATCCTGGTTCCTTCTGGGTAAAACTCAACATAGAGTTTACGGGGTCTAGGGTCAAGCAAAGACTACTTTGCCCGGATACATTTACCAATGGAGCCTTTCTGGCATTGCTTTCCGTCCGTCCAAATCGCGCCTTCTAAGATTGTGCCCTTTAGATTTGCCCCTTCGAGCTTCGCGCTCCTCAGGTCGGCGGCAGTCAGGTTGGCTCCGGATAAGTCCGTTTGAATGAGGTTGGCTTTATTGAGTTTTGCCTCGGCTAAGTTGGCCCCGGCAAGTGACTTCCCCGATAAATCAAGGTTTTCGAGTTTGCATTTTTCGCAATTGTTGGTTTCGCTCAAGCGTTGCCGATCACTAAAGTAACATTTATCAATGGAGCGGCGGCGGCAGCGGATTCCATTGGTCCAAATCGCTCCGGAGAAATCCGTATTTTTAATGATGGCCCCTTCAAGCTTTGCCCCCTGCAAGTTGGCGGTTACCACAAAGGCGTTGGTTAAATCAGCCCCGGAGAGGTCTGATCCGGCTAAGATCGTGCCAAACAAAAAGGCTCCTTTTAAGTTGGCCCCCTTTAAATCGGCAAAGGTCAAGTCCGCCGCTTGCAGATTGGCTTTGGATAAATCCGCGCCAGCGAGTTTGGATTCGCGCAAATAAGTATTGATGAGCTGGCAGTTGGGGCAATTTTTCTCTTTCAGTAACTGAGCTTTATCATTGTCGCAGCCGCTGAGAGAAAAAAGTAGGGCGAATAAAGCAAGAAAAAATAAAGGCATATAGATTCCTATGGTCTGCGAGGATAAATTGGGTCGCCCCTTGTAAACTAAACTCCCCCCTTTCTCCTTTTATATATGGGAGCTTTTCTCGCTTGGCAAGAGGAAGCCCCAAAAAGCTGTAGATTGGAGGGGTCTGTAGCCTAGCCCCAAAAATGATCTTTTAACCCGGAGTCGCGCTGAATACGGGTGCGGATGGCCGCGCTCAAGACTTCTTTCGAGCCCAAGACCCAAAATTTGCTTTTCGCTCGGGTCACGGCCGTGTAGATCAGTTCTCGGTTGAGAACATGGGAAGGGTTTGCGGGGAGCAGTAAAAATACTTCTTTAAATTCAGACCCTTGAGATTTATGCACGGTCATGGCAAAATTCGTTTGGTGCGGGGGCAATAAACTGGGGGAGCGGGGTTTGAGTTCTTCCCCCTGGGCAAACCAAGCCATGGGGGGGGCATGAGACAAACGATAGTCGGGGAAGACGCAGCCGACATCTCCATTAAACAAATCTTGTCGACTGTCGTTGGCGCGAATCATCAGGGGCCGTAAGCGATACCAGGAGCCGGAAGAATCCAGCAATCCCTTGTTTTGTAAATCAGCCTCAATGACTTCATTGGCCCAATCAGCCCCCAAAAAGCCGACCCGATGAGCGCATAGGAGGGCAAAGTTTTCGCTCGCCGCAAGAGCCTCTTGAGGGGTTTGAGTTTTTAAATAGGGGGATAAGGCCTGCTCGATGAGCGGAAAAAAAAGCTTTGAGAGCCCCTGTTGTTGAGTTGGCTGAATCCATTCGACCTGTTCTTCTTCTTCCAAAGCTCGAAACACCTCGGCGACATCCCCCTTCCGAATGGCCGTGGCGAGTCGGCCAATCCCCTGGGTGGGGTCAAAACGACGGGAAAAATCCAAGTGGGTGATACAATCATAAAAGCCCCTTTGCCGGGGGTTGCTTTCTTTGGCTGGAGGCGCGTTCAAGGCGGCGTAATCTCGCAGTTGTTCTTGGCTTTGGCCCCCGTAGCGGGCGGGGTTGCATAAATCCCCCAAAATCGCGCCTGCCTCTACGCTGGCGAGTTGGTCGCGATCCCCTAAAAAAATCACCTTGCTGGTTGGAGGAATGGCGTCGAGCAGTTTGGTCCAAAGGGGCAAGTCGATCATGCTCGCTTCATCAATTACCACCAAATCAGTCACCAAGGGGTTGTGACGGTTTTTTTTAAAGCTTGAGGGATGGTTCCGGTCTACCTTTAAGGCGCGGTGGAGAGTGGTTGCCTTTGCAGGTAGATAGGGCAGTACCTCTGGGGGGTAATTCAACTGCTCTCTCGCTTGAGTCAGGCTGCGGGTCATTTGCCCGGCGGCTTTTCCGGTGGGGGCTAAAAGGGTAATGTGCGGCTTTTTTCCTTTTTTTAAGGCGCTTTCAATATAGATTCCCAACAACTTGGCTACGGTGGTGGTTTTTCCGGTTCCCGGCCCCCCGGTGATCACCGAAAAACGATGATGGAGCGCATTGATTGCCGCGAGTCGTTGCAAATCTTGCCGATCACCTTGGGGGAAATAATATTGCAGCAAGGGGAAGAGTTCTTCAGTTTGAACCCGTTCATATTGCAGGCGGTTTTGCACCTCTTGTACCAGCTTGCGCTCATAGGCGTAGTACTTTCCCAAGTAGAGCCGGGAGCGGTCATCTAAAAAAAGAGGCAAATCAGGGCCGACCAAGGGGCTTTGTTTTAAGGCGTTGATCCATTCTTTTGTGGGGGGGAGTTGGATTTCCAATTCTTGCTCCCCCCTCTGGACATAAAGAGACTCCAGCCCTTGCAGGGGAAGGCAGATATGCCCGTGGCCCGTGGCCCGATGGGTCAAGGACAGGGCCAAAAGCACCTGCTCGTCTCTTCGGGGGGCCAGGGGGCCTAAAAGTTCGGCAACATGAAAATCCAGGTGAGAGAGGTAGCCTAATTCGTAGAGTTGTTGGCGGAGGGTCATTGTCCCTCCATGAGTTGATCTAAAGACTCAATCAGGGCAAAGGGCGGGGTGGTTGGATAGACCCCTTCGCCGCCGCTTGGCCGCATTCCCCGAAGAAAAAGATAATGGCAGTCTCCCAAATGTTGTGTCGGATGGTAATTTTTTAAACGAATTTTCAAAAGCCGATGCAGGGCCAAGGAATAAAAAAGCATTTGCAGGGGGTAATGGTGTTGTCGCATGCATTGATTCATCTTGCTGGGGGAGTAATCCGCATACTCATCCCCTAAGTGGTTACTTTTATAATCCAGTAAATGATAGCGCCCTTGCCAAAAATAAACGAGGTCGATAAAGCCCTTTAAAAATCCACGCAAGTGCTGAAACTCCAATTGTTCCACCTCCTCTGCGTAACCCACGAGCCCTAATTCACGCTCAAAGGGCCGGAGGCGTTGAGCCAAACGGAAGGGGGTCAGGTTCCCCTTGACGGGAAAGAGAAAGTCCAATTCGTTCCAGCGCGCTTGGGGGGGTAAATCCTTTAAGGCAAAGGCGGACGGAGCCGGGTCAAGGGGAGTATGCAGAAAGTCGCTTAAAAAACGCTCCAGCGGTTGTTTCCAAGCATCGTAAACGAATCCGTAGCGGGCGCATTCTCGTTGAAGGGTTTGCCAAGTCTCTGCGTTGTCGAGCCGCGTAAAATCAATTTTTTCCAAAAGATCATGGAAAAAATTCCCTGCCTTGGCTCCTTTGGGAAACGATTTTAAGGCAATGGGGTGAGAGACTTCGATGGAGGGGGAAACAGCGTCTTCTCCCTCTAAGCGCTCTAGCCAGAGGGGGCCGGGCGCGGTGTGGTGCAGGCGGGTTAACCCTGAAAAACTGCTCACCCGGTGACGGGTATCCAAGGGTTGATCCAAGCGCAAAAAATCCAAGTTGAGGGGAGCGGTTCCCTGGGGGCTATAGAGTTGATGGTCCAAGGAGGGTAACCCTTTCAGCTTGATTCCTGTGACCCGACAAAGCTCGGTTAAGCTTTGTTGTATCTTTGGGGCGAGGTCTTTGTCTTTGGGCTGGAGGGTTTCTCCAAATAAAAGTTGGGTTAGGGAGGAATCAAACATCCCGGCAATCATTCCGTAATAGAGCACCAACTTGTGCTTGGCTCGGGTTAAACCTACATATTGCAACCTCAGGGCTTCTTGTAGGCATTCTTGATCGATCAACTCTTGGTATTGGTTTTTTGTTTCTGAATCCAAAGCAAAGGAGAGCTGATTTTTAACGGGGTCGTGAAAGAGTCGGGCCTGCTTGCGCTTGGCACTGCTCCAAAGATAGGGGCAGTAAACAATAGGGTACTCTAATCCTTTACTTTTATGTAAGGTTAAGACGCTGACCGCCTTGGCTCCGGTTTCCATGCGGATGAAGGCTTCTTCTTCCTCCTCGGATTGTGTTTGCTGTTTTTTACTCAGCCAATCATAAAGCTCCTGGGGTTTAAGCCGCTCATTGCGCTCTTGTTTGGTTAAGAGTTCTATTAAGTGGGTCAGGTTGGTGACCCAGCGCGTTCCTCCTTGTTGGTTCAAGAGCCGAACCTTGGTTTGGGCATGGTCGAATAGACGGCGCAAGGCACGGGCAATGCCTTGCTGGTGCCAAATTTTCGCGGTTTCTTCAAAAGTAGAGATCCATTGAGCAAGGCGTTGCTCCTCCTTACCTAAAAGATGGATTGCCGCCGCGTTGAGCCCCATCAACCGAGTGGCCAGCGCGGCCCGCACCTTGGTAGTGTCGCGGGGGGTCAAAAGCGCGAGCAGGATCAAATCGAGTTCGTTTACCTGCAAGCTGTAAAAGATACTCTTGCGGTGCAGGGCCGTAACGGGAATCCCTTTTTCTTCCAAAGCCCGGCGAATCGCCTCCCCCTCCTGATTGGTTTGCGCCAAGATCGCGATATGATCGGCCTCAAGGGGAATAGGGCCCTGGGGGGTGAGCAACCGCCCTCCTCCGGTCAAGCTATCGTAAACCTGTTGGGCCACAAAGCGGGGAATTTCGCTGAAGGCATGCCCCTTGGCGATGAGGGGGCCATTTTTGGAAGAAGCGGGTTCGTCTCCCTTGGGCCAATAGACTAACTCAATGGGGGCACCGAGGTCGATGAGGCCGTTGGCTGCCTCAGGGCGGGGGGCAACGGGCACATAGGGGATGAAGTGAAACTGAAAGGGGTTGGGTCTTCTTTGGTAGAGTTGATTGAGCGCTTCAATCAAACCTGGGTCGCTGCGCCAATTTACATCCATGGGGGGGAGTGCTTCAGCGTCTTGCTTGGCTTGAAAATAAGCGTGAATATCCGCCCCCCGAAAGGCGTAAATCGCCTGCTTCGCGTCCCCGATCATGTAAAATCGCCGCTGGTTAAAGATGCGAGAAAAGATTTCATATTGCAGGGGGTTTGTGTCTTGAAACTCATCGACCAATGCCGCCTGGTATTGGCTTTGCAATTTCTTGAGCAGGCTCTGCCCCCGGGGGCCCCTTAAGGCGCGGTGCAGGGCTTGGAGCAATTCCTTAAAGCCCTTTTGCCTTGCCTGTTCGAGCCGTTGGGGGCGCTCTTGTTGCCAGTAGCGATAAAACTCGACCTGCAAACGGTTGATCCAACCCTGAACCTCTTGCTGATAGGTCTGGGCTTGGGCAACCAGGTTCTCGACCAAAGTGAAAACAGCGGGAAAAGAGATCGCCTCTCCTTTGTTGGCGGCTTCTAAAGTATTGGGGCAGATGCGTTCCAGCTCTTTGGGGATTGGTAGAGGTGAACTTTGCTGAAGAAAGCGCTCCACCTCTTGAAACCAAGTTTCAAGAGAGTTGGGCTTGATTTTACGACGATCAAAGCAATCCAATTGGAGCAGAAAGGCCCGGGCGGCCACCAGTTCCCCTTTGGCCTCGCGCAGGGCATGGAAGGCGTGGGTTAGCGTTTTTTGAGCGGGCAATCCGGGGAGGTAAGTGTGATAGACCAGTTCAACCTGGTCATGATTGCCTATTGAATGGAGCAGGTTCACCAGACTAGAGGGGCTAAACTTCGCCTCCTTTAAAGCTTTCACCAACTCAAGGGGAAGGTGAAAGGTTTGCTGGGCCCAATAATCCTGTATAATCTCTTGGTCCAAATCCCTTAAATCCGGGGTCACCTCCCATTGAGAGAGTAACCGGGCCTCAAAGGAATTTTCTTTTAAAGAGCGGGTACAAAAGGAGTCAATCGTTTGGATTTGTGCCTCGTCAAAACTGCGCAAGGCTAGTGTAAGCCATTGAATAGCCCAGTTTAAATCGGGGATTTTAGAGAAAAGACCGGCTAAAAAATGATCTTGGGGAGGGTTGTCGGCCTCTAAGTATTCTAAGGCGAATTTTAAGCGATGCCGAATCTTTTCTTGTAGGTCTCTTGCGCTGGCTTTGGTAAAACTCACCACCAGGATTTGCTGGAGGGGAATTTTCTCTTCCAAAAGCAACCGCAGGTAAAGGGCGGTTAAACTGAAGGTTTTACCGGTACCCGCGCTGGCCTCTAAGAGGCAATTTCCCTGGAGGGGCAATTGGAGCAGATCAAGGGTCATGATTCCTTGAGGGCTTGCAATAAAGGAGTAAATATTTGCAGGGCGAGGGAGGAAAAATCAGCTTTCTCCGAGGCCGTAAAATCGGGGCCGAGCTCTCCAAAAGCACGAAGGAGGTAAGGGTCCTCTTGGTCGCCGGGGCTCATTGGGTTGCCTTGCCAGAGTTTGCGGGCCAATAAGGCGGCTTGCTCGGGCGTTTTTCCTGTGAAAATAGCCTCCGCATAGGCCCAAGCGGTATTGATCGGCAGGGGGAGGGGGCGCCTTTGGCCGAGATGAAACAGCTCGATTAAATCTTCTAAGAGGGATAAAGGCTGGGGTTGGGGGGGGAGCTGCAAGCAGACTGCGGTTTTTTTCTCTCCCCGGGCAATGAGATAGCTGGTTTGATTCAACTCTGCCTGCGGCGCGGCGCAAATTAAAAGGTGCTGAATCCAAAAGATCAGAAGGTTTTTCCCTTTCAGTTTCGAGTAGGTAAGCCGCAATAGGCCTTGAGGGTAAACCCCGGTGGGGTCGCATCGCAGACGATGACGGGAAAACTCCAGGGTAAAGGGGGGGATGTTGAGGGCCTTAGCCCCGTCGCATCGGTTTTGCCATTGCTCGATCAGGGGGTCGAGGTTTTCTCGCAACTGAGCCCATTCGGCTTCCCCCCAGGCCAGGGGGGGCAGCTTGCCACTCCATAAAAAGGCCTCGGGGGGGCAAGGGGTTCCGTCTTGGATGGAGGCTAAGGCGGCATCCCCGACTTGCCAACGCTCCAAGCCACTGAGCTCAACGGGCTCGGTGTCTTGCAGGGGGTCTTCTTTACTTGGGTAGGTGATTCCCAAGCTATTTTTAAAAAAACTTGCCGTGGGGCGGGTAAAGAAGGAGAGCAGCTCCTCTGCGTCGATTTCAACCTTAACGGGTTCGTCAATTTCTTGGGGGCAGAAGCGTTCGGGTTCTTTTTGGGGGTTTTGCAAAGCTTGCAAGGCGGCCATTTCATTGCCGGCAAAGCTTCGCGGTGCCGCGGAAGCGAAATAAAAAGCCGAAAAGGGGTGCAAGGGATGTTGTTGCACCCAGCGCTGCTCCGCTTCTTGGGCGGGGATTTGCTGCAAATGAGCCAAATAATCGAGCAGATCCAAAATAATCGGGCTCGGGGGGCGGTGTTGCTCCTCCTTTTGGCTTTACCCCGGGTAGAGGAGGATCAAGCTATCGCGCGCGCTGAGCAGTGTTTCTAAAAAGAGCAGTCGGTCTTCGTCTTTTAAGTTTCGGTCGCCTAGGCGGCGCTGGGTGGACATGAGGTCGATTCCAGAGGGGTAAGCCACCCGAGGAAAGGCCCCCTCAACCAGCCCTAATAGGGCGATCACTCGAAAGGGCACGCTCCGCATGGGCTGTAAACTGGCGCAGGTGATTCCCTTGGCCAAATATCCCTTTACCCGGGTTTGGCCGGTCAACCGTTCTTCAAAAAACAAAAGCAGGCAATCTAAGGAAAAGGATGAGGTAAAATTAGCCTGCTCAGCTTGTCCTAAGAGTTCCTCAAACTTGCTCTCCAGTTCCAGCCGATCCGCCTCGAAATCAGCAGAAAACAAGAGAACGCTTTGGAAAAATTCACGAATTAGACTAATCCATCCCGCTAAATCATGGGTTTCCAAGCATTGCGGGTACAGTCTGCGGAGCTGAGCCAAATAGGCAAAAAAGCCCCCTAAGGGCTCTGCGGCCTTCCCCTCTAAACCAAAATAGGGCATGGTCGAAAATTGAGGTTTGGGGTCTAAAGGGTTTAAAACCAGCCCTAAGGCAAGGCGGGTTAGGCCCTCTTGAAAGCTGTTGGCCTCAAGTTGAGTCAACCCCCAGCGGGCCTTGTCCTTCCCATCCAACCCCCAGCGGATTTCGGCTGCCTGCAACTCCTTTTGAATTTGGGCCAACTCTTCGAAGGCGACCTCAAAATGGGTATAGACCTCGGGGTATTCAAAGAGTTCAAAGACGCAACTGAAGCGAAAGCGTTTTTGAGCAAGGGAAAAAAATTTGCGCAAGAGGTGAAAAGCTCGGTTTTCATCCTTGAGTTGTACTTCCGCGAAGGCGTAGGGAAGCGGGTTGGGTTGCCGCTCAAAGACATCTTTGATATAGGGCTCGTATTCGCTCATGTTCGGGGCGAGGACCAGCACTTCTTCTGGTTGGATCCCTTGGTTGAAGTGAGCCAGGAGTCGATCTTTCAATAGTTCCACTTCTCGCATTTCCCCCGGGCAGTTGTGAAACTCCAGGCTGGAGTCTTGTGGCTTATCCTTGGTCAAGGGTTCTTGAGTAAGGTGGAAGATGTCGCTTTGCAAGCGTTGCAGCCAAGAATCGTTGAATTGAGGTACATATTGACTCGGTTCGGGTTGGGTATAATCCCACAGCGCTTCGGCCAACAGTTGAAATTCTTGGGCTGTTTTGCCCCAGGCGGCAAAAAGAGCGTTTCCCTCTTCGAGGTGCAAGGCTTCTGCGGGGATTCCCTTTTTCCATTCTTCTTTCAGGATTTGTTTTTTCGAGGCTAAATCAGCGTAAAAATGCGGGCTGGGGGAGAAATGAAAGAAATGTACGGGAATCACTTGAGCGAGGTGGGTGAAAAGCTCCCCATAAATTGGGGGTAAGAGGTTTAAACCAAAGAGAGAAATTCTGGAAGGGAGGCGGTTCAACAAGTTTTCTCGGTTTTGCCGCAAGCTTGCTTTAAAGGGCTTGATTAGGGCGGCCCAATGAGCTTGGTCGCGTTTTGAGCTGATTTTGTTCCATAAAATCCCCTGCCAGAGCGCTTCCTTCGGCAACAAAGAGTAATCTGCCCGGTCCCAAGCCAAAACCCATTCCGGGCGGTGGAGCGCGTAGCGGTCAAAGAGTTGGGCGGTTTGGCTCGCTAAATCCCATAGTTTAATCTCTGGATCGTAAAAAGGCTCCAGGGGGAGAAAGGCCTTTTCCCCTCGGTGGTCTCGCAATCCCTGGAGGAGGTCGAAAAAAAGAACCACTGGCTCAAAACTGCGCAAAGCTTCGACTTGTTTTGGTAAAACAAGTCGAAGCAATTCAATCAGAGCGTTACGGGGGAAGGGAAAATCTTGCCCCGACCAGGCACCCAAATGTTGAGCGAGTTGCAGGGAAAGCCAATCGCCCAGGGTTTTATTTTGGACAATAATCCATTCCGAATCAAAGGGGTTTTGTAAGGGCTCTGCGAGAATATGGCAGAGTGTTTTTACGAGGTTTTCACTGTGATTGCTTTGATAAAGGTGCATGATTGGAGAGAATCATAAAATTTTTTGGCTTTATTGAGCATAAGCGAAAGGAGTTCATTTTTCTACCTCTATCGGCTTTCAAACTTCTGACCCGTACAAAAACACTTGCCAGCAAGGGGTTACGGGGAATATGAAACAAGTAAATAGAGAGGCCCGCCTTTGTTCAATTTTTCATTTTTGCGTTGAATATGTCTTTGAGTTATCCACCTCCAGCATTGATGCCCTTAAGCCAAGTTTTGCCCCCGGAACCCTTACTCCTGATGGGGGCCGGCCCCGTGCCGATTCCCCATGCCGTGGCCCAGGCCAACGGGGTGGTGATCAACCACCTTGGTGAAACCATGGGGAAGGTGATCGAAAATGTGAAATCCATGGCGCAATACACCTTCCAAACCCAAAGCCCTTTTGTACTGGGGGTTGCCGGGCCTTCATCGGCCGCCATGGAAATGGCCATGACCAACCTCTTGTGGCCCGGCCGTAAGGCGTTGATTTTGGAAAACGGCACCTTTTCCAATCGTTTGGGGCAGATGGCCCATGGAGTGGGGGCGAGTATTACGCGAATTATATCAAAAGAGCCCAGCCCTATTAATATCAATGAGGTGGAAGAGGCCTTAAAAAAAGAAAATTTCGATGTGGTTACCTTGGTGCAGGGGGAAACGAGTTGTGGGGTCTATAATGCCAATTTACGAGAGATCGCCGCTCTTTGTAAGTCCTATGGGGCCTTGGTGGTGGTCGATGCCGTTTGCACCCTCACCACCATGCCCTTGAAAATGGACGATTGGCAATTGGATGTGGTGATTACGGGGGGGCAAAAGGGGTTGAGCAGTATTCCCGGGGTTTCTCTCATTGCCTTTTCCGAAGAGTCGTGGCGAACGATTGAAAAACGAGGGAAGACCGGCCCCCATTGGTGTTATAGCGCCTTAAGGGCTCAAGAGTTTTGGGTCAAGCATAACTATCATTATACGGCGCCGGTTCCCGGGATTTTAGCGATGTATGAAGCCTTGCGTTTAATCTGCGAAGAAACGCTGGAAGCCCGTTTTGATCGCCATAAAAAGAGCAGCTTGGCCTTGCAGGCCGGAATTGAGGGGATGGGATTGAGACTTTATGTCCCTAAAGAGTATCGGCTCAATTCGGTGGTATCGATTGACCTTCCTCCAGGGGTGGATGGCTATAGCATGCGCAAATACATGAACGAAAAGTTCAAGGTGGAAATTGCCGATGCCTTTGGGCACAATATCGTCCGCATTGGGCAAATGGGCGAGCAATGCCGGAGCCATAACCTGTTTAGAACCCTCCACGCAATGGGCATGGGATTTATTCATGTGGGATATGGGGTTGATTTGGCAGCCGGAATGGCCGCGATGGAAGATCTTTTGGTCAAAGACTGAGAAAAACTTTTTTAATAATTGATGTAGATGGGGGGGAGTTTTTCACCATATTGCAGCAGCTTTTTTTTCTGTTGATTTAAGCGTATGTAGTCTTTTCCCCATTTGATCACCAAATGGGCATAGGAGGATTCAAATCCGAGTTTTCCGGCAATGTAGGAAAAGTATTCGGTTTCGTACCCAGAAAGTTTATCATCGGTCAAGGCGACCATAGCTAAGGACATCAAAATACTGCAAGAGAGCTTCCGCTCTGTTTTGAGTACCTCTAAAATCGGCTTTTGCTTGGATTTGACCATGTTCACAATTTCATTGACTTGATCCATGTTCTCTAAAAAAGAGATGCTTTCGCGCAAAATAGCGAGTTCTTGGTCACTCACCACACCATCGGCGATAATCAGCCCCGCGATTGCTTTTGCGACCCAGAGCTTTGCGTTGGGGGGTAAGTTGGAGATGAAATTGATCGACATATAAAAAAAGTCAGTAAAGGAGTTGGCTTTAAGAGAACCAGTATACTTGTTGTAAGAGGGGTTATGCAATGGATAATCCAATCTCCTGATCTCCAAGTCGGAGCTTTTTAAGTGATTGTTCGCTAAAACTTGACTATATATGAATTTATGGGCATTATGAGTAGATCAACTCTTTAGATATAAGGAAACAATGTTGAACGGACTTTTAGGAAAAAAAGTAGGCATGACTCAGGTCTTTGACGCCAATGGCGCACGCATCCCCGTGACGGTCATTCAGGCGGGGCCTGTAACGGTGATCCAGAAGAAAACCAAAGATATTGATGGCTATGAAGCCGTACAAATCGGTTTTGAGGAATTGAAGGAATCCAAAAAACGCAAACAGCCCAAGGCTTATTTGGCGCACTTTAAAGAGAACAGTCCCACCCGTCATCTGGTGGAGTTTCAGGCGGATGATTTGAGCGCCATTGAAGTCGGGCAGCGGTTCGATGTTTCCATTTTTGAAAAAGGTCAAAGGGTTGATGTCGCCGGGACCAGCAAGGGCCGTGGTTTTGCCGGTGTTATGAAACGCTACAATTTCGGTGGTGGTCGCGCTTCTCACGGACACATGATGGACCGCCGTCCCGGTTCGATTGGGCAGCATACCTGGCCTGCTCGAGTTTTTAAAAATAAGCGGATGGCCGGGCATTACGGTAATGAACGCGTTACGGTGCAAAATTTAGAGATCGTAGAAGTCAACCAAGATCTCGGAGTGATCTTGGTTAAAGGCGCTATTCCCGGGCCAAAAGGCCGCTTGGTTGAGGTCAAAAGGTCGATTAAAGCTTAAACTGACTGTAAATTGATATAAAAAACCCGCCTTGAGCGGGTTTTTTTTTGTTCTATGCCTCTAAAAAATTGTATTTCGCTGTCGGATTATCGGCCAGATCACTTCGGTCATAGGCTAAAAGTTGGGCTGGGCTGGCATGCCCGGTAATTTTCATGATTTCTGAATCTTGGATTTTCAATTCCTTTAACCGGGTCACCAAAGTCACCCGAAGCATATGAGGTGTCACGGGAAAGGGGATTTTTGCCCTTTGTCCCGCCTTGATAAAGGTTCGATTCAACTGGTAAGGGGCTATGCCTTGCCCGTTTCGGGTGACAAAACAGAGGCCTGTTCTACCTTGGCAATAGCTTTCCAGTTCATCCATCACGCTGGGTGGATAGGTGATCAGGGTTTCTTTAATCACCCCCTTGGTTTTGCTCTGAGTAAAGCGAATTTGAGAGTTAAAAAAATCAATCTCTTCAATTTTTAAGGCCAAAACCTCTCCCTTGCGCTTTCCCCCATGTAAAATCAATTTGGCGATCAAGAGGTCTCGATGATTGAGTTTTCCCAATTCCCGCAAAAAAGCTTGGGTTTGCGCTTTAGAGAGGGGATTGGTTTTTACCTTATCTCGAACCTTGAAAAAGGTTGGATTTGCTCCCTCCCGATTCGCCAGCGCTTTTTGAATGATTCCTTGAGTCCGCCGTTGCAAAAAAGCGGTGAAGCTGATGTAGGCCGCGGCTCTCGCTTGTTTCGTCGCTTCTTGCCACTGGTTTTGCAGTTTGATCTCGTCGATAATCTGTTCATGATTGATCAGGGCAAAGGCTTGTAGGGAGGCATTGAGGTCAACCAACCCCTGCCGCGACAAAACCTTAAAGGAGGTGGCGTAATTTTTTTGAGTCAAGGGTTTTAAACTTTTAAGCCAAAATTCAAGGGCTTGGGCGAGGCTCCAATTTTTTAATTGATCCCAGTTTGCTTCTTGCTGGTAAGCTTTAATTTCTGCGAAGCTATAAGAATCTGTTTGTAGCAGATGGGGATGATGATTACCTTGAGAGAGGGATTGGGGCATTTTGGGGTTTGAGTTTTGTGGAGAGTTGTGTTTTTTTTTAATGTAGTATAGATAACTTAAATTATATCTACAATCTTAATAAAACTAAAAATCCAAAAACAAACTTCACAACAAAAATAAGGGGAAAACCAACAAAAATTAAATCAAAAAAAGCAGCTTTTAACTATTTGGCCTCAAAAATTCATTTGAATTGATTTTTATTCATCCGACAGCTACAAGCCTGAAACAGAACTTGATTTAAGAATTAAAGGCAATTTTAGAGCTATTTTTTTTCAAGACAAGTTTTCCTTTAAGGTAAAAACCAAAACCGCCGCAGCACTCAAGTGGCCCTCTCCTTCCAGATATTTCTGCACCTCGCGCATCCAGTTTTCCAAAAGGGGTTGCAACTGGTCGGCCAGTTGCCCAAAAGGGTCTTGCCCTGCCTTTTTATGAGTTAAATACTCTCTTCCAAGTTGGCTGCGGATTGAAGAGAGCTCCTTTAAAAGTATACTTCGATGGGTTTTTTCCCAAGAATCGGTGATCTGAAGTTCCAGAAGTTTTTGAATCACCTCCCCAAAACAAAATTGTTCTTCCAGCCAATTGGATAAAATCAGGGTTTCATTTAAATTCAACTTCAATTCAGCCATCAGGGGTAGGGCTCGCACCGCGCTCCCCCTACTCCATAACCCCATTAAACTCTGTTTTGTTTTTTCATTGATTAAGTCCGAATCTCGAATTTTTAATTCTTGCAGCATGATTGCGGAGGAATCCGCGCTTACTTTAAGTTGCTCAAATTCTTGCTCTAATTGTGAAAACTCCTGAATAAACAATCCAATCGGGAAAGAACCGCTCAATACCTCAGCACACCAGCGTTGCATCCATTGGGTGATTTCGATTTTTAAGCGATAGATATTTTCTTTGCTTGTAGCGCCTGTTGACCGTAAAATTTCTTTAAATATTTTTTCATAATTAATGATTTTAAATATCAAATAATAGCTGATTAAAATATGGTTTATTTCCCTGTTGGTGACGGATTTGATCCAACCAATCATAGCACATCCAGCCTGATCTAAAACCCGGTTGACGACCAAAGTGGCAACGATTCGCTGTTTTAAGGGATGCTGGACGCTGAGTAAGTCAAACCCCTCTCGCAAGCTTTGTGGATAATATTCAAGATACAGGGCGTCAAAAAACCCAGTTTGCAAAAGCGGGTCATCCACCACTTTTTGATAGGCATGCATTTTCGTATAGGCCAGCAGAACCGCTAAATCAGGACGGGGTATCCCCTGCCCTAATTTGTTCAAAGCTGTTAATGAATTGTTGGAACTAAAGGATTCTGTTCTGCGATCTAAGATTTGATGGATGGAAAGGTAGCCGATCCAGTCTAAAAAACGGGGTAAATCTCGCTGTGACCGAATTGAATCCAAGCTCAATATTTCAGCTTGGGACCGATTCGAGGCTAAAATCAATTCAATGATCTCGGGCTCAAGCCGCTTCAACCACTCATTTCGGGCCTCTTTACGGGGCAGTAAGCCTTGATGGCCCAAACTGGTAAAGAGAATTTTTAAATTTACTTCGTGATCCGAACAATTGACCCCTCCTGAATTGTCAATCGCATCGCTGTTGATTCGCCCCCCCTTGACCGCGTATTCGATGCGCGCTTTTTGGGTAAAGCCCAAGTTCCCCCCTTCACCGACAACCAGCACCCTCAGCTCGTTCGCTAAAACCCGTACACTGTCATTGGCCAAATCCCCCACTTGCAGGTCGCTCTCTTGGCTCGATTTCACATAGGTTCCAATCCCTCCATTCCATAAGAGGTCCGCCGGCGCTTTTAAAAGCCGTTGGATCAACTCTTCTCCACTCAACTCAACCAGGTGAGGCTCTTGAATCCCCAGAGCCTCTTTCACTTCAGCGGATAAGGAAATGCTTTTGGCGCTGCGGGCAAAAACGCCCCCTCCGGGGCTGATTAAAGAAGCGTCGAAATCCTGCCAGGTACTGCCCGAGGTTTGAAAAAGCCGTTGACGCTCCTGAAAACTTTGTTTAGCTTGCGGGTTTGGGTCTAAAAAGATGTGGATGTGATTAAAGGCCCCTATTAAACGAATTTCTTGACTCAGCAACATTCCATTTCCAAAAACATCCCCGCCCATATCCCCAATCCCAATAACGCTAAAGGGTTCGTTTTGGATATCTTTACCCAATTCCAAAAAGTGCAGCTTTACCGACTCCCAAGCCCCCTTTGCGGTAATTCCCATGGCTTTATGGTCGTATCCGCTTTTCCCCCCGGAGGCAAAGGCGTCGTCCAGCCAAAAACCTCGATCTAAACTGACTTGATTGGCCAGGTCTGAAAATTGCGCGGTTCCCTTGTCGGCGGCCACGACCAAGTAAGGGTCGGGCTCATCGTAACAAACCACCCCAGGTAGGGGCACCAGCTCATCGGCGACTCGATTGTCGGTTAGAGAAAGCAAACTTTGGATAAAGGTGCGATATTGTTTTTGCACCTCTTCTTGCTGCTCCGATTTATTTTTCTTAAGGTACTTAACAACAAACCCTCCCTTGCTGCCTTCAGGCACGATCACGACATTTTTCATCTGCTGGGTCTGCGCCAGGCCTAAAATCTCGGTGCGAAAGTCATCGAGACGATCTGAATAACGAATTCCCCCCCGGGCGATTTTAGCCGCGCGGAGGTGAACCCCTTCCATTCCGTAGGCATGAACATAGATTTCATAAAGAGGACGAGGCAAGGGCATATGCGCGACCTTACCGCTTTCTATTTTAATGGCCATCCCCAAGCCCGGTGTCAGGGTCATATAATTTGTGCGCAGCGTGGATTGGACTAAATTGACTAAATAGCGGGCAATTCCATCTTCACTGTGGGTTTTCATCTTGAAAGTCGCTTCT
>JAJRZQ010000005.1 GCA_024275165.1 bacterium | reverse complement strand
GGGGGCCAGGGCGGGCGACCTCGTCAACCTTGCCGACAGCGATGGATTTACCCCCTTGATGTGCGCCGCCTATCAAGGGAACCTGGATAGTCTGACCACATTGCTCGATTTAGGCGCCCAGGCTGATTCTGTCGATGCTTCTGGGTGGAGCGCCTTTACCTGGAGCTGTTTTGGCGATCATTTACCCTGCTTGCCTCCCTTACTGAAAAGTGGAGCGTCCATCGACATTCCGGATCGGGAAAAACAAACCCCTTTGTTTCGGGCCATTCGAGAAAATAATTTTCCCCTAGCGCAGCTCCTTTTGCAAAAGGGAGCCAACCCAAACCTTTGCACCTTGGCTGGAGAAACCCCCTTGAGCCAAGCGGTTTTAACCCAAAACCTGCCTCTGGTCGAATTGCTCCTTGCTTTTAAGGCAAACCCACGCCAGAGGGGTTATCGGGGCAAAACCCCTTTAGGGCTGGCTACCAAGGCAGCTTGCCCGGAGATTTTCACCTTGCTGCACAGTGTGTAATTTGAAAAGGGACAGTATTTGGGTAGTTTTTAAGCAACCTAAGTCCCTTCAACTTTGCTACTCCTTTAAGCGACCCGTCACACGCTTATAGGGAGTTATGGAAACGCGCTTTCTTCTCAGTATACCTTTTGTCCAGGTGGATAGTCGAGACAAGCTTTCTCTGCTCAAGCCTCTTTTGCGCTCGCAGGGCTATGCCTTAGTCATGGATGAAATAGGCAACCCCTTAGGTTATATCAGCAAATCTCAGGTGCAAAGGGTAGAAAATGGTCTGGCCGCCGATTTGGCCATTCCCGCCCCGAATTTGGCCGCTAGCCTAGACTGCCGGGTCGCCTTAATGCGGCTCAAAAACGCTCCTTTAGGCTTGGTTTATAACCAAGAAGTTTTTTTAGGTCCGGTTTTGAAAAAGACCTTGGAACTGGCGGTAAGCTCTCTCACCCGAGAGATCGAATCGGCTCAGATTCGATTTATAACCCGTTTGCGCGAACAAGAACAACTTCTTTCTCAGTTTCAAGAAGCCAAATTGAACCATGAACTGGAGGCACAGCAATGGTATCGCCTGTGGAAACAATCTCACCATGCGCAATGTCTCTTTTCCTTTCAAGGCAATTTGGTGGAGGTTAATGATCAAGCGGGTCTGCTTTTTCCTTTAGAGGCCTTAAAAAAAATCTGTCAGATCATTGCGGAGTCCGATTATGTTTTACTGCAAAACAATCTGCGTCGCGCGGTAGGAGAAGAGGTTTGTTTTTCCTGCAAATTGAAGCCGGTCTTTCTTCCTTGGCAAGGGGAGTTGCGGATCTTGCAATTACCTCAGAAACTTTTAGTCAACCTCATTTTTTTTCAAGATACCAAAAAAGAGTTTTCCGGTGCATTGGAGTATCAAAATGCCTCGCGCATTGTCTTAAAGCAGCTCAATCAGGAGTTGCAAACCTTGATTTCTCCCTTAAAGGCGTTGACCGCCAATTTGTATACTATCCCGAACAATCTCCCGGAACACAAGATTAACCGTGAACTGTTGATGCAAATGAAAGAAATCGAGGTCCGCTTATCCTCCTTGTCGCAAATGTCTAAATGCGCTTTAGAGCAGAGTTTGGAGAAGTAAACCGTTGAGGCCCCAAAGGGTTGAAACCGTGAATTTGAGCTTGGAATTTTGGATTGTTGTCAATTTTTCTTGCGCTGAAAGTCCAGCAAAGCTATTCTAAGGGTATATCGTAACGGAGTTTGTATGCTGAATTCAGAACAACCCATTTTGCTGGCGATTGAAGACGATGTAATCCGTAAGGTGTTGGAGCTGACTTTCAGTCTCAATGGTTTGCATAATATCAAGCAGCTTGGTGATTTTTCCAATTTCCATGAGCTGATCTCCAAGCAGCATTTCGCTTTTGTGGTTTTTGAGGTTCCTTCAGGTCAGGCCCATCGAGCCGACTGGATTCAACAAACCGTGGAGCGGGCACAAGACATCCCTCTGATTTTGTGCCTGGAGACGGAACAAAATCAATTGGGGTTGGAAGCAATCCATGCAGGGGTTTTTGACTATCTGCTGAAACCGATCGACACCCCTCGTTTAATCGCCACCGCGACCAAGGCTTTAGAGTTGCTCGCCTTAAAAAGGGAAAACAGTATTTTAAAATATAAAGAGATCGCCGCGGATAAACAGCGCAAGACCACTTGCTTTGCTTCTTTTTTCTCGCAAGACCCGGTAATGGATTCGATTTTTCGCTATTGCGAAGCCTTGGCCCCAAGTCAGGAAACCTTATTACTGCAAGGCGAACCTGGCGTAGGCAAGCAAACCTTGGCTGAGTCCATTCATAAGGCGAGCGGTAGACCGGGGCCTTTTTTGGCGCAGAGTCTGAAGGGGGTCAATCCTGGCATTTTGCAGGAGTTTTTGTTTAGTTCCCAAAACAGTCTTTTTCGACAGGCCCAACAGGGGACGCTGTTGTTTAAGGATGTGGATCAACTTTCCGCAAAATGCCAAACCCTTTTTTTGCGCCTTGTCACGCCCACCCCAGGCACGCCGAATCCGCTGCAGGAACATCAATGCCGACTGTTGGTTGCGGCCGGGCGCGATTTTCGAGATCTCATGGAAGAGGGGCGGTTTCGCAGGGATCTCTATCACCTGATTAGCGCCTATTCGGTGATGCTTCCCCCGCTGCGGCAACGCAAAAACGACCTGCGGCTTTTAGTCGAGCATTTTTTGATGAACGCGGCGAGAGCCCAAAAAAAGAAAAAGCCCACTGTTCCCAAGGAGCTTTATTCTATTTTAAAATCCTATTTTTTCCCCGGAAATGTAAAGGAATTGAAGGGATTGATTGAAAGCGCGATGGAACAACATCGGCAAGGCATGCTTTCTCTCGCTCTGTTCAAGCCCCTGCTGGGGGAGGAAGTAAAACAGCTCAAGCAACCCGAGGGCCGCCTTCTCACCCTTTCCAGCCTCAACCTAAAAGACGCTAAGGATGCCATTATTCAGGCGGCCCTAGAGCAAACCAACCAAAATCAAACCTTAGCGGCTGAGATGTTGGGTTTTTCTAGGCAGGCCTTGAGTCAATATTTAAAGCTGCAACGACTTTAACCCTTTTTGCCCGCTGGAGCGCGGCTTGATCTTTGCTCGGTCTGGGTGTATTTTTAGGGTCTATGTAGTTTCAAGTCCTAAAAATGATCATGGCTCAAATTGAAAAAGCAGAGGCTCTCATCTTGCTCAAGGGAGCCATTAAAATGGCCCAGCAGGATAACCAAGTGGTGGAGACAGAGGTAAATCTGCTGGAATCCATTCGCGTTGCCGCGGGGATCGAACCCTTTGCGGTGGATGAATATACCGAGCCGATTGCGGAGGATATCACGGCCTTGGCAAGTCAGTTGACCAGCGAGAAAGCCAAAAAAGCCTTTCTCCTCGCCTTGGCGACGGTCGCTTTGGTGGATGGCCAACTGGCAGAAGAAGAACTCGCTTTATTTCACCACCTGGCAAAGCGGCTTCAAGTGGGAACCATCAACCTGCACCGCCTCACCTATGAAAAAGCCGAGGCAACCATGCTGAGGCTTTTGCGAAGAGACCGACCCAAACAACTTCAAAGCAAGCAGGTGAGTGATTTCGATCTCTTATAAGCCGCCTGCCCCTTTTTGATTTCGCCATGCCCCGAACCAACATCAACCTAAAGGACTTACAATTGATCCTGCATGCCGCCTTTAAAATGGCGATTGCGGATAAAAAACTCTTCCCTGCCGAGCAAGAGCTTTTAAAAAATTGGATTCGTTTAAGCGGGCTTACTCTAGCTCAAGAGGCTCATTTTCGTGCCCTTGCCGCCAGCGGGAGCGAGCCGAATTTATCGACTCTTTCTTCAGAGGAGGCAAAAAGGTTGTGTTTGTTGGCTCTCACTGCCATGGCTCTCAGCGATGAGGAGAAAGCAGTGGGAGAGCTTGAAGGGTTGGCAACCTACGCCAAGGATTTGCGACTAGCCCCCTTGCCGCTGGATTTGGCAAGGAGGCAAGAATACATCGACTTGGCGAATCGGCTTTTTTCCGCCTAATCGAAAAGAAGAGCTATTCTTCTAAGGTAGAGAGGTCTCCCTCGTCTTGCCCTAAGGCCCGCGCTTTTAAGACTCGGCGCATAATCTTGCCGCTGCGGGTTTTGGGTAAGGCTTCCACAAAACAAATCTCCTCGGGGCGGGCAATGGGCCCCATGACCTTGCCCACCTGTTTAATTAAGTCGCGGGCTAGGCTGTCGCTGCCCTTAAAACCCGTGGTCAAAATCACATAGGCATGAATGGCATTGCCTTTGATCTCATGGGGCAGGGCAATGGCCGCCGCCTCGCTCACCGCTTCGTGACTCACCAGGGCGCTTTCCACTTCAGCGGTGCCGAGGCGATACCCGGAAACCTTGATCACATCGTCAATGCGGCCAATAATCCAAAAGTATCCATCTTCGTCTTTTTTGGCCGCGTCCCCCACAAAATACCAGCCCTGCTTTTTGAATTTAGACCAGTAGGTCTCCTTAAAGCGTTCCGGGTCTTGGTGAATCGTACGGGCCATGCCCGGCCAGGGGGCCTGGATGACGAGGTTCCCCTCTTCCCCTGCGGGGACGGGGTTGCCTTCGTCATCCACCACATCGACTTCATTGCCGAAAAAGGGTTGGGTCGCGCTTCCCGGTTTTAAGGGGGTGATGGGCAGGGGGGTGATCATAAATCCGCCCGTTTCGGTTTGCCACCAGGTATCCATGATGGGGCAACGGCCTTGGCCGATATTTTTGTGATACCATTTCCAGGCCTCGGGGTTGATGGGTTCTCCCACGCTGCCTAAGAGCCTTAAGCTGGAAAGATCATGACGCGCCGGCCATTGCTCTCCAAAACGCATCAGCCCACGCACCGCCGTGGGACTGGTGTACAAGATGGTGATTCCGTATTTTTCGATGATCTGCCAGAAACGGTCAGGGTGGGGGTAGGCCGGGGCCCCTTCGTAGAGCATGATGGTGGCTCCGTTGATGAGGGGAGAATAGACGATGTAACTGTGTCCGGTGATCCATCCCGGGTCGGCGGCGCACCAAAAACGGTCTTCCGGCTTGAGGTCAAAGACCATTTTAAGGGTGGCGCTGGTGTAGACTTGATAACCCCCATGGGTATGCACCACGCCTTTGGGCCGCCCTGTGGAGCCGGAGGTATAGAGTAAAAAGAGCATGTCTTCCGCGTCCATGACCTCGGTTGGGCAAGAGGGCCGGGCAAAGGGCATCAAGGCCAGCTCGTGATACCAATAATCCCTTCCCTCTTCCATATAGCAAGGCTCGCCCGTGCGTCGCACCGTAACGCAGATTTCTAGGGTAGGGCAGATTTTCATGGCTTGATCGGCGATGTCTTTGAGCCGAGTTTTTTTACCCCCTCGGTGGCCCCCATCAGCGGTGATCAAAAATTTTGAGTCGGCGTCTTGAATCCTTCCGGCCAAGGCTTCGGAGCTAAACCCCCCATAAACCACCGAATGAGGCGCGCCGATTTTGGCGCAGGCCAACATGGCAAAAACCAATTCTGGAACCTGGGGCATATAGAGGGTGACGATTTCTCCCTTTTTTACCCCGAGGGACTTTAAGATATTGGCAAACTTCGAGACTTCTTGATTTAAGGCAAAGTAGGTAAAGCTGCGAACATCCCCTGGTTCCCCCTCCCAGATGAAAGCGAGTTTGTTGCGGGTTGCCGTGGTTAGGTGGCGGTCAATGGCGTTTTGAATGATGTTGGTTTCTGCGCCCACAAACCATTGATAAAAAGGGGGGTTGCTGTCATCTAAGACCTGATCCCATTTTTTGTACCATTCCAACTCTTCGGCCTGTTCTGCCCAAAAGCCTTGCCGATCCGTAATCGACCTTTGATAGAGGTTCGCGTATTCTTTTACATTCGCCTTTTCTGCCAAGGCTTTGGGGGGGGGATAAAATTTAGGTTCACTACTCATGGACCATCTCCTTCATTGATGATTCGGCGGGTGAAAGGCGGGGCAAGGGCCCCTGCAATGAGTTGAGGAGGCTCTATCTCGCTGGAGCCCCTTTTATTGTTCACATGACGGCAAGAATAACATACCCTCGCGCTCGGAGCAATCGCCAAGCGCAAAGCAGGGGAATCGTAATTATCAGGGATTTTTTTTAATTTTAGGACCCTCTGAAAAACTCCTTGCCTACCGCTTGTTCAAGCGGTAGGCTCGTGCCCTTCGGGCTGATTATAGCCCTAGGGGCGCGTCGAGTTTTTCCCTCTTTTCGGTGGGGAATGAAATCCACAACCCCAACGCGAATCAATAAATTCCGCTTTTTGATTTGGCAAGGCGTCCCTGCCTTGCGGGGAAACTCCGCGTTTTTCAGAGTTTCTTTTACTCTCTTCCGCCTTGTCAGGTTCAGGGTCGAGTTGGCTTTTTCGCTTTTCTTCGGTAACCTATAAGGCTTGCTAGTTCCCTCAATTTTAGCTATAAATTTTCACAGACATTCAACAGAATGTTATCCCTAACCCCAACCCTAAAGACTCAATGTTACTTGAAGGCGTTAAACTCATGATCCTCGGGATGTCGATTGTGTTTCTTTTTCTGTCTTTACAGATCCTTTTGATGATGCTCGTAGCCCGTTTAACTCGCGGCATCGCGGCAAAGGAGTTGGAACAGATTCAAGCGGAAAAAACGGCCCGCGCGCAAAAAGCGAAGAAATCAAAACAAGCTGCCGGGGCGCCGGTAGCCATTATTGCCGCGGCGGTTAAAACCTACGAAGAGGAAGTTTATTAAAACTTTCTCATTTATGATATAAAGGAGAACAGGTGGCCAAGAAAAAAATTCAATTTATGGATACCAGCTTTCGCGACGGGTTTCAGTCCGTTCATGGGGCTAGGGTCTTGACCCCGGACTTCCTGCCTGCTTTACAGGCAAGCAAGGAGGCGGGAATCACCCATTTCGAGGCCGGAGGGGGTGCCCGTTTCCAGAGCCTTTTCTTTTATTGCAATGAATCCGCTTTTGACATGATGGATAGCTTTAGGGAAACAGCGGGCCCGGAGGCAAATTTGCAAACCCTGGCGCGAGGGATCAATGTAGTGGCTTTAAGCCAGCAGCCCCGCGACATCATCGACCTCCATGCCAAGATGTTTAAACAACACGGCATGACCACCATCCGCAATTTCGACGCCTTAAACGACATCCGCAACCTGGAATACTCCGCCGAGCGCATCAAGGCCCAGGGGCTGTATCATCAGGTGGTGGTTTCCATTATGGATCTTCCTCCCGGCTGCGCGGGGGCCCATAGCGCCGAATTTTACCTAGAGCGCTTGCGGCAAATTCAAAAATCGGGTCTCCCTTATGACTCCATTTGTTTTAAAGACGCCAGCGGCACCGCGAACCCTCACAAGGTCTATGAGACTTTTAAGGGCGCGCGCCAATTGGTAGGGGAAAACACCACTCTCTGGTTTCACACTCACGACACGGCAGGCACCGCCATTGCCTGCAACTTAGCGGCGATTGAAGGCGGGGCCGACGGTATTGACCTCTGCAAATCCCCGGTCAGCCACGGCACGGCCCAGGCCGACATCATCACCATGTGGCACGCCTTAAAAGGGACCGATTACACCTTGGATGTGGATATTGAAAAAATTCTGATCGCTTCGGAAGTCTTTGAAGACTGCATGAAGGATTACTTTATTCCCCCAGAAGCGAAAATGGTCAGCCCCGTCATCCCCTTAAGTCCCATGCCCGGTGGCGCCTTGACGGCCAATACCATGATGATGCGAGACACGGGAACCCTACATCTCTATAACGATGTGATCAAAGAGATGAGTGAAGTGGTCCGAAAAGGCGGTTTTGGCACCAGCGTGACCCCGGTGAGCCAATTTTATTTTCAGCAAGCCTACATGAATGTGACCCAGGGCCGCTGGAAAAAAATCTGGCGCGATTACGGCGATATGGTCTTGGGTTATTTTGGTCGCACCCCGGTTCCCGCTGATTCGGAAGTCGTTAAGCTGGCCAGTGAGCAACTCGGCAAGCCCCCCTTTGAGGGCAACCCCTTGGACAATATCGAAGCGGGGATTCCCAAAGCGACCCAAATCCTCAAAGAGCACAACTTAGAAGTCACCGACGAGAACCTCTTTATCATTGCCTCTTGCGAATCCAAGGGATTGGATTTCTTAACGGGCAAGGCCAGCGTCAATATCCGCAAAACAACGCCGGAAGAAACGGCCTCGGTAAAAAGCGGCAAAAAAGCGGCCCCTGCCGGCCCCCGTGCCTACACCATCACCGTAGACGGGAAGGCCTTTAGCGTGCAGGTCGCCGAGGGGGGCGTCGTTACTTCCGCGGTACCGACCCAGGCGGAGGCCGACAAACCCCAAAGCGATACCCATATTGATGGGTTTGAGGTGTTGGCTCCCACCCCGGGAACGATTTTTAAAATCTTAGTTTCCGAAGGGGAGCATGTGGAAAAAGATCAACCTTTAGTGATCTTAGAAGCGATGAAAATGGAAACCGAGATCAAAAGCCCCAAGGTGGGCACGGTGGTCGCTGTTCATGTGATGGAAAAAGACAGCATTCAAGCCTCAGAACCCTTGATTACCCTATTATAATCTATGAAGCATCTTCTGTTGTTGTGTTTGGGTTGGATGTTGTTCAGCCCCCTTGCCTTTGCCGGGGAAAAACCGGTTGTCATTACGCTCTCTGTGGAAGCGAAAACCAAATATGTTTTTGTGCAAACCGGTTCGATTATCTACGCAGGTGACCAAATCGCTGAGTTTAAAACCGAGGATGGGAATACTATTCTGCTCAAGGCGGGGGTTTCTGGGCGCGTTCAAGAGTTGGACATCGCGGTGCATGATCAAGTTTTGCCCCAGCAGGTGATCGCGATTATCTTACCTGAAAAAGTGGTGGCCGAAAAAACGGTCGGCGGCATGGGTAAAACCCTGCCCGACCTCAATCATCTTGTTGGTGAACTCTATCAAACCACCGGTATTGCTACCTTAATCGCCAATAACAAAAAAGATTGGACCGATGGCCTAGGCCGCGTCCTCATGACCTTGGTGGGGTTGTTGGTGCTCTATCTCGGCATTGCGAAGGGGTTTGAACCCTTATTGCTGGTTCCTATTGGTTTTGGCGCGCTTTTGACCAATATCCCCTTGGCGGGGATTAGTGAACCCGGTGGAATTCTGTATTATATCTACCATGTGGGGATTCTCACCGGGGTGTTTCCCCTGTTGATTTTTATGGGGGTGGGCGCCATGACCGATTTCGGGCCCATGATCGCCAACCCAAAAACCATTTTGCTGGGGGCTTCTGCTCAATTGGGTATTTTTGCCACCCTTTTGGGGGCCTTGGCGCTCAACGCGGTGCCGGGGATTAACTTTTCCTTGCGCGACGCGGCGAGTATTGGGATTATCGGCGGGGCTGACGGGCCGACGGCGATTTTTCTCTCCAGTCAACTGAGCCCGCGCCTTTTGGGCTCTATCGCGGTAGCCGCTTATTCCTATATGGCCTTGGTGCCCATTATTCAGCCGCCGATCATGAAGCTGTTAACCACGGACGCGGAAAAGCGCATCCAAATGGTGCAGTTGCGTCATGTTTCTAAGCTGGAAAAGATTTTGCTCCCCCTGATGGTGTTGCTGCTCTGCGCTGTTTTATTGCCTTCCGCGGCCCCTTTGATCGGGATGTTCATGCTGGGCAATCTCGCTAAAGAATCAGGCGTGGTGGATCGCTTGAGCGACACCATGCAAAATTCCTTGATCAATATCGTGACTATCTTTTTAGGCTTGGCCGTGGGCAGCAAGCTGAGCGCGGATAAGTTTTTAAACTTAGAAACCTTGGGTATTTTGCTCTTGGGCATGATCGCGTTTTCCATCGGCACCGCCGGTGGGGTCTTGATGGCCAAGCTGATGAATAAGTTCAGCAAAACCCCCATCAATCCTCTTATCGGGGCTGCCGGGGTTTCTGCCGTGCCGATGGCGGCTAGGGTGGTGAACAATGTAGGGTTGTCTTACAACAACCAAAACCACTTGCTCATGCACGCCATGGGGCCGAATGTTTCTGGGGTGATTGGTTCGGCGGTCGCTGCTGGGGTATTGCTCGCTTTATTGTAGAGCCTTTATTTTATTTGCGTTTTGAGTTGAAAAGCCGCTTAATGAACCAATTGGGCGAGGCGAAACTCTAAATTGTCGAAGTTGATTCTCATATGCACCCCCTCGGGGGTATCGAGTATGACATCGACTCCAGAGTAACTGGGGTCGATGTTGATGTGAAAGGTCCCTAATCCGGATACCGTAAGGTGATGGGGTTTTTTAGACAAAGCGGAATAATTTAAGACCTGACGAAGGGTTCTGCGGGTTTCGGTGTTGCCCATTTGGCCTCCTTAAAATTGAGATTCCTTTCAATTTCCTTTCCTTATAGATATCTAAATGCATATCTTATGCCTTGAATCGGGTTCATTGTCCTTCTTCGCCAGGCCCGTACAACCCCGGTCATCTGCTTGGGATCAGGTTGGAGAGGGGGGCTTGTTCCTGTGGGGGTCTAAGGTGGTTTTTTTGCGGCCTTTTTTGGGGGTTGGGCTGAAGGGGCTGCCCCAGCCCTTGAAACCGGGGGGATAAACAAAATAAACGAACTCGGTAATAAGCAGGGTAAAAATCCCGAATTTAGTTTTCATAAGGATCAAGGTAGTAAAGTCCATGACAGTTTTTTTTTAGATTTTATTTCATTTTATAAAGAAACCTCTGAAAAGCTCCACTTCCGGACTTGTTTCGCGGGCTTCGCGGATGATTTTTTCAACCTCAAAACCAACAGTTGCAAGGTTGATTGATTTAGCGGCTCTGACTTGGAAATAAAGCCTCAAGGGCATTTTCTTGGGCGAAAAACTGATTCCTATTGGTTGATTTTTTCCCCCCATGCCCTATACTCTGGTTATCCGCCTAATTTTTATTGGTAAGGCTATGCTGAACAAGCTTTTGGTACTGGAAGAGAGCAATCTCGTTCTTGAATTATTCCAGTCCGCTCTTCCTGAAGAGGATTGGGGGTGGAAGGTCTTAGTGGAAAAGACGCCCTCCCAATTTCTCGCCACTGCTGCCGAAGCTGAGCCTGACATCATCCTACTCAGCAATCAGGACGCGAAAAACGACTACGCGATTTTAAAGGCACTCCAAGCGGACCCGCTTTTGAGCTCGATTTCGGTTTTGCTGCTCACTTCAGCGCGTGACCGAGTGGATGAAGAATACCTTCAAGGCCTCGGTGCCGCTGGGTTTATTCGCAAACCTTTTGAATTTAGCACGCTGGAAGACCATTTGAACCGACTCATGGCGGAACAGGGTCGTGAGGTTCACATTAAAGAACAACTCGATGCGGTTGAATTGGTGGACCCTGAGGTCAAAACCCTGTTGCACAGCCACTCAGAGAAGCTTCAACTTCAAGAAGTCAGTCTTGAGGAGGTGAGTGAAGAACTAGACCCCAGTCAAAAATTTCGCACGGTTCCCTCTTTTGGTGAGATTGAACCGATTGATTTTAGCGAAGAGTTGGATGAGGAAGACCTCCCCCTGGAGGTGGAAGAAGAAGCTCTCGACTCAGACCTCCCTTTGGAGGAAACCTCCGCAGAAGAGCCCGATTTATTCGCAGAGGTTGAACTCAGCGATGCGTCAATAGGACTCGCTGAGGATGCGGCCCTTTCATTGGATGAGAACTTTCAAGAGAGTTACGCAGAACCCGACAAAGCGACAGACAATGAAATGACCCTGATGGAGGGCCATTATCAGGCTGACTCCTATATTTCCCCAGAAAAACCGGTTTCCTCACAGAAGAAATCCGTTAAGGAGATTGAGGTTCTTTTTTCTTCCGGTTCACCTAGCCCAGGCTTGCAAAATATCGCGGAGTCTCCAGAGCAAATCCCCTATATGGATATCGAATTGCTGCAACCGGGGGCCAAGCCGAGTCCGAAGTCCCCGATCTCTTTAGTTCCTTCTACACCGCTGGAAGTCGCTTTGGGTGAAGAGGGCCTGTTTGATCTCGAGGTGACCGAAGAACCCCTCGATATGGCTTATGAAGAAGAAAACCTCAATGAATTCGACTCGGATTTTGAACCCTCCGCGATTGAAGAGGATGGGCTTGAACTCCATGAGGAGGAAGACTTTAATGAATTCGACTCGGACGCAGAATCCTTCGCCATTGAAGAGGATGAGCTTGAACTCCATGAGGAGGAAGACTTTAATGAATTCGACTCGGACGCAGAATCCTTCGCCATTGAAGAGGATGAGCTTGAACTCCATGAGGAGGAAGATTTAAGCTTTCAGTCTGTGGAAGTGGAAGGCTTGGAAATGGATCACTCCAACGATCTTTTGAGCAGCGAAGCCAAGGCGATTCCTTTAAAAGAAGCCGAGGTTGATCTGGTTGAGGATCAAGGAGAGCAACCCTTTGACAGCTCAGATGAGATTCCCTTTGAGGTTGAAAAGGATCAAGAGGGCTATCATTTCAGCCGCGCCGAGGCCTCTGCCTCTCCATCTGGTGAAACCTTAGAGCGGGAAGAGGTGGTTGATTTGTCGATTCCTATGGAGGGGGATTCGGTGGTTTTGCCTGGGGAGGAAAATGAAACCGAAGAGCCCTTAAGCCTGCAAGAGGAGGCCTCCGATGAAGCCTTTGATTTCCAAAGCCTAGCCCTGGATGAGGATTAAAGGGCAGACAATATGCACCACCTGATTAATCTGCGTCAGGTCGTCAAAGCTAAATATGAGGTTCAGCCCAGCCCTAGCGCTAGGGGGGAGGAAGGTCAAACCGAAAACTGGGACAACCTTGCTGAGGATGACTTTGATCACTTGGAAGAAGGCCCGGAATTGGTAGACCAAGGGCTCGATCAACTCAATGAGGCAGAGCAATTGGATCGTCTCCGTGATACTCTCCCGCAGGCTGTAGTGGAAGCTGAGCAGAACGATGTTGTATTGGAAGAGCCGGAAGAAGAAGATTTAGCCGAATTTCAGTCTCATTCGTTAGAAGTTTTACAGAGTGATGAAGAATTCTTTGATGACCTCGCCGGTTCTGAGTTGGGTGAGGGAGCAGAACCCTTTGATGATCTTGAGGAAGAATCAAGTCTGGAGGAAGTGGAACCTTTCGATGACCTTGAAGAACCGGAACCCTTCGATGACCTCGAAGAACCGGAATCCCTTGATGATCTTGAGGAAGAATCAAGTCTGGAGGAAGTGGAACCCTTCGAGGTTCTCGAAGAGCCGGAACCCTTTGATGACCTCGAAGAGCCGGAGCTGGAGGAAGAAGCGGAATTAGGCGAGCCCGCGATAGAAGCTGAGGATGCCTTCGAGGATCTTGAAGAACCGGAATCCCTTGATGAGCTTGAGGAAGAATCAAGTCTGGAGGAAGTGGAACCCTTTGATGATCTTGAGGAAAAACCGGAACCCTTTGATGATCTTGAGGAAAAACCGGAACCCTTTGATGAAATTGAGGAACCGGAACCCTTTGATGAGCTTGAGGAAAAACCGGAACTAAGCGATCCCGCGATAGAAGCTGAGGATGCCTTCGAGGATCTTGAAGAACCGGAACCCTTTGATGATCTTGAGGAAAAACCGGAACCCTTTGATGAAATTGAGGAACCGGAACCCTTTGATGAAATTGAGGAACCGGAACCCTTTGATGAGCTTGAGGAAAAACCGGAACTAAGCGATCCCGCGATAGAAGCCGAG